>CAYZGR010000014.1:17885-55231 GCA_964478125.1 uncultured Chitinophagaceae bacterium | reverse complement strand
CTCTCTTCTTCGTTGCGCGCTTTTTGGTAGCTCTCTTCTTAGTAGCTCTTTTCTTCGTTGCGCGCTTTTTGGTAGCGCGTTTCTTCGTTGCCCGTTTGGTAGCGCGCTTTTTGGTAGCGGCCCTTTTCTTGGTAGCGCGCTTTTTAGTTGCACGTTTTTTGGTAGCGCGTTTCTTAACGGCGCTTTTTTTGGCTGCTCTTTTCTTAGGAGAAGCAGCTCTTTTACGTGTTGTTGCCATTGTTTTTTGAATTTTGGGTTAGTAAATGCGAATTAAAAAACATTATGGCAGAACTGTCTGATATGGACAGGGCATGGTTATGCTTCAGGTTGGGGAATGGGATCAACGGCATTTACAGATACATAAGTTCTTGCCTTATGTCCTTTTTTAAACTCTACCACTCCGTCAGCCAATGCATAAATAGTGAAATCCTTACCCACCCCTACATTTTTTCCAGGATGGTATACCGTACCTCTCTGGCGCACAATAATATTTCCGGCAATGGCCGGCTGGCCACCGAAAATCTTCACACCCAATCGTTTACTTCTTGAGTCACGCCCATTCTTTACACTTCCTTCACCCTTTTTATGTGCCATGATAATGTTTTATGGAGTCAAATATAATGGAATAATAGAAACTAAACAATTTCGTTGATACGGATTTTGGTAAAATGCTGCCGAAAACCTATTTTTTTGCGGAAACCCTTCCGGCGTTTCATCTTAAAAGCGATCACTTTGTCTCCCTGAACATGTTCAAGAATCTCTGCTTTTACAGTGGCTTTTACATCCTTACCAACAGTAATGTTGTTATCGCCATCAGTTTGCATAAGTACGTCGGAAAATTCTACTTTGTCTCCCGCTTCGCCTTTTAGCTGGTGTACAAAAATCTCCTGGTCTTTGGTAACTTTGAATTGCTGACCAGCGATGTTAACAACTGTGAACATAATTTTATGAATATAAATTTGTGCAAAAGTAGTCTGACTTTTTCAAATGGCAAATTTTTTATCAAAATTATAGCATATAGCGGGCTCAAATTTCCTACTTTTGTGCTTTCTTTAACGTGATTACCTTTTTTATAAAGATTGAAAAGAAGCTGTTTCATGGAAGTTAAACCCCTGCTGGCCAAACCCTTTGCCCAATATATTTATAAAAAGGTACAGAAAGATGCCAGACAGGCCCTGGTACATCAGAAAGCCATCTTGCAGAATTTACTCAAAAACGGCCGTAAGACGCTGTTCGGCTCAGATCACTCCTTTAAAGAAATTACTTCATATAATGAATACCGGCGGGCCGTACCCATACGCGATTATGAGGCCCTTGCCCCCTATCTGGAAAAGGTGAAAGAGGGGAAGCAGAATATTCTCTGGAAAGGACAGCCTCTTTATTTTGCAAAGACGTCAGGTACGACCAGCGGCATAAAGTTTATCCCTATTACCAAAGATTCTATAGGAAACCATATAGATACCGCCCGGAATGCTCTTCTATGTTATATTGCCGAGACCGGGAACAATAAATTTACCGGCGGACAGATGATCTTTCTTTCCGGTTCTCCAACGCTTACCCGCACGGGAGGCATTCCTACCGGTCGGCTGAGCGGTATTGTAAATCACCATGTACCTTATTATCTGAGAAAAAACCAGTTGCCCGGTTTTGAAACCAATTGTATCGAGGACTGGGAGACCAAGCTGGATAAAATAGTAGCGGAAACGATTCAAAAAGACATGCGGCTTATCAGCGGTATTCCTCCCTGGATGCAGATGTATTTTGACCGTTTAATTGAAAAAAGCGGGAAGCGGGTGAGCCGGTTATTTCCTAACTTTTCGGTACTTGTACATGGAGGCGTCAATTTTGAACCCTATAAGAAGAATTTATTTGATGCAATCGGAAAAGAAGTGGATACGGTAGAGACCTTTCCCGCATCGGAAGGGTTTTTTGCTTTCCAGGACAGCCGGGAGGCGGAAGGCTTGTTATTAAATACCAATTCGGGAATTTTTTATGAGTTCGTTCCGGAAGCCGAAATATTTGATGAAAATCCTACCCGTCTTTCTTTGGAGGAGGTGAAAAAAGGAGAAAATTATGCCATGATTATTAACAGCAATGCAGGATTATGGGGGTATAACCTGGGAGATACTGTAAGGTTTGTTTCCCTGGATCCATACCGGCTGACGGTTACAGGTCGTACGAAACATTTTATTTCAGCTTTCGGGGAACACGTGATCACTGAAGAAGTGGAAAGCAGCCTGATGAAAATTGCAGAGCAAAAAGACACAAGAATAGTGGAATTTACCGTGGCCCCGTTTATTCAGACACCTGAAGGGGAAAGACCCTATCATGAATGGTTTATCGAATTTGAGAATCAGCCTGCCGATCTAGAAAGTTTTGCCCGGGAAGTAGATCATCAATTGCAGGAAAAAAATATTTATTATAAAGATTTGCAGCAGGGCCATATACTACAGCCCTTAAAGATCCGGCCGGTGAGAGAAAATGGTTTTATTGATTATATGAAATCTATCGGCAAGCTGGGCGGGCAAAATAAAGTACCGCGACTGAGCAATGATCGCAATATTGCCGGAAAATTGATGCCTTTTATAAAACCCTCTGAATAGGCGACAGGCCGGATATACTTCTTGGGCTGCCTATTTAGCTTTCTTATATAGTATTAATATGGAGAAAAAACGTATTGGGATATTTGGAGCCACCGGTTCTATCGGCCGGCAGGCTTTGGAGGTTGTTGAACTGTTCCCTGATGAATTTGAAGTGGAAGTGCTTACCGCGCACTCCAATAGTACGTTGCTCATTGAACAGGCCAGACGATTTAATCCGAAATTGGTCGTTCTTGGAGATGAAAGCAAAGGGGACGAATTGAAAAGCGCCCTGGATGATCTGCCGATAGCTGTACAAGCGGGGAATGATGCGCTTTGTGAAGCTGCTGCCGGAGCGCATATAGACCTGATGTTGTCGGCCATTGTGGGGTTTGCAGGATTGAAGCCTACCCTGGCGGCACTCGAAAAAGGAACGACTGTTGCCCTGGCCAACAAAGAAACATTGGTGGTCGCCGGGGAACTGGTGATGCAGGTAGCCCGAGAAAACCATGCCGAGTTGATACCGGTAGATTCAGAGCACTCGGCCATATTTCAATGTCTCCGCGGCGAATCGGTGCAAACCATTGAAAAGGTCATTCTTACGGCATCCGGAGGGCCGTTTCTGGGAAAAAAGACCAATTTCCTGGTGAATGTGAAAAAAGACCATGCCCTGCAACATCCCAATTGGGAAATGGGAGAAAAGGTATCTATTGATTCCGCTACCTTAATGAACAAAGGTTTGGAAATGATAGAGGCACGCTGGTTATTTGACCTTGATCCCGGGCAGATTGAAGTGTTGGTGCATCCACAGTCTGTTATCCATTCCATGGTACAGTTCTCGGATGGGTCTATTAAAGCACAAATGGGGGTGCCGGATATGAAGCTGCCTATACAGTATGCCCTGACTTATCCCGAAAGACGGGCTAATAATTTTCAACGTCTTGATTTTAAATCTTATCACAAGCTGAAGTTTGAGGCTCCGGACATCAAAACTTTTCGTAATCTTGCGCTGGCAACAGAGGCTTTAAATAAAGGAGGCAACATGGCTTGTGTCATGAATGCGGCAAATGAGGAAGTGGTGCAGGCCTTTTTGAAGAATATTATTGGTTTTCTGGATATGACCGAAATTATTGAAAAAGTGATGGGCCAGGTAACTTTTGAGCGTACTTCTTCTCTTGAAATTTTTGAACAAAGCGATCAGGAGGCACGACGCCTTGCACGAAAACTGATTGAAGAAAAAAGGTAAACAGCAGATATTATGACCTTAAGCGTTATTTTAATAAAAGCGGCACAGCTCATACTCTCCTTATCCATATTGGTCATTCTTCACGAATTTGGGCATTATATTACCGCGCGAATCTTTAAGTGCAGAGTGGAAAAGTTCTATCTCTTCTTCGACCCCTGGTTTTCTCTTTTCAAGAAAAAGATAAAGGATACGGAATATGGCGTCGGGTGGCTTCCCCTGGGAGGCTACGTGAAAATAGCCGGCATGATTGATGAGAGCATGGATAAAGAGCAAATGAAGGGGGAGCCCCAGCCCTGGGAGTTTCGTTCCAAACCGGCCTGGCAGCGGCTCATCGTAATGATCGCCGGAGTGACCATGAATGTACTGCTTGCTTTTGTCATTTTTGCAATGATCCTCTGGACCTGGGGAGAACAAAAGATCCCCATGTCTGGATTAGAGTACGGCGTAGAATGCAGCGATTCCCTGGCTTACCAACTGGGTTTTAATGACGGGGACCGTATCCTGGCTATTAATGGGGAAAAGGTTACTTATTTCGATGATCTGAATGGAAAAATGATCTATGCCCGGCAGGTGAAAGTACAGCGGAATGATTCGGTATTTACTTTGGAAATGCCGGAGGATCTGGTAGCTCAGATCATCAGCAGCGGTAAGAGCGGAGGCCTTTTTTCGCCGGCTATCCCGGCTATAGTGGACAGCATTTTGCCGGATTCTAAAGCGGCGATCGGAGGACTTCACAAAGGAGACCGGATCGTGGGGATAGATCATCAGAAGACTCCGCTATTCAGCATGGTGAGAAGAAGTCTGAAAAACCATAAAGGGCAGCAAGTGGCCGTTACGGTACTGCGGAATGGAGCCAGGGATACTTTAGTATTTCCCGTATCGGAGAAAGGAACCTTGGGCTTTTATACACTGGCCGACTATAACCGATTGGAAGATATGGGATTTCTTCAGGTGGAGCATATCAAATACGGCTTCTTCACTTCTTTTCCAGCCGGGGTACGTATGGCTGTTGATAAATTGGGCGCCTATATCAAATCTTTTTCTTTGATATTTAAACCTTCTACCGGCGCTTATAAAGGATTGGGCGGTTTCGGCTCTATTGCCAAAGCTTTCGCTCCGAGTTGGAACTGGCAGGTGTTCTGGTTATGGACTGCTATATTATCCCTCATCCTGGCTTTTATGAATATCCTTCCCATACCGGCATTAGACGGAGGGCATGTATTATTCCTTTTATACGAAATGGTCACGGGGCGAAAACCCAACGAAAAGTTCCTGGAATATGCCCAGATAACGGGCATGATCATTCTTTTAGGTTTGCTGTTGTTTGCAAATGGCATGGATGTATGGCGGGCCATACAGGGATGGTTCCGCTAGAAGGCTGGGGGATCATAGCCCTTGTTTAACGGTTTCTCATCCATTTCCATTGCATTTGCAGAACCCCTATAACGCCTTCCTTGATAATATTTTTGCTCATTTTCGAGGCGCCCAGTTTCCGGTCGGTGAAGGTGATAGGGATTTCCACGACCTTAAAGCCCAATTTCCAGGCGGTAAATTTCATCTCGATCTGAAAAGCATATCCTACGAATTTAATACGGTCAAGGTCTATGGCCTCCAGTACCTTGCGTTTATAGCAAACGAAGCCTGCCGTGGCATCCTTTATGGGTATCCGCGTGATCAACCGGACGTATAAAGAAGCCCCGCGTGAAAGAAAGTTTCGATCCCAGGGCCAGTTCCTGGTTTCTCCTCCTTTTACATAACGCGAGCCTACCGCCACATCTGTCCCTTCCTCGTGACAGGACGCATAGAGCCGGAGCAGGTCTTTGGGATCATGGGAAAAGTCGGCATCCATCTCAAAAATATAATCGTATCCTTTGCTCAGAGCCCACTTAAATCCGTGGATATAGGCGGTGCCTAACCCCAGTTTGCCTTTTCTTTCTTCAAGGAATAACCTTTCGGGATGATCTTTCAGGCAGGATTTAACCAATTCGGCCGTACCGTCGGGGGAATGATCATCAATGACCAATATATCAAAAGATGTTTTTAAAGAAAGTACGGCCTGAAGAACAGGAGTTATATTTTCCTTTTCATTATAAGTGGGTATGATGACAAGCTTTTTCAATACATCAGGTCATTGTTCAGGATACGTAAAAGTACCAATAAGCGGTACACCGATACCTGCGGTAACTTATATTAAGATTTCTTTAACATCATATCATTGAAGATTTCTGACAGCTTTTGCTTGGTATGAAGAAGGAAGTCTGATCGCATCATCCAATCATAATATTGTGGTTCTTTTTTCAATACCTCGCGCACGGGCTGGCCCTTGTATTTTCCGAAGTTGAAGACTTCTTTTCCGTTCCGCATCACTATCCGGCGGCCGTGATCCACAAATTCGTCCCGGGTGGTAAACTTGGAGAGGAAGCCTACATCTTCTTTCAAATCTTCGTAATGGTTGAGTTGGGCTTCAAGGATCTCATAGGTGGCCCGGGCATCAGCTTCCGCCGCATGCGCATCTTTCAGATCTTTTTTACAATAAAATTGATAGGCGGCGCTCAGCGTCCGTTTCTCCATTTGGTGAAAGATGGTCTGCACGTCAATTTGTCTGCGGTTGCGCATGTCCAGGTCCAGACCTACACGCAGAAACTCCTCTACTAATAGGGGAATATCAAAACGATCCGAATTATATCCTGCCAGATCGCTATCCCCGATAAACTGCCTTATTTCATTAGCGATCTCTTTGAAGGTCGGACAATCCTTTACATCCTCGTCGCTGATGCCGTGAATCTTTGTGGTTTCCGCAGGAATGGGAATACCGGGATTGATCCGCCTGGTTTTACAGAGCGTGCTGCCGTCAGGCATTATCTTTACGATGGCGATTTCGATGATGTGATCTTTAGCGATATGCGTACCTGTCGTTTCCAGATCAATAAATGCCAGCGGACGGTCGAGTGCTAACTTTTTCATAAGACAAGATTGAGTGGTAAAGTTCTCAAAAAATATGGAAATCAGGGAATAACCGCTTTCTTTTCCTGCCACAGATTGATTATTTCTTCGGTGGAAAGATTTTCAAAACTGCCTGAACTCATCATCAGCAGGTTGGTTTGAAGCGGACTTTGGTGGGAAATAAACTGTTTTAATGCTTCCCGCTCGTGTATGATCTCCAGATCTTCCCGGCCAAAACTCTCGCGGATTTTTTCCGGTGAAAGCGGGGGGAGCTTTTTTATCTCTATGGCATGGGAACTATAATAAACACAGGCTGCATCAGCTGCATCCATCGTATGTGCATATTGGGGAAGGAAAGAGGGATTCAAACTACTATACGTATGCAGTTCTAGTATGGCGGTCAACCGCCTGTCCGGATATTGATCTTTTACCGCCTGCATACTCGCCCTCACTTTAGATGGAGCATGAGCAAAGTCTCTGAAAATAAGCGATTCTTCATTCTCAAAGACCTTCTCAAGACGCCGTAAGGCCCCTTCAAAATCTTTTATAGCGTTTAAAAACGCGGAAGTGGAAATGTCGAGCTCCCGGCAAACCAGTGCGGCCGCTTGCAGGTTTTGTAAATTGTGCTGTCCAAATATCTTTACTGTTTCGCTTTTACCGTTCATAAAGACCCTGGTAATCCCGTTTTTGATCTGAAATGCGGGAAGCCGGTAAGGGAGTAGTCTTAATTTTTGCCCGTGGGATGCCACCAGGTTTTGAAGCGTTTCATCCGTCTGGTTATAGATCAGCGTGCCTCCCGGAGGAAGTGTTTGTATGAAAAGAGCGAATTGTGCCTTATACTCTTCAAGGGTGGGAAATACATTTATATGATCCCACGCAATACCGCTTAATACGGCTATTTGAGGTTTGTAAAACAGGAACTTGGGGATCTTTTTAAGGGGAGAAGCGGGATATTCATCGCCTTCGCAAATGATCAGGGGAGCCTCGCTTATTTTCACAGATTGACTGAAACCGGGAATGGGTGCGCCAACCAGGAAATCAAAGTCTTTATGGCATTGCTTAAGCACATGCAGGATCATTGAAGTGATGGTCGTTTTCCCATGGCTCCCTCCTATTACGATACGCTTTTTATTCCTGCTTTCTTCATATATGTATTCCGGAAATGAAAAAACAGGCAGCCCCAGTTCACGGGCTTTTATCAATTCCGGATTATCTGCGCGGGCGTGCATTCCCAAAATAACGGCATCTGTATCCGGCGAGATACGCCTGCGGTCCCATCCCGGTTCGGGTAAAAGATGATGCTGCTTCAGATTGGATCGGGCCGGGTCATAAAAATCGTCATCACTGCCGGTTATCCGGTAGCCTTTTTCCTTCAGGGCAATCGCTAATTGATGCATAACACTACCGCCAACCGCGATAAAATGTATCTTCTTCATGTAGCGAAATTACCTGAATTCCTAATAATTGTCTACCTTTAGCGTGAAAAAGAAAAAGGCCATGTTGAAAAATAAAGTCCTTAACTGGATGCCTGCTATAGCATTCTTGTGTTTCATAATGGTGATGAGTTCCTGTGCTACTTCCCGCAAGATGGGTTGTCCCATGCAATTTAGCCGGCTTGCTCCCGGACAGCCGGCTCCCACAAACTTATACGCATATACTACGGCTGTAAACGAGAAATAGATACCGGCAGCGTAGGGAAGGCCTTAAGAGATCGAACCGAAACGCGCTTTCAGCTTGTTATTTCAGAAACAAAATTTATATGAATGAAGATAGCCATTATAAACGGTCCTAACCTTAACCTGTTGGGCAAAAGAGAACCCGGAATCTATGGCCGGCGGTCTTTTGAGGATTATTTTGAGTACTTGCAAACCAGGTATAAAGAGGTGGAGCTGTCTTATTTTCAGAGTAATGCGGAGGGACGCCTTATAGACCAGCTTCACCAATCGGGCTTTAGCCGTCAGGGTATCCTGCTCAATGCCGGAGCTTATACCCATACCAGTGTGGCTATCCGGGATGCCATAGCCGCCATCCCTTCGGAAGTGATTGAAATACATATTTCCAATGTCTTTTCCAGGGAAGCTTTTCGCCATAAGTCGTTGATCGGGCCGGTTTGCAAGGGAAGTATCTGCGGACTGGGTTTGACGGGATATCAATTGGGCATTGAGTACTTTTTAACAAGAGAACAAGCATAGTACATTCTCCTTCATATTTGTAATATTTTATGAATATAAAAATTAAAAACTGAGAAAGGAATGGTACTTTTGCCATTTTGGGATTGAACTATCAGCAAATAAAATATGAGCCAGAAAATACAGAAGAAAGGACGGCCGGTTTATACTTCACCGGAACCGCCTGCATCTGAGAAAAAAGGGAAGCGTAGGAAAAAAAAGAAATCTACCCTGAGGGAATGGGTGGATGCGGCCATATTTGCGATCATCGCCGCCAGTATTATCCGGACTTTCTTTTTTGAAGCTTATACCATTCCCACGCCTTCTATGGAAAAGACCCTGCTGGTTCATGATTTCTTGTTTGTAAATAAACTGAGTTATGGTCCCCGCGTCCCGATGACGCCCCTGGCGGTCCCTTTTACAATGAGTACGATTCCGATCCTGAATATCCGTTCTTATTCCAACTGGCCCCATTTTGGCTACCATCGCCTGCCCGGCTTTGGCGACGTAGAACGGGGCGATGTGGTGGTTTTCAATTTCCCGGAAGGAGATACGGTATTGAAGGGATCCGAAGCGGATTATTATGAAATGATTCGTCGCCATGGCAGGGCTTATGTGTATAATAATTATACAATTGAAACCCGTCCCGTAGACAGGGAAGAAAATTATATCAAGCGTTGTGTGGGTATTGCAGGAGATACCTTACAGGTGATACACGGAGTGGTATATATCAATGGCAAAAGAGAAGAAACCCCTCCCCATTCTCAAAAACTGTATCTGGTGCAAACCAATGGAAGCGTATTTAATCCCAACCGGTTAAATGACCTGAAAATAGCGCCGCCGCGCCATATGGATCCCACCACTTCCTCTTATGAGTTTAATCTCACCCCGGAAGATTCTGCTAATCTGAGCCATTTTAATATGGTGGAAAATATTACAAAGGAGCTCAATACCTTTATCGATCCGGCGATCTTTCCCCGCGATACGGCCCGTTTTAAATGGGCCGCTGATGAGTATGGTCCGATATACATTCCCAAAAAGGGTGCTACTATTCATATTGATACTTCGAATATTGAATTATACAGAAGAATTATCAGGGTATACGAACATAATAAGCTGGAGATAAAAAACGGCCAGATATACATCAATGGGAAGCGAACGGATACTTATACCTTTAAGATGAACTATTATTGGATGATGGGCGATAACCGGGATGATTCCCTGGATTCCAGATATTGGGGATTTGTACCAGAAGACCATATCGTGGGGAAAGCATGGTTTATCTGGATGAGCTATGGGGATCACGGTATCCGCTGGAGAAGGCTGTTCAGTGGAATTCATTAATTAAGCTTGCGCTATGGAAAGGGTGACACATACTTTTCAAATGGACCGTTACCTCTCCGAAGAAGAGCTGCCGGAGGAAGACAGGAAGTTGTTGTCCCAGGCGCGGGCGGCGGTGCAAAATGCACATGCTCCGTATTCGGGCTTCAGGGTAGGAGCTGCTCTGCTGTTGGAAAATAGCATCATCGTTACGGGAAGTAATCAGGAAAATGCATCCTTTCCCGCTGGTATCTGTGCGGAAAGAGTCGTTTTATCTGCCGCTTCTTCAAGATATCCCGGCAAAACCATTTCCACCATCGCGGTTAGCTTTAAGAGTAAAAGCGGCAAGGACGATCATCCGATTTCCCCCTGTGGAATATGCCGCCAGAGTCTCTTGGAATATGAGAATAGGCAGGAGTTTCCCATTCGAATTCTGATGGCCGGGCAAGGGGGAGCGGTTTATGCTGTTTCTTCGGTTTCCCGGCTGCTGCCCTTAAACTTTAGCGCCAAAGATCTAAAGGGTTGTTAAGTAACCAAGGCATTAATTTATGAAATAAAAAAGATACGAATGAAAGGAATTATTTTGGCGGGCGGTTCGGGGACGCGCCTGCATCCCATTACCTACGCCATTAGTAAACAGATCATGCCGGTATACGATAAACCGATGATCTACTATCCCTTGTCTATTCTGTTGATGGCCGGAATTTCTGAAATACTGATTATTTCTACCCCCCATGATCTGCCGCATTTCGAACGCTTATTGGGTAATGGGGATACGCTGGGGATCCGGATCTGTTATGCAGAACAAAAAGTTCCCAATGGCCTGGCGCAGGCCTTTGTGATAGGAGAAGATTTTATTGGCCGGGATAAAGTAGCTCTGGTATTGGGGGATAACATCTTTTATGGAGTGGGATTGGGACGCCAGTTGAGAGGGAATACCGATCCCGACGGAGGGATCGTTTATGCCTATCATGTGTCTGATCCCGAGCGTTACGGGGTGGTGGAATTTGACAAAGACAACAGGGTACTTTCCATTGAAGAGAAACCGGAGAAACCTAAATCCAATTATGCGGTGCCGGGCTTGTATTTCTATGATAACGAGGTGGTGAAAATTGCTAAAGAGCTGAAGCCGAGCGCCCGGGGAGAATATGAAATTACAGATATCAATAAGGCGTATTTAAAAAGAGGCAAACTAAAGGTTTCTATCCTCGATAGAGGCACGGCCTGGCTGGATACGGGAACTTTTGATTCTCTGATGCAAGCCTCCAATTTTGTACAGGTAATTGAAAATCGTCAGGGTATAAAAGTAGCGTGTATTGAAGAAATCGCTTACCTGAAAGGGTTTATTAATAAAGAACAACTTGTAGCCCTGGCCCAACCGCTGTTGAAAAGCGGCTATGGGCAGTATTTGCTTGAGGTGGCAGAGAGGGCAAACGGGTAGGCCTCCCGTGTACAGGTCTTCTCAAAGCTCGCTGTTGCCGGGAATATACTCTATTCAGATTGATTTATTTTTCTACATACTTTTTATAGTAATTGCAAACCGGCCGTAAGCCGCAAATTTCACATTTGGGTTTTCTGGCCACGCAAATATATCGTCCGTGAAGAATGAGCCAGTGGTGTGCCTTGTGGATCTTTTCCTTGGGAATGTGTTTGATCAACTGCATTTCCGTCTGATAAGGTGTCTGGGCATTACGAACCAGACCAATACGGGTGGAAACACGAAAAACATGGGTATCAACCGCCATATTGGGTTGCCGATGCACCACCGAAGTGATTACATTGGCCGTCTTCCGGCCGACGCCGGGTAAAGTCATCAGCTCTTTGACCGTGGAGGGTATTTCTCCTTCAAAGTCCGTCATCACCTTCCGGGCCATGCCTATCAGATGTTTGGTTTTATTGTTGGGGTAACTGATGCTTTTTATAAGCGGAAAAAGCTCATCAAAAGTAGCCTGGCTCAAAGCTTCGACATCCGGATACCGCTCAAAAATATAGGGCGTGGTCATGTTCACCCGTTTATCCGTACATTGGGCTGAAAGTATAACGGCTACCAGCAATTGGTAAGGGGTATCGTAAATTAATTCCGTTTTTGCATCCGGATTATTTTTTTCAAAATAATCTATCACATATGCATATTTCTCCTTGAGCCTCATTCAACAAAGATAGGTTAATCCGGACATTTGGGAGGGATACCTGCATATTTAAAGATCTTGTATACCAACTCCCTTCCGGGCCGGTACCGGATTTCATCCAATTGGCGGAAAATTTCTTCTATGTCAGAGGCAGAAAGAGCCTGGCAGCAGGAGTTGTCACTGTCTTCCTCTTCAGGTACGGGTTGGAGTGATCCGGATGGGTCTGCGTCTTTTGGGGTAGCATGTGGATTCATAGGAAAGCATTAAAATAGTTTGATTTAAAAATTTACTTCCTTATCTAAACGCCTGATCGGGCATTCTATTGTATCCCCTCAAAAATATATGTTACCGCTTCAAAAATTACTGGATCACGAAAACGTCTTCATCGCTTTTCTTCATAAGATATTTTTCCCGGGCAAATTGTTGCAGCTTATCGGGATTGGATAAAAGTTGATGAAGTTGTTCGTCAGTAGTGTCTATTTGCGTTTTCAGGTAATCTTTTTGAGCCCTGAGTTCATGCAGGTGGACTACATAACCCACCTGCGTGATAAGATCATTCCGGTCAAAAAACGTGATCCATACCAGGAAGATAACTGCAGCAATGGTATACTTGTTTTTTAACCATTTAGGAATTTTTCGCACCATGGGGGGCTCTTTTTATCTCTCAAATGTAAAAAGATTTTTTGGAAATACAGCCGTATCTCCCAATTCTTCTTCAATCCGAAGTAATTGGTTGTATTTGGCTATCCGATCGGTTCGGGATGCAGAACCGGTTTTGATCTGTCCGGTATTCAGAGCTACTGCCAGATCTGCGATGGTGGTATCTTCCGTTTCACCGGAGCGATGGCTCATGATGGAAGTGTAGCTGTGTGTCTGTGCCAATTGAACGGCATTCAGGGTTTCCGTGAGCGAGCCGATCTGATTTACTTTAATCAGAATACTGTTTCCGATGTTTTTATCTATACCTTGTTGTAAACGCTCTACATTGGTTACAAAAAGATCGTCGCCTACCAGTTGTACTTTTTTCCCAATACGATCGGTCAGTTTTTGCCACCCGTCCCAGTCGTCTTCGGCCATCCCATCCTCTATAGATACGATGGGATATTTACCGACCCATTTTTCCCAGTAGGCCACCATCTCATCGGCGGAGAGCTTGCGGCCGTCCGAATGAAGAAAATGATATACTTTCTCATCTGCCAGATACAATTCACTTACAGCGGGGTCCAGTGCGATCCCGATTTGTTTTCCCGGTTCGAAACCCGCCTCTTTGATGGCCTGGATAACGGTCTCAATAGCTTCTTCGTTACTTTGGATGTTGGGTGCAAAGCCTCCTTCATCCCCCACATTAGTAGAATACCCTTTACTTTTTAATACTTTTTTCAGTGTATGAAAAACCGTTACGCCCCATCTTAATGCCTCCGAGAAAGAAGCCGCTCCATAGGGCACCACCATGAATTCCTGAAAATCTATTTTATTGTCTGCGTGAGAGCCGCCATTCAGAATATTCATTAACGGAACGGGTAGGGTACGGGCATTGGTTCCACCCACATACCGGTAGAGGGGCAGGCCGTTTTCCATTGCGGCAGCTTTAGCAACAGCAAGACTTACGGCAAGAATAGCATTGGCGCCTAATTTTCCTTTGTTGGGTGTGCCGTCCAGGTTGAGCATCAGCTGATCTATACCTGCCTGATCCGAAACTTCCCACCCCATAAGCGCATCCTGAATGAGATTATTTACATTCTCGACGGCTTTCAGTACGCCTTTACCTAAGTAAACGTCTTTATCATTATCACGCAATTCTACAGCTTCATGAACACCGGTAGAGGCTCCGGAGGGTACCGCCGCCCGCCCAAAAGCACCTTCTTCGGTAAATACTTCCACTTCAACGGTAGGATTGCCCCTGGAGTCAAGGATCTGACGGGCGTGTACAGTTGTTATAATACTCATTGACTTTTATTTTTTTGATTGGTAAGTTTGTGAAACAGCGCTTCCAGAGAAGCCGTGTTGCTCTGCAAAGAAACGATGTTCAGGTTGTTTTGCAAAGCCAATTGCCACAAACTTTTTTTCAACTCTTCCGGATGGCGGGTCGAAAGATGCCAGGTATGCGCATTTTTTTCCGAAATTTCTTTTATTCCCCCAAGTCCCAGGAGTAGTTTTTTCGAGATCTTTTGTTCGAATGTCACCGTTAGTACCGTGATCGGACTCTGCCTCTCCAATTTCCCGATGGCGTCATCAGCCACGATTTTCCCTTCATGAATGATGATCACTCTTTCACAAACCGCTTTGACTTCCTGCATGATATGGGTGGAAAGCAATACGGTTTTATGGCGGCCCAGTTCGGTGATCAATTGACGTATCTCTTCGAGCTGGTTGGGGTCCAGGCCCGATGTAGCCTCATCCAATATCAAAACTTCAGGATCGGGAAGCAATACCCTTGCAAGCCCTACTCTTTGCTTGTATCCCTTTGATAAGGCTCCTATCTTTTTGTGGCATTCTTTACCAAGCCCTGTCAGTGCAATAATGTCCTCTATCCTTTTCTTCTTATGAGGTATATGAAAAAGCCCGGCAGTGAATGAAAGGATCTCCTTCACGTACATATCCGGGTAAAGCGGATTGGATTCCGGCAGATAACCTAAACGTTTTTTCACTTCGAGCGGATGTTTATCAATTTCATAATCACAGACCCTGGCAATCCCGGAGGTGGCCGGCAGATAACCGGAGAGGATTTTCATGGTAGTCGACTTGCCGGCGCCATTAGGTCCTAAAAACCCGACAATCTCCCCTTTTGAAATGGAAAAAGACAAGTGGTCAATGGCTTTTTGCCCGCCATAGGTTTTGGTTAAATCGGATACCGATATGGACATGGTCGCAAGGTACAACTATTGGACAAAGCGGCACGTTGTATTATTAGGACTTGTTGTTTATGATATGAATAAATAGGAGCTGATCTTATTATTGTAATTCAAAAATAAGATAATATATTCGTCCTTTAATTATAATTTGTCTTTTATTTATAATATAAATAACCCTATAGTTATGAAGTTAAGATTTGTAAAAAGCCTTTTTGCCATCGTATTGGTTTCAATGTTAGCGGCCTGCAACGGCACTTCTTCCTCCTCTGACGGAGATTCCACACGGGTAGACGAAAAAGGAATTTCCATGCCGGGAGAGGCCAATAAAGATTCGAGTCGCTTACAGGGAATGCAGCTCAAACCTGCGGAAAAATGGACTTTGGATACCGCCTTACGTACCCCTGAATCGGCCTTATGGAATTCAAAACAGCGGCTTTTTTATGTCTCTAACATAAACGGCAAGGCCAACAGCAACGATGGAAGCGGTTTTATTTCCCAGGTTGGTCCTGACGGGAAAATTATAAAATTACATTGGATAGACGGACTGAATGCGCCCAAGGGTCTTGGCATGTATAACGGGATCTTATATGTCGCTGATCTGGAGCAACTGGTACTTGTTGATGTGGCTTCAGCAAAAGTGAAACAAAAGATAACCGCCCCCGGAGCTACCTTTTTGAATGACGTAGCCGTTGACGACCAGGGGACCGTCTATATATCGGATACCCGGCAGGGAAAAGTATATCGCTATGCGGATAATACAATTTCCGTTTTTATAGACAAACCGGAGGTGAAAGATGCGAACGGCCTAATGATCTGGAATGATAAGTTATGGATCCTTACCGGAGGGGGCCTGTATCATTACGATCCCAAAGACCAGAAATTAACGCTCCTCACAGATGGGGTAAAAGGTGGGGACGGACTGGCGCTGTATAACGATAGTACGTTTATTGCCTCCCGTTGGATCGGTGAGATATACGCAGTAGATGTCCATAATGGAAAGGCCAAAAAATTATTGGATACCAAAGGTTCTAAAAATACCGCTGATATTTCTTATGTTCCCGAATTGCAATTGTTGATCGTTCCTACTTTCGAAGGCAATACCCTTGATGCCTACAGACTGGAAGAATAATACGGTTGATCTCTTTATATGAATTAAACCGGCTTGCGTTATCTTTGTAATTTATACAGATGACCGAGGGAAAGCGTAACTGGATTAAGGAATATTTTCTGCAACAAAAGGCCTTGTTTTACAGAAACTACCGGTTGTTTGTAATGGGTCAGACCTTATCGCTGGTGGGTACGTGGATACAGCGCATGGCCATGTTATGGCTGGTTTACAGGCTTACACATTCTGCATTTTTACTTGGACTGATCGGTTTTTGCGAACAGATCCCCATTTTTTTTATTGCTCCTTTTGCAGGGGTGTTTGCCGATCGTTGGAACCGGCACAAGGCGCTCATTCGTATAGAATCTCTGGCGCTGCTGCAGGCTTTTTTATTGGGATTTATCACTTTTATGGGCTGGGTGGAGGTCTGGCATTTGATTTTTCTGAGCCTTATGCTGGGAGTCGTCAACGCTTTCGAGGCGCCTATGCGGAAATCCTTTGTTGTGGAAATGGTAGATCAGGATAAAGAATCCCTTACCAATGCCATCGCATTAAATTCTACGGTATTTAACCTGTCGCGATTGATCGGACCTTCTATAGCGGGCGTTTTGATCAGCCTGGTGGGCGAGGCGTGGTGTTTTATGGCAAATGCCTTCAGCTATGCTTTGGTAGTTCTCTGTTTATTGCTCATGCATTTGCCGGCGGTAACGAAACGACTGAGGGATGCTCCCCGGGTCTTTCAAAGATTAAAGGAAGGCGTTCAATATATACGGACCAAAAAGATCATGCAGGTGCTCCTTTCCATGCTGGCTGTCGTTAGTTTTTCCAATGCTTCTTTGAAAACACTGGCTCCCGTTTTTGCAAAAGATATTTTAGGAGGCGATGCCCAAACGCTGGGATTCCTCATGAGCGCTTCCGGTATAGGCGCCATCTGCGGGGCTTTATACCTTACCAAAAGGCGTACTATTGCACAATTCAAAAAGATCCTTTCTTTTACCGGTATTTTTCTGGGGACAGGTATTATTTGTTTTGCCATCTCCCGTTCTCTGGTACTTTCTCTTTTATTTATCGCCTTTGCAGGCCTGGGGCAGATGGTACATACCACCTCTACTAACACGATGTTACAGTTGCTTGTGGATGAAGATAAACGGGGAAGGCTGATGAGCTTTTATACGGTCTGCCTGCAGGGAACGATGCCTTTCGGCAGTATGGTGGCTGGGGTGATTGCAGGGCTGTTGGGCGGACAATGGGCCATGGGTGTTATGGGGGTTATTTGTTTATCGGGCACTTACTTCTTTCGGATCAGGAATATTCATGATCATCTGAAATATGCCGAGCGGCAGAATCATTCCTTGCCCAACAGGGCTTTTAATCCGTTCGGGAAACTGAAAGGATAATCAATGGGACAAATATACTCATCAATTATAATAAGATTTCTCATTCCGTTTCACTACATTCGGAATGATGTCATAAAGCACGCACATACTCCTCATTCCAATGACCAAAGAGAGGAGAAAGCTCATTAATGGATCGGAATGAGCCCAATCATTCTTCAATCGTCCCCACCATCTTGGCAGGATTTACCCATTCGTCAAATTGTTCAGGAGTTACATAGCCGAGCGCCACTGCCGTTTCCTTTAACGTTTTACCGTCTTTCAGGGCTTTTTGTGCGATTTCGGCAGCTTTATAATAGCCGATTTTGGTATTCAAGGCGGTTACCAGCATAAGGGAGTTTTCCAGGTTCTTTTTGATATTTTCTTTATGAGGTTGAATGCCCATGGCGCAGTTGTCATTGAAAGAGATGCAGGCTTCTCCTATCAGGCGGGCACTATGTAGAAAGTTGAATATCATGACGGGTTTGAATACATTGAGCTCAAACTGGCCTGTACATCCTCCCACATTGATGGCGACATCGTTGCCCATGACCTGAGCGGCCACCATAGTCAATGCCTCGCATTGTGTGGGGTTGACCTTCCCCGGCATGATAGAAGAGCCGGGTTCGTTGGCGGGAATGCTTATTTCACCAATTCCACAGCGGGGGCCGGAGGAAAGCATCCGGATATCGTTGGCAATTTTCATCAGGCTGACCGCTACGGTTTTTAATGCTCCATGAGCTTCTACAATGGCGTCATGAGCTGCAAGCGATTCAAATTTGTTCCGTGCAGTTATAAAAGGCAGGCCGGTAAGCGCTGCAATTTGTTGAGCCACATTTTCGGCATAACCTTTAGGGGTATTGATCCCGGTGCCTACCGCCGTTCCTCCCAACGCCAATTCGCTGAGATGTGCCAGTGAATTTTTTATGGCACGTATCCCATGCTCCAATTGCGAAGCATAGCCGCTAATTTCCTGCCCTAGGGTAAGCGGGGTGGCATCCATAAAGTGTGTGCGGCCGATCTTTACCACTTTGCTAAATTCCCGGGCCTTTGCCGTGAAAGTATCTTTGAGCTTTTCCAGACCGGGAAGAGTCGTCCCGATCAGCATCCGGTATGCCGCGATATGCATGGCCGTAGGGAAGGTGTCGTTTGAAGACTGGGATTTGTTTACGTCATCATTCGGATGAAGCGTTTTGGTTTTATCTGTTAATGCTCCGCCGTTCAGCACATGTCCCCGGAAAGCAATTACCTCATTTACATTCATATTGCTTTGGGTGCCGGATCCGGTTTGCCAGACTACCAGGGGGAATTGGTCAGCCAGCTTTCCTTCTAGTATTTCATCACATACGCGGGTAATCAGCTCAGCTTTTTCTTTTGACAGCACCCCGGCATCCAGGTTGGTCAGTGCCGCCGCCTTTTTCAGGAAAGCAAAGGCTTCTATGATCTCTTTGGGCATCTTATTGGTATCCCGCGCGATATTGAAATTTTCAATGGAACGCTCGGTCTGTGCGCCCCAATAAGCATGTGCAGGTACTTTAATTTCTCCTATTGTATCTTTTTCTATTCGGTAATCCATTTTTCTTTTTGTATTTAAAAATTATCGGAGGCTCAAATTTACGAATAAACGAGAGATGGGCACCTCATTCTTATCCGTCATCTCCCTCCTGCCCGAGCTTTTTGTAACTTTTGAATCGGTAGGTAACATACAGGCTGAAATAGCGCACATCCTGGCGGTTATTGCTGTATTGAATATAACGGTCCGTTTTATAAAAATTGTCTTCCACAGAAGCCCCGAAAAGATTTTCAATACCGAGTGAAATGTTTAGGTCGTGCTGGAAGAAAGAAGCCCTGGTACGTAAGCCGGAACGGAAGCGTGCAGGGCGCTTTCCCTGTGAAAAATAACGGGGGCCATAATAGCGGCCCTTTAAGATAAGAGACAGGAACTTTACTTTTAGAGCGGTCCATATCTTAAGATTGCTGGATAAGCCGGAGACATTGCGAAAATCTTCACTGACATGTTCATCATCCGATCTCATCTGATAGGCGGAAAGCCCCCCGCCGGCATTCACGTTGATACTGGCGTCCCAATCAGGCAGATCTTTAAAATAATGGATACCGGCATTGAGATCGGCAGATTTCTTTTTTCGTTCCTTCAGATTGACATAAGTGCGGGTAGAAACACCACTGCTGTCTACCGTTGTGTATCCGGAGATCACGTCTTTTGATAGGTCGTCTTCCAGATTAAAAGAAGCATAAAAGGAATTGTGGTTATATTCATAGCGCAGTTTATATTCATTGGTAAATTGCGGTCGCAGATCCGGATTTCCCGTACGGATATTGAGCGGATCGTTATTATCTACGTAAGGATTGAGCTGGTCCCAGCTGGGTTGTCTGGTTTTGCGATCGTAGTGGAAAGAGATCTCATGATCTCCCAGTTCATATTTTGCAGAAGCGCCGGGTATAAAATTGGTGTATTTATAAGTGTTCAGACCGGCGCTGTCGTTGGCGATGGTCTTTTGCTCATAACTTTGGAAACCGGGATTGAAATGGAGGCTTATCATTTGTTCTTCTCCGGGACTGAAGTTCATCCCCAATGCATTTCGTGAGGATAATACATCATTATTTACCCTGCTCCCCCGGTAGGTATCATGGCTATGGGTTAAATTATAGGATAGGCTGGCCGCGGCTACCCATCCCAGCTTTTTATCTCGTTTCCCTATGAGCGCTAATGCCCCGTAGCTTTCATTATTATTGAAATAATTTGTGGAAAGTCTCTTGTTCATATAAAGCTGATGAGAAGAGGCTGTAGTATCTGAGCGGCTTACGTCATTGAGGTTGTGACGGTCATTCCAGGAGAAGGAACCGTTAAGTACATAAAAATGCTTGTTTTCACTACCAAAGCTGTTTTTATACTGCAGATTTGAACGTAATCCCCGGCTTGTACTGTTGCCTCCATTTTTCTGAAAGAGGCTGTCGCTCTTAATTCTGTAATTATCTAATGAATGCCGGTCGTTTGTATTGTTCCGTTGCCGGATATTTACGGAAGCTCTGAGTTCTTTCCCCTTTTTTTCATATTCTTTTTTGTAATCTGCGCTACCACTAAAACCATATCCGTTGGAATGAGATTCATTGGTCTGGATCCGGTCCTGATCCGGCACATCTTTCGGGTTCGTTATTTTACTGAGGCTGCTGCGTTGATCTTTCCTTTTGTTCCAATCCAGGCGGGCCCGTAGTCGCAGCTCTTCCTTTTGGGCAAATTGGAAAGTATATCTTGCATTCAGATTCTGATTGAACCTCAGGCTTTTGCTATAACTTTTTTGGTCCAGAACGGAAGAATCTTCGTCTCCTATGAAACTTGTACGATGGAGGTAGTTGCTGTCGGTACGTCCGCGAAGGTTGTTGTTGTAATTGAGCTGAAAGGGTTTCATGTTCATGTTAAAACGTATGCGGCCCGTTTGTTCGTCATGGGTATTAAGACCTCCCGTAAGGGCGGCACTGTATCCGCGGAAACGAATTTTCCTGGTGAGGATATTGAGGTAATAGCGATCGGTAACACCTGCTGCCAGCGCTTTTGCCGCATCCTCGGGATCAGGCGGCGTTTTCAGGATTTCTATCTTTTCTATCATAAAAGCGGGCGTATTTTCCAGGTATTCCTGGACACTGAAGCCCAGATCCCTTATGGGTTTGTTGTCAATATACACGCCTACATTGCCTTTCCCTTTTACCATGATGTTGTTGTCTGCATCCATGGTGAGCGAAGGCGTATATTCCAAAACATCCTGGGCTGTTCCGCCTGTTTCAAAGTCTTCAGGTACGTTGAAAACGATGCTGTCTTTCTTGAATTCGTACATCTTCTTTTTCTCAGCGGTAACGGTTACCATGTTAAGCTTACTGGAGAAAGGCGCCAGGGTGACTTTCCCTAATGTCAGCTTTTTAGTTCCTTTTTTAAGATGAAGAGACAGCATGCGGCTTTGATAACCAAGATAGGAGATCTTCAGTAGCAGGTCTTTAGTATAGGAAGTCTTTAAAGTAAAGGCTCCTTTTTCATTGGTATTGCCTCCGGCTATGATAGAAGAATCCGAGGCATGTAATAAGGCTACCGATGCAAAATTCAGAGATGCCCCGCTTTTTTTATCGGTTACTGTGCCGCTCACCTCAATTTGAGTCTCTTGCGCAAAGGTTTGCACCGCGGTCGTCAACAGGCTTGCGATGGCAAGTAATGTAAAGTAAAAATATTTATACATAAAGCTTTTTCATTCAGAGATCATCCCGGAAAAGTAATGGTTATCTCAAAAAATAAACCGTCGTAAAGTTAAGGACGTAAGCCCGACTTTGCAATGGTTAAATGATAAGTTGATAAAAGAAGGGATGGGCGGAAAAGTAGGCAATGGCAGTAGCAGTAGGCAGGACTAAGGTCTGAGAATGTTTCAGATATTAAAGGATTTCTTTCTGCCTTCGCTTCTCCGATATTATTCCCAATTTTGCCGTAAGTTTACGGTTTTGCATAAACAAGTACAAATAATGAAAAAAAAATCTGAAGAACCTGCAGGTTTTGGATCTGTATGTGTCCATGGGGGCCATTTACCGGATCCCAATTATGCGCATGTAACGCCCATTTATGCTTCTTCTACCTTTGTTTTTGATACGGCCGAACAGGGAATGAACCGCTTTAGCGGGAAAGAAGAGGGATACATTTATACGCGCTGGGGAAATCCCTCTTTTGCGGAAGCGGAAGGCAAGCTGGCGGCATTGGAAACTTTTGGATTGAAAGATGAAAACGGACAGCCTCTAAAAGCGAAGGCCCTCCTGCATGCTTCGGGGATGGCCGCGCTCAGTACCTTGTTCCTTTCCTGCCTCAAAGCGGGGGATAAAGTACTTACGCATCCTTCGCTTTATGGAGGTACCGATGAATTGTTGCGAAAGATCTTTCCCGGACTGGGGATAGAAACGATAATGACGGATATGCACCGGCCGGAAACTGTGGAAACAGTGCTAAAGGAGCATAAGGCTATCCGTATGATGTATCTGGAAACGCCTGCCAACCCTACGCTCCGGTGTGTAGACCTGGAACGAGTCTTGGGACTGGCAAGAAAATACGGACTTATTTCTGCAGTTGACAATACTTTTGCCACGCCTTACCTTCAACAGCCCTTTCGCTATGGAGCCGATTTTATTTTCCATTCAACCACAAAATTCTTAAATGGTCATGGGTCGGCAGTCGGCGGCGCTCTCATTGGGAGAGATATGGATAAAATGAAGACGGCCGTTCAGAAGACGCATCTTTTACTTGGAGGAAACAGCAGCCCCTTTGATGCCTATCTGCTTACCCAAGGCATGAAAACCCTGGAGCTGCGTATGCAACGCCACTGTTATAATGCGCTGAAGGTAGCCCGTTTCCTGGAGGAACATCCCGCCATTGCGCGGGTCAATTATCCGGCTCTTGACTCGCATCCGGATCAGTCTATTGCACAAAAGCAAATGAAACATCCCGGCGCCATGATGAGCTTCGAACTCAAAGGAGGATTAGGAGCGGGAAAATCGTTGATCGATAATTTGAATTTTTGCACACGTGCTGTTTCGCTCGGTACCTGCGATACCCTATTGTGTCACCCGGCCTCTATGACCCACTATGGCGTGCCCGAAGAACAAAGAGTGTCAGCCGGAATCACCAATGGGCTGATCCGCATGAGCGTAGGTATTGAAAATGTGGAGGATATTATAGCGGATTTAGATCAGGCCCTGGCAAAGGCAGAGCTGTAAAAATGAGATCTGAGATTTTGTAATTTAGACAGAAGCCGTTAAGATATTTTTTGAAGCGCCTGAAATGAGAATAAATGTTGATTTAATCCTTTATAATGCGGTCCTTTATACTGTAGACGAAGCTTTTAGCCTTCAAAACGCCCTTGCGGTAAAGAACCGGCGAATTGTTGCGGTGGGCTCGGACAGGGAAATTTTAGAAAAATATGAGTCGCGGCATAAAGTGAATGCGTCAGGACAGGCTGTTTATCCCGGGTTTATTGACAGCCACGCACATTTTTATAATTATGGCCGGTCCTTACAAGAAGTCGGCCTGGCTGGTACGCGAAGCTGGGAAGAAGTGCTGCAGCGGGTGCAGGATTTTGCAATGCACAAAGAGGCTGCATGGCTTGTCTGCCGGGGATGGAACCAAAATGATTGGCCGGTTCGGCATTTTCCCGATAACAGGCGGCTGAATGAAATTTTTCCCGATACCCCTGTTTTACTGATTCGTATTGACGGTCATGCTGCTATTGCCAATCAGGCGGCATTGGTCCTGGCGGGTATAAAACCCGGAGATGAGGTAGATGGAGGAGAAATAGCGATCAGGAATGGAAAATGTACCGGTCTTCTGGTAGATAATGCTGTAGATCTTGTGAATGGGAAGATCCCGGATCCAACTTTTCAGCAGAAAGAAAAATACCTCCTGGATGCACAGAAAGCTTGCTTTGCCGCAGGACTGACCACTGTTGTCGATTGCGGGCTCTCTAAAAGAACGATCGATTTCATCGACCAGATGCAAAAGGCCGGAAGGTTGAAGATGAGGCTATACATTATGGCTTCAGATGAGCCCTTCAATTATGACTATTATCTAAAGACCGGTCCTTACAAAACAGACAGGTTACACGTACGTGCTTTTAAGTTGTTTTCCGATGGCGCCTTAGGATCCCGTGGTGCTTGTTTGCTGGAGCCTTATTCCGACCGCCCGGGTTGGAACGGACTGTTGTTAAAACCGCCTGCATATTTTGAAAAAATAGCAGAGAAGCTCCTGGATTCAGACTTCCAGATGTGTACGCATGCTATTGGGGATGCGGCTAACCGGATGATACTCCGGATGTATGCAAAAGTACTGAAAGGAAAAAATGACCGGCGCTGGCGCATTGAACACGCCCAGATATTACATCCTGGGGATATCGGATTATTTGGAAAATACAATGTGATACCCTCTGTGCAGCCTACCCATGCCACTTCCGATAGGTATTGGGTGGAAGAGCGGCTTGGGACCGAAAGGCTTATGACTTCTTACGCCAATAAAATGCTTCTAAAAGAAAATGGATGGCTGCCTCTGGGGACCGACTTTCCTGTGGAAGACATTAATCCCATGAAGACCTTTTATGCTGCTGTCAGCCGTAGAGACCCTTCCGGGTATCCTTCGTTCGAATTTCAATCTCAAAATGCTTTAACGCGTGAAGAAGCGTTGCGTGGTATGACTATCTGGGCGGCAAAAGCCAATTTTGAGGAACGGGAAAAGGGGAGTATTGAACCGGGTAAATTTGCAGATTTTGTTATTATGGACCAGGATATTATGAAAGTAGATATGGAAAATATTTTGGAGGCCCGGCCGAGTGCAACGTATATTGGCGGAGAAAGGGTTTTTTGAAATATTTGATGCTGGTTGACGGACTATGATTCTGATCCTCCTGTCGCTTCTTTTGTTAAAGGCTCGGCACAAATCCGGCAATATCGTGCATCTTTGGAATGGCCTGCCGCCCCACAACGGTTACATTTTATTGCGCTCTTTCCTCCCTTCATAGATCTGGCCATTTCTGAAGTAAGAATGCCGGTGGGTACGGCTATAATGCTGTACCCGCAAAGCATGACCATAATAGAAATGAATTTACCTATGGGAGTGGCAGGAGAGATATCTCCGTAACCCACAGTCGTCATCGTAACCACTGCCCAGTAAATGCTGTTTGGAATACTCTCGAATCCCGGAGAATTTCCCTCTACAATGTACATTAATGAACCTACAATAATGACCATCAATATGAGGAAGAGCATGAACAGCATGATTTTTCGGTAGCTGTTATATAAGGCTTTGACCAAAAAACTGCTGGCTTGCATGAAACGCCATAGCTTGAAGATCCGGAATACCCTGAGCAATCGCAAAGAACGAAGCACTATCAGGTATTGATAGCCTATGAAAAAGAGACTAAGGTAAGTAGGTAAAATAGCAAGCAGATCAATGATACCTATAGGACTTAACACGTACTTCCATTTATCATTCAATACGATGATCCTCAATAGGTATTCAAGGGTAAAGATAAGGGTGAAACCCCATTCCACCGAGTGAAAGAACATGCCCATTTGCGCATGAATGCGGGGAACGCTATCCAGTAAAACAACCAGTACACTTAGTATAATAGCCGCAAGCAGGCAAACATCAAACAATTTCCCTTTGGAGGTGGAAGATCTGAAAATAATAAGGTACAACTTATCTTTCCAGTTTTGCCGGGAACGGGTTCCTTCGGTCATAATCATAAAGTATTGGGGAAAGGCCGGTTGAGAAGGAATGAAAAAGATTTCTCTGTTTTCTATGAAAAAGAGGACCTGAATCTTTTCCTATATTCTATTGGAGAGCAATTGTTATATTTAGCAAATTGCCGGTAAAAGAACTGAAGACTTTCATAACCGGTTGCAAAACCTATTTCATTGGCGTTCATATCTGTTTCGATCAGCATTTTACAAGCCATATTGATACGGTATTCATTTAGAAATGTAAAGAAGGGTTTCTGGACAGACTGGCTAAAAAATCTTGAAAAAGCCCCCTCGCTCATATTGACCAGGTCGGCCACTAATGATAAGGTGATCTTTCCGGAATAATTTTCTCTAATGTATTGAAATACCTTCTCAATACGGCTGTTGGGAACACTGTGGGCAAATGAAAGTTGTTGTTCCGATAAGGTCCTGAACTCCGAAGCTTTCGCCAGTTCATTCAATAATTGCAGAAAAAAAATAAGCCTGTTGAAAGGAGAAAGCTTCAACAGGGCCATTTGGTTTTTTTTAATTTCTTTGGCATAATAGCGGTCAAATTTGATCCCCCGACTGGATAGATCAAGTAGTTTTCCGATAGATTTAAACTCGGGGGTACATTGCCATGCATTTCCTAAAAAGTCCTTTTCCCATTGAATGACCAGGGAAGAATATTCGTCTTGGGAACTTCTGGTATTTTTCCAGCGATGAGGAATATTAGGGGCAAGCAAAATAAGATCTCCCGCTTCGAACTCTTCAATGTTATTACCAATAATCCGTCTTCCATTACCTTTGATGACAAAATTCATTTCATAATTGGGATGATAATGTAATGGTGTATTTTGTTTACCCTGCGTTTTATGAAAAACCCTGAAAGAGTTTTCATTTTCGGGTAGCTGGTATTGAAAGGCTGGCTTCATAATAAAAGTTATTTCATAAAAGAACTGTTTGGAGGCTAAAGATAATTAAAACTTCTTTTATCCAAAAAAAATTATATTAATTTATTTTAGGATTACATTTTTACTTTCTTTATCCAATAAAAGTGAAGTTTGAGTTAAAATAGTGGAAGGATTATCCTAAAGGTCAAGCTACCTTTACAACAAATGTTGCATTATGAAGAAGAGTTTTATTTCGCTTCCGTTATTGTCCTTTTTATTTTCGATTGCACTTTGTTTTGTGGCTACTCCGGGATGGTCTGTTTCCGAACGCCTGGTTTCAGAAAAATCTATGAGCGGGAGAAAATCGTTTTACCCGCTCTCCGGTTTACATAATCCTTATCAAGGGTTTAATATCAAAGATTATGGAGCTAAAGGTGATGGAAAAACATTGGATACTCATGCAATTAACAAGGCTATTGAGGCTGCTGCCTCAGCCGGAGGCGGAAGGGTTATCTTTCCGGCGGGGACCTACCTTTCCGGTTCTATTCATCTAAAAAGCCATATTATTCTTTATCTGAGTAGAGGTTGTACTATCGTAGCATCTGATAAATCTTCCGATTATGACAAACCAGAGTATAATCCGGATGATCAATACCAGGATTTTGGCCACAGTCATTGGCAAAACAGCCTTATCTGGGGAATAGGCCTGGAAGATATTACAATTGAAGGGCCTGGAACAATTTATGGGAAAGGATTGGTGAGAGGCACGCCGAAAGGTGCCACTGAAGGATTGGGTGATAAGGCGATCGCATTAAAGAACTGTCATAATGTGATTTTGAGAGATTTTTCTATTCTACATGGCGGACATTTTGGGCTTTTGGCAACAGGGGTAGATAATTTGACCATTGATAATTTAATGATGGACACCAACAGAGACGGAATGGATATTGACTGTTGCAAGAACGTACATATTTCTAATTGTAGTGTGAACTCACCATGGGATGATGCCATTTGCCTAAAAAGTTCTTTCGGGCTCGGGCTTGCAAGAGCTACGGAGAATGTTACCATAACGAATTGTCTGGTGACCGGAGGATATCAGGAAGGCACTTTCTTAGACGGCACTTTTAAGCCTATAGGTTCGGCATCAAAAAGGCCTACGGGTAGGATAAAACTAGGTACCGAATCCAATGGAGGATATAAAAATATTACGATCAGCAATTGTATTTTTGAAAAGTGCAGAGGACTTGCATTGGAAACGGTTGACGGGGGAGATCTGGAGGAGGTTGCTATATCCAATATTACCATGCGGGACATTGTGGGCGCTCCGATATTTATCCGGTTGGGAAGCAGGATGCGGGGACCGCAAGGTGTCCCGGTGGGTCACCTGAGGAACGTCAGTATCAACAATATAGTGGTTTATAATGCAGGCAGAAAAGAGAATGCAATAGGGGCTATTATTAGCGGTATACCGGGTCATCCTATTGAAGATGTCTCTATTGATAATGTTCAAATTGTATTTAAAGGAGGTGGAACAGAAAAAGATGCAAAAATTGTTCCTCCGGAAAATGAAGAAGGATATCCTGAACCGACCATGTTTGGCAAATTACCGGCTTATGGTTTTTATGTGAGGCATGTAAAAGGATTAACTTTAAATAATATTCATTTAAGCTATATCAATAAAGATAAGAGGCCTCCTTTTGTTTTGGATGATGTTCACGATTCCCAACTTCGTTTTATAAGAGCAACACATGAAGGAGCCCATAACTTCTCTTTGTTACGAAATAGCACGGATATATATTTTTTCCATTCAGGAGGTTATAAGGAAAAAAAGATATCAAAAGCGAGCAATGAAAAATTATAAATAACTATGGTTTCAGAGTTGGAATTAATGGGTATATAAGAGTACGGATTGCTTTATCCTCTTCTCTCCCTTAAAAATATTTATTTGCAGTGAACTGGTGTTCAATGATTTACGAATAATCCAAAATCCTGTAAGTGCTTCGTTAGATATAAAGATCCTTTAACGAATTAATTAAGTCGAAAACCAAGAATAATAGCGACTTCCCTAATTTAAATAGACCTTTAAATAGGAGAACTCTTTTTTTTAAAATCTAAATAATATATTTGTCGTAGTTACTTTAACCTTTTAAAAAATGAATTTATTCTCACTAAATGCTGCCACGTTCAACCTAAAAAATCTTTAAACAGGCTGTTGTTATTTATTTAGAATAATCCATCCTATTTGGGTCGTTTATGCCCCTGATGATCATAACAAACTAAAACCTTAAATGCCGGCAGTTATGAAAAAAATTATACCTTTTCTTATACCCCTTGCAATCTTATTGATCCTGGTAATCGCAATGACCTCTTGCCAGAAAAAGGAAAATATTAAAATTGGCGATACAATACCAAAGCAAGAATGGATAAGTGGTACATGGGAACAAAAAGACATCCAATTTGCCGTGGACATTCCCAAAGACGCGTTGGGAGTCGCTATCCCTGCGGGATCCAGCCTGATTGATCTGGCTCCGCTTCTGGGTTTGGGGCTGGATCCGGAAGTAGGGAAGTTGGTCCAATTTACGGAACTGAATACGTTTACTTTTAATGGAGACGGTTCTTACGCTATGGCCAATCCTCTTGGCACAGCACCCCTTTCCTTTATTCTTCCCGATGCAGGTACTTCAGGTCAATGGGCGCTGACGGTTTTTGGGGCAGTAGTTCAACTGACCCCTGATGGAGAAGATCCCGACCCTCACTGGATCAATGATATAAGTGAGAATACCCTGAATATCAGTTTTACGCTGAAGCTTGCGGGAAACGAGGTCCCGATGAACCTGATCCTCGAGAAGCAGGAGAAGGAACCCGACCTCGGCCAGCAATTGCAATGGCTGGCCGGTGACTGGGTCCAGAAGGATCTGCAATTTGCAGTAACTATTCCCAAAGAGGCTTTGGGAATGGAGATCCCGGCGGGAACCAGCCTGGTAAATATGGCTCCGCTGTTGGGCCTTGCCCTGGGAATGCCGGAGCTTGGAGATCAGATCCAGTTTACGCAGTTAAATACCTTCTCTTTCAACAGTGATAATACGTATTCATTTAAAAATCCGCTTGATAAGGCGCTCGTTTCTTTTGTCCTTCCCGATGCCGGAGTTTCGGGAAAATGGGGCTTACTGGGTTCCGGATCTTTAGTATTGCCTCTTAGTCCGGATGGAGGAAAGCAGGATCCTATATGGGTTAACGATCTGACGAAGGATAGCCTGAGCCTGGGGATCTATCTCGATGTTCCCAATGTGGCCACTATTCCTATGAATTTAATTTTGGAGAAGCCGTCAGAGACTGTAGATATCAGCCAAAAAATGAATTGGATGACAGGCACCTGGACCCAACAGGATCTGCAATTTGCCGTGGATATTCCCAAAGAGGCTTTGGGGATGGCCATACCGGCGGGAACCAGCCTTCCTGCTTTGATCCGGGACCCGGCTGTAGCCCAATCATTAGGCCCGGCTACAGTTGGGGGAATACAGGCAATGGCGTATAGTACTTATACTTTTGAGGCCAATACGACCTACGCTTTCGCAAACCGGGTGGGCGGGGCTGCCGTTGTTAAAGCGCTTTTTCCTATTGCGGGAACTTCCGGCCATTGGGGGCTGGTCGGCGGGCAGTCCGTTGTGCTTCCGCTTATTCCCGATGGGAGCGGCAAGCCGGATCTTCATTGGGTCAATAGAGTGACAGAAGATAAAATGAGTTTGCGGGTTACTCTTAACATAGGAGGGCTGCCCGTGCCGATGGACTTACTTTTGAAAAAATAAAAAACAGGTTATGAAAAATCTTCTAAAAATTTTTCTGGGCTTTTTTTTGATCGCGGGTCTGTCATTACAGGGGGCCGCCCAAACCGCTTTTGAAGTGAGCGGCAACGTGCGGGATGAACAAGGGATGCTATCGGGAGTGACGGTCAGAGAAGAAGGTGCGCAAGCGGCAACCCTGACCAATGATGACGGGAATTTTCAACTCCATGTTTCAGGCCCGGATGCCAGGCTCATCTTTAGCTTTATCGGATATAAAACTGAAACCATACCTGTTTCCGGCCGGCATCATATGAATGTTCAATTGACGCTGATCTCTCAAAAACTGTCTAACGTGGTGGTAACCGCACTGGGTATCACGCGTCAGAAACGGGCCCTGGGATATTCGGTCGATGAAATTTCGGGTAAAGAGATGAACCATGTTCCCCATGAGAATATATTAACTGCATTGTCAGGTAAGACGACCGGGGTTGCCATTAATCAAACGGGAGGAGTGGGATCTTCCGTAAGCATGGTCATTCGAGGCGCTAATTCTTTAAGCAATGACAATCAACCGTTGTTTGTCATCGATGGGATCCCTATCACCAACTCTTTAAATAATGTTTCGGCCATCGGGAACCGAAATACTGTGGATTACGGAAATGCTATTGCCAGCATTAATCCTGAAGATATAGCGAGTGTAACTGTTTTGAAAGGCCCCAGTGCTGCCGCCCTGTATGGGTCCCGCGCGGGTAATGGAGTGGTACTTATCACGACTAAAAATGGCAGCGGTGTCAACAAATTAACGGTTACGGTAAGCTCAAGTACGGTATTTGATATCCCTTATAAGTATCTTAAATGGCAGACAAAATTTGGCTCCGGATCCTTTTCGGGTATCCCGGTTTCTCTGACCGGAAATCCGTTAACGAATCCTTTAGGACTTATTGATGAGAGCTCGCATGCTACGGCGGGAGGAGAACTGGATATGGGATATAAGGCGGTACAATGGAACAGTCCTTTGGACGAGAACGGGAAGCCTATTCCTATGCCTTTAGTGTCCCATCCTGATAATGTGAAGAACTTTTTACAGACCGGTATTACCAGCCAGAACAGTATATCTGTAGCCAATAGTACAGCATCTTTTAATTATAGGCTATCCTATTCCAATATGAGCCACCGGGGCCTGATCCCCAATTCGGATCTATTCAGAAATACACTGGACCTGAGCGCTTCATTGAAAATAAATAGAAAATTACGTTTGAGTACCAATATAGACCTGAGCAGAAACAACTCCAATAACCGCCCCGGAGAGGGGAAAGGAACCAATCCGCTACAGGCCTTGTATTATGTATCGCCACATATTGATATCATGGATCTAAGAGATTATTGGGAGCCGGGCCTGAAAGACATTCAGCAGCGAACTCCCTATAACGGGGAATTTGATAATCCCTGGTTCCTGGCTTATGAGGTCAACAACAGCTTTGTGCGCGATCGCCTGTATGGCAATATGAAACTGGACTGGGACATTGTTCCCCATTTAAAGTTGATGCTGCGCTATGGGCTTGATACGTATAATGAGCAAAGGAGAATGGAAGTTCCTTATAGTTTTACAGAAGAGCCCAGAGGGGCCTTTGGTATTGTAAATATCAAGTCTTTTGAAAGCAATGCAGATTTTCTGGCTACCTATCAAAATGATTTCAACGATCTTAGTCTTTCTGCTTCGGTGGGCGGAAATATCCGTTTCCAAAAACATGATTTACAAAATACTTCCTCCAAGCCGGGAACGGGCCTTACGGTACCGAACGTTTATACTTTGCAAAATATTTTACCCGCCTTTTTAGACTATAACAGTTCTATTACGGAGCGTCAGGTGAACAGTATATACGGTATGGCAACTTTAGGATTTAAAGATATGCTGTTTTTGGATGTTTCAGGCAGGAATGACTGGTCGAGTACACTCCCTGGCGCACAGCCTTACTTTTATCCCTCTGCATCTTTGAGTTTATTGATCAATGAGATGGCGGGAATGAACAGCAACAATATTAATCTTATAAAATTAAGAGGCGGTATTGCCCAGGTAGGCAATGATGCCCGCCCATATCAGTTGGTAAGCGTATTGCAGGATGCGGGGGCATGGGATAATATTCCCCGGCTGACCACTTCCAATACCTTGTTAAATCACTATCTGAAACCGGAAAAGATCACTTCTTACGAAGCCGGTATAGATCTTCATTTGCTCAGGAGCCGTTTTCGCCTTTCGGGAACTTACTACATGATGGAAGATGAGAACCAGATCTTTACCACGCAGCTGCCTTCTTCTTCGGGTTACAATTCAAAAAGCATTAATGCCGGCCTGGTGCGCAGCAGGGGCATTGAACTTTCCCTGGGGCTCACCCCGGTCCAAAATAAGAACTGGAACTGGGATATCAATTTTAATCTGACGCGCAACAGAACAAAAATTGTAAAACTGGCCCAAGAAATGCCTTTTTTCCCTTTTTGGGAAGAGGTAAAAGGAGGCGCCTGGACATATGAGGGAGAGGATGTGGGAGATATTTATGGTGCAGCAGTAAGAACCGTGACGGATAAATCTTCTCCCTATTATGGTTATCCCTTGTTATCTATTTCGGATGCCGGTGCAAAATGGCAGGCCATCAGCGCGCATAATACCAAACATAAGGTTGGAAACTTCAATCCGAAATTTATTATGGGCATGCAGACTACGTTGTCCTTCAAAAACTGGAGCATTAACATGACCTTTGATTGGCGGAACGGGGGCGATTTCGTTTCACAAACGTACCGGTATGGAATGGAAGACGGGCATGCCACCACCCAATTTAAGCAGTTTTATGATGCCGGTAGTTTGAAAGGCAAACAATTACGGGATTATCTGGTGGCACATGCAGACGAGTTGATCAAAGTTAAAGGAAACCATTTTCCGAGAATAGGCTACCCCACGCCGGAGCATACGAGTTATCCCTTTAATTTTGGAGGATATAACCTGCCTTACGGCGCTTTATTTATACCGGGAGTGATGGCCAAAGGCTATGATTCGGACGGCAAGCCGACGGGATATATTGAGAACCTGGGAGAGAATATCCTGAACAGGGATCCCCATAATCCCAATTATACTTTAACCCTTCCTTATCTGGCTATTGACCCCTGGGATTTTGTACAGGCCTTTACTTTCCCCGCATCCTATATTAAACTCAGGGAGATATCCCTCTCTTACCAATTTCCACAAAACTGGATAAGTTCGTTGAAGTTGCAGGGCGCTTCACTTTCGGTATTTAGCAGGAATATTATTTTATGGACGAAAGCAAAAATCAATATTGATCCCGAGCGGGCTTTTTCCCCGACTACGGACAGTCATGGAGGATCGCAATTTGAACAGGGTATAGAAACGTATAACGTAAATCCCTGGGTGATGCCCATAGGCGTAAAGCTAAACGTGACTTTCTAAAACTTTAAATGATTTTGTTATGAAAAGTATTTATAAAATAGCGTTGTTGGGGATCGTATTATGGCTTACTACAGGTTTGTTTTCCTGTACAAAACATCTTATGGAAGTAAATGAGAATCCCAATGGGGCAAACCCCGAAACCACCAACCCTAACCTGGTACTTTCAACCGTATTGACAGAGACCGGGAAGACGTATGTGAACCTTGGATTTGGTGATATCATGGGAGTCATGCAATATACCCAGAAGGACGGGCATGCTACGGCCTATAATAACTATGAATGGAAAGGAGACAACCCCTGGGAAAGCTATTATACGATCTTAAGAAATGATCAATATGTTTATGAAAAAGCCAAAGCTTCGAATAATGAATTGTTAGAAGGTGTGAGCCGGGTCATGCGGTCCGTAATGTTTGGGCTCCTGACAGATCTGTATGGGGATGTACCTTATAAAGAGGCGCTTCAGGGAGATAAAGGGGGAGACGCATTCACTTTCCCCGCTTATACGGATCAAAAAACGATTTATTTAGGAATACTTGCCGATCTGGATACGGCGAATACCCTATTGTCCAAATCCAAAAATGAATACGAGGCCCCTATTGATGAACCGGATGTGTATTATCACGGAGACCCCTCCAAGTGGAGGAAACTGGCCAATTCCCTTGCGCTCCGGTATTATATGAGAATCTCGGAGAAATTACCGGATGTGGCAAAAGAAGGGATTGAAAATATAGTAAACAACCCCGATAAGTATCCCCTTATTACTTCCGCTTCTGATGATGCGGTCATGGATTTTGCAGGAAACAGCAACAGCGACGCCTGGCCGACCAATGTAGCTTATGATGCAGACAGTACCGATTACCGGGTGGTCAAGATGTGCAATACTTTTGTAGATAGTTTAGAAGCTTATCATGATCCGCGGCTGGGTATATGGGCTTCTAAAGTACAGGTATTCCTCAAGGTGGACAATAGCCTACCGACGGGAACCGATTATATAACGGATACCGTTGTAAACGGGGCAGACAGAAAAGTGCGTTATATATCTCCCGATATATTATCGGCCAAAGGACTTACTTTAAAAGATATTAACCAGGATCCCGACTTTGTCGGATTGCCCGTGGCCATGTCGGCTCCCCAGGTTTATAATCTGAGTCCCGATCCGAACCAGGCTTCTCATAATCCGCATGTCTCCTGGCTTAATCCCATCTACTCGAAGACGAAAGGACCTTTACTAAAGGCCCGGATCATGTCTGCCGCCGAGGTTCATTTTATTCTTGCAGAGGCCAAAGCCGTAAAAGGATGGACGAATGTGGACGCCGGGCAGGAGTATTATCATGCGATCAGGGCTTCTTTTGAAGCCTGGGGGATCAGTGACGATTATAATCAGTATATTCAACAACCTAAAGTTGTGTTTAATCATTCCCAGGAACAAATAATGGTACAAAAATGGATTGCGAACTGGTCTGTTGCTACAGAATCCTGGTTTGATTTTCGGCGGACCGGTTATCCCCGGATACACGGAGTGCAAAATATGACCGTGGCGCCTGAACTACCCTTGAGATTTTATTATCCCAAAGATGAACAGGATCTGAATAGCGCCAATGAAGAAGCCGCGGCCGATAAGCTGGAGGTGACTCCATATTCCGCTTTCGGTGCGGCCGGCAAAAATAACAGCCCCTGGTCTAAGATGTGGGTATTACAAGGAACAGGAAAGCCCTGGTGATAATGTTAATTACGAATTACCTCTGGTTACGACTTACGACTTATAACATATAATCATATGACTTACGGCTTATGACTCAAAAGACACTTCTGGCCTGTATTGTTTGTTCGTTTTGTATTTCTTTTACTTGCCGTGCCCAGGTTTTTAAAGCGGGTGTGGCAACGAGGATCATCACGCCCGATCCTTTATTGCCCGTGTCGGGAGGGATCGGTCCTTCCAGTCCGGTGGCCCAACAAAAAGGGGACTTGTATGCAAGGGCATTGGTATTGGAGAAAGGAGATACGAAAGTGGCTATTGTGAGTGTGGATAACCTCGGTTGGCCCATGCCTTTGGGCAACCAATCCAGAAAATTAATAAAGAATATTCCGGCGAGGAACATTTTGATCGGGGCTACACATACGCACAGCGCACCGGATGCTTACGGCTTTCCGTTTGACAGCAGCGGCCGTTCTGCAGTAAATTTAAAATACCTGGACTGGTGTGTGCATCAAATTGCGGATGCGGTCAATGAAGCGGAAAAGAAGCTGCAACCGGCCTGGTTAAAAATAGCGGTGGGCGAAGCAAAGGGGAAGATCGCTTATAACTATTATGCTCCAAAACTTTATGATCCACGTTGTGGAGTTATTCAGGCTATTGCCGCTACGGGAAAGAATAAAGGAAAACCTTTTGCCACACTTATCAACTATGCCATTCATCCGGAAGTCCTGGGTCCGGACAGGGGCATCCTCAGTCCCGATCTGATCGGCCCCTTATGCAAACGAATAGCGGAAAAGGGAGGGGGAACGGCTGTTTTTATGAACAGTGCGCAGGGAGGGATGGTTACAGCAGATAACCGTTTACCGGGTGGTAAGGAAGCCCGTACCTGGCGCGAATGTAAACGCATCGGATATCTGCTTGCAGATGAGGCTTTAAAGATTATAGCAGATGCGCCTCTTCAAAAAGATCCGGTACTGTTTTGTGCCGCTAAAAACATCACTTTCCCGGTAGGTAATAAAAAAATGCAGTTTATTGTTTATCACTCCCCCGTATATCGTTCTGCCAAAACATATAATGGGTTTCATAATGATTCGGTGACCACAAGATTAAATCTTTTGGATATAGGTACGGCGCAGGTTCTTACTATTCCCGGCGAGGCTTTACCCAATATCGGTTATTATATTAAACGCCATATGCATACTAAACAGCCCTTCTTATTCGGACTAACCAATGATGCTTTCGGTTATATTCTGGATAAAGTGGATTTCAATAGTTTCAAAAGATATAATTATATAAGCAGGACGAGCCTGGGAGAAATGACGGGAGATATTTATATGAATGTTGTTTTAAAGTGGCTGGATGTGGCGCCCGGGGCGGAGGAGGGACAGCAGCAGTAGCAATGGCAGCGGCAGTCGGCAGGATTTGTGGTTGAGTGGAGCTAAAATTATCTTTGCAGTATCCGGCAATCAGTGAAAATCATCAACATCATAAGAACCAGTGTTCTATACCAAGTTAACCATAAAACCATATAACCATTCCACATTATGAAA
>CAYZGR010000014.1:13783-17785 GCA_964478125.1 uncultured Chitinophagaceae bacterium | reverse complement strand
CAGTGTTCTATACCAAGTTAACCATAAAACCATATAACCATTCCACATTATGAAAACCAAAAAGCTCATATCCAAGAATTCGATCCTGACTTTGTTATTTGTCTTTGTTGCAATACAGGCGTCATTCGCGCAACGTGTGACAACCCCTTCCAATGCGCTTCAACATTATCTGCATAATGGGGATACGACCTTTCATTGGGTAGTCAAAGATTCGTTTTCCGTTGGATCTGTAAAAGGTTATGATATTTTATTAACCTCTCAACATTGGCACCAATATATCTGGAAGCACCAGTTAACCATCTTTTCACCTGAGAAAAATGAGTATGACGGGGCTTTATTATTTATAACGGGAGGACATAATGACAAAAAAACCTTAGCGCCTCGCTGGAGTGATCCCAGTAAAGCATTAAACCGTGCTATTGGCCAGCTGGCAGAGAAGAATAATGCGATCGTGGCCATTATCCATCAGGTACCCAACGAGCCGCTCTTTGACAGCTTGGTAGAGGATCAGATCATTTCTTATACCCTGCACCGTTATCAGGAAGACACCTCGGATTATAGCTGGCCTTTGCTTTTCCCTATGGTCAAGAGCGCGGTACGGGCGATGGATGTGGTACAATATTTCGCTAAGAACAAGTTGCACCATCCGGTTTACAGGTTTGTGGTTTCAGGCGCCTCCAAACGGGGATGGACCACCTGGCTTACCGGGGCCAATGATCCCCGCGTGACGGCCATTGGCCCTATGGTCATCGATATATTAAACATGCCCGTAAATCTCAAACATCAGATGGATGCGTATGGAAGTTACAGTGTAGAGATACAGGATTATGTCAAGCTGGGGATTGTACAGGGGCTTACCTCCCCGAGCGGCCAGGCACTGATAGAGATGATAGATCCCTATTCTTATCGTAAAAGACTGACCATGCCAAAGATGCTTTTCATGGGGACCAATGATCCCTATTGGGTCATAGATAATGTGAAAAATTATTTACCCGAAATACCGGGAATGAACCTGATCAATTATACGTCCAATGCGGGACATGGATTGAATGATGGGAAAGTGGCGTTTCCGGCTTTAAGCGCATTCTTCGGTATTACCATGGCTCATGGAAAATATCCTAAATGTTCCTGGACGACCAAAACGGACGATCAGGGCGTTCAGGTGGCTATAGAAGCGTCCAAAGATATTTTACTGGGCGCTAAGGTTTGGTATGCAAATTCAAAAGATAAGGATTTCAGAGATGAAAAGTTCAATAGCAGAACCTTACAGGTGAAACACAGATCGAAGTTCGAGGTCCATGAAAATTTCCCATCATCCGGCTATCGGGCTTTTTATATCGAATTGACCTATAAGAATCCCAAAGGAGGGAAATATACGGTATGTACGAGGGCTTTTATGACAAATACCCATCAGATTTTGTAAGTTTGAAGGATCTTTAATGTTCTAAAATTTATTGACAATGAGAAGACAAAAACCCGTCGCTTTTATTTTTGTACTGGCCTGGATAATTTGGGCCACTTTTAACCTTGATTTTGCCAGTGCCCAATCGAAGGCCGATCAGGCCGAACAACTGGCCCGGACGCCACCGATGGGCTGGAACAGCTGGAACCATTTTCACCGCGATATAACGGAGAAGCTTATTATGGAAGAAGCGGATGCTATGGTTGCTTCGGGGATGAAAGAGGCCGGTTATGAATACATCAATCTGGATGACTGTTGGATGGCATTGACCAGAAATAAGGAGGGCAATCTCCATGCAGACCCCAAGCGGTTTCCCCATGGAATGAAATACCTGGCAGATTATATCCATAAGAAGGGCCTTAAGATCGGGTTGTATTCTTCCGCCGGAACCAAAACTTGTGCAGGATGGCCTGCCAGCCTGGATCATGAAGAAGCCGATGCCAGGATGTTTGCGAAGTGGGGAATAGACTATTTGAAATACGACAACTGCAACAATCAGGGGAGACCTCTGAAAGAACGGTACGCGGCAATGAAAAAAGCTCTGGATGCTGCCGGCAGGCCCATCGTGTTCAGCATTTGTGAATGGGGACTGGAGCGTCCATGGGAATGGGCGCCTGAGTTGGGAAATCTTTGGCGTACTACGGGAGATATCAGGGACAGCTGGGAAAGTATGATCCACATTCTGGATCAGCAGGTAGGCTTAAGCCCTTTTGCAGGCCCCGGCCATTGGAATGATCCGGATATGCTTGAAGTAGGAAACGGGGGGATGACCAACAGGGAGTACGAAACACATTTTAGCTTATGGTGTATGCTCGCGGCGCCGCTGCTCTCCGGAAACGATTTAAGACATATGTCGGAAAATACACTTGAGATTCTGACCAATAAAGAAGCAATCGCAGTGGATCAGGATCCGGCAGGAAAAGAGGGCTATAAGATCAGAGATAACGGAGATACCGAAGTATGGGTAAAACCGTTGAGCCATAACGACTGGGCCGTACTTTTCCTAAACCGGAGCGATGAGACGACATTCATGACGATGGCCATAGACCACATCGGCATAAAAAAATCAAATGCCTACATCGTAAGAGATTTATGGGAACATAAACAAGAAAAACATACGGATGGATTAATCCGGGATAATGTATTGTCACATGGAGTAAAGATGTACAGAATTTCAATAGAAGAATAGGGATAGCTTTTAAGGTCAATCAGATTTATTCAGATTAATAATGCACCCGAAGCGGATAAAAATAGGTTTATAAATGGAGTCAATTTTAAATTGAAGTGGTATGTTATCGCTTATTTTTCAGGAAGAGAAGGATATCATCAAAATAGGTTATTAAGATGTCATGTTAGTGGAATGGTTTGTAGAAAAATAGATGCTTCTTTGTACCAAATTAAAATGTTGGTTGAATAGATTTTTATTTTTTATTTATTAAATGTAACTCTATGAAAAAGAAGTTTATTTTTCACAGGTGGCGGCGTAAATTACTTGTGCTTTTGATCCACGTACTGATTGTCCCTGCAGTATCTGCTCAAACGATTTTGGTGAAGGGAAAAGTAACGAGTGCGGAGGGGCCGCTGGCAGGGGTTACGATAGTTGAAAAAGGTACCAATAATGGTACTACTACGAACAACTCCGGCAACTATCAGTTAAATGTAGCAAACGATGCGGTGCTCATCTTCAGTTTTATTGGTTACAATACTCGTGAGGTGCCTGTATCAGGCCAGGCTGAGATCAATGTCAGTTTGGAACCCAATTCAGAACAGCTTGGAGGGGTGGTGGTTACCGCATTAGGAATTAAAAGAGATGAACGGTCGCTAGGTTATTCGGTGGGGCGGGTTTCCGGTAAAGATCTTACGGAGGTGAACCATGAGAATGTACTTACCGGACTGGCCGGAAGGGTTCCGGGGGTGTCGGTAAGCTCTACAGGTGGTGTAGGTTCTTCCGTCAGCATGGTGATCAGGGGGGCTACCTCGCTGAACGGAGATAACCAACCTTTGTTCGTAGTGGATGGAACCCCTATCAGTAACAGTTTAAACAATGTGGGGGGCTTCGGTGATCGGAATACCGTTGACTATGGTAACGCTATTTCTGATATCAATCCCGAGGATATAGCAAGCATTACGGTCTTGAAAGGCCCGAGCGCGGCAGCCTTATACGGTTCCCGTGCAGGTAATGGGGTGGTATTGATCACCACGAAAAGCGGGAAGAAAAATAAGGGCCTTGGGATCTCTGTTAATACCAGTACCGTGTTTGACATCCCTTATAAGTTCTTTCCGGGCAATATAAGCCTGTTTGCTTCAGGCGAACGGCCCTATACGCCCGATAATCATCCGGGAAAAGTATTGACGATCAATGAAGGATCCTCTGCCTGGGTAGGCCCCGAACTGGACAAGGGATATAAGGCGGTCCAATGGAATAGCCCATTGGATGAAAACGGCAATCCTATTCCTATTCCGTTGGTTTCTTATCCAGATAACGCAAGGAACTTTATGCGGACCGGGATCACATCTACCAACAGCATAGCGATTTCCAA
>CAYZGR010000014.1:0-13683 GCA_964478125.1 uncultured Chitinophagaceae bacterium | reverse complement strand
CAAGGAACTTTATGCGGACCGGGATCACATCTACCAACAGCATAGCGATTTCCAATGCGAACGACCAGATCCGTTACAGGCTTTCTTATACTAATATGGATCACCGGGGTATCTTACCTAATACCGACTTGTTTAAAAATACCCTTAACCTGACCACCTCTTATGATCTTACGAGTAATTTGGTAATTGATGCCAATGTAAACTTTGTAAGAGATAATTCAAATAACCGTCCTTCGGGAGGAAGGGGTTCTAATCCTCTGAGTGCAATGGCTTACCTCAACCCATCTGTTAATATTATGGACCTGAGAGATTATTGGGTACCGGGACAAGAAGGGATACAACAAAAATCGCAGGCGCCCGGGGAACAGGACAATCCCTGGTTCCTGGCGTATCAGGCTATAAACAGCTTTACAAGGAACAGAATATTTGGTAATGTGAAAGCCACCTGGCAGATCACTCCTGAATTTAGCATCATGGGCCGTTATGGCATGGATTTGTATGATGAGCAGCGGGAGACAAAAATTGCCATGAGCTATACCAGAAACCCCAGCGGTGTATTCGGAGTGGATAAAATATCCCATTTAGAACGGAATACGGATGTACTGGCTACTTATAAAAAGAAGTTCGGTGATTTTGATCTGGATGCCTCTGCCGGCGGTAATATCATGTACCAGAAATATAGCGACTTTAAAAACAGTACAAATAGTGGAGGACTGATTGTCCCGGGGCTCTATAATTTATCTAACATCCTGCCAACTTCTTTGGTGTATTCCAACTATTGGTCTCAGAAAGCCATTTATAGCGTTTACGGAATGGCTTCTTTAGGATATAAAAATATGATCTACCTTGATCTGACGGCCCGGAATGATTGGTCCAGTACTTTACCTATTGATAACCGTTCCTATTTCTATCCTTCTGCATCGTTGAGCGTACTGCTCAATCAGGCATTGCACATGCCTTCCTATGTGACCCTGGCAAAAGTGAGAGGCGGCTGGGCACAAGTGGGTAAAGATACCGGTCCCTATAGTCTTAGTCCTGTAACAAATAATGCGGGAGCCTGGGGTGACAAGACCCGGCTCACCTTGTCTGGCACACTGCTTAATCCGCAACTTAAGCCCGAAATTGCCACATCTTATGAATATGGGGTCGACCTGGCATTTTTGGATAACCGGATTCGCTTACAGGCTACTTATTACCAATCGGATAATAAAAATCAGATACTCGGAATCAGCATACCCGGTTCTTCCGGTTATACTTCAAAGCTGATCAATGCAGGGTTGGTAAGAAGCCGTGGGGTAGAATTATTACTGGGGATCACTCCTACCCGCCCTTCATCGGCTTTACAATGGGATGTGAATATTAATTTCTCCCGTAACCGGACCATTATTGAACGGCTCACTCCGGGAATGGATCATTTCGTACTGTGGACCGCGGCCAAAGGAGGCGCCTGGACATACGTGGGCCAGCCTATCGGCGATATTTACGACCGGCAACTGACAACAGTTACAGATAAAAGTTCGCTTTATTACGGTTGGCCGATCCTGGATGAGGATGGCAGTTGGCAGGATAACGGCGGCGGACAAACGGATGCGGTTAAGATTGGCAATTTTAATCCTAAATTTACCATGGGTATGCAGACCTCTGTTTCTTTTAAAGGGTTTACACTGACGGCAAGCCTTGACTGGAGGAATGGGGGCGACTTTGTTTCGCAAACCTACCGGTATAAGGAGTCGGATATGCATGGATCACGGATCTTAGATATGACCCACAATCTGTCAAATCATAAATCGGATTTACCCCAGTATCTGAAAGATCATGCTTCGGAATATATTACAAACGGGCATATTTATAATGCCGTGGGAGGGCCGACGGAGGCCTTGGGAGGTTTTGAACATACGGAAGGAGGGATTACGCTGCATGATGGTATATTTAATCCCGGCGTGATCGAAAAGAAAGATGCGGACGGCAACTTTATCGGCTACCAGGAAAATCTGGGAGGCCCCGGAACCAAATACATCCGTTACCAGGATAATTATCCCTGGAGCTTCACAAAAATGGCTATGTTCCCCGCTTCTTTTATCAAGCTCAGGGAAGTTTCGCTGGCCTATGCACTACCCGGAAAACTGACCAGCCCTATCGGTATACAACATGCCAGTATTTCTGTTTTTAGCCGGAATATTATTTTATGGACTAAGGCCAAGATAGGAATAGATCCTGAACGTGCTTTTCAGCCTGAGGGCAGCGGCTTTATGCAGGGAATAGAATTCTATAATGATATGCCGTGGCTTATGCCTATAGGCGTCAAGTTGTCCGTGAATTTTTAATGTTTAATGAGAAAAAATGAATAGTATGAAAACGATAAATGGAATTATCCGGATAAGCCTTTCTCTTTCCATCTTGTTGATCTTCTCTTGTAAGGATCTTACAGAGTTGAATGTAAATCACAATGGAACGGATCCGTCTACCGTAAATCCGACCTTTTTAATGACCGATGTGCTTACCGAAACAGCTAAGGATTATTTGAAGATCGGATACGATGAACCCTTTCCGGGAGTTATGCAAATGACCCAGAAAGATGCCTGGTTTAGCGGTAACAATGATTATGACTGGTCGGATCAAAACTGGGACGATTATTATGCCCTTCTAAGAAATAATCAAAGGGCTTATGAGCGTGCTGGCGAATTAAATAATGATTTTCTCAAGGGGGTATCTTTAGTTATGAAATCGTTTCTTTTTGGACTGATAACAGATTTATGGGGAGATGCTCCTTATTCTGCTGCACTTAAAGGAGATAAGGGCGGAAATGCAGATATGTTTCCGGCTTATGATGCTCAAAAAGATATTTATACCGGTATTATTAATGATCTGAAGACCGCGGGCGAGCTTTTGAAAAAGGGGAATAATATGGCTGATAACGGTTGGGACGTATATTATGAAGGGGATGCTTCTAAATGGCAAAAATTTGCGAATTCTTTGATGTTGAGATATTACATGAGGCTTTCTGAAAAGCTGCCCGATGTTGCAAAGAGTGGCATTGAAGCTGTAGTGAGCTCGGGGGTTTATTTTAAGAGCAATGACGATGATGCCACCATGGATTTTATCGGAACCAATGATATTAATTCATGGCCGGACAACTTTAAATTCAGTCCCAATAACGGGAGTGATTTCAAAAGAATAAAAATGTGCGCCACCTTCGTTGATACATTGGAATCCTATAGCGATCCCCGCTTAGGCATATGGGCTGCCAAGATACAGGTTCCCATCCAGGTTACGGCATCCAAGAGCTCCAACCCCGATACGATCATTGACGGAGTACGATATATCCATCCGGATGCAATACCTGCGGGAGAGACCGTAAATACAGATCCCGAATATGTGGGAATTCCCCCAAGCGTAGGTAGCGACCCCTCTACTTTTAATCTTAACCCTACCCCGGGTCAATTGTCGAATAATCCGCATGTGTCTTACTTAAACGATATATATAAAGAGGCCGCCGGGCCGCTGCTGAAAGCAAGGCTTATATCCTTTGCGGAGGTCAACTTTATCCTTGCGGAAGCTGCATTGAGAGGTTGGTCGGTAGGAGGAAGCGCCAAAGACTATTATGAGGCGGGTGTAAAAGCTTCTATGGATACCTGGGGCGTAGGCGATGATTATGCGGATTACATTAAAGGGCCTCGTGTTGCATTTAATGGTACTTTGAAACAAATTATTAAGCAAAAGTGGATTGCCAGTTGGACCATGGCAGAAGAGGCCTGGTTTGACTACAGACGTACGGGCTATCCTGATCTGAAGCCCGGACCTTATGCCAAAAGACAACGGCTTCCGGTGCGATATATATACTCCAGTGAAGAATTAAATCAAAATGCAGCTAATGTCGAAAAGGCGATTAATAATTTGGAAGAAACGAACTTCTCCGGACCTTTAGGAAAAAACAGCCCCTGGTCTAAGCCATGGATTATCCAGGGAACCAATAAACCCTGGTAGAGATACTAATCTATTCGGAGGAAAGCCGCTTCGTATCTTTTTGAATTAAGGGTTAAAAGGAAGGAGGCGCCGTAAAGTGTTATTTTGGAATGGAAAGGAGGTATTTGAATAAGTTCTTCTTGGGTATGGGTTTGTGGTTGATGGCTGCCAGCTGCTCAGGTCCTCCTGACATTCCTTTCAGTAAGTCGGCCCAAAACGCACTTTCTACCTTTGTGTTGCCGCCGGGCTTTAAAATGGAACTGGTGGCCGCTGAGCCGCTGATTAGCGATCCGGTGGATATGACCATTGACGAGGAAGGAAACATGTATGTCGTAGAAATGCATGGTTATCCCCTGAATACGGAATATACGGGAAAAGTTGTGCTGCTTAGGGACTCAAATGGTGACGGGACGTTGGATCAAAGAACGTTATTTGCCGAAGGGCTTACCATGCCTACCGGTGTGATGCGCTGGAAAAAAGGAATCCTTGTTACCGATGCCCCCAATGTGTATTATCTGCAAGATACAACCGGAGATGGGCGGGCAGACATCAGAGATACCCTTTTAACCGGTTTTGCCTTTACCAATCCCCAATATCTGGTTAATAACCCGGTTTACGGTCTTGATAATTGGATCTATCTGGCACATGAACGCATATCGGAGACGGACATCTATCCGAAAAAGTTCGGAGATAAAGGGAAAGATATCTATTATCCGGGTCACCCGGATGCCCCGCGGCTTGGCGTGAATGCCAATGGCCGTATGGTTCGCTTTAGACCCGATAGTTTGGCACTGGAGGCCCTGGCCGCTTCCACTCAGTTTGGCCATACTTTCGATACATGGGGGCACCACTTTCTGGTGGTGAACGATGATCACATTTATCAGGAAGTGCTGGAACAAAAGTATCTGGGCCGTAATCCCGATCTGGTGATTGGAGATGCCACCGAATCCTTATCCGATCATGGGGATGCTTGCGAAGTGTTTCCCATTACCAAAAACCCGGAACATCAACTGCTGACGGATGTAGGCGTCGTTACCTCCGCTTGTGGAATATTGGCTTACCAGGGAGGCGCTTTCCCGGAAGGATATAACCATCATGTAACCTTCGTCTGCGAGCCGGTGAGCAACCTTATTCATGCTGATGATCTACAGGAAAAAGGAGCTGCCTTTATAGCCGGCCGTAAATTAAGACATCAGGCATTTCTGGCCTCTACTGATTCCTGGTTTCGTCCGGTAAATCTTTATACCGGCCCGGATGGCGCGTTATATGTAGTGGATTATTATCGCGAAATTATTGAGCATCCCGAGTGGATGTCGGAAGACGCCATTCAATCGGGTAAATTGTATAATGGTATTGACAAAGGCCGCATTTACAGGATTACTTCCTCCGGCGCCCCTCCTGCTAAATGGATTAAAGGGTTAAACTTAAATAAACTTTCGGATAAAGAATTGGTTGAAAAACTGGCAGACCCCAATATCTGGTGGCGTAGAAATGCACAGCGTTTATTGGTAGACAGGAATCATAAGGCGGAGGTAAAGCCTTTGATAAATAGGGCTCAAAATCCTTCCTCGGCGGTAGGTCGTTTACACGCATTATGGACGCTGGAAGGCATCCATAAATTAAACTCCCGATTGATTCGTAAAGCGCTGAAAGATAGTGTAGCCGGCATACGCGAAAATGCGATTAAGCTGGCAGAACTGCATTTGAGCAGGGATACGGATTTAATAGCGTCCCTCTTTGCCATGGAAAACGATCCGGATCCCCGGGTCCGGTTTCAACTTCTTTGTACGCTTGGATCCCTGGATAGTCCGGAGGCCGCGCGGATCCGGCAAAAGCTTTTGTTCGATCATGTAGATGATAAATGGATGCAGGTAGCCGCTCTCAGTGCCACATCTGTTCAATATACGAAATTATTGAGAGAAGCGATAAAAAGGTTTAACCCTGAAGTCCCCGCTTATAAACAATTGATTGAACGGTTGTCCAATGCCATTGGGGCTAAACGCAAATTTGAGGATATTTATCCCTTACTGAAAGAAGCCACCGGAGGAGAAAACAGCTGGCAAATACCTTTGATGGAGGGACTGGCGGCAGGTTTGACCGGCCGCAATGTTTTACCTTCGGGGATCGAAAGCGCCAAAGATCTGTTGGTCAAGGTCTGCTTATATCATCCCAAGGTGGCTATCCGCAAAAATGCCCGGCAAATTTTAACACGGCTTGGATTTCCAAAGGGCAGAAGGGGGAGCGCTTTAGCACACCAGGCGGAAATCATGACAAAGGATAAAAGGTTGTCTCCAGAGAAAAGGGCGGAAGCGCTTTATTTATTATCCGCTATGGGGCCTGCCAAACATATGGCATTGTTTGAGAAGTTAACTACTTCCGGTTCTTCCCTTTTGGTACAAGAGGCGGCACTAAAGGGCCTGAGCGCTATTCCGGACACAACGGTATCCTCATTCATTATCACCCATTGGGCTTCTTTTACACCTGATATGAAACAGACAGCGTTGAATACTTTTTTCAACGAACCTTTTAATATTTCAAGAATTAAAATTTTGCTTCGCGCCATCCGTGATCGTAAAATAGAAAAAGCGGCTCTGGGGTGGCAAAGGACCGTCATACTCATGCGGGATCTTCCCGAAAAACTTAAGGAACAAGCCCGTTCCCTGTTAGCCGATCAATATACAGATAGAAAATCCGTAATTGAGCAATATAGGAGCACCCTTCAATTAAAAGGGGATCCGGAACGGGGAAAGATCATTTATCAGAAAAATTGTCTGATTTGCCATAGGATACACGATAAAATGGGTGTGGATTTTGGTCCTGACCTGGGAACGGTCCAGGGCTGGACAAAGGAAAGTATTCTCATAAATATTTTAGACCCCAATCGGTCTATCGCTAAAGGTTATGCTTTGTATAAAATTACTCAAAAATCGGGAACCGTTCATCAGGGAATCATTGTCTCGAAGACCCCAAATGCCATCGTTTTGAGAAATGAAAAGGGACTACAGACGACTATTTCCCGGCAAAGCATTGCATCACTGAAACCGCTGGTCGGATCACCGATGCCGGTGGGGTTAGAAGAAAAAATAAATAAACAACAACTGGCCGATTTGATTGCCTTTATTAAAAAGGGGATTGAATGACGATGCAGGAAATATAAATACAACACAGTAAATTTTATTCATGAAGTTCCATTTATGCAGACCCGTTTTATCTTTAAAGGTCTTTGTACTTTTATCTTTTATCTCTGTCCCGTTATTTGTTGGGGCACAAAGTACCGGGGAGATTCCCCAACTAGGTAGAAATGCTGTTTCTCAGGTAGTGGAAGCCATGTCTTTGGCGGAGAAGGCAAAATTAGTGGTGGGGATGAACCAGGATTCGCAGGCCGTAAGGATCCCGAAGAAGGTGCCCGGTACTTCACGGACGCATCCCGTCGACCGGCTGGGGATCCCTTCCGTTACTTTAGCCGATGGTCCGGCCGGTGTACGTATAGATCCGATAAGAAACAAGGATAGCAGCAAGACCTATTATACCACTGCTTTTCCTGTTGCTACTTTACTGGCCTCAACCTGGGATACCGCTGTCGTTAACGAGGTGGGTGCCGCTTTGGGTGGGGAAGCGCTTGATTATGGGGTAGATATTATGTTGATGCCCGGTATGGATATTCAACGCAACCCGCTGGGCGGAAGAAATTATGAATATTATTCGGAAGATCCGTTTTTATCGGGTCATATTGCTGCAGCTATGGTCAAGGGCGTGCAATCACAGGGTGTAGGAGCTACGATAAAGCATTTTGCCGCCAATAATCAGGAAACAAGCAGGCACTTTATTAATGTCATTGCCGGACAAAGAGCTTTAAGAGAAATTTATCTCAGGAACTTTGAGATTGCCGTCAAAGAAGGGAACCCCTGGGCGGTAATGTCCTCTTATAATCAATTAAATGGCGCCTATACCTCGCAAAGAAAAGATCTTTTAACAGACATCCTTAGAGAAGAATGGGGATTTAAAGGAATGGTGATGACCGATTGGGCAGAATCGGATAAGCCTGCCGTACAAATGAAGGCCGGAAATGATCTTCTGATGCCCGGGCATCCTGATGAAACCGAAAAGATCATAAAAGCGGTAAAAGAGGGGAACTTACCTATTGACATCCTTAACAGGAATGTAGACAGGATATTAAAGACCTGGACTAAAACACCGGTGTTCAAGCAGTTTGTTTATTCCAATACTCCCGATTTAAAGAGGGATGCGCGTATTGCACGCAGCGCTGCTGCCGAGGGAATGGTATTACTTAAAAATGATCAAGAGACTTTACCTTTAAAAAAGGTAAAAAAAGTAGCCTTGTTTGGTTATGATGCTTATTCGCTTTTATATGGAGGTACGGGAAGCGGACATGTAGATGCCGCTTATGCTGTTTCGCTAGATGAAGGGATGCAACATTCAGGCTATGAGATAAATGGAATTTTACAGGAAAAGTATAGGCATTACCTAGAGCAAGAAAAGCCTCTTGTAGACAAGACGGATGTGTATCTTGCTTTTAAACGTCATTATGGTATTTTGGAAATGCGTGTAGACCCGGCTTTAATAAAGCAGGCGGCCAAACAGGATGACCTGGCTATTATAACGATCGGGAGAAACGCGGGAGAAGGACGGGACAGGAAGATGCAGAGTTTTTATTTATCCTTGAGAGAAAAGGAATTATTAAAGGAAGTGTCGAATGCTTTTCATGCCGCCGGAAAGAGGGTTGTAGTAGTTTTAAATATCGCCGGACCCATAGATGTGAAAAGCTGGAAGGCCGAGGCAGATGCCATTCTTGTCGCCTGGTTGCCGGGACAGGAAGGAGGAAACGCCATTGCCGATATATTATCCGGTAAAGTTAACCCTTCGGGGAAACTGGCCCAGACTTTTCCCGTTAAATATACTGACGTGCCCTCTGCAGGATATTTTCCCGGAGCGCCTGCAAGAAACACACGCGAAGTAACTTATACAGATGGAATTTATGTGGGATATCGGTATTATAATACTTTTCATGTAAAAACAGCTTACCCTTTTGGGTATGGACTTTCTTATACGCAGTTTAAGTACAGCGACATGCAACTAAGTTCCAGGGAATTTCATGATTCGGTAAAAGTAGCTGTTAGGATCACCAATACCGGAGCAGTAGCGGGAAAAGAAGTAGTAGAACTGTATCTTAGCGCACCTGCAAAACAATTAAACAAGCCTTCGGAGGAACTGAAAGGTTTTGCAAAGACGAAATGGTTACATCCGGGAGAAAGCCAGGTACTGCATTTTAATTTAAACGCAGCTTCTTTAGCTTCTTTTGACCCTACGAAAGATGCCTGGGTAGCCGAGGCCGGTGTGTATACCGTAAAGGTCGGCGCCTCTTCTACAGCTATAAAACAAGAAGCCAATTTTAGTTTGAATAAAAGTATTACAGTGGAAAAGGTACATCATGTACTGGTGCCGGCATTACCTATACCAGAATTTAATCCTTCGGGTGTACCATTCTAAGACATAGGTATTAGAGTTTCTTGAATGGAGTGATACCAAATAAATTTAAAATGCGATGAAAATGAAGAAAACCTTAGTTATTGTAATGCTTATTTGTATCGGGTGGTACAATAAGAGCTCGGGACATGTTTTGGATACAAGCTTTAAACAACCTGTTTCTGTTAAATACGAATCCTCTGATGAAGTAAAGGGAAATGATCTTAAAAAGTTAGTGATTGACTATAATGACCGGATTTATGTACTTACAGATAAGGGATTATGCAGGGTTACGGGGAAGATGTTGGGAAGAGACCTGTTATATCGCCCTCTTGCTGATAAGATACCTGTTGACATAACCATACAGGAAGGTACCGGATATATGTATTATTTATTTAAAAGCTCATTCTTATCAAATGCTAATGCCGGTATTCCGTATGGCGCTCTTCCCGACGGACGGTTTGATCAGATCGCGGTCGCTTCCAATGGAGATGTTTTGTTAGTGGGAAAAGAAGCCGCGGGCTTATTTAGCCATGGCAAGCTGAGAACTTTAGAAAGACCCGCTGATAAAATTATGGCAATTCAATCTTTCAAAGATGCTTTCTATGCCTTAACTCCGGGGGCTGTTTATCGCCTGGAAGGCGCCCGGTTTATCAGGATCTGTCAGGGAAATAGTCTAAAAACATTTGCATTTCGGAACCATGAAATGGTCCTCGGAACCACAGAAGGGTTTTACGGACTGGATCTGTCCACAGGAGATACGAGCATGTCTTTTCAATCCAAAATACCCATACGGGATGTAGAACACCTGATGGTGGTGAATGGGAAGATCTGGGCAGGTACTCCGCAGGGCGTTTTTATGCAAAAGTCTTCCGGAGGGTTTCGGTATTATGCCTCTAAAAGATGGTTAAACGAAGACCACGTAACAGGAATGGCCTCTGACAGTAAGGGGAATATATACGTATTGACCCCTTCCGGATTAAATGAAATCAAATTCATCCGACAAACCTATTTGCGAAAGGCCAAATATTTTCAGCGGGTTATAAGAGAAAGGCATATCCGCTACGGGCTGTTGGCCGAGATACGGATGAAGATTCCGGGAGACCTTTCCACGGCGGAGATGACAGATACGGATAATGATGGATTGTGGACTTCTTTTTATCTGGGAAGCCAGGCTTTTCGATACGCAGTTACGGATGATCCGATCGCCAGGCAGTATGCCTGGGAATCATTTGCAGCGTATGAACGGCTGCTTTCTATTAATCAGCTGAAAGGTTTTCCTTCCAGAACATTTGAACGTAAAGGATATAAAGTGTCGGATCCGTCCGCATGGAGGCCTTCGCCAGACTCGGGATGGGAATGGAAAGGTACGACGAGTAGCGATGAGTTTGTGGGCTATATATTTGTAGCGGCACTCATGGATGAATTTGTAGCAAAAACAAAAGAAGAAAAGAAGAGAATAGCGGACTTTATTGATAAAATATTGACCCATATCATAGATAACAACTACAATTTTGTTGATCTTGACGGGAAACCCACCTTATGGGGCAGATGGAACCCGGATTATGTGAATGGGTATGCCAAGACCATAAGTGACCGGAAATTGGCGAGTACCGACCTTATTGCCGGCCTTGAACTGGGTTATGCCCTTACGGGAAAAGCGTTATATAAAAAAGAGGCTTTTCGCCTGATGGATGAACAGGGTTATCTGGAGAATATCATGATCAGTCCTTATAATATCAAAGCGACACCCGGTTATAATTATAAAGGACATGATATGGGCAAAGGGCCCTGGAATCATTCGGATGATGAAATGGAATTTTTATCTTTTTGGGTATTGTACCGTTATGCATTTAATGACAGTCTGAAACAAAAATTTGCACACGCGATCAACGAGTATTGGGAAATAGAGAAACCGGAAAGGAATCCATTGTGGAATCTGATCACACTGGGTACGGCCGGGAATTTTGACCGGGAATCAACGCTTTGGTATCTGCGCGAATTTCCTATGGACCGGATTCGCTGGACTATAAAAAATTCTATTCGTAAAGATCTGGTATTTTTGAAACCCAACTTCCGGCGGCAATATACTAAGGAAGTATTGTCTCCTGAAGAAATGCCGGCCCATCGTTACAATGCCAATGAATTTGAGCTGGATGGCGGTAATGGCGGAAGAACGGCGCTTACCGGCGCCGAATATTTATTGCCCTACTGGATGGCCAGATATTTTCAGATTATTAAAGAATAAATACATGAAACGCAGATCAGGTTTTATTTGTTTAGGTATTTTTTGTTTATCGGTTATTTCCTCTTTCCGTAAGTCCGATGAAAGCCTGAAAGGCCGGCCAAAGATCGTAGTCGGCCTGATGGTAGACCAGATGCGCTGGGATTATTTATATAAATATTGGGACCGATACGGGGAGGGTGGATTTAAAAGGCTGTTGAAGGAGGGCTTTAAATGTGAAAATACGATGGTTCGGCATATACCTACGGCAACTGCCTGCGGGCATTCCTCCGTTTATACGGGATCGGTTCCGGCCATCAACGGAATTGTGGAGAACTCCTGGTATGATCGTGGATGGGGAAAGGAAATCATAAGCGTGCAGGATTCCACTGTTAAGATGGTGGGTACCCAATCGAGAGCAGGGCGATCTCCACGTAATTTATTGACCACCACAATTGGCGATGAGTTACGTATAGCTACGAATTATCAGAGTAAAGTAATAGGCATAGCTCTTAAGGACCGGGCCTCTATTCTACCGGGGGGGCATACTGCCAATGCTGCATTTTGGAGAGATCAGGGCAAATTTACAACCAGTACCTACTATATGGATACGTTGCCCGGTTGGGTTAATCGGTTCAATGCCATAGATTGGGCTGATTCACTGATGCCTGACGGCTGGCATACCCTTTATCCTATTGGAACTTATAAATTGAGTGATGCTGATAATAAAAGCTATGAAAAGAGCTTTTATGAGGAAGAAAAAGCGCCGGTATTTCCTCACATGAAAACACCTTTTCGTTCCACGCCTTTTGCGAATGATTATACCCTTGAATTTGCTAAAGCGGCTATTGAGGGATATAAATTGGGAGAGAGCGGCTTTACCGATCTCCTGGCCATCAGCCTGTCCGCTCCGGATATCATCGGGCATGAATATGGACCTACTTCTATTGAGATGGAAGATAACTATCTGAGGCTGGATAAAGCATTGGCGGGATTCTTAAGTTATCTGGACCGACGGTTTGGGAAGAATGGCTATCTCTTCTTCCTGACTGCAGATCATGGAGCAGACCAGTCTCCCGGGTATTTAAAAGAACATAAAATTCCCTCCGGAGCAGTAAATGGAAAGAAAGTTATGAAAGATATAAAAAAGAACTTGGAGAAAAAATTTGGTGCTTCAGATCTTATTTTAACCGTCTCCAACGGACAGGTCTACTTGAATTACAGGGCATTGGATCGGGAAGGACTCGATAAGGATAAGGTGGCCCGTTTTATAGCAGGAAAATTACAGGAAGAACCGGGTATTGCGCATGCGCTTGTAAGCGCCGACCTGACTGAAGCTACTTTACCGGAACGCGTTAAATCCATGTATATGAATGGGATCTATCCGGGTCGTAGCGGAGACGTCCTGATCATGAAGTCTGCGGGCTGGCAGTTTGAATCGATACAGGGAGCCGAACATGGAGAATGGTATCCTTTTGATGCACATATCCCTTTGATATGGATGGGAAAGGGAATCCATCCGGGAGCAACCCACCGGACCATATGGATGACCGATATTGCTCCGACACTTGCTGCCATTTTGCATATACAAATGCCCAGCGGCAACATTGGAGATGTCATTACAGAAATCACAGATAGGCGTTAATGTTAGATTTTAATTAACTTTATGTGCAAAGGATAAGATATGGAGAATAAAAAAAAGGTATACCCGGAGGCTCTTATTGATCACCGTTGCATATTGGGTGAAGGAGTGCTATGGGATGAGAAACGCGATATAGTTGCGTGGGTAGACATAGAACAAGGGAAGATACATGAATATTCTTCAAGTACTGAAAAGCATGATGTAATTGAAGTGAATCAAAAGATTGGAACGATTGCCATTTGTGACAACGGGGATTATATTGCCGCCATGCAGAATGGAATTGGTTTTATAAACAGGGACAATTATGAGATAAAAATGATCGCAGATCCCGAATCTGATATTCCGGGCAATCGTTTTAATGATGGGAAAT
>CAYZGR010000013.1:0-64078 GCA_964478125.1 uncultured Chitinophagaceae bacterium | reverse complement strand
AACTACAAACTTACGGAATAGCTGCGGAAGGGCTACCGTAGGTTTAGTTCAACAAGCGGTTTGCCGAAATGGCGAAAAAACGACTTCGTTTGAAATATTTTTGTAAATTTAGGAGGTCGGATTCGAGTTGGAGTTTACGGAGAAAACTTTAGCCCTGCCAAGTTGGTCAAACGTTGTGCATTATTTAAACAAAGATAGACCGAACCAAGTAGTAATTGCTTAAAAACAAACGCATACTCATTTAAACTAAATCATTAATGAATAAATCACTTATTGTACTCCTCCTATTCGCAAGCTTTTATGTAAAGGGGCAGGAAAAACAAGTTAAAAAACCGAAATATGTAATTGTAGCAAACGGTAGTGAGATTATAACTAAAAAGGCACTTTTTAAATTAGGTTCGGAAGGACTCGTTAAAAGTATGCAAAAAGGTGTAACCGAAAAAACCAGGAATAAATTAGCCGCTAAATTTGGAGATAAAATTGGTAATAAGGAATTCATTGTACTTGTACAATTATATACTCAGGCAGAAAAAGACCGCATACAAAAAATAAAAACCGCTGAACCAAAATCCGTATCCAGGAACAATGGATTTAAAGTACATAAAGACGAAAAAGCCATCGATTTTGCAGTAAAAATGACAAATGGGAAAACGATTGAACTTTCCGATTTAAAAGGTAAAATAATTATTCTAGACTTTTGGGCTACATGGTGCGCCCCCTGTTTAATGGAATTTTATGATATACACAACAAAATATTGATCCCATTTAAAAATCCAGATATTGTATTCCTTCCCATTTCAAGAGGGGAAAGCGAAGATATAGTCAAAAAGAAACTAAAAGAACTCGCAAAGAAAGGCTTAAGGTTTGACTCAGGACTTGATCCTGAATCAAAAATTTGGGATATATATGCCAGCGGTTCTATTCCTAAAACTCTTGTAATTGACCAAACCGGAATGATCAAAGCTACAACCGTTGGAGCATCTGAAGAAAACATGCTTAAATTAAAAGATGTCATATCAAAACTATTATCTCAATAAACGAATGCCCACCACCGGTTTGGCGTCAGGCGGGGCAACCGTCCTTAATTGAACTATTTTTAATATATTTGTAATTATTCTAACGAATCCCATAGAAATGAAATATTTAACCCCTATTGCTGTAATTTTACTTTCCTTTTGTATCTTTTCTTGTAACAAAAACGATTTCGGCGGGATCAGACCATCCTCGACGCAGATTAACTTCGAAGGAGAAGGCGGCCGGAAAGAAATTTCCTTTGCTAATGGGAACTGGGAAATTGCCAAAGTGATCAATCAAAATAACGATCAAAAGATCTATGGAGATGTATATGCCATCAATGGGAGCCTGATTCAGGAAAATACCCTGCTGGAATTAGACAGTTTGGGCAAATTAGAGGCATTTTGGCCTGATAAAGGGTTTAGTATTATCCGTGAAACGTCCACTTCTATAGAAGTACATTTAAAAGAGAATTTCACGAAAAGGAATTTTGGCTTTACTCTTGTTCTAATCTCCGGTAATGAGTTAAAAAAGATAAAGGTTAACCAAAAACCCTCGCAAGGCTATACAATAAAAAGTATAAAATATACTTTAGGCAAAGATGACGGGGATTCAATGTTTGTTCAACAAGGGAAGACCTATTCTTTTGATAATAATACCTCGCTCCAACAAAAAGTATCTTTTGGCCCTTTTGCCAACGCGGTCGAACTTTCCCATTTTGAAAGCCATGAAGAAGCCGCATTTCCCTGGAAAGAAGCGGATTCCGTCATGGTAGAAGTCCCTACTAAAATTTCGGGCAACACCGTATTAACCAATGGTGAGAAATCTCCGTATTCCAGTGAACCTACACAAAAGGAGAGTAAATTAAAGGAGCAACAATCTGAAAAGGTTACCATTCCATTAGGGCATTCGGAATTTGCCCCAAAAATAGAATATAGAAAACGCAGCGTTACCTATACCCTGCATTTAATCAACAAGCGGACAAAAGAAGATAGAATAATTACCGGAAAGTGGATTGGAACTGCACCAACCGGGAAATATGAAATAGATTGGAAATAAAAAATGAAACAGCGGGTAAATCTTTTGACAATTGGGGTAGCCGACCTAAAAGAATCTATGAAATTTTACCAGGAGGGATTGGGTTGGCAAACACAAGGTATGGCAGGCACAGAATATGAAAATGGCGCGGTAGTGTTATTTGAACTTGATAATGGAATGGTGCTTTGCCTGTACGAAAGAAAAAATTTGGCGTGGGACAGCAATGTAAAACCACAGCCCGGGAGCGCAACCGAATTCGCAATGGGATACTTTGTAAACAGCGACGAAGAAGTGGACATTATAATGGCACAGGCTGAGAAAGCAGGCGCCACAATTACTAAGCCCGCTCAAAAAGCCTTTTGGGGCGGTTATCATGGATATTTTCAAGACATGGACGGACACCTATGGGAAGTGGGGCATAATCCATCGTGGGAAATTAAGGAATGAACCAGTTTGATAAAATATAGTGGCCAAACAAGCGGTTTTCTGCAAGATGCAAATAAGCGTCTTCGGTTGAATGAAGGGTATTATATCTGAGATATCGGTTCTAAGCGAGCGATAAGGATTGGCATATGGAACAAAGCAAAAAAACAAAACAACCAGATAATACAGCAATGAGGACTGCCTTGTGGCGAGCGTTACACGTTTTGACAGACGACAAGCCATATATCATTGCCGACCAAGTGGGATACGACTTAATTAAACCAGAAAAGGATTGGCAGGAACGTCCTGATATGAAATACACCAAACGGCTTCGTGCATCTATTGTTGCTCGTGCCCGGCTTATTGAAGACGTTGCCATAGAACAAATTGCAAAAGGCGCAAAGCAATACGTCTTGCTTGGTGCCGGATTGGACAGCTTTGCTCAACGCAATACAGAAATCGGTTCGCAGGTGGATATTTATGAAATTGACCAACCCGGTACCCTGTCCTGGAAAGAAGAAAAATTGATTAAAAACGGCTATAAAATCCCCGATCACCTTCATTTCGTTCCAGTTGACTTCGAAGCCTCGTCCTGGTGGACAGAACTATTATACAAGGGCTTTGACATTCACAAAAAAACGGTCGTTTCCTGCACAGGCGTTACGCTCTACCTTACTAAAGAAGCCATTATAAACAGCCTGAAAAAGATGACTGCACTTGCATCGGGTTCCACCATAGCAATAGCATTTTATTTACCGTTAGAACAACTTGACGAAGAAGATAAGCCAATGCAGGAAATGGCGATAAAAGGGGCAGCCGCTTCGGGAACTCCTTTTATTAGTTTTTTCCCGGTTGAAGACGTTGTAAATCTTGCAGCCAAAATAGGTTTGAAAGAAATCCGGATCCTTTCGACAAAGGATATGACAGAAAAATACTTTAAAGACAGAAGCGACCGGCTTGTTCCGGCTACCGGAGAATTTTTCCTGCTTGCTAAAACATAAAAACTACCATCAGGCCAGGAATGGACGCTCTGGCCGGAAAAAGGCTTCAATGGAAGGAAAATTCTTAAATACGGTTCATAAGGAAAGGAGTGAAAGACTTCCCCAGGCTGTAACCATAATCCATAAATACGATAAATATAGTTTTATTGATGAATACTATAAATTGGACCAAATAAACGAACGGATCTCTAAGCCTCAAAAATAAAAAGACGTGGAGAAAAGATAATGAAATCGCACCGTTTAAATTTCTAATGAGAGAAGGGGCATAGTTAGATTTGTAACGCTTAAATTAATAAGCGTGAAGCAAATTACAATAAACCGCTACAAGCAAAACTATTAAAGATATTTGAGAGGGACTAAGGCACTGGAAATTAGTTATTCCGGCTCAGAAAAAGGATCGGCATAACAGTGTGATTATAGATCCCAGGGAAAAGGATGAGGACTATATACAATAGATGGAGGCGCCTTTATTTTTGTTATAATCAAAAAAAGATTTAATTTCATCTGTTGTTGAATGATTGCAATTTATCTCATTTTTAAACCTGAAGAAAATGCCGGTCACACGTCTTATTCCTTCCACTGCTTCCGCTTACGCTCCACCCCTGCTGATTAAATCCATACTGGAACAATCTTTACATTACGAACCTGATAATGAAATCATTTACCGCGATCAGCATCGGATGACCTACCGGGAATTTAATAAACGCGTGGCCAGGCTGGCCAACGCGTTACAAGCCATCGGAATAGAGGCCGGGGATATGGTGGGAGTACTGGAATTTGACAGCCACCGGTACCTGGAACTCTATTTTGCCGTACCCATGATCGGGGCGGTATTACATACCATCAATTACCGGCTGTCCCCGGAACAGATCGCCTATACAATGAATCATGCGGAAGACAAAGTGGTTTTTTGCCATGAAACGCTTCTCCCCGTGGTCGCCGGCATTAATCCCAAGCTGGAAACCGTAGAAAAATATATACTTTTAAAAGACAGTAACCGTATACCCGAGGTTGATTTTGATCTGGCAGACGAATATGAAAGCCTGTTATCCCGACAAGAAGATACCTGCCGCTTCCCGGATTTTGATGAAAATACCATGGCCACTCTTTTTTATACTACGGGGACTACCGGCAAACCGAAGGGAGTCTATTTCTCTCACAGGCAACTCGTATTGCACACTCTCGGGGTAACAACAGCCGTTAGCGCGATTGATTCACCGGTACGTATCCATTCAGATGATGTATACATGCCCCTCACTCCCATGTTCCATGTTCATGCCTGGGGAATTCCCTACGTGGCTACGATGCTGGGTATGAAACAAGTATATCCCGGCCCTTACGAGCCGGAAATGTTGATGAAGCTTATTCTCTCGGAAAGCGTATCCATATCTCATTGCGTTCCCACCATCCTCAACCTGTTAGTTACCCGCTCCGATGTAAAATCGCAGGATTTATCTCGTTTCCGGGTGATCATTGGCGGATCGGCTCTTCCGAGGGGGCTGGCCAAAGCCGCCATGGAACTGGGAATAGATATTATCGCGGGATACGGCATGTCTGAGACTTGTCCGGTACTTACGCTGCCCTACCTGCCAAAATCCAGGTTAAGATCCCTAAGTAAAGAGGAAGAAATCGGGGAGCGAATAAAAACCGGAAGGGCCATCACCTTTGTAGATATCAGGCTCATGGACGAGGAAGGACATTTCCTCCCTTTTGATGGAAAAACCATTGGAGAGCTTGTCGTGCGGGCGCCCTGGCTGACACAGGGATATTTTAAAGAAGAAGAACGGAGTGAAGAATTGTGGAAATACGGTTATATGCATACCGGCGATATGGCCTGGATAGAACCCAACGGCACAGTAGTGATCTGCGACAGGAAAAAGGATGTAATCAAATCAGGTGGAGAATGGATATCGTCCCTGGAGCTGGAAAGTCTCATTTCAGCACATCCCGATGTAAAGGAAACCGCCGTCATAGCCCTGCCGGACGAAATATGGGGAGAACGGCCCCTGGCCCTGATCGTGCCAAGAGAAGGACTAAAATCTATAGATACCCCTGCATTGAAACACCATCTCCGGCAGTTCGTACAAAGCGGCCATATCAATAAATGGGCTATTCCGGACCAATTCCGCTTTGTAGCGGAAATTCCCAAAACCAGCGTGGGCAAAATTGATAAAAAGCAGATCCGGAGCCGGCTGCAAGAAAGCGGATCCGGAGCTTCCCCCCCGGCAAGGGATAAAACCACTTATAAATAAATCAGAACTACAGATCTAAACCGCTTTATTTCCGGCTTCCTCGTCATCCTGCGGATCATCTTCGTCCGGTTCTCTTTCTTTCTCCCTGGAATGGAACATTCTTTTGACCGCCCTGCTGATACGGGTGAGGTTTTCCAGCTGCTCCTGAATGGGAGCAAGGTTTACATCTTTGGGTTGCATACCGACATCCCTCATAGCCATGGCATGTTGTTCCGGATAAATGAGGACGTAGTTGGTTTTATCCAGGTACTTATTTAACCGGGATGGGATATTGTCTAAAAAGGGCTCATAAGAAATGGTTCCTTTTCTGGCACTCACGACCAGAAAAAGGTCATTTTTAGCAATCTGCTGTGCAATAAGGTAAAAATCTTCAGGATGTTTAAAAAGCCGGTGCTGTATCTTCATGGAAGATTTTAGTTTATCCAATTCTTGTTGTAATACTTTATAGGTCTCTTTGGTACTATACAAAATCACATTTACGCCCGCCTCCATGGCCAGGAAATGGATTTTACGCGCCAAGTGGCCAAACCCCATTTCATATTCCAGGTATTCCGGCATCATGATGACCATCCTGTTTGCCGTGTTGATGGGGGTGATAAAATGACATACATATATGTTCTTCCATATACTTCCAAGGAGGGAACCCAGCTTCGTTCCAAAGAGGCGGTCGGTGGTACTGATCCTCCTGCTCCACCCAATAATGAGATCGGTCCCCACTATCTCCTTAAATGCACGGGTAATACCGCTCACCACACTGAGATCCACTCTTGTCCGAACCTTAACTTCCGTATCGGTGGCTGCCATATGTTTAATGGCTTCCTTCAGCATTTTGCGGCTTTCAGTGACTTTTTGAGGGGCCTCATGATCATCATAAACCACCTCCAGGGCAAAAACGGGCTGATTCTGGCGGCTATCTCTCAGCATTCCGGCAAAGTCCATTAAGCTCACAATAGTATCCGGGTTGGAAATGGGCACCATAATGCGTTCCTTTTCTTCTTCTATTTGCGGGAGGGTTTCACTTTCCTGGACGGCCAGTTTACGCCCGGAATTTTCAGTAATGAAAGACGATACCAGGCAGGTGATCAAAATTAAAATGATGGTGCCGTTCAACACCTTAACATCAATAATACCCACCTGATAGCCCACCAGGATCACGGCCAGGGTGGCAGCGGCCCGGGCGCTCGTGAGACCGAATAACACGTTACGCTGCGAAACAGAATAACCGTATCTTTTTTGTGTTATCCAGGACGCCACCCATTTGCCGGCAAAAGCGATCACCAATAAGACCCCCGACAGGATCAGTACTTCAGGACCCTTGAAAAAAACCTGCAGATCTACGCGCATACCTACGCTGAGAAGGAAAAAGGGAATAAAAAGCGTATTCCCTACAAATTCAATCCGGTTCATCAGGGGAGAGGTGGGCGGAATAAGCCGGTTTAAAGCCAGGCCGGCCATAAATGCTCCGATAATAGCTTCCATACCAGCCAGTTCGGCTAATAGTCCGGCTAAAAATACCATTCCCAGAACGAATACGTATTGAGCCGTATTGTCTTCCTTAATATTTTTAAAAAACCAACGCCCGATAGGTGGGAAAGTGGCAAATACAATGATGGCAAAAAGAAGAATAGAAACTCCAAGCTTTAACCAAAAAACCTGATTCAAGGCGCCTTCTTTTGCCCCTGTAATAACGGCCAGCAGCAGCAATACCAGCGTGTCTGAAATAATGGTCCCCCCGACGGCTATCGCAATAATCTCGTTCTTGGTAATCCCCAGCTTACTGGCTATCGGATAAGCCACCAGCGTATGAGTGGCAAACATACTGGAAATGAGTGCAGAAGTCATCAAGTTAAAATGGAACAGGTAAAGACAAACCGGCACTCCGATACTAAACGGGATAATGAAAGTAAGGATCCCAAAAAAAAGACTTTTGTTACGGCTTTTTCTGAATTCATTCATTTCCAGATCAAGCCCGGCCAAAAACATCAAATACAACAAGCCTACCATACCAAAGAGCTTGATACTGCTATCAAAAGCCAATATATTAAATCCTTTCGGCCCAATAATCACTCCGGCAATAATCAAACCTATAATACTGGGAATACGAAACTTACGAAGAATAATAGGGGCTAAAAGAATAATGAACAATACGACGGAGAAGATCAGTACCGGATCTTTAAAAGGAAGGCTGAAATTGATATTAAGGAATTGCGCTCTTAAGGGAATAACAGGCATATTTCATCTTCAGACGTAAAACAATTAAAACAGAGCACACAAAAATAAAAAAATAAGTGTGGAAACGGCAGAGAATACCGGATTTATTCTTTCTCCTCCGGGGGATTTTCCTCCTTCCCTCCTCTATCGGGATGTGCCTGGGATCTGAAAATCCTTTTCATCGTTCTGCCAAGATGGGTCAGGTTTTCCAATTGTTCCTGTATAGGAGACAGGTTGAGATCCTCCTGATGTATATTGGGCGGTAAATCCATGGCATGTTGTTCCGGGTAAATGAGGATAAAATTATGAGCCGGAAAATATTTATTTAACCTTCCGGGAAGATTATCAAAATAGGGTTCGTAAGAAATGGTCCGCTTTCTGGCACTCGTAACCAGCAACAGATCATTTTTTGTCATCCGTTTATTGATCAGATACAGGTCTTCAAAATACGCAAAAAGATGATGCTGAATAGGAATAGAAGATTTTAATTTCTCCAGTTCTTTCAGCAATATATTGTAGGTTTTTTCCGTGCTGTACAGTTCTACATTCAGGCCTGCTTCAAGGGCCAATAAATGGATCTTTTGTACCAGTTGTGCAAATCCCATTTCGTACTCAATATATTTGGGCATCACTACCAGCATTCTATTTGCCGTGTTAATCGGATGAACAAAATGACATACATAGATGTTCTTCCATATATTGTCCATTAAAGTACCTACTTTGGTACCGAAGATCCGGTCGGATGCACTGATTTTCGGACTCCATCCCATAACCAGGTCTGTCGCAGCGATCTCTTTCATAGCCCTTGTAATACCGCTCACCACGCTTAAATCTATACGCGTAACGGATTTTACTTTATGATCGGTTCCGGATGCATGCTTGACTATGGTCTCCTGCATCTTTTTACTCAACAAAACCTTTTCCGCAGCTTCATTATTATCTTCCACAATGGTTAGGGAATAAATAGGTACCGTAAATCTTTTATCCTTTATCATAACGGCAAAATCGATGAGGTGCACGATGGTATCCGGGTTGGAAATAGGCACCAGGATGAGTTCGTTTTCTTCCTGAACTTCCGGTAAAGCGGCCTCTTCTTCAATAACCAGTTTGCGGCCGGCATTTTCCGTAATAAAAGAAGCAATCAGGCAGCTTACAAGGATCAGGATAATAGTACCGTTCAAAACGCTCTCATTTACAAGACCGATCTGAAAGCCGATCAGGATAACCGCTAAAGTAGCAGCCGCATGAGCGCTGGTAAGGCCAAATAAAACATTACGTTGCTTCACCGTATAGTGGAAAATCTTTTGGGTGAGAAATGCAGCGATCCATTTTCCCGAAAAGGCAACCACAATTAAAATACCTGCTACAGCCAGCGCTTCCGCCCCCTTGAATAAAACTTTCAGATCAACCAGCATCCCCACGCCAAGCAGGAAGAAAGGAATGAACAAAGCATTCCCCACGAATTCGATCCGGTTCATTACCGGAGAAGTATGCGGGATCAACCGGTTCAGGGCCAATCCGGCCATAAACGCACCAATAATGGCTTCCACTCCTGCCAGCTCGGCAAGAAATGCCGCTAAAAAAACCATGGCCAGCACAAAAATATATTCCGATACATTATCCCCTTTCATATTCCGGAAAAACCATTTCCCTATGATCGGAAAGAGAAAGAACAGCACGGCTCCAAAAAGGAGCAGCGATATTCCCAATCGTATCCAAAACATCTCATTAAGCTCCCCCTTGTTGGCGCCGGTAATGACTGCAAGAATTAATAAAACGACCGTATCGGTAATAATTGTCCCTCCTACCGCGATGGTTACCGCGTTATTCTTACTTATCCCTAACTTGCTGGCTATCGGATAAGCAACCAGCGTATGAGTTGAAAACATACTGGAGATAAGGATAGAAGACAAATAACTAAATTTCAAGAGAAAATGACATGCCAGGATCCCCAGAACAAAAGGAAAACTAAAGGTCAGGATGCCAAAGACCAAGCTCCGGTTCTTATTCTTTTTAAATTCATTTAAATCCAGTTCCAATCCCGCGAGAAACATAATATACAACAGGCCTACCGTTCCAAAAAGTTGGATACTGCTGTCTCTGTCCATCAAATGAAAACCATGGGGCCCTATGGCCACCCCGGCAATGATCAAGCCTATAATACTGGGAATACGAAATTTGCGAAGAATAACGGGAGCCAGAAGAATGATGAACAACACTACCGAAAAGATCAATACCGGATCCTTTAGAGGCAGCGTAAGATTGATATGAAGCAGTGAACTTTTCAGGGCTGTTAAATACATATTTCATCTTCAAAGGGCCATTAAATTATTTTCGATCCAAGGCGCAATAATACATAAAAATAGAATAAAAATAATTGTAACTTTGCTGTAATGCTATTGCAAAATTCACATCAGCATCAGGAGGAAAAGGAGGAAGAAGTAGACACGACATTGAGAGGAGAAAATGATCTTCCATGGCAGCTTATCGTGTGGAATGATGATGTCAATACTTTCGACTGGGTGATCACCTCTCTGGTAGCGGTTTGCCAACATGATAGAAAACAGGCGGAGCAGTGTGCCCTCTTTATACATTTCCGGGGAAAATATGCGGTCAAACATGGAGCATATGAAAAATTACAACCCATGTGTGAGGCCCTGCAAGAGCGGGGAATTTCTGCTACCATAGAAGAAACCGTCAATTCCTGATCTCCTAATCTCATCTTTCTTCCTTATCAATTTAATAAAATTCTATCTCCTGCAATAAGGCTTTTATACCTGGTTAAGGATCAGTTCCATCAGGCTACATTTTATTTTTCATTTTATAAAAATATTTTTTAGCTTTGCCTAAAATATATTGCTGAATGAACAGGCAGGCGGATCAATCTTTAGAAGAGGTACACGCCTCGGTAGATACTACGGGTAAAAAAGGATGGTTCAGGAAACTGCTGGCCTTTTCGGGGCCGGCCTACCTGGTAAGCGTGGGCTATATGGATCCGGGGAACTGGGCCACGGACCTGGCGGGAGGAAGCCAGTTTGGCTATAAATTGATATGGGTCATCCTAATGAGCAATTTAATGGCTCTTCTTTTGCAAAGCCTTTGTGCCCGGCTGGGCATTGTCCGTGGAAGGGATCTGGCACAAGCTAACCGGGAAACCTATCCCCCCTTTGTCAATTTCGTACTTTATTTACTCGCGGAGCTGGCCATTACAGCTACCGATCTGGCGGAGGTCATTGGCATGGCAATCGGACTGGAACTGCTGTTTAATATGCCCCTGCTGCTCGGTATTTCTCTTACCGCCCTGGATACCTTTATCATCCTTGCCCTGCAACGCGTAGGAATCCGGAAAATAGAAGCCATTATCTTAGCGTTAATAGGGGTAATCGCGTTTTCCCTGTTGTGGGAAATTTTCCTCTCCAAGCCGAACATGGACGAGGTTGCCGCCGGCTTCATCCCCAGCCTTCCAAATGAAACAGCCTTGTACATTGCTATCGGTATCATTGGGGCAACCGTTATGCCACATAACCTCTATTTACATTCATCGCTGGTACAAACCCGCAAGGTAGAAAAAGAACATAAAAGTATTCGTCAGGCCTTGCGTATGAACGTGGCCGACAGCGCCATAGCGCTCAATTTAGCATTCTTTGTAAATGCCGGTTTATTGGTACTGGCAGGAGCGGCTTTTTTTACCAGCGGCAACACGCAGGTAGCCGAGTTGGAGGACGCCTATAAATTATTAGAGCCGCTCTTAGGGAACAAGCTGGCGCCCGCCCTGTTTGCCATTGCACTCATTGCAGCCGGACAAAGCTCTACCGTTACCGGCACACTGGCCGGACAAATCGTAATGGAGGGTTACCTGCGGCTCCGGATCAGCCCCTGGATACGCCGCCTGCTGACTCGTTTGCTGGCAATTGCCCCCGCCATCCTCGTAGTCGCGATTTATGGTGAGAAAAGTGTGGGGGAACTGCTTATTTTCAGCCAGGTATTGTTGAGCCTTCAACTGGGATTTGCCATTATCCCGTTGATCCATTTTGTCAGCGACAAAAAGACAATGGGCAGATACGCCATCAGGTGGTACACCAAAATAATAGCGTGGGGCATAACAGCCATCCTGGTCTATCTGAACCTGAAACTAGTGGAAAATGAATTAAGATCCGTATTCATCAAAGGAGATTTATGGGACAAATATCTCCTGCTCCTTGTCGTGGCGGCCATGGTCGTCCTGCTGGCCTATACTTTTATTTATCCCTTAATAAGCGGGCACGCCAAAGCTCAATCCGCACGCATCCATGAGAAGAAGGTCAGTCTGCCGAATCTGAAACAAATTAAAAAGCCGGAATACAAAAAGATAGCGATGGCGCTGGACTTCAGCCATACCGACGAATTGATTATCTCCAACGCGCTGGCGCAGGGAAATGCAGATACCCAATACCTGCTAATCCATATTACCGAAAGCGCCCAGGCCCGGATGCTGGGCAACGAAAGCGCCGATTATGAAACAATAAAAGACCAGGAACAGCTGGATACCTACGTCGCGTTACTCCAAGAAAAAGGGATAAAAGCCACCGCCATACTGGGGCTTTCCAAAAGGGCGCGGGAAATCGTTCGGATCGTTGAAAAGGAAAAAGCAGACTTGCTGGTATTGAGCGGACATGGACACAAAGGCCTGAAAGACTGGCTATATGGGGAAACCGTCAATTACGTGAGACATTATGTAAACATTCCGGTATTGATCGTGAAATAATAGAGCAAAAATTTCAAAATACAAATAACAATAATCAAATAATAACCAATTTCCGGACTTCAATCCTCAAAACTACCCGCGCAGAGTAGAGATCACAAATGCACTTTGGAAATTTGAAATTTGGATCATTGAGATTTATTGGAAACGTGGAAATTGATTTTTCCGCCTTGATTGGTAGATTCCGGAGGAAGAGTTATATCTGGCAATAGAATAAAAATTTTCATTATCTTTCCACATTCATCAAAACCTTTTGAATCATGAAATCTATCATCTCTTTTCTGTGCTTATGCCTGTTGGTATCGGGCCTTTCTTTTACTACAATAGCGCAAGATGCCGCTGCATTACAAGGAGCCTGGAAACAACAGGTGCCCGGCAGTTCCGTTTTAAAAGTAGCCATTTTCGGAGGGCCTTATTTTGTGCAAACAACTTACGATCCGGTGAAAAAACAATTCATTGAATCCCTTGGCGGAACGTACAAGTCCGCAAATAATCAACTTTTCGTCAGTCTTGAATTTCACACAAACGACAAGTCTCTGGTAGGAGAAAGTGCAACCTTGCCCCTGAAACTCAATGGCGATGAACTAACGACCACGGACGGCTATGGTCATACAGAAACCTGGCAGCGGATAGATAACGGACAGGGCGCGCTTGCCGGTACCTGGCGGATTACCCAACGCCGACAAGACGGACAAATGCATTCCATTCCTGCAGGAGACCGCAAAACATTGAAAATATTATCGGGAACCCGTTTTCAATGGATAGCGATCAATTCAGCCACGGGCGATTTTTTCGGGACAGGCGGCGGAACCTATACTTTTGAAAACGGAAAATACACGGAAAACATTCAATTCTTTTCACGCGATAGCACCCGCGTCGGTCATTCTCTTAGTTTTGATGGCGAGATCAAAAACGGGAAATGGCATCATAAAGGATTAAGCTCTAAAGGAGCACCTATTTATGAGATCTGGGAAAAAAGACAATAGTCCTGTAAGGAAAAGCATCCCTTTATAACGCTTCTACCCATATCTGCCGGGCAACCTGACTGCTGAGCGTAACTAATGGCAGATCGGCGAGGGATAAGGTAAGGGTACGATCGTATTCCTCTCTTTTTTCCAGGGTAAGTTTCGCATGGAGCACCAGGCCCTTTTTATCCAAAAACCGCAAGAATTCGGGATCATGGCTGGCTACGGCGGCAACCCGGTATCTTCCCTCTATGGGAGCCTCATCCAGATGCAGCAAATCGGGTTTTTCGATATTTCCGGTATTATCGGGGATAGGGTCTCCATGTGGATCTACTTTAGGATGTCCCAGATACCGATCAATACGCTCTACCAGTTTATCGGAACGGATATGTTCCAATTGTTCAGCCACATCATGCACCTCATCCCATTCAAAACCCAGTACTTCTACCAGAAATTGTTCCCATAAACGGTGTTTACGAATAACGGATAAAGCAATCCTTTTACCGGCTTCTGTCAAAACAGCCCCTCTTGACTTCTGATAAGCGATCCAACTCTTCTTCTGCAGCCTTTTCATTTTATCTGTAACAGAAGCCGCACTCACATTCAGATATTCCGCCAACAAACCTGTACCCACAGGTTCGCCTTCTTCACCTGATAAGTGAAAAACCGCTTTTAAATAGTTTTCTTCTGCCAGAGATCTCTGCATTGTTTAATCTTTGATTCAAAAGTATTAAAAAAAACAGAGAGTTGGCACATGCCTTGCGTGTATTCAAAATAATTAAGAATTTGATGAATCCCATTTTATCTTTGCACCCAAATCCTTTTTAGAAATTTAAGTTTATGTGTGGAATTGTAGCGTATATAGGAGAAAAACCAGCCTATCCCATTTTATTAAAAGGTCTCAAACGTTTAGAATACCGCGGTTACGACAGTGCGGGCGTGGCGCTTCTACAGGAAAATGAATTGAAAGTCTATAAAAAACAAGGTAAGGTCGCCGATCTGGAAGAAGCCTTAACCGGAAAAGACCTGCACGGTCACATCGGCATGGGGCATACCCGCTGGGCAACCCATGGACAACCCAATGATAAAAACGCCCACCCTCAAACTTCCGGCGATGGGAAACTGGCCATTGTCCACAATGGCATTATCGAAAATTATGCACCCATCAAAAAAGAACTTATTAACAAAGGACACCGGTTCACAAGCGATACGGATACCGAGGTCATCATTCACTTTATTGAGGAGATTAAAAATCAAAATAACTGTCCCCTGGAAGAGGCCGTGCGCATAGCTTTAAAGAGAATTGTCGGCGCTTATGTAATCGTCATCCTGGATACCGGTCAGCCGGATACTTTAATTGCTGCAAGAAAGGGAAGCCCATTGGTAATAGGAATAGGAAAAGATGCACATTTCCTGGCTTCGGATGCCTCGCCAATTGTAGAATACACCAAAGAGGTCGTTTATGTAAACGATTATGAAATAGCGATTATCAAGAAAGATGAGCTGCTGTTAAAGAATATTTCCAATGAAGTGCAAACCCCTTACGTACAAAAACTGGATATGGAGCTGTCCACTATAGAAAAAGGCGGATACGACCACTTCATGTTAAAGGAGATCTTTGAACAGCCCCATACCATTTTTGATTCCCTGCGCGGACGCCTGGACGCCAAAAAGGGACAGCTTACGCTTGGAGGGCTGCGAGAATACATGGGCGGTTTTAAAGATGCCGGACGTATCATCATCGTGGCCTGTGGGACCTCCTGGCATGCCGGACTCGTGGCGGAATACATGATAGAAGAGCTTGCCCGTATTCCGGTAGAGGTAGAATATGCTTCCGAATTCCGCTATCGCAATCCCGTTGTGGAAAAGGGAGACATTCTCCTGGCTATTTCTCAATCCGGAGAAACAGCCGATACCCTGGTAGCCATTGAAAGCGCTAAAGAACAGGGGGCCATTATTTTCGGCATTTGTAATGTGGTGGGCTCTTCCATTTCCCGCATTTCACACGCAGGCGCCTACACGCATGCCGGCCCGGAAATAGGGGTAGCCAGCACCAAGGCATTTACGGCGCAACTCACCGTACTGGTTCAGCTGGCCTTAAAAATCGGATATGAAAAAGGTACGATTGATCAAAAACGATATATTAACCTGCTCAATGAACTGGAACAGGTGCCTGAAAAAGCAAACGAAGCCCTGGAACATAACGAGCAGATCAGAAGTATTGCCGAAAAATATAAAGATGCACACGACTTCCTCTATCTCGGAAGGGGATATAACTTTCCCGTAGCCTTGGAAGGCGCTCTCAAACTCAAGGAAATTTCCTATATCCACGCAGAAGGATATCCCGCAGCGGAGATGAAGCATGGTCCGATAGCCCTGGTGGATGAGGAGCTGCCTGTAGTTTTCGTAGCCACTAAAGATCCTTACTATGAAAAAATTGTTTCCAATATACAGGAAATAAAAGCACGTAAGGGGAAAGTGATTGCGATCGTTTCGGAAGGAGATGAAATTATTCCCGAGATGGCTGATGATGTAATAGAAGTACCTAAAGCAGACGAGTTGATCGCTCCCCTGATCAATGTGATCCCGCTGCAATTGCTGGCATACCACATCGGCGTCTTAAAGGAACTGGATGTGGACAAACCCCGCAATCTGGCCAAATCGGTTACGGTAGAATAAACGCGTGCTTTTATAACGGAGCAGGTATCCGGTTAAAAACATAGCGTAGCCTGATGGACAATGCATGAAACAGTATTTTTGCATTGGCATTGCGCTCAATGTGATAACAGGCATCGTCCAGCAATCGGATCATTTCTTTGATTTGATAAAAATCGGCTCTTTCCTGCAAATTATTCACAAACTTTTGCTCTTCCGGGAGGATACTTAAATTGGAATTGCCAATATACTCCAGTCGTAAGGCATATTCCAGCTGGTTAATGAAATAACGAAGAAATTGTTTTTGATCTTCTCTTCCCATTTTGGTCCCGGTTACCTGGAGAATCCATTGAGGCAGTAACTGGGGATCTTTTCCCAAAATAGCATTTAACCAACCTCTTAACTGCGGTAAATAATCCGTAGTGTTATGCCTTGTGAGCCGCAGGGCCATATCGTAGCTTCCCTCTGCCAACGCCGCGGTTTGCCGGGCGGCCTTTTCATCCAGTCCCTTTTTCTCCTGCAAAGCCTGAGTCAGATCTGACTTCGATAAAAAAGGAATACGTACAAGCTGTGTCCGGGAAAGAATGGTATTTAATATGAGGTCCTGTTGCTCTGCTACCAGAATGAACACGGTTTTTTCCGGCGGCTCTTCCAGCAATTTCAATAGGCGATTGCCTTCCTTTTTCAGATACTCCGGACGCCAGATGACCATAACCTTATAGGCACTCTCATAGCTTTTCAGACCCAGTATCCGGATAATTTCCGAGCATTCCCTGGCCGTAATATTTCCCTGCCGGTTTTCCGCACCTATATATTGCAACCAATTAAAGGTGTTCCCATACGGCTGTTCCAGAATATATTCCCGCCATTCTTTCCCATAGTCCGCACTGACCGGCGGACGATCGCCCGATTTTTTGGGAACGACAGGATAAGAAAAATGGATATCCGGATGAATAAGCTGAGCGGCCTTTTTACAACCGGCACATTTCCCGCAAGAATCCCCCTCTCTTTTATCGGTACACACCAGATATTGCGCCAGGGCTAGCGCCAGTGGCAGACCTCCGGCGCCCTCGGGAGACAAGAAAAGCAAAGCATGGCTGAGCCGGTTTTCTCTTACCGCCTGCAACAGAGAGGCTTTTACCTGATCCTGACCAATAACTTCCGAAAAAAGCATAACGCTAATATTTCAAGATTTAAGGGGAGGATACGACGCCCTTTCACCGGGCTCCTCCGTTTACAAAAGTAAAGATTACCTTTATCTTTCCAAGAAATTTATCAATCTCATTATCAGGAGATTCTATTAAAAGAAGGGCTATAAACGACAACGCTTATCGACGGAAGCAACCGGATCATGAAGAGCAATACGAAAGGATAACCCCCTCTTTTGATGAACGTCTCATCCGGTTGCTCATAAGGATCAAATACCCTTTCTCAATCGGAGCAGGCGATATATTCTGGAAGGTCCGGGCTTCTGAAGTTTCTTTTTAGTACGGGCATATTTAACATTTTCCACCGAGTAAAAAGCTTGAGGATCGTGTTGTTTAATAATCGCTTCGACCTCTTCCCAACGTTTTCTTTTCAATATTGTAAAAATTACTTTTACCGGAACAAAACCGCCGCTCCCTTCCAAAGAAGTAATGGTGAAGCCGGCATCCTTTAACGCGGTGGTAAGCTCTTGAAATTTATCTTGCGTAATGATCCTGACAATAATAGTGCCTACCTTTAATAAGCCCTCGATATATATCCCGATATAATTGCCAACTGCAAATCCTCCGGCATAAGCGACGAAATTGATCCACTTATCTAAATTAGTGATCAATTCGGTAACCACAATCGCCCAGATGAGAACTTCAAAAAAACCTAATAAAGCGGCCCAACCCTTCAATTCCCGGGATACCATCATAATACGGATGGTGCCCAGGCTCACATCCATAATCCGGGCAAAGAAGATCCCTACAGGAATCAGATAGGCGGGCAATGCTTCAAACATGGTCTGCAGTATCCATGAAAATAATATTTATCAACCGGTTACGAAATACGGTATAAAATGATAATACTTTATATATTCCGGTAATCCAAATTTATATTGATAAATTAATACAAACAAGGATAATTCTTCTTTTCGGACAGCTGAATGTTATCCTTCTATAGCCTGCTTCAGATCCTTAACCAGGTCGTCTGCATCTTCTATACCCACGCTCAGCCGAATAAGCGAATCGGGTAACCCGTTTTTCTGCCTTTCATCCGCCGGGATAGCCGCATGCGTCATAGTGGCCGGATGGCCAATCAGCGATTCCACTCCTCCCAGAGATTCCGCCAGTGAAAACAATCCGGTAGAAGACAATACTTTATTGGCAGCTTCAATGCTATCATCCTTTAAGGAAAAAGACAACATTCCGGTAAATCCGCGCATTTGTTTTTTGGCCACGGCATGATTGGGATGATCCTCGAAGCCACACCAGTGAACATGAGCTACCTTAGGATGCGCCCTCAGAAACCGGGCAACGGCTTCCCCATTTTCACAATGCTGTTTCATACGAACATGCAACGTTTTTATTCCCCTGAGAACCAGCCAACAATCGTGCGGGCCCGGCACGGCTCCACAACTGTTCTGAATAAAATACAATTTTTCTGCAAGTTCATCATCCCGGACGACAACGGCCCCGAGAACCACATCACTGTGCCCTCCCAGATATTTCGTTGCCGAGTGGATCACCAAATGTGCGCCCAGATCCAATGGCGTCTGCAAATAAGGAGAAGCGAACGTATTGTCCACGGTAAGCAGCAGATCATGCCTTTTGGCAATATCGCCGCAAGCCTGAATGTCTATAATGTTCATAAGCGGATTGGTCGGAGTTTCCACCCACAGCATTTTTGTAAATTCATTAATGCCGCTTTCAATACGGGACGGATCATTCATACTAATAAAACGGAACTTGATCCCGAAGTTAGCCAGTACTTTTGTAAACAGGCGGTAGGTTCCCCCGTAAAGATCATTGGTGGCAAGGACCTCATCTCCCGGTTTCAGTAATTTTATAATGGCTTCAATAGCGGCCAGCCCGCTGCCAAAAGCGATCCCCTGTTTGCCGTTTTCAATAGCTGCCAGGGAACTTTGCAACGCATCTCTTGTTGGATTTTGGGTACGTGAATATTCGTAACCCTTATGTTTTCCCGGGGCTGCCTGCACATAAGTAGAGGTCTGATAAATAGGGGTCATAATAGCCCCTGTAGAAGGATCGGGCTCCACTCCAGCGTGGATCAATTTAGTGGCTAACTTCATATTCCGGCTCTTTAAATAATCTTATAATAATTAAAAAGCCAAAGGTAACAACTCCCGTCAATATCCTAAAATATTGAGCATACTTTGCCAACTTTGCTCTTTCGAAAAAAGCCGGTCTGACAGTATGCCATTTTCATCATATTCCACTAACACATGCTTGGGAGAAGGAATCAGGCAGTGTTTGATTCCGCCATATCCGCTAAGCTGGTCCTGATAAGCGCCTGTATGAAAAAAACCGACATAAAGCGGTTCCACGCCGCCTTTTTGTTTGGGTAGAAACACCTGATTGATGTGCTCTTCGGAAGTATAGAAATCCTGGCTGTCGCAAGTCAGGCCGCCGAGATTTACCTGCTGATATTCCTCATCCCATTTATTGACCGGCAACATCAGAAAACGCTCTCCTATTCCCCAGGTATCCGGCAGAGTAGTGATAAAAGAGCTGTCTATCATGTACCATTTCTCCCGGTCGTTCTGCAATTTTTCACCCAATATTCCGTATATCATGGCGCCGCTCTCGCCCACCGTATAAGATCCGAATTCAGTATAAATATCCGGTACGGGCACACGAGCCTTTTTACACCCGGATTTTATGGTTTTAACGATCTCATCCACCATATATTCATAATCATAATCAAAACCCAGGGAATGTTTTATAGGGAAACCGCCCCCGATATTCAGGCTGTTCAACTCGGGAGCAATTTTCTTCAACATACAATAGGTGTTCACCACCTTATTCAACTCACTCCAGTAGTGGATGTCATCTTTGATCCCCTTATTTTGAAAAAAATGAAGCATTTTGAGCTCAAACCGCTTATTCCCCTTGAAACGATCCACATAAAATTCCAATATATCACTCGACCGGATACCAAGACGCGAAGTATAAAAATCAAAAGAAGGTTCCTCTTCAGCAGCAATCCGTATGCCCAGCTTAATAGGCTCTTTGGTCCTTATCATTTTTCGATAATCGTCCATTTCTTCCATATTATCTAAAATAGGCGTCACATTCCGAAATCCGCTATTAATCAGGCGGCTGATGGCACGCGTATACGTTTTGGTTTTATAACCGTTACACACCACTGCCATATCTTTGGTCACCTTCTTTTTGCGGTACAGTCTTTTTATGATCTCAATATCATAAGCATAAGAAGTCTCCAGATGAATATTGTGACGCAAGGCTTCCTCAACAATAAATGAAAAATGTGAACTTTTGGTACAATAGCAATAATAATACCGGCCTTTATAGCGGTGTTTCCGCATGGCATTATTGAACATTTTTTTTGCTGAAGCAATTTGTTCTCTGATCTTCGGCAGATAGGTCAGTTTAAAGGGCGTACCATATTTGTCTATAAGCGCTTTTAGATCTATCCCATTAAAGAATAAGTAATTATTCCGCACCTCGAATCCTTCCTGGGGAAAATCAAAGGTCTGGTGTACCAGATCCGAATAGGTATTGTTCATTTAATTATTTCAAATTGTTCCTGAATAGAAAAGTCGGAATTCCGTGCCAAAAATAAGGCTGCAAAATTAAATAATTGTAAAATACCCCTGTAAGATCTCAAAATATTTCATGTGACGCCAATAACTTTCCCGCATTTTTTCCTTCACAAAATATCAGATCAAGAATACTCAAACCGGGCAAAAAGCCATTCCGGTCCTCAAATACCTGAGGATAATAAAATGAAACCTCTTCTTCCCGCGCCTGTTTTCGGGGAGGGGAAAGAACGTGTCTCGCATCCATCAGTTCCATGTCTTTTACAAACTTTTCATATCGATCGGTGAACGCTACGTTCCAGGAAATATTCAGCCACCTGCTTATCAGTTCGAAAGCTTTCAGATTCCAATCAAATAAATATTCATATTTATTAAAATACATAACTTTTAACTCATCTTCATAAAATTCAAACCAGGGAGCGCGCTTGTAAGCGGAGCTTAGTGTTCTCCAATGCCGTATCTGCCAATTGTCACGGTCACAGATCTTTAGATCTTTTACCGCCGTCCGCCCACGCCGGGAACGTATCAAGGGAATACTCAACAACAGCCTCCCATTAGGTGCTGCTATATAATAACGATTGGTGCAGGAGCCTTTCACAAAGTGTTCATATTGTTCGAATATTAATGTATCGTATCTATATAATGTTAAATAATAAGTTATTGATGCAAATGATTGTAGATCAGTTAATAATATTTTATCTTTTCTATATGATGACATTATCTCAAATTTAAAATCAGACTGTTTTTTCTACGGTTTTTTGTTGGTATATTGTATATTATTAAATAAAAAATAAACTATTATAATATACTGGTTATCTGTTCGTAGAATTTTTATTTATATGCTAATATATTTAGTTAATTGAATTTGAAGTTTCGTTTTCTGCTCGCTCCAAAAATACTAATTTTATTAGTATAGCAAAAAAAGAAATAACAAATTAATATATGATGATATAATATATTTATTATAGCTTAATATAGATATTAGATATGCTAAATATAATATTTTATAAATTTTATAATATTTTAAAACATAGTCTAATAAAATAATAAATATAGCGTAATAATGAAAAAAAGAAGACTTAATAAAGAAAGAAATGAGGCACCTAAGCAGCATATAAAGAACCCGGATTAAACGTACAGTTATATATAATTATATTATGAATATATCTATTTTTCGGCTTATCTCCCATTCCCCGACTTGTACTATCCCTGAAATAAATAACGGCAAGCCTTGCCCTTTTCACCTCATTATTTTTTTAAGATTGGATCTCTACTTTCCTATTCAGATCTCTATGGAATTTCCGGTTCTTTCATTTATTTATTCGATCCTTCGGGTCAAAACCGCATTATGAAGGGAATAAAATAGTTACTAACTTTACACCCTCAATTTTAACTAATTAACTCATGGATACCTCTTCTTTTGAATTTGGTCTGATAGGCCTTGGCGTCATGGGACGCAATTTTTTATTAAACATGGCAGATCACGGATTTCGTGTTGCCGGATATAACAGGACCCCGGAAAAAGCCACTCTGGTAGAAAAAGAAGCCGGAGAAGATACCGTAGTAATGGGCGTAAGTTCAATTGACACCTTCGTAAAGGTATTGAAAAAGCCCCGTATTATCATGATGCTGGTACCCGCCGGGATGGCAGTAGATGATCTCATCGAGCAACTTACTCCCAGACTGGATGAGGGAGATATTATTATTGATGGAGGTAATTCTCATTTTACGGATACATTGCGTCGGGTGGATTATTTGAAAAGAAAAGGCCTTCATTTTATGGGGATGGGCGTTTCCGGCGGCGAAGAGGGTGCACGGCGCGGCCCGAGCATCATGCCGGGAGGAGATAAAGAGGCATGGGAAGCCGTCAAGCCCATGTTGGAAGCCGCTTCTGCCAAAGTGAAAGGCGACCCTTGCGTGGCTTATATGGGTAAAGGAGCTGCCGGTCATTATGTAAAAATGGTGCACAACGGGATAGAATATGCCATTATGCAACTGATCAGCGAAATATATCAGTTGCTTCACGAAGGGCTGGGTCTAAATAACGACGAATTACATCAGGTATTTAAGGAATGGAATGAGGGCGAATTGCAATCCTTCCTCGTAGAAATTACAAGGGATATTTTCCTACAGAAAGATGACAAGTCGGATAACAGACTGGTAGACATGATCCTGGATGAGGCCGGCTCAAAAGGAACGGGCAAATGGACCTCGCAAAGCGCTATGGACCTCCACTACCCTATCCCTACCATAGACATGGCCGTATCCATGCGCGATCTGTCCAGCTACAAAAGGGAAAGAACTGAAATAGAAAAGATATACGGCCACCCCAAAAGCAAAATTGATATAGACAAAAAGGTCTTCATTGAGCAGGCGCATGATGCACTCTTCTTTGGTATGGTGAATTGTTATGCCCAGGGCATGGGACTGCTGTTCAAGGCTTCCAGAGAGATGAACATGGACATTCCCCTGGCAGACGTAGTGCGCATCTGGCGGGGCGGTTGTATCATCCGGTCTTCTTTTCTGGAAACTTTATGTACCATCTATCAAAAAGACGGCCAGCTGGAAAATCCGCTCATGACAGAAGAGATAGCGAAGCTCCTGAAACCCAAGGAAGAAAATGTAAGAAACATTACAGCCGTGGCTATCCAAAACGGGTTTCCCGTAGCCGGGCTCTCCACGGCCCTTGCATACTTTGATTCCTTCAGGAGAAAACACCTGCCGGTCAATCTCATCCAGGCACAACGTGATTATTTCGGATCACACACGTATAAGCGTATTGACGAAGAAGGCAGCTTCCACACCCAGTGGAGCGGGTCCGCAAAATAAAGAAAGAGATTTACAAACTTATTATATGTCAGAAACTAAAAATATAAAACCGCCTGCCTCCATGATTTTTATTCTGGGGGGAAGCGGCGACCTCAACTACAGGAAACTAACGCCTGCATTATACAACCTTTTTCTGGACGACTGGATGCCGGAAAATTTTCAGATTACAGGTTTATCCCGATCCAAGATTTCTAAAGCCGATTATAACAAACGTTTGCTGGATGGGGTCAAAAATTTTTCCCGCCGGAAAAATGACGGGATTGAGAGATGGAAAGATTTTTCCAATCATATAGATTATATTGCCCTGGATGCCGGAAAAGCGGAGGATTATAAAAAAATATCCGCTGCCGTAAAACAGAAGGAAAAGGAATGGAATAACCATCCAAATGTGATCTTTTACCTGGCGGTATCCCCGCAATTGGTTCCTAAGATTGCACAAAACCTCAGCAAACTTCCCATTTGCACCGATACGGAATATACCCGCATTGTCGTAGAAAAACCTTTCGGCCACGATCTGCAAAGTGCAAAAGAGCTGAACAAGACACTCAAAAAGATCTTCAGGGAAGAGCAGATCTATCGGATAGACCATTATCTGGGAAAGGAAACCGTACAAAATATCCTTGCCTTCCGGTTTGCCAATGCCCTATTTGAGCCTATTTGGAATTGCAATTACATTGACCACGTGCAAATCACCGCGTCGGAGACGGTCGGTATAGAAAGCAGAGGCGGATATTATGAACATGCCGGCGCCCTCCGGGACATGGTACAAAATCATATTCTACAATTATTATGCATGGTGGCCATGGAGGCCCCGGTATCCTTTAACGATAATGAAGTCCGGAACAAAAAGGTAGATGTACTGAATGCCATCCGCCGCATCCATCCGAAAGAAGTAGATGAATACGCGGTTCGCGGTCAATATTCGGAAGGCTGGATGAAAGGGAAAAAAGTAAAAAGTTACCGGGAGGAAAAAAACGTAGATCCCAACTCCAATGTGGAAACCTTTGCAGCTTTAAAATTCTACATTGATAACTGGCGCTGGCAAGGTGTGCCTTTTTATGTACGCACCGGAAAACATCTGAACGAAAAATCCACAACCATCACCCTACAGTTCCGAGAAGCGCCCCATTATGCCTTTCCGTTGGAAGCCGCTCAAACCTGGCGCCCCAACAGGCTTACCATCAACATCCAACCCGAGATGGACATCCGCCTGCGCTTCCAGGGAAAACGGCCCGGCCAGGGAATGGTACTGAGCCCGGTAGACATGATCTTCAATTATGAAGAAGCCTTTGAAGAACATTCTCCGGAAGCATACGAAACCCTCCTGCTCGATGTAATGGAAGGAGATGCCACCCTTTTCATGCGGGCCGATCAGGTGGAAGCGGCATGGGAAATCATTGATCCTATCCTGAAAACCTGGCAATCGCATCAGGTCATAGATATCCCCCGTTATGCACCGGGTACCTGGGGACCGGAAGATGCCGAGGCGCTGATTGCTCGTGATGAACATCATTGGATTACCGTTCCACCGCCCCATCAGGAATATAGAGAAACCCAAAAGCCGTAAATAGAAAATCAGCCATCATAAAGAGAAGATAAGGAGGAATTGAGGATCGATTGAAATTATATAGCCATGCATCTAAATGTATTTAAAGATTTGAAAACCCTCGGCCGGTCCCTGGCAGAGTGGATCGTTGCAGACATCTTAAGAACCTTGAAACAAAAAGACCGCTATAACCTCGTGTTATCGGGGGGAAATACGCCTAAAGGCTTATACAAAATTCTTTCGGAAGCCCCCTTTAAAGACAAGGTTCAATGGGAAAAGATCCATTTCTTCATGGGAGATGAACGCTATGTTCCCTTTGAAGACGATCGCAATAACGGGAAAATGGCCTACGAAACGCTTTTAAACCATGTGCCCGTACCCAAAAGTAATGTGCATCTGATGGATACTTCCTTATCACCGGAAGCTTCGGCCGGGGCGTATGAAAAAATGTTACAAGCGTACTTTAAAGATGCGCATACTACTTTTGATCTGGTCTTATTAGGCATGGGAGACGACGGGCATACCTTATCTTTATTTCCGGGTACGGAGGTCATACAGGAAGAACAGAAATGGGTTGCAGCCCCTTTTGTAAAAGCACAGGATATGTATAGGATCACTTTAACGAAGTCTATAGTAAACCGGGCCGAAAGTATTGTTTTCCTTGCAACCGGGGCTAAAAAGGCTACGGTTCTTAAAAAAGTACTTGAGGGGGCCTACGAGCCCGATAAATATCCATCACAGGTTATCAAGCCCGAAAACGGAGAGCTGTATTGGTATGTAGATGAAGCGGCGGCAAGCGAACTGCAAAAGAGGAACGGAAGTTAACTCTCACAAAGGCGCTTCAGTTTGTTAAGCCCGGTATCCAGGACGGGACTGGTCATTTTATTCATCATGGAGGCAAAAAACCGCCACCAGGGTTTCCATCCCGCGCGCATTTCAACTTCCCAGACCAGTATGGTGTTTGAGTCTTTTTTATGTAAAGTATAGGAGCCGGATATCTGGGGCATATCTTTGAATTCAAATATAAAATTAATGAGGCTGTCTCCATCTATTTTTCCCAACTCGTAATGCCCGAATCCGGAACGGCCATTTTGATCATTCTCATAGGAGAACCCTTTTAGGGTTTTTTTATCTTCTCCATAATAAATGATGCTCAGATCAGAATCAGCATTCGATTGTATCCATGGAAACCACTTTGGATATGTTTTAAGATGGGTTAACTTGGAAAAGACCTCTGATCTGGGAGCATAAATGGTTACCGACCGCACCACCTTGCCTTCCGGCGGCAAAAGCCAGACTACAAAGAGCAGTAACAATAATAAACTGCCCAGCATATACAAAATTAACCTTAGTCTCTTTCTCATAAGAATCGCGCTTTAAAATTATTCCCACCGAAACACCCTTGTAGCGAAGGCATAAATGACAATTCCCCAGATGGTGATGATCAATATTTCTTTTGGCAGCTGCCATAACCTGACCCCTTCAAAAGATACCTTACGGAGGGCATCATTTAAATAAGTTAAAGGAAGGATCTTACAGAGAGTCTGCAACCAGTGAGGCAAAACACTAATGGGGAAAAAGGTGCCTGCCAGAAGGAACTGAGGGAGTACGATAATATTAGCCACTGCGGGGATCGTACTCTCATTTTTGGCAATGCTGCTGATAATAAATCCAAACCCCATGAATACGATAAGTCCGAAAGCCGATAACAACAACAGCTCAAATATGGTCTCAAAACCATGGATGATGGTAAACCGAAAGAAGAAATAACCGATGACAATCAAAAAAAGAGCCCCCAGGAGTTGAAAGGACAATCGGGCAAGGGCTTCTCCCAGGAGAATATTGAATTTTTTCACCGGTGTGGCAAAAAACCGCTTTAAGACCAAAGTCTGCCTTAAACCAAAAAATAAAAATGCCGTGCCGAAAACCCCTGTGCTCAATAAAGAAAATCCCAGCATTCCCGGAAGAATAAAATCTATCTGGCGGTATACCCTGCCCGGCATACGGGTGGTACTTATAGTCGCTACGGAGGGCCTTTGAGGAAGTTTTTCATCATTTACCTGGTTGATAACGTTGTTCAGGACCGATTTTAATAATTCGAGCTTATCCTTTCCGGCCCCTGATGTGAGTAATTGAACCCGGTAGTGAAGCCCCTTTTCTTCGGCTTCTCCCGAATCCGTAGAAATATTCAGGATCGTTGCTATACGTCCTTTCTCCAGGTTCTCTTCCATTTCCTCTTCCGATTCATCCGTAATTAATTTTACAGTACCCGTTTTTTCAAGCTTCTCATAAATCGGGTTATGGCGATCAGAAGAAGCAGCTATTCCTATTTTTAAGGTTTGCCGGGTTCCCCCTATAAAACCGAAGAAGAGAACAAATACCAGGGGGAAACCTACTGTAAAAGCAACGGCAGAAGGACTTCGTAGCATGGCAATGAAGCTGGCCTTCGTAAGGGCAAACAAAGCCTTTACCTGGCTGTATTGCTGGGACATATCCGCAAATTTATCAGAATTTTGCAAACCTACACTAAACTGGCTTATTTCCAAAGGCCCGTGATCCGAAAATCAATTGGAGTAGAATACGAAAGGCAAACGCGCCATCACCTTGCCTCTGTTTTCCGAAAGTTGCTTTAGTTGTTTAAAAATGGTATAATGGTTGCCCAATTGCGCTTTTAACATGCCTGCCTGGACTCTTCCCGACAGGCTTTGGAGTACTTCTTCATAAGGGGTTTCGGGTTTAGGATATGTTGTAATGGTATAATCCGTCAGATGCGCTATTCTTTGTGCACAGGCCACGGCGGCAGGCATTCCTCCTATGCGGTCTGCCAAGCCGAGCCTTACCGCATCTGCCCCGCTCCAGACACGTCCCTGGGCAATGCTATCTACTTTGGTTTCACGCATACCGCGGCCATCACTTACCCTGTGGATAAAAGTCCGATAGATTCGATCCACACCGGCCTGAATTATTTTTTTCTCTCCTTCTGTAAGGGGCCGGTCCACACTCCCCATATCCGCATATCTGGCCGTTTTTACACCATCGAATGTAATGCCCAGTTTATTTTTAAAGAAGCTTTGCAAGTTGGGAATAATACCAAATACCCCAATGGAGCCGGTAAGTGTATTGGCCTCTGTAAAAATGCTGTCAGCTGCGCAGGAAATGTAATAGCCTCCGGAGGCCGCATAATCTCCCATAGAAACTACCACCGGTTTTATTTGTTTGGTCAACATCAGCGCACGCCATATTTTGTCGGAAGCCAATGCGCTGCCTCCGGGAGAATTCACCCGAAATACGACGGCCTTTATGCTGCTGTCTCTGCGGATTTCCTTAAACAGACGAATATATTTTTCCGCGGCAATCTGTGGAACAGCCCCCTCATTACCCTGCCCATCCACTATATCACCCTGTGCATAAAGTATGGCAATCTTGTTACTGCTCCCAGCAAACGGCTCCTCCTCCCGGGCCGAGCCATAATCCGAAAAAGCCACAAAATGGATCTTATCAGAAGACGGAAGGTCTATTTTCTGACGGATCAGCTGCATCACTTCATCATGATACTTTAGTCCGTCTACCAAACTATATTTTAAGGCATCATCGGCAGACTGTATAAGGCCTTTATCGGCATATTCAAACAAAGTGGCCGTATCTATATGACGTTGTTTACTAATACCTTCCAGAAAATGCCGATAAAGACTGCCGAGGTAAGCGCGGGTTTGTAATTTATTGGCAGCAGTCATCTCAGTAACACGAAAAGGTTCGGTCGCACTTTTAAATTTTCCATCATAGAACACCTGGGCCTTGATATCCAGCTTGTCCATGGTACCCTTAAAAAACATTACCTTCATGGCAAACCCGCTGAAATCAAGCCCCCCTTCGGGGTTCAGAAATATTTTATCCGCCACGGAGCCAACATAATAATCTCTTTGAGAAATCACGTCCCCGTAAGCAAAAACAAATTTATCAGAACTCTTAAAATTTAAAAGAGCACGGCGCAAAGCTTCATTGGTTGCATAACCATTGTGATTCCCATTTAATTTGATATAAATTCCTTTTATGCCCGGATCCTTTTTTGCCGCTTCAATAGAGCTGATAAGCTCGTGCAGTCCCTGTACCTTGAAATCGCCTTTTCGTAAAATAGCATTTACCGGATTCAGATAAGGTTGCTCTCGCAAAGGCTTGTCCATATCAAGAACAAGAACCGAATTATGGTATACTTTGGCAGGTTGCCTGGTCTTGACCAGGCTGCTTACCATGCCCGCCAGAAAGAAGAATACCAAAAAACAAAATACGATCAATGCCAACAATGAAGCAAAAAATGCCTTTAAAAAACCTTTCATAAACTCCGGATATTTTTAATCATTTTTCAAAAATACACTTTATTCCTACTTTTGCAGGAATATTTTATGGTTACCGCTTACTTACTTTTAGGCACCAATATAGAGTGCAGAATAGATCATTTAAAAGATGCTATTCAAAGAATCAACCGGGAAGCAGGAACAATCGCAGCCCGCTCGGCTGTTTACGAAACAGCCGCCTGGGGTAAAGTGGAACAACCTGATTATCTGAATCAGGCTTTAAAGCTGGAAACGCTGTTATCTCCCTCTCAACTGCTACACACAACGGCAGAGATAGAAAATAAAATGGGACGTGTCAGAAAAAAGATCTGGGGCCCCCGTATCATCGATATCGATATCCTGTTCTATGGGGACTTCCTTTCATCTGATAAAAAATTAATTCTTCCACATCCACACATCCAGGACAGACGATTCGTTTTAACCCCTTTATCAGAAATTGCTCCGGACCTTATCCATCCGGTTGCTCATCAAAGTATCGAAGTGTTACTTCAACATTGTACAGATCCCCTTTGGGTGGCTAAATATGAAACGTCCATGCTACCGGGTTAGATGGTAAAACCATCCGGTAAGATCACATCTTTCTTTACCACTACAATCCCGTCTCTAACTACGTATAGCTCTTTTTCAACATCCTCCAGATGCTTTCCGCCATTAATTCGCACATCATTCCCAACCCGACAATTCCGGTCGATAATGGCATTATTGATATAACAACGTTCCCCGATCCCGATCGCCGGCAGACCGTGTTGCTCGGACTCTTCAAGCTCTTCAAGGGTCTGATAGGTATCACTGCCCATAATGTAGCTATTGGTCACGGTAGTACCCCTGCCAATGCGGGTACGGATGCCCACCACCGAATGTTCAATTCTGCTGGCCAGAATGATACAGCCGTCTGCGACACTGGCATGTTCCAATGTAGTCCCTATGATCTTTGAAGGGGGCAACATCCTGGCTCTGGTAAAGATGACAGAGTGCGGATCAAATAAATTAAAGTTGGGTATGGCCTCCGTCAAATTGAGATTGGCCTCAAAAAAGGAACTTACGGTGCCGATGTCCGTCCAATAACCATCGTATTGATAACTGACTACCTTTTTATACTTCTCAATAGATTCGGGGATAATTTCTTTTCCAAAATCAGTGGCTTCTTTATCGGAATTAAGAATATCATACAAAAACTTCCGGCTAAAAATATAAATACCCATAGAAGCCAGGTAATGCTTTCCCGCCCGTTCCATGTTCTCACTTACGGGAGAACGCCAATCCTGTAAAACAGAGCTATCCGGTTTTTCTATGAAGGACTTAATAAAGCTGTTTTCATCTGTTTTCAAAATGCCAAAGCTGGTAGCATCATGCGCATTCACAGGGATCGTGGCTATGGATACCACGGCTTCCTTCTCCATATGATTCCGGAGCATCAGATTAAAATCCATTCGATAAAGTTGATCGCCCGACAGGATCAGTACATAATCAAATCGATGGGTCGCAAGATGATGGAGCGATTTGCGTACCGCATCGGCCGTACCCTGAAACCAGGCCATATTGTCCGGTGTAAGCTCGGCGGCAAGAATATCTACAAATCCTTTGCTAAAGTAATCAAAGTGATACGTATTTTTAATGTGCCTGTTCAGGGAAGCGGAATTAAATTGTGTAAGCACAAAAATCCGATGTATGTCAGAATTCAGGCAATTGGATATAGGAATATCTACCAATCTGTATTTTCCGGCAACCGGCACGGCGGGTTTTGAACGATGATGCGTCAGGGGAAAAAGGCGTGATCCTTGCCCTCCACCTAATATAACCGCTAGAACATTTGATGGCATAGTGTTTAATTTAAAGATTCATAAAGATCCAAATACTTTCCTGAAGCATGCCGCCAGGAAAAATCTTTCTTCATCATTGTTTGACGAATGGAAAGGAGTTTTTTGGATTCCTCATATAACGTTTTGGCCCTTTTTATCGCATGAACAATATCCCAGGGCTGTGTCCATAAGAATCGGATACCATAGCCGCCCTCATCCCCAAAATCTATTACCGTGTCCTTTAATCCCCCCACGGAAGTAACAATAGGCACCGTGCCATAACGAAGGGAATACAATTGATTAAGACCACATGGTTCTACCCGCGACGGCATAAGCAGAAAATCGCTCCCGGCATAAATCAGATGCGAAAGAGATTCATTATAACCTAAGTAATATTTATAAGAAGCTCCATACGGGTCCTTCATTCGCTTAAGCCTCCATTCGATATGCGGATCACCGCTTCCCAACACCAGAAAATTAAGTCCATTGCCTGTTTCCGCACTTGCCTGTACAATAACATCCGGCAACAGATCCGCTCCTTTATCATTAACCAGCCGCCCGATAAAAGAGATCAACGGTTTCTTCGGATCGAATTGGAACTGTTTGCAAAGCGCTTCTTTATTCGATTTTTTACCCGAGGTAACATTTCGCCTGTTATAATGGGTTCCGATCATACCGTCTGTTTGGGGATTCCAAATTTTATAATCCACCCCATTCAACAAACCCATACATTTGCCGGCCTCATAACGGAATAAGGCTTCTAATCCTTTTGCCTCATGTTTTATTTCCTCCATGTAACCGGGCGAGACGGTCGTTACCTTCCATGCACACTTAACAGCCGAGGCCATCGAATTAATGTTATGATCCCAATCTAAGAGGCCGGATTTCCAATTATCAAAAGCCGGGATCCAGGAAAAACGGTCCCATCCCATCCATCCCTGATACTGGGCATTATGAATAGTAAATACGGTAGGAATACTTTTTAAACGGCTGTACTGGAAACACTGGGTCATCATGAAAGGGATCAATCCACTATGATGATCATGGCAATGAATAATATCCGGGCGGTGTTCCCAGCTGTTGATCCAGTTTAAAACAGCAATCTGAAAACCGGTAAAGCGTTCATCATCGTTGTAATATCCATATATGCCCTCCTGATCCAGAAGGCCCGGTATGTCTATCATATACAGATCGAATCCCAATTCATTGGTCTTTTCTCTGATGACGCTGAAATGGCGCCAGGTATCCCCCATCCATACTCCGCCCTCATGGACCAATTCAAAAGTATGAGAGGCAAGAAAAGCAGTCTTATAGCAAGGCATGACCACCTTGGCATAATGCCCCGCTTCCACCTGATATCTGGGCAATGCACCTACCACGTCTGCAAGTCCTCCTACTTTAGCCGCAGGATAGCATTCCGCACTTATATGTATAATCTCCATTCTGTTGGGTTCTATGTCAATTCAATTTTTAATTTCAGAACAAGTTAGCGATTTATTTTCATTATTAGCAAAAAGAGGAGAAGAAAAATGGGATATAACAGAATGTTTCTGTGCAATCCTAAAGAAGAATTATTCGTTGAAGATTCCATAAATAGCCTGTTTCTCCTAAACCTTTAAAAATATCATCGAGCATAAAGGATTTACATTAACAAGTTGAAAAAGCAGTACAATTCAAAAATAAAGAGTCCAAATGTCCGATACAGAAATGCCTTTACTAAAAGTATAAGGCCGGTAATACAATACCAGTTCCTCTTTGTATGTGTTTATATAAGACTGCATAAAATGGCGACCTTTGCCTGCATGCAAAAGCCAGTTTCTAATTCAGTACTTTACCTGATGAGTATCTCGGCAGGTCTTTTTGTTGCCAACCTTTACTATAGCCAACCTTTACTCAACCTGATCGCCGAATCATTTCACGTCAATGAATCCGCCGTAAGTAACGTTCCGCTATTCACCCAATTGGGATATGCCGCCGGCCTGTTATTAATTGTTCCGCTGGGCGATATGGTATCGAATATGAGAATTTTGAAAATTGACTTCATGGTACTCGTCCTGTCACTTTTAGTGGCTGCGATAGCCAAATCCTTATGGATACTTATCGGAAGTAGTTTTGTCATAGGAGCGACCTCTTCTATTCCACAACTTTTTGTGCCCATGGCAGCGGAACTATCCGATGAAAGCAATAGAGGAAGGGCCATTGGAGTGGTTATGACCGGCCTGTTGATAGGTATTATCGGAAGCAGGGTCATCAGCGGACTAGTGGGAGAACAGTTCGGCTGGCGTACCATGTATTATGTAGCTGCAATCATTATGACATTCCTTTTTATTGCTCTATATTTTAAGCTGCCCCGTATGCGTCCTTCTTATAAGGGATCCTACGGTGGTTTAATGAAATCGCTTTGGACCCTCGCCAAAAACGCCCCTGCATTACGGCTGGCCGCTGTGCGCGGGGCGCTGGCCTTTGCAGGGCTGAGCGCTATGTGGACCACTATTGTCTTTTTACTGCAAGATTCATTTGGTTACGGTAGCGGCGTAGCCGGTATCTTCGGGCTTTTGGGAATTGCAGGCGCCCTGGGTTCTACTGTTGTAGGCAAACTCAATGACCGGGTCAATAAAGACAAGATGATCCTGGCTTCCGTTATTATGCTGGTGTTTTCCTGGATCCTTTTCCTGTTTTCCGCTCATTTTATCACGGGCCTGATCATCGGGGTCGTTTTTGTGGATTTGGGGCAGCAAACCCTCCACGTAACCAATCAGGATATCATTTTAAGAAAAACTACCGGCGCACGAAACCGGATCAATACGGTTTATATGGTAACCTTCTTTATCGGAGGCGCTATCGGAACTGCGCTCGGCGCGCTTACTTATACCCATTTTAATTGGACCGGTGTATCGGTTCTGGGGTTGTTATTCTCACTCCTGGTGGCTATCGTCCATTATATCTTTAGGGCAAAAAAATAAAATAAGATCAGGATATTTTTCTTTTAACCCTTCGATTGCATAAATTTGAAGCCTAACAAGGATGATGATATAATGAACGTACAAATTGAAGAAAGTTGGAAAAAAGTGCTTCGGGAAGAATTTGAAAAACCTTATTTTAAACAAATCACTCAAGTAGTCAGGCAGGATATCCGGCAGGGAAAGACGATTTACCCTCCGGGGAAGCTTATTTTTAATGCCTTTAACCAGACACCTTTTGAGAAAGTCAAATGCGTGATACTTGGGCAGGACCCCTATCATGGACCCGGGCAGGCAAATGGTTTGTGTTTCTCAGTAAACGATGGCGTCACGCCGCCTCCCTCCCTGAAAAATATTTTTAAAGAGTTGCATACAGATATCGGCATGCAGCCGCCGGCCTCGGGAAATCTGACCTATTGGGCCACGCAGGGTGTCTTGATGCTCAATGCCATATTAACCGTAGTAGCACATCACCCGGCATCGCACAGCCGGATTGGCTGGGAAGACTTTACCAATTCGGTGATCAGAAATATTTCCGAGAAGAAAAACGGCGTTATTTTTTTGCTATGGGGCCGTTTTGCCCGTAATAAAAAGGTATTGATCAATACCCAAAAGCATCATATTCTGGAAGCGGCGCACCCCTCCCCTTTTTCTGCCAATAACGGTTTTTTTGGCTGCCGGCACTTCTCCAAAGCCAATCACCTGCTCAAGAAACAGGAGATCGCTCCCATTGACTGGAATTTAAACCACGGGTAAAAAGCAATGAAGCTCTTTTAAGTTTTAAACGTTTCCTGTATTCCTATTTTTTTGAGCGAAAAATCGGCGGGCTTGTAAATCCGCAGAAGGGCCCCGAAATCTGCTCGACTCCCTGCCATTCCAGGTAAAATGAACGACAGATTTTTTAAACTAAAATGTTCCCATAGGTAAAAGTAATACGCTGTATCTACCGTGTTATCCAATAACCCAAATAAAGCATCCCAAATCTCCTTAGCAGGTACTTCTGACAATTGATTTTGTAATGCTGCAAGATGCCTCTTATGATCTATAACAAGACAGAGATTATCCGTAGCCGGTATAAATAAAGCAATATCTGTAGCAGAAAGAACATCCTTTGAAAATCCAAACCGAGTAGGCTGATAACCTTTATCCAAATTCTCCTTTTGGGAAACCTTTTCAAAATATATCATCACAAGTATGCTCCTCTTCTTTTAATCTTTCCGTATCAAAGAAGGGAAGTCGTTTCCCAAACTTTCTCTTATGAAGAGAAACCAAAGCATCCCAAAAACCGATATCGTTCACCCTGTCCTCAAAATAAGCCGTTAGATTATAAGCCAATTCCCTGCAGTCTTCTTTACTAAGATCTGATCGTATCGGTAAAAGCTTTCGCGACCTTCTCAATCCGCCCATATAAGCTTCTGTATAAATTTAAATAAAACAGATCATACCGGGTATGAGTGGAATAGGGCTTATGATTTATATACCAGTTGATATTAATAAATTTCTTCAGATTCATGATCCTAAAGGTTTCATTTGATTATATGAAAAAACTACCCGGGAAACGGTGTAAAGCCGTCTTTTTACAGCGGAGTCCCTTACTTCAAAAAGGCTCTTAATTGCGCTACCATATTTTTTGAACCGATTATCATCGGGCTTCTTTGATGAATGGCCTCCGGCTGTACCTCCATAATACGGGTATCCACATCCGCATATGCCAATCCCCCGGCTATTTCCACAATAAATGCGAGCGGGTTACATTCATATAACAGCCGGAGCTTCCCCTCGGGTTTTGCCTTTGTAGCCGGATAGATAAAAACCCCTCCCTTTACCAGATTTCTATGCACATCAGCCACCATTGAACCAATATAGCGATAGGTATAACGCGATCCGTTCTCCATAGCATGCGTTTTACTCCAAGCCAGGTACGCTTTTAATCCGTCGCTAAAATCTGCCTGATTTCCCACATTTACAGAGATGAACGGACCACTGTCGGCACATTTCATATCGCGGTGCGACAGGCAAAATTCGCCTATGGAAGGATCTAGAGTAAAACCATTCACTCCTCTTTTTGTAGCATAGACCAATATGGTGGATGATCCATATATAACATATCCGGCTGCCACCTGCATATTCCCTTTTTGCAAAAAATCCGCTTTTGTCGCCGGGCTGCCCAAGGGAGAAATTCTTTTATGAACTGAAAATATGGTGCCTATAGATACGTTGACATCAATATTACCCGAACCATCCAGGGGATCCATCAGAAGTACATACTTGGATCGGTTGCTCAGTTCATCATCAAAGATGACCACATCCTCATTTTCTTCGGAACCCACTCCCGCACAATTAATGCCTGAACGTAATACCCCGATAAACTGACGGTTAGCATAATCATCAAGCTTTTTTACAGACTCCCCTTGTACATTTATATGCCCGGCTTCCCCCAAAATATCAACCAGCCCCGCTTTATTGACCTCCACGTTAACCCGTTTCGCTGCGAGACCGATATCCCGTAAAAGGCCGGACAGTTCTCCGGTAGCTTCAGGGTAATTTCTAAGTTCCTGTATAGTAAACTCTTCAAGTGTCAGTACTTTGCGTTGTGGATTCATGATAAAATGAATTGTTAAAAAAAGGCACAATGTTAGGATAAAAATTATACCTGTACAAATGGTCGAGAGGGAAATCAGGTATAAATCATCCGTAGGGTTTTGTTCATAAGTTATATTTGTCTTGTCTTTTTAAACAAACTATCCGATCTTTATATCATATTCTAAGCCGGAAAAAGATCATATGACCTATATATTCACTAAACTTTCCCGATGGATCCCTATATTACTGTTGTTCCTGTCCGCTTGCCAACCGCACACGCAAGTACTGATTCATTCACACAACGATTACAGTCATGCACATCCGTTCTGGGGCGCCTATCGGGAACGGGCCAACTCCATTGAAGCAGATGTGTTTCCCGTAAACGGTGAACTGATGGTGGCTCATTCAAAGGAAGCGATCCGGGATTCACACACCCTGGTGAATATGTACCTGGATCCGATCATTAAACTTTTCAAAAAGCATCATAACAAGACGGTTTCGGATGATCCGGACTATACCTTTTATCTTATGATAGACATCAAAGAAAAATGGGATACCGTGCTTCCCCTGCTGATCAAAAAATTAAAACAACACCCCGACTGCTTTAATCGCCAAATAAATCCCAAAGCGGTACAAATATTTATCAGCGGAGAAAGGCCTCCTATTTATACGTTTCATGATTATCCGCCAGAGATCATGTTTGACGGGCTTCCGGATAAAGAATATTCGCATGCCGATCTTAAAAAGATAGTGATGATCAGCACCAATTTCCAAAATTATGCTTCCTGGGACGGAACCGATACCCTCCCTTCGGGAGATGCACAAAACCTTAGAAAAGTCATCGACGAAGCACATGGAAAACATAAACCTATGCGTTTCTGGGGCGCACCGGATACACCGGATTGTTGGAACGCCCTGATATCGCTGGGAGCAGATGTACTTAATACTGATAAAGTAAAAGCTTGCAAGGAATTTTTAAAGACCCATGAAAAGTGATAAAAGGCTCCAAACTTGAATACTTGTTCTATTAATGACCTTTCAGGCTTAGTCTTTCCTGAATAACCAGAGGTATTTGCTTTTCCATTTTCTTAAACTATACGACCTTTGTGCCGTTTTTATCATTGTTATTGTAGTTTAATATGAAGGTTTTTAAATTTGGGGGAGCCGGCCTGAAAAATACGGCGGGGGTTAAAAATGTAGCTTCCATCCTTAATGAGCATAAGGAGGGGCCGTTGGTGGTGGTTGTTTCTGCCATGGGTCAAACGACCAATAAACTGGAAAAGATCGTAGAACATTATTACTTACACCAGCGCGAAACCGCGGCACAACTCCTTTATAGCATCCAGCATAAGAGTACAAAAGCCGCCTCTCAACTCATAGGTGATACCCGGCATCCCCTCTTCAATGAGCTTCATCAGATCTATGCCGAAATGAAATGGCTCCTGGGAGAAAAAGCCTACCAGCCTTATGATTATTATTATGATCAACTGGTCAGTCTCGGGGAGGTCATTTCTTCCCTTCTTTTAAATGCATACCTGAATAAAAGCGGGATAACGAGCCATTGGCTGGATGTACGCGAAATATTCTGTACCGATGATACCTATAGAGATGCCCGCATAAAATGGGAGCCTTCTCAAGAAGCGGTTAATCAGAAGGTTCTTCCCATACTAAAACAATACCCCATCATCGTTACGCAGGGTTTTATCGGTGCTACTCCCGAAGGTAAAACTACGACCCTGGGCCGCGAAGGAAGCGACTTCTCTGCCGCGCTCTTCGCCAATATGCTGGATGCTGAAAGCCTTACCATATGGAAAGATGTTGATGGATTAAAAAATTCCGATCCCCGGATATTTAAAGATGCGCTTTCCATTGACCATATCAGCTATAATGAGGTCATCGAAATGGCCTATTATGGGGCACATGTGGTCCATCCGAAGACCATCAAGCCCCTCCAAAACAAAGGGATCCCCCTGCTGATCAAATGCTTCCTGGACAAGACCCTTCCTGGTACCATCGTAAACAATGAGCATGGGACGGGACACCTGCCCCCCCTTATCGTCCTCAAGAAGAAACAAGTGTTGATAACGGTGACCACCAGAGATTTCTCTTTTATTTCCGAAGAAAATCTTAGCGCCCTTTATACTATTTTCCATCAACTAAAGATTAAGCCCAACCTTATGCAAACGGGGGCCATTAGTTGCGCCTTCTGTATAGATCAGCGGGCCGACAAAATCGAGATGCTCATCAAAGCGCTGTACTCCAGGTTCAAAATTACTTATCATGAAAGCCTGGAAATATTGACAATCCGGCACTACAGGGATGAGATGATCCACCGTTTAACTCATGATAAACAAATATTACTGGAACAAAAATCGCCGCACCTTCTTCAGCTTGTATTGCGATAAAACCTGATATATGCTTGAGGACAAACTTCCCACTAAGACTATCCCACAATACCGCACTTCAAATTTGTTACTCTAAAACTGTTACACAATTCTTAATTCATAACAGCTCCGGGCTCCAATTTCAAATCATTAACCCGGGTAGTGGAATAATTCTTTTTTAAAGGCGTAAGTTTTCGGCCTCCCTCAACCACATAATTCCCTTCTCCGTCATACAGCACAACGGGCAGCCGATGGGTCTCATTAAAATAGTCGAATGCCTTTTTCAGCTGTAACCAAAACTTTTGTTCAGGATTATCCGTTTCGGAAGCTTTGCTCAAATACTCCACCGATTTTTTATTATTAAAATTTATAGGTAGAATATGCACAGGAATATAGTCCTGACCGGCATCCTTAGCATATGCAGCCAATATATACAACTCGTCGATCAGGGGATTGGTAATAGGAATACAACCTACTGTCACACAACTCCCATGAATATATATACCTCCTCCGGGATCTTTATGCGTACTTTTCAGCCGGTCTGAGAAATTGGGATAATTCACCTTCAGGGCCAGATGATATTCACTGCGTGGATTAAATCCGCTTATATAATAAAAACCTTCCGGTACCTGGCGATCCCCCTGAAAACGTTTGGGTCCCATATAACCGGAAAGGGCACATATATGATAAGTTTTAAATAAAGCAAAGGTATCGGCAGGTTTGTTCTTCACCCAAACCTCCAACTTGCTGTCGTATTTAAAGGAACGGATAAAAATATAGTTTGCAGGATATTTTAACCCTTTTTTCTCAAATTCTTTCCTCAGTATTTGGTCTTTTTGTTGAAAGGCCTTTTTAAATACCGGATATTCCATCTGTTGATCCAAAAAGGACTGCCCGCTCACAGACCCCACTGAGATAAGGCCGGACAACAGGAGCCATAAAATATTTCTGACCATCTTCCTCATATTAAACATTCCTTACAGTCAAAGGTAAGAGAATCTTTTAAGAAACGTCTCCTTGTATTCCGTTTTTTGTTTGAATTATAAACAATAGAAAAAGAACATTCCGGCCATTGAAAAGGCGCAGGTCTTCCTCATCTATGATAAAATATTTTTCTTAAGATAGGTAATGCTCTGCCTGATGCTGTCAAAAGGGTTCCCCGGACACTGATCCTGCTCTACGAAGAAATGTTGCATACCGGACTCCCGGGCATGGGCAAAAATATTCGGCCAGTCAATGACTCCATTTCCCACCTCCGTAAAGTTCTTCTCCGGCGTATCTGCCATATCTTTTACATGCCACAGCACAAAACGCCCCGGATGTTCTTTGAACATGGCTATGGGATCATAGCCGGCATAACTGATCCAGTAAATATCCATTTCCATCTTTACCAGATCCTTATCCGCCTCTTTTAAGAGCTGCTCATAAGGGACCTGGCCATCTATCTTTTGAAACTCAAAATTATGATTGTGATAACAAAACTGGATCCCTGCTTTTTTACAGACCTCGCCCGCCTTGTTAAAGTCTTCTGCACGTTGCTTATAGTCATCCAACGTTTTTCTGGCCTCTTCAGGCAACCAGGCACATACCATATATTTCAGGCCCAATTCATGCGCATCATCTACCGCTTTTTCCCAATCACTTAAGATCGTCCCTTTTACGTTAGGGCTTCCTAAGGCATAATGACCGCTGGGTATAACCAATCCGTTATCCTTCAGAACAGCAGAAAATTCCGGCACATCCATCCCGTAAAACTTCTCTGTTCCTGTATAAGTAGCCGACTCTACCAACTTATAGCCTATTTTTGCCACCTTAGCCAGGCTGCCCTTCGGGTCTTCTTTCATGGCCTCCCGAACAGTATAAAGCTGCAGCCCCGGTTTATAAGGATACTTTTGAGGGCCTGAAGCACAAGCTTTCAGAAAAGCCGAACCGGTCATCAGGCTTCCTGCCATCCATCCGGATTGTTTTAAAAAATTTCTGCGTGTTGACATAAAAAATAAATTTTTAATTTCCTAAATACAAACGTTTCATTGACTTTCTTAACCGTCCAGAGCGATCTCGATAAAATCAATTAAGGGCTTCACTTTCTTATAAGTATCCAACACCTTTTTTATGAAATCCGGCTGCATTACTGCTTTATCGGAAAAGGAGGTTCCGACCGTAAAGCTGCGTAACTTCAGATATTCTATTGCGGGATTATCCTTTTCGTAACCGCGAGGCGGACGCATCAGTTTATCCTCTTCGGAAAAACTGCCAAAGGTATCTTTGAAAGTCTTTTTACTTATAATGGAAAGGAAATCATCAAAATTATAATCTATTTCCTGCCGGACTTTGTGCAACATTTCTTTGGAAGGATGCCAGATGCCGCCTCCAAGATAAGTATTTCCGGGTTCTATATGAAGATAATAGCCCGGAAAGTGCACCCGCTTTCCTCCTTTGTTCATTCCCGCCGCAAAATGTGCCTTATAAGGCGTTTTGTCTTTACTAAACCGAATGTCCCGATAGATCCTGAAAACACATTCTTTTACTGTAAGGTTACTGATACCGGGATCCAGTTTTCCAAATCCGACCAGTAGCTGCTGTATAAAATCCTCAAAATTGGTCTTGGCAGCCAGGTACGCATCCTTATGTTCGCTAAACCAGGATCTCTCATTGTGCTTTTTGAGCCGTTTTAAAAAAGCGATCGTGGAGGGCTGGATCATAGGGTCGTCTTATCTGTTGTTGAAAGGCTAAAAGTAATTCAATTTAGAAAAGCATCCAAGTATTATTTGGGATATGGCAGATAGGCTGAAGGGCCGGTAAGAGGCAGGTATATCGGAGTTTTGTTCTCATTCAGCCAAAACATACTGACCCACTTGTACCGAAAGCACTCCAAAAAACCGGGGAATTGAGAATTGCGTTATATCTTTGTATCATGATGATCACGAAACTATATGCCATAAGCGGCATGTCATGCAAAAACTGTGTTACAAAGGTGGCGCAAGCCTTTAAAAGCCTGCCTGAAGTGGAAGAAGTACAAGTACTGTTAGACAGTGGTCAGGCAGTAGTGCGTATGCAGAAAGCCATTACGGTCACGGCTATTAATGAAGCTTTACAATCTGCAGGGCATTACAAGGCTTTGGAGAGTAATAAAACCGGCAATCCAACCATAAAAAAAGAAAAAAAGCAACCGGCCATCTTGCGGATATTCCGCCACAAAAAACCTTGCTGCCAATGAGCCAGAGAAGTAAGTCATCATGTCGTCCCCTTTTTCCGGAAGACGACACGATGAAATACTTTTATCATTACCCTATTTTTAAACGCCCATTCCCCCGTTTTATTGTTTTTTATCTTTCTTTTTAAAAGAATATTAACGTCCCTGTTAAATTTTTTTAAAGATAATATTATAACCGTTATTAGGCATACTATTCGTATTATATCTCCTGTTCACTAAATTAAAAGGAGAATATTATGATAATCAACAGGAAAAAAATGGTAGTCGTAGGACTTATGGCCTTTTTTATGGGAGGGACGGTAACAGTCTATGCACAGATTCCGCAACCACCACAACAGCCCCAACAGCCCATGCAAACGCCCCGGCCTCAACCCCAACAACCCTTGAACCAACCGCAACAACAAACGCCGCAATTCCCTCAACAACAGCCGGAGCAAGGATTGCAAAAACAGCAACTGCCTAACTTCAACCAACAACAGGGGAATACGAAGATATCTGACAAAGAATTAAAAGAATTTGCTTCTGTTTATCCGGAAGTGCGGGATGAAAGTCAAAAAGCCCAACAAAAGATGGCCGCCGTAATAGAAAAAGACGGGATGCAGCTAAAGCGCTTTAATGAACTCCAAACCGCCACCCTGCAGAATAAAAGGATTGATGCCGACAAAAAGGAATTAAAAACCTTTAAGACGATAAAAAAAGAGCTGGATAAAATGCAACCGCAGATACAGAAAAAGATTCAATCCTTAATAAAATCAAGCGGCCTCACTGTGGCAAGGTATCAAACGATTGCCTCTGCTATTCAAACCGATCCCGACTTAAAGAGCAGGTTTCAGAAAATAATGTCCGATAACGGCGGAACGGCGTAAGAAAAGGCATATTGCACGGGCCTGAAAACGAAATTTCTCCCTGCCAAAAAAGTCTATAATTCATATAACCCTTTTGGCAGGGATTTTTTCTATTCTCTTTGGATCGCCAATCCTTATATTTACGGATAACGTCTCATACAAGACCAGAGAAATCCAAACAGAATTCATGATTTAATTGTTTCTTTGTAACAGATGGCATCCACCCACGCACATACACATGTACCAGTGCCTTCCAAGGCCGGAAGAGGTTTGGTTTTGGGGATTTTTCTGAACCTGGCTTTTGTAATCCTTGAAGCCGGAGCAGGATTTTGGCAAAATTCCCTGGCCCTCTTATCTGATGCAGGTCATAACCTTTTTGATGTGGCCAGTCTCGCCCTGGCCCTGCTGGCTTTCCGACTGGCAAAAGTGAAGCCCAATGATAAGTTCACATACGGTTATCGGAAGACCACCATTTTGGTCTCCCTATTGAATGCGGTAATCCTGTTGATCGCCATTGGCGGCATTGGTTTTGAGGCCGTTCAACGAATATGGCATCCGGAGCCCATCCGGGGCGGGGTAATGGCCATTGTAGCAGGCGCCGGTATTCTAATCAATGGTTTCACAGCCTACCTGTTCTTACACGAGAAGGACAAAGATCTCAATATAAAAGGGGCCTACCTGCATATGGCCGCGGATGCGCTCGTTTCCCTGGGCGTGGTTATTGCCGGCCTGCTTATTATGTGGACCGGATGGTATGGACTGGATCCCATTATCAGCTTCGTGATCATGATCGTCATTGTTATCAGCACATGGAGCCTGCTGAGAGACAGCCTGCGACTCAGCATGGATGGTGTGCCCAGGGGGATTAATCTGGATTCCGTACGAGAGAATATTTTGAACGTCAATGGTATCAGGGAGGTCCATCATATTCATATATGGGCCATCAGTACGACCCAGAATGCACTTACGGCACATCTGGTAGTTGCTCCCGGGACTTCTTTATCAGAAGCAGCAGAACTTAAAAAGTTTTTAAAACGCAAGCTGGCCGGTCTGAATATTCACCACAGCACCTTTGAGATGGAAACAGAAACCAGTCCATGTGAACAAGAACACTGCCCTTCAGCAGAGCCCGCCTCTGCAACTCATCATCCTCATTCTCATTAAAACTCCCTATTGGGGACACAAGCCAAAAGCCGGAAATGTCACAGGCGCTCCTTCTTATCTGCAGCCTTGGGAACCGTCGGGAATTTGGGAGCATGAAAGTGGAGACATTCCGCTTTATTCCCTACTTTTGAGAGCAACAATCGGCCTTAGATCATTAGTAAAAATACATCCATATTAACGCGTCCCATAGAATACCTTAAAGGGGTAGGTCCAGGAAGAAGCGAATTGTTACGCAAGGAATTAAATATACATATCTTCGGTGATCTCCTGCTACATTTCCCGTTCCGGTACGTGGATAAGTCTCGCATCCTGCCTATCCAAAACATACACGCCCAAAGTGAATACATACAAGTAAGTGGAAAACTCACGCGAATAGAGGTAGTAGGAGAAAAAAGAGGCAAACGACTGGTCGCCCGATTAAAAGATTCAAGTGGGGAAATACAGCTGGTTTGGTTTCGGGGTATTTCCTGGATCAAAAAGACTTTACAACTACAACAGGTATACAATGTTTTCGGAAAAGTGACTTTTTTCAACGGTCAACCTCAGATGGCGCATCCCGAAATGGAGTTGCGAACGGTAGAGAATGCGAGCGGGAAAAATTTTCTGGAGCCCGTTTATTCCTCCACCGAAAAGCTAAGCAGCCGGGGATTGGGCGGGCGTGCACTGGGAAAGTTAACCCGTAATCTTTTTGAAGTCCTTCCCCCTTCCGCTCTTCCGGAAAATTTACCCGCAGCCCTTCAAAAAGAACAACATCTGATGCCCCGTAAACTGGCTTATCGGGCCGTTCATTTCCCCCGGAATGAGGAAGAGCAAAGGCAGGCCCGGTTTCGCCTGAAGTTTGAAGAACTCTTTCTTGCTCAGATACGCTTCTTCAGAATCAGACACAACCGCCACCGCGCCTCCAGGGGATGGAAGTTTGAAAAAGTAGGAACATATTTTAACACCTATTATCATAAATTCCTGCCTTTTGAATTGACCCGTGCACAAAAAAAAGTGTTACGTGAAATACGACAGGATACCCTTTCCGGTCGCCAGATGAACCGGCTTCTGCAGGGAGATGTAGGCAGCGGCAAAACCGCGGTGGCCTTGCTGAGCATGTTGTTGGCCACCGACAATGGATTCCAGGCCTGCATGATGGCCCCTACCAGTATTCTTGCGCAACAGCATCATCAGGACATTGCGCCGGCGATGGAACAATTAGGTTTGCAGGCAGCTTTACTTACCGGCAATATCAAAGGACAAAAACGCCAAAAAATACTGGAAGAGGCAGCTAATGGTTCCGTCCATATACTCATCGGGACCCACGCGCTTATTGAAGAAACCGTGGTCTTTAAAAATCTCGGACTGGCCGTTATTGACGAACAACATCGTTTTGGAGTGGAACAGCGCGCACGACTATGGGCAAAAAATGTGATCCCGCCACATATCCTGGTCATGACTGCTACTCCGATTCCCCGTACCCTGGCCATGACCATTTACGGAGATCTGGATGTGTCCGTTATTGACGAATTGCCCCCCGGTCGAAAAGAGATTATCACGGTTCACAGATCAGAGCACCATCGGGCTATGGTCATGAATTTTATCCGTAGCGAGATTAAAAAAGGACGCCAGGCTTATATTGTATATCCCCTGATCGAAGAATCGGCAAAGATAGATTTTGAGAATCTGATGGAAGGATATGAGCAGATAAAGTCTTATTTTCCCGAACCGGACTATTATATCAGTATGGTACACGGGAAACAGAAGTCAGATATAAAAGAGACTAATATGCAACGTTTCGTATCCGGAGATTGTCAGATCATGGTAGCCACCACGGTCATTGAAGTAGGCGTAAATGTTCCCAATGCCACGGTGATGGTCATCGAGAGTGCGGAACGATTCGGGCTTTCCCAACTGCATCAATTACGGGGACGCGTGGGGCGTGGCGCTGAAAAATCGTATTGCATCCTGATGACGGGAGCAAAACTCAGCAAATACGGCCGCATGCGAATGAACGTGATGGTGCAAAGCAGCAATGGATTTTTTATTGCAGAAAAAGATATGGAGCTTCGCGGACCGGGAGATATAGAAGGTACCAGGCAAAGCGGGGCATTAAATCTACACATTGCGGACGTGGTTGAAGATAAAGCTATTCTTGAGGAGGCCAGATCAGCGGCGGAAAACATTTTAAATAAAGATCCGGAGCTCGACCAAAAAGAAAATGAAATGCTAAAGAATTATCTGTTGGAACAAAAAGACAAAAACATCTGGAGCAGGATATCCTAAAAGAAAGATATAACAATAGCATGATACCAAACGTTAAAGATGAATAGACAAAGAATAATGACGCGTCTTTTACCATCGAGGAAGATCTCTTTTTATATCTTTCTTTTCCCCTTTTTTGGCCTGGCTCTTATCCACATTCAAAGCTTTGCCCAGGGGAAAGTAAGCTTCCAGGAAAATAGGGGACAATGGGATCCCGAAGTTTTATACCGGGGCCAATTACCGAATGGGTATATTTATCTCAGAAAAACGGGTATCACTTACAGCCTTTTAAGCGAAAAGGACATGCAAACCCTCAGGGAAAGCATCCATGGCACCTATAAACAAGGGAAGCACGATCATTTACCTTACGATAAGGGACCGAAACATCAACCGAATGCAGACATACCTATAAATGCGGCAGGATATAAAGACAGGTTTGATTATGGGCATCCGCTGACCATTCACGGGCATGCCTATCAGGTCAATTTTTTAGATGCGAACAAGAATGCCTCTTTAATTGCAGATCACGCTTCTCCCGGCCGGTACAATTACCTGATCGGCAATGATCCTTCCCGCTGGGGGCGGAATGTAAAAGCTTTCGGAGACGTTACTTACAAAGATCTATACCCGAATATTGATATGCATTTATATTCTGATCGGGACGGTTTAAAATACGATCTCATCCTTCATCCGGGCGGCGAGATCCGACAAATTCGTTTCCAATATAAAGGGGCTGATGCACTACAACTCAAACGGGGGCAGCTTTATATCAAAACCAGCGTGGGAGACAATATTGAAATAGCGCCCTACGCCTATCAAATCATAGAGGGTCAAAAGGTAGAAATAAAATGCCAATATCACGTACAGGGAACTATTTTAAGCTTTAAAGCCGGATCTCAATATAATCCGGATTATCCCCTTATTATTGACCCCAATTTTATCTTTTCCTCCTACAGCGGCTCCACGGCTGACAATTGGGGCTACACAGCCACCTATGATGCACAAGGGAATTTCTACATGGGAGGTATCGTATTCGGAACCGGTTATCCCGCTACGCCCGGCGCTTTTCAAGAGCAGTTTGCCGGCGGAGGAAACACTTATGGGGAAGGAGGCTTTGATATCGGGCTCAGCAAATTAAGTCCGGATGGCAAAACGTTGATTTTTGCTACTTACCTGGGGGGCAGCGGAGATGAACAACCGCACAGCCTGGTCGTCAACAGCAAAAACCAGCTTATTATTTCCGGCAGGACCAACTCCGGCGCTTCTTACCCGGGAAAGCTCATGGGCAAAGGGGGAGGCTGGGACATGATCCTTACCGAACTCACCCCTGATGGCAGCGGCATGGTAGGTTCTTTGAGAATTGGAGGAGACGGTAGTGATGGCGTAAATATTGCAGATAAATATACTCCTGTTCAGGGACAAACGACCCATTCTCTCAGACGCTTTTATGGAGACGATGCAAGGAGCGAGGTCAATCTGGATGCACAGGGCAACATTATACTCGTAGGCTCCACACAATCACAGGGAAACCAAGGCTTTCCCATTACTTCCGGTGTCTTCCAGCCCGGCTTCGGCGGTACTACAAAAGGAAACGCAGTACAGCAGGACGCCGTTATCATCAAAGCACCGCCGGATCTTTCTGATATTACCTGGTGTTCCTATCTCGGCGGCAGCGGCAACGATGCAGCCTATGTACTCAGTTTCTCCAAAAGCGGGAACATCTATGTGGCCGGAGGGACAGAAAGTCCTGATTTCCCCGGTATGTCCGGTACGCTTCAAACCAAAAACAACGGGCGGGCAGATGGCTTCATTGCAGAGATCAGTCCCGATGGAAAACAATTGATACGGGCCACCTATCTGGGTACCGGTCAGGCAGATCAGATCTACGGGATTCAAACCGATACCGCAGGGAATGTGTATGTAGGAGGAACTACAGAAGGCTCATGGGACGATTACTTCTCCCATACCGTTCATTTTCCTAAAGATATGAAATATGGAAAGCAATTTATCTGTAAACTCAATAATACCCTTTCCGGAATAATTTACTCGGCCACTTTTGGTTCTTCCGGTTCTCAGAAAGCCTCTTTACCCAATATATCTCCAACGGCCTTCCTGGTAGACCGTTGTCAGAATGTATATATATCCGGCTGGGGCGGAAATATACAACAGGGCAATCCGACAGAATATCCCAACCAGGGGACCAGCGGTTTGCCCAGCGTAAATCCGCTCCACTTGAATCAGCCGGATGGCCGAGATTTTTACTTCTTTGTGTTGAAAAAAGATGCGGCAGGCGTTTTATTCGCAGACACCTATGGGCAATATGGCGGTTTTACAGATCATGTAGATGGGGGCACGAGCCGTTTCGATCCAAAGGGGGTTATCTACCAGGCTATTTGTGCGAACTGTGGGGGAGGCACCATCTTTCCCACCGGTCCTCCCGGCGTTTTCAGCAGGCAAAATGGCAGCCTGAGACCGGGGAGCAATGGCAGTGCGGCATGCAATGAGGTAGGGTTTAAAATTGCATTCAATCTCGATGGGGTAAGAGGAGGTATCGCTCCGCTGGACCGCCGCCACAAACATTGCAACGAAGAAGAAGTGACTTTCATAGATACCCTTTACGGCCGACCTGCCAAGTCCTGGATCTGGGATGTATTCAAAGGGGATACAAGTCATCACTTTGACGGGTCTTTCACCACGGATACCAGTGTTTTTAAATACCAGTTCCAGGAAGTAGGCCATTTTATTGTCCGGCTGATCAAGTACAATCCGGGAGACTGTATTGAACGGGACACCTCTTATACCGAAATAGATATCGGAGATAATCCGGCCATGCTGAAAGTCGTTGCCCGGAAACTGCCTCCATGTGATAGCTTCAAGTACCAGTTTATCAATTTGTCTACCAGTAAAAAGATAAATCCCATTCCCGACAGCAGTTTTGTTTGGAATTTCGGGGACGGATCAGGAGATTTTCCTCAAAATGGGGATTCCATACTCCATTATTTTCCGGGAGAAGGGAACTACACCGTCAAATTGTCTTTAAAGGATACGGCCCATTTCTGTAATACGCCCCTGGATACTTCAATACTCATCAGCGCATCTTTTGAATTAAAGGCCGGTCTGGAAGTACCTCAAACACTCTGCACCCCGGGCTCTTATCCATTAAACAACACGTCCCTTGGAGGAACCAACTTCATCTGGATCATAAAAGGGCCACACCAAACAGACAGCATACAGAAGGGAGATGTCAACTCGGTCTATTACGACTTTCAGGACAACGGGACTTATGACATTATTCTCATAGCCAGGGATACGGTTTGTAATCTGGAAGACTCCGCGAAGGCTTCGGTAACAGCTTATCCCCGACCCACGGCAGACTTTAATTTTACAAGCAGCCAACCCCATCAAAATCCACCGGTCAATGCCGTATTTCATTTTGAGAACTATTCACAATCCCATTTTGACCAGGTAGACAGTACCCTGAATTATATGTGGTACTTTGGTGATGGAAATACCTCATCTGATAAAAACCCACAACATGCATATGCCAAATCGGGAACTTATACGATCTCTTTAATTGTCAGCAATCCTGCGGGCTGTTCCGATACTACACAAAAAGAAGTATCTGAAGATATCGTCCCTGCCATGGATATTCCGACGGCCTTTACACCGGGAAGCCACGACATCAATTCTCATATTGCACCGCGGGCATTCGGAGTGGAAAAAATAGATTTTCGTATTTACAATCGATGGGGGCAAATGGTATATCATAGTAATGATCCGGAAATTACGTACCTTCCCAACAAGGGATGGGATGGGACCTATAAGGGCAAACCGCAAGAAATGGATGTGTATGCTTACGAGGTACATGTGATATACGGAGACGGCTCGGAGGCCACCAAAAAGGGGAGTATAACGTTAGTCCGTTAGTATATGACCAAAACGAAAACCATAAGAATAACCGTTTACATACTGGTCTGCTGCTTCTTTTATAGTATAGCGGGGGCCCAGGACTTGCATTTTTCCCAGTTTTTCAACTCTCCGCTGACTGAAAACCCGGCAAATACCGGATTTTTACCGGACGCGAATTATCGGATAGGAGGCAATTACCGCAATCAGTGGTCTGCAGTTCCGGTTCCGTACAAGACTTTTTCCGTCTATGGTGATGCGCAATTGTTAAGAGATCGCTGGTATTATGGCTGGCTGGGGCTGGGAGGAGTATTGCTCCAGGATGAAGCGGGAGCCGGCTCTTTAAAGTCTACCAAGGTATATATTTCCCTGGCTTATCACCAGTTGTTGGGTTTTAACAGCTTGTTATCTCTCGGCTTCAACGGAGGCTTGGCGATGAAGAGAATAGACATGTCAAAACTCACTTTCCCGGATCAATTCAATGACAGCTATGGCAAATGGTTTTTTGATAACCAGGTTCCCACGGGCGCCGTAATTGATCAATCTTCCATTCATTATTTCGATCTGCAGGCCGGTATGAATTATGCCTATTTTCCTACTGATAATATTTACATTAACCTGGGATTTTCTGCCCATCACCTCAACCGTCCCAAAGAAACCTTCCTGAAAAACGGCAATAATGAGATTGGCAGGCGGTACATCGGTTTTTTAAATGCCATGCTCAAGGTGGCTCCGCGGGTCATCCTTCATCCTAACGCTTATTATACCTACCAACGGGGAGCAAGCGAAACTGTTTTCGGAGCCTGGGCGGCCTATAACCTGTCGGGCCCGGGTTCCGGCGGGGCATATCAATTGCTTGGCGGAGCCTATTACAGGTGGGATGACGCCTTTATTCCGGTCGTTGGATATCAACTGAAACAATGGCGCGTCATGCTCAGCTATGATATCACCACTTCTTCGTTCAGCAGAGCCAACCAACACCGCGGCGCTTATGAAATTTCGCTAACTTACATCGGTATTTATCCTCAGCATAAAAAAGATTTTAATAAGAAGACTTACATGTGTCCTCATTTTTAGATATTTAAAAGCAATCCATATGAAGACCAAAAAAGGATGGATCCTCTGTGTAATATTATCGAGTTGTGTCCTTTGCCAGGTACGTGCTCAATATGTAATGGATAGCACGAAACAGCATGGATTTCAAAAAGACCGGCTTTTTCTCGGTGGAAATGTCGGTCTCTCATTGGGAAACATTACTTACTTCAACTTGTCTCCCTTAATCGGCTACCGTTTTTCCAACCTGTTTGCTGCAGGTCTCCAGATAAACGGACAATACGAATCCGTTCGTTATAAAGACTTTGGCAATACCCTGACCAAAAAAGAACGCTATGGGATGGTCGGCCTGGGGGTATTCGGAAGAGTCTATCCGATTCCGCAACTGTTTTTACAAGTACAACCGGAGATGAACCTTATAATGGGTAAGGTAAAATATTACAATACCGATCCACCCAGTGAGCAAAAATATCATAAACAGGTTCCCAGCTTCCTGGTTGGAGGAGGCTATTCTCAATCTATCGGAAGGAACAGCGCTTTTGTTATCATGATCCTGTACGATATCCTGCAGGACGACAATTCCCCTTATGGTAACCGCCCTATTTTCAGAGCGGGAGTCAATCTGGGGCTATAGCCGATCGTAATTCATAATTCGTAATTGATTCATTCATCATTATCATTTAACTATTGATCCTGGATATTCTTTTCGCGGTAACCCTTATACTGGCTGTTATAAAAGGATGGTCAAGGGGAATTATTGCCGGTATTTTTTCTCTGATAGCCCTGGTATTAGGTGCTGCAGCAGCATTAAAGTTATCGGCAGATTTTTCTTTATATATTGAGGATAAAACAGGGTACTCCGGTCCTGCCTGGCCTGTTGTAGCTTTTATCACTATCTTTATAATAGTGGTAATCCTGGTACGCCTGATTGCCAAAATATTGGAGAAAGCCTTCAAGGCGGCCATGTTGGGTGGACTCAATCGATTATTTGGCATTTTATTTTATACCGCGGCCTATCTGATATTGTTCAGTTTGGGCATATGGCTTGCCGACCAGATGCATCTTATTCCCAATGAGGCTAAAGCTGCGTCCCGGACATACCGCTGGATTGCTCCGGCAGGGCCCTGGGTCGTTTCCCATTTATCGGATTGGATTCCCTGGTTCAAGGATGTTTTTCAACAATTGGAAGCTATTTTTGGAAAATTGTCGCCTTTGATACAGCCCTAGTTCTTAGTATCTTTATCCTGCTTTTTATGAAACCTTTTTTATTTATGATCCTCCTCGGCTTTGCAACTTTTCAGAGTTGGGGGCAATGTACTACGCGGGGTCAGACACCCGAAACAGCCTTTCCGGTCTGCGGGACCTCTGTTTTTCAGCAAAAAGAGGTTCCTGCCTGCACGAATGGAAACATCCCGGTAAAAGGTTGCACGGGGGATCATGCAGCATACGAAGACGCCAGTCCATTCTGGTATAAATTTACCTGCTTTGAAAGCGGCACCCTCGGCCTGTTGATCGAGCCCATGAATAAAAATGATGATTATGACTGGCAACTCTTTGATATTACCGGTCATGATCCTGATAAAGTATACACCGATGCTTCCCTGTACGTCAGCGCTAACTGGGCCGGTGTTCCGGGCAATACAGGAGCCAAAGCCGGCGCAAAGCAGGATATTGCATGCGCCAGTCCAAGGACCGCTCCCGGGGATCTTTTGTTTAGTACGATGCCGCAATTAAAGAAAGGACATCAATATTTGTTATTGGTTAGCCATTTCAGCGGTTCTACGCAAAGCGGCTATAAATTATCTTTTGGCGGAGGCACTGCCGTAATTACAGACACTACCGCCCCCCGCCTGAAACGCGCTACAGCCTCATGTGACGGCAGAAGCATAACTATTTATTTAAATAAAGGGATGCGATGTGAGTCGCTTGCTACAGATGGCAGTGATTTTGAATTACTCAATGCCCGCGTCGCGGTAGATGCCGCTTACAGCTCTGATTGCAATAACGGCTTTGATATGGACCGGTTGGTAGTCAGCTTCGGCGGTAAGCTACAGCCCGGGGAATATGCCATTGCGATCAAAAAAGGTTCCGATAAAAATACCTTACTGGACAATTGCGGCAATGCCATTCCCGAGGAAGATACCTTACATTTTATTGTGCAACAGATCCCTCCCACCCCCATGGACAGCATTAAAAATATAGGTTGCGCCCCACAAAAGATTCAAGTGGTATTTGCCGGGCCCATACGCTGCAGTTCTATTGCAAAAGATGGATCAGATTTTACAATAAAAAACACCGCAACCCATAAATTATTGGAAATTGAAGGCGCCCGGGCCGTTGATTGCGACAGCAGTTTAACACATACGGTGGAAATAGATCTGACACAGCCTATTTACCAAAAAGGAATATATGAACTGAAACTACACAGCGGAAAGGACGGCAACAGCATAGTCAGTGCGTGTGACGTAACTTCCGACCCTCAAGCCCTTACGTTCGAAGCTTATGATACCGTATCGGCTGCAATAATTCCAAATTTGACTTATCATTGTAATGAAGTGGATATAAAATTGAGGAATCCGGGAAAAAACGGGATTAATCAATGGCAATGGAACCTTCCTTCGAACAGAACGGAAAATAATGCTGAAATCAACTATACAGACACCACCTTTAAAGACCAACAGATACGGCTTTCAGTAAGTAACGGTGTTTGCAGTGATGAAAAGAGCTTAAAGCTGACACTAAACCAGGATTTTTACATTCAGGCCGCCTTTTCTGCACCCCAATTTATTTGTCCGCAAGATCAGGTTTTATATAAAGACAGCAGCACGGGAGCACACATCATGGAATGGAAATGGAATTTTGGAAACGGGCAAACCTTTTACGGGAAAGATCCTGCTCCCCAACATTATCCCGTTGTAACAAGAACCACAACATTTCCGGTTCAACTGATCGTAATGAACAGTAGAGGGTGTAGTGACACTTCCAACCGGAGTATTAAAGTCATTAATACCTGTGTGGTTCATGTACCTACCGCCTTTACTCCTAACAACGATGGCCAAAACGACTATCTGTATCCTATAAATGCATACCTCACAAAGAATCTGATATTCCGGGTTTATAACCGCTATGGACAGTTGGTTTTTCAAACCAGGGACTGGACCAAAAAATGGGACGGTACCGTTAATGGTAAGAAGCAACCGGAAGGTTCTTATGTATGGATGCTGAAGTTTACCAATTCAAGGACAGGGCAAAAGGTTTTCAGGAAAGGGGCCGCGTTGTTGATCCGATAGGACCTATTGCATGAGTTTTCCCACTTTAAAAAGAACCGCATAAATAAGAATGCCTCCAAATATCAACATCGTTATGGAGGCAATTCTGTTCAACCATATCACCGTTTTAAGAGTTAATTTATGTCGGATCTTATCCGCCAGAAAAACTTTTGTAATATCGGCAGCAAGGATAAAAAACAGCGCGGTGACAAACAAAACAATGCGATCTTTTAATTCCAGTGCGCCATTTGCCGTACATACGCCCAGCCAGAGAATGAGCACCCCCGGATTAAGCGTATTCATTAAATAACCAGACAACCATATTTTAAAATAATCTCCTTTTGTAGCTTTTATCTTTTCCTCCTGGTCTTCTCCTGCTTTTAGCTTTACCTGTTTAAAAAATAAGCCATACAAGCCAATGATGATTAATACAATTCCGCCTGCAATACCAATAATCTTCTTCATTTCATCCAATTCATGAATAAATGAAGAAGCGAAGTTTCCCAAAATAACATACATGGTATCGCTGCAGGATACTCCAATGACAAAGCTCATCCCCGCCTTAAAGCCGGAATTGATGCTATACCTGATGATCATGAAGATAACCGGTCCGACGGATAATGAAATAAACAACCCCAGACCTAATCCTGCAATTAAAGATGTGAGCATGCGCAATTGTGAGTTAATTCCTTTCCCGTAGCCTGAGCCATCTCTCTTTACAGGGTGTAAGGTAAGAAAAATATCAGTTTTTGTTTACCGGACGATCCCCTTTTTCTGTCGTAGAAATTGTTCCCAGTCCTCCAGCTTTTTGTTCTTCAATACCCGTGGAAATTTGTTCATTGCACCCTCTTTCCCCTGAAAACGCATATACTCGATAAATATTTTATTAGGCAGCGTTTCCACAAAAACTTCTTTCAGAGCCGAAGACCTTTCTACGGCATAGTCATCATTGATCCTGCACAAGGTTTCATCAATGATCTGACGGATCTTTTCATTATCGGCAGTATCACTTTCCGTTCCTATATACCATTTATGCGCGAAGAGGTTTTTATATTTAAAACCCGTGACCGTGAATTCTTTGATGTTGAGATTTAATTCGTGGGAAACCGTCTGAATAGCTTTGTTCATATTTTCTATGGACATATGTTCTCCGCAAAGGCTCAGGAAGTGCCTGGTCCTGCCGGTTACCACTACTTCATTTTCTATGGTATCGGTAAAGCATACCACATCTCCTAGCAGATAACGCCATGCGCCGGCAGAAGTACTCAGGACGATAGCATAATTCACATTTTCCACTACCTCGTGGATCATATAGGCCCTGGCATGAGGCCTTATATGCCCTTCAGCATCAAAATTATGCTCATTAAAAGGGACGAATTCAAAAAAGATGCCCTCGTTCAGCACCAGTTTCATGCCTTTGGCTTCCGGACGGGCCTGAAAACCAAAAGAACCTTCTGAAGCCATATAGGTTTCAATAAATGAAATGGGCTTCCCCAGCAATTCTTCAAAACTCTCCCTATAGGGTTCAAAGGATACGCCTCCGTGAATATATCCCGTTAAATTGGGCCATATATCATGAATGTGGTTTACCTTATGGGCTTTTATGATCTCTTCGAAAAGGATCTGTACCCAGGCCGGGACGCCACAAACCGTGGATACATCCCAATCGGGGGCTTTCTCCACAATAAGTTTAATACGCTGCTCCCAATCCGGACGAAAGGATATTTCACTTTCCGGTTTATAAAAATAGCGAAACCAGCGGGGAATATTTTTCGCACTGATACCGCTCATATCTCCTTCATAATAACTGCCCCGGTTCAATAAATTGGTGGAACCGGACAACATCAGGATCCCCTTTTCAAAAGAACGGGAAGGAATAGGAAAATTCACCATGGAATACAACTGCTTGATCCCCACTCTTCTGATATGGCGCAACATATCGCGGGTAACAGGAATGTGCTTACTGGAAGATTCGGAGGTACCCGAACTGAGCGCAAAATATTTCACTTTCCCAGGCCAGGTGACATTGTATTCTCCTTCCTGGCACTTGTGCCACCACTCCCGGTACATGCTGTTATAAGTATAGTAAGGGACCCGGGAACGAAATTGCTCAATCCAGTCCGGTTCTTTCAAAATTTCTGCAAAATGATGGTGTCTCCCAAATTCCGTTAACATGGCCTTCATCAACAGCCTTCTTAGAACCTGCTCCTGGTATGCCTTCGCCGAACCATGGGGGATCACAAATTTTTTTCGTATTCGTAATGCTCTTTTGACAAGATTACCAAAAATGGGCATGTCTTAGCTTTATTTTAGAGTATGTGTGCAAATTTAGCCATTTTAGGACTATCCGGTTTCTTCAGCTTCCTGCCAATTGATAAATATGAGGCAGGTTTCTCCCCAGGCCGTCATAATCCAAACCGTATCCCACGATAAACTTATTGGGTATGGCAAACCCAAGATAATCAATCTCAATCGGATAAACCAAAGCATCCGGTTTAGAAAGCAGGGAAATGATCAACAATTGACGCGGTTGCTGATGCCGTATTTGTGGCAAAAACTCATGCAGCGTTTTACCGGTATCCACAATATCTTCCAATATAACCACCGTACGATCGTATAGATCGCTATCGAGACCGATAGAGGTGGTCACGCGTCCCGAGGAACGGGTGCCCTTATAAGAAACCAGTTTTATAAATGAAATTTCCGCCTCTATGGTAATCCGCTTAAAAAGATCGGAAGCGAACATAAATGATCCGTTCAAAATGGATAAAAATAAAGGCTGATCTTCTTTTAGATCCCGGTTGATCTCCATTGCCAATTCACGGACACGCTCCTGGATTTTCTGCTCCGGGAGATAAAGATCAAAGTTTTTATCACGTATTTTGAGGACTGAAGACTTCATTCGTTTTGTTCTTGAGGGATGAGCAATTTTTGGCCCGTTTTTATAATGTTTCCCTTCAGATCATTTTTTTCCCGTATCCGGTCAATAGAAACCTGGTACTTTTGGGAAATACCGTATAACGTATCTCCCGACCTGACCGTATATACAAAAGTATTGTTTTTATTCTCCTCAACTGCCGGACGATCTTTTTGCTGAACAGGAGGCCCGACTCTTTGACCCCTTGTTTCTTCCGGCGTTCCGGAAAAGATCCTGCCAAGCCAGCTGAAGAAGCCGCCTTTTTCCCGCCGTTCTCCTTGCTCCAGGCTTGTTGCATACCCTTTCAATACAAGGATTTGCCCCGGTTGCGGTTCGGCTTGCTCCGGCAAATGATTCCTTTTTAGCAGCCATTTGAGCCGTATGCCTTCTTCTTGTGCAATCTGATGAAAAGATTCTCCGTTAAGAACCTTATGATCGGCATGATCTCCCTTTTTTCGCTTTTTTTCTAAAAAAATGAGCATGTTCTTTGGCAACACGTCCGTGGAGAGCTCATTAAAACGGAGCAGTCGTCTTAAAGGAATGTGATGGTTTTCCGCCACAGCAATCAGCTGGGTACCCTCAGGCAAATAGACCACTTTACGCCTGTTGATCTCGAAAACATTTTGAGGAAAGGTTTCCTTCTTTTCTACGGCAGGCGGTGTATCCTGCTCAGAAGGATCAGGCTGCCGGGGACGTTCTTTTTCAATTTTTTTATTAAGCATGGAGGCAAATTCTTCCTCCGGTTCATTGTCTTTTGACAAAGCCAGGCCCCGTTCCGAAAATTGCTCCAAATCATAGTTTTGAATGGTCTGAATGATCTGCCGCGCATACCGCTTACTCGTTGCATAGCCCGCTTCTTTTAAACCATACGCCCAGGCTTTATAATCCAGGGGATCCAGATAGAACAGGAAACGGTAACGTCGGTTATTTTTTAAAAAGTCGGAATGATCACGCCATGAATCTGCAATGGTAAGGTATTTTCGAAAGCATTCGTTTTTATGGTCATCCGTATAGGAAACCGATTCGCCCTGCCAGGTACTCTTACACTTAATGCCGAACTGGTTATTGGCATGAACAGATAACCAGGTAGTACCGGCCCCCGATTCGATGATCCCCTGTGCAAGAGAAATGGCGGCAGGTACGCCGGTCCGGACCATTTCCTGAATAGCCAGATCCTTATACTCCCGAATATAATTCTCCACGCTGTTTTCATCTTGCGCCTTTAAAGGCTGAAAGATAAAAACACCCGCCAAATACAAGAGCCCCCATTTATAAATGCTATATCTGTTCATTTTTTCCAAATAAGATACAGGCCATCCCGGATGTTTACCATCACGGGCGCGACCCGTTTATCTTCTATAACTTTTTCATTAAAGGCCGCTATGGCTCTTCCGTTTTTACTCTGTTTTTCAGGAGGGAGCAGTACCTCCCCATGGTACAATACATTATCAGCCAGGATCAATCCATTTTTAGGTACTTTATCTATAACCAGATCAAAATAGAGGCTATAGTTAGGCTTATCCGCATCGATAAAGACCAGGTCAAAAGGACCCGGCAAAGCAGGGATCATCTCGGCGGCCTCCCCCGTATGCAAAGTTATTTTCTCTTCTAATCCGGCCTCACGGAAATACTTCAGACATCGTTCTTTCAGTTCCTCATTATTGTCTATCGTATGCAATTTACCACTCTCGCGAAGGCCTTCTGCCAGACAAATAGCAGAATAACCTGTAAAAGTCCCAATCTCTAATATATTTCGCGGCCGGACCATCTTTGAAATAAGGCTCAGCAACCGGCCCTGTACATGGCCGCTTAACATGTGCGATTGATAGGTCTCAAGGTGTGTCTCGCGATCAATTTTCTTCAACAAAACATTTTCGGAAACGGTATATTTTTCAGTGTATCGGTTTAGTTCTTTCGTGAGCGCATCATCCATATCCATTTTATTTTAATATCCTCAAAAATTCGGGCGCAACGGATTTTTATTATAAAATTCATTAAAATAAGCCACCACCTCCTCCGGCGTATCAAAAAGTTTCAACATCCCCAAATCTTCGACAGCGATGTTATGTTCTCCCTCGCACATCACCGTTTTCATCCACTCCAGCAGTCCGCTCCAATATTTTTTGCCCACTAAAACCATAGGCGTTTCTTTTATCTTCTTAGTTTGCATCAGGGTAGCCACTTCCGTAAACTCATCCATCGTTCCAAAACCGCCCGGCATCATTACAAAACCCTGTGCGTATTTTACAAACATCACTTTACGAACAAAAAAATAATTAAAGTCAAGAGATTTATCATCATCTATATATGGGTTATAATGTTGCTCATGGGGAAGCCTGATGTTAAGTCCGACAGAATGGCCGCCGCCCAGCTGTGCTCCCTTATTGGCAGCCTCCATTGTCCCGGGGCCTCCCCCCGTAATGATGCCGAATCCTTCTTCTGCCAGCCTTTTGGCTATCTGAACCGTGAGGTCATAATATGGGTTGCCGGATTGGGTACGCGCCGATCCAAAAATAGAAATACAGGGGCCGATGCGGTTAAGCGTATCAAATCCATCCACAAATTCCGACATGATCTTGAATATCTGCCAGCTTGAATGGGATTTCCTTTCCGTCCATCCCCTTCCCTTCAAATTTTCTGTTAATTCACTCATGAACATTTATAATATTTAAACAATCAATGCGGGTTCCTTCTTACGGGTAATGAGCCGCATGCCCAGGAAGGTGATCAGGCCATTAATAATCAGCATCTCAAAGCTAAATTGATACCCTCCGAACAACAGATCCGAATTAGCTTCAAGGGCCCAGCATATCAGCGGCGAAATAATACAAATAACCGGAACCCATTGATCGTGTACTTTACGCTTATTAAGGATCCCAAACATGAACATTCCCAACAACGGGCCATAGGTATAGGCCGCCACTGTGAAAATGGCCTTTACCACCGCCTCGCTCACCAGATATTTAAATCCAATGACGACCAGCAAAAAAAGAACGGAGAAAATCACGTGAACCATCTTTCGCGTACGCTCGAGCCGGCGGGAGGAGCCCTCCTTCGCTTGTTTTTTGTCCATACCGAGAAAATCTACACAAAAAGAGGTGGTAAGCGCCGTGAGCGCCGAATCCGTAGTGGCAAAAGTGGCTGCGGTCAGCCCCAGGATAAAGACAACAGCCGCCACATCCCCCAGATGATGAAAGGCAATCTCCGGAAAAATATAATCCGTACGGGCGGGTATGGGAATATTTTTGGCCTGTGCATAAATGTATAAAAGCGCTCCAACACTTAAAAAGAAAATATTAACAACTACAAAAACCGTTGTGAAAGAAAACATATTTTTTTTGGCCTCAAAAAGATTCCTGCAGCTCAGGTTTTTCTGCATCAGGTCCTGATCAAGACCGGTCATCGCCACAGACACCCCGATACCTCCAAGAAAATACTTTATGAAATGCCGCTTATCTCCCATAAAATTATCCCAGACAAAAATCTTGGAATAAGCGCTCTCTTTAACAGTTGTAAACAACCCGCTCAGGTTCAGGTTCATGCTCCTGGCTATGAAAAAGATAGACAGCAGGACGGCTGCTACGAGAAAAAGCGTCTGAATGGTATCCGTAATAATGATGGTTTTCAAACCGCCCCGGAAGGTATAAGTCCATATCAGCAATAAGGAAACCCCTACGGTCACCCAAAATGGGATTCCCCAGGTATCAAAAATAAAATGCTGTAATACGATGGCTACCAAAAACAAGCGAAAGGCAGAACCGATTAGCCTGGAGATCAAAAAGAAGAAAGCACCCGTTTTATAGGACCAGAAGCCAAACCGATGTTCCAGATAAGTATAGATCGACGTCAATTGCAGCTTATAATAAAGCGGCATCAAAACCAGCGCAATGATCACGTATCCCACCGCATTGCCCAATACAAACTGGAAATAGCTAAACGCATCCGTACTGACCGTACCCGGTACCGATATGAAAGTCACCCCTGAGATAGAAGTGCCAATCATGCCAAAAGCTACAAGATACCATTTGGAATTGCGATTAGCGATAAAGAAGGTTTCGTTATCCGTAGACTTTCTGGAAGTGAAATATGCTATAAACAACAGCAGGATAAAATAACCGACTATAAAAGCAAATAAGACTCCTGGTGTCATGCAGATTTACTGTTTTGAGAATTAAAACAGGGCTAAAGATAGGAAAAAGTTGGAAAAGGCTCCTATCTGTGGAGGAGACAAAAGCTTGAGTCCGGAAACCCCGGCCGCTCGTCAATGAGTAAGGTGCTTTACCTTCTTCAAAGTACGATTCAGATTTTATTTATTACTGAGTACCACTAGTTTCACAGTAGTTATTTTTTTATTATTCTTTTTCGGGTCCCGGAATACAAGGAAATATACCGCATCCGCAAGCTTCCTAAGATCATAAATACCATCGTTACTGATAGCGTACTGGCGTAGAACCTGTCCCCATGTATCTACCAATTGCATGATAATGGGGTGCTGCAGGCCCAGCACCTGCACATGTGTTTGACCCGGGCTGGGATTCGGCCAGACTTTTATGCCAACGGCCCAGGATACCTCTTGTGGATCCGTATAGACCATACAGCCGCTGGCGCTGGACAATTTCAAACGATAATAACTCCAGCCATCATAGGTATCCTTGTCCGTGTAGTAATAATACCGGAGCCGGTTGCTAAAGCCGCCGTTTCCTTTCGATTGGACTGTTCCAATGGTTTTAAAGGTATCACTGGTGTCTCTGCGGCGTTGTACCTCGTAGGATTGTATATTAAACTCCTGTAAAGTACGCCAAAAAAGTTGCACCCATTTGTAATTATAACGCTGGGCCGCCCATAATTTGAAATCGGCGACCGGGCAGGTAATATTACTGTATGCCGCCGTAGATACACTGAGCCAACTAACCGAATCCAAACCTGCCGCAGGAATTCCCGAAGGAAAAATGCGATCGTTCAGATAGGTGTTGTTTTTCAGGCTGCCGGTCGTCAACAGGCCCGGAGCTCTCACATTATGGGCAAGAGTATCCAGGTCCCATCGGCCCTCTTCCCTCCGGTAAAGGGAAACATAGCTGCTGTCCCGGAAGGAGGAGAAACGGATTCCCTCATCCCCCTCCTGATGTTGCAGCAACACTTTAGTTTGTTGATATCCCTGCACCGACCGGACCTGCCAGGTCTTTCTGACGTAATTGCTGTCCAAAAGAAGGCCATCCACCGCATCCTGGTAGACATGATCAAAGACCGTGGCGCCCACTATCCCGCTAAAAGGTTGTGAAGCAGTGATCCCCACAGGACTGTAACTCCCTGCATCCGTCCCCAGCGGGAAGATCACCAGGCTGTCGCCGGAAGAAGGCGGTTCACGGTACAGGCTTCCCCCTCCTATGGCTCCCCCCGTAACTACATATCCCCTGTCAGAATAGCCGCTGATAGTATCTTCCACGAAGGTATTCCAACCGTTTAGATACAGATATCCCTTCCCAAAATACAGATTACCCCGAACATGCAAGTCATTCAGATCCTCCAGCCATACACCGGCAGGATTCTCAATAGACAAATCAGGAAAGGAAGGGCCGGATCGGGCATTAAAATTGTAGCCGGCAGCAAGGACCTGTTTCTTCTTACCCATAAAACGAAACTGCCCTCCCGAGGAAGCGCCTGATAAAGTCCCCGGCAAAAGGGAGGTGGGCGTATTGGACCATTTGGCTCCCAAAAAATTGACCACGGAGCCGGGCATAGAACCAAAACTTCCTTCATTGATCACATCGCTAAAAATACCTACGGAATCACCGGGATGTGCATAAAGCACCCCTTCCGGCGGAATAAAGATCGATTGAGCCTCCGAGCTCAAGAGACCAGGTCCGCAGCATAAAGCCAACAATAAGAATAGCGTATGTCGTAAATATTTTTTCATCGGTTGTTTTCAGTGATCTTCTGTTGGT
>CAYZGR010000012.1:0-66124 GCA_964478125.1 uncultured Chitinophagaceae bacterium | reverse complement strand
CTGGTAGTGGTAGGTTAAACTGTCCATGGGCAGGGAGTGGCCTGTCCAGGTCGCCCGATTTCTCCCCCGTTTCTATAATTCTTCCCAGAGCATCGTATTTCGTATAACTGTATCTTCCGGCCGCCCCGCCATTTACCGGGTTTCTTTGTTCCGAGTTTTGTGAGGCCAGCAGCCGGCCCAGGCGGTCGTACCAGCTTTGGGTGGTACCGCCATCGGGCGAAGTCTGCCGCACCACCTCGTTCAGCGAATTGTAGGTATAGCGGGTGGTTAAAGCATGTGGGGGATAAATGGGCCACAGCGCCTGATCCAGGCTGAACCAGCCGGGGTCGCCCCTCTTTTCTCCATCCGCCCCGCCGGACAAGTCTTTGACCGTCGTGTCATTTAAGGGCGCCCAGAGGGTGAGGGCCTGCCTGCTGGATGGCGTAAGGCAGGCAGAGAACAGGTTTTGCCGTATTTCAGCGTAGCCGAGGTATCTTTTGTAATAACGGAACTGTTTGATAGAAGCGTTATGCAGGCCATACAGCACGTTGCTGCTGTCGCGCGCCGCGCCTACGGTTAAATACGTATTTGGCCCATTGTAGCTGCCTGGTGGCTTTCTTCTTCGGATTAATCTTTTGTTTATAATAGGCTCTCACAGCAGCCTGTATCGTATCTCCTCGTTGGCTACATAAGAACAGCCACACTCGGCAATAAAGACACTTTGCAAAAGCAAAGGGATAATATTGCATCATTCTGCTTACAAAACAGACTATTTCTCACGAAGGTATTTGAGGATAATGGTGCAAGCGGAACAGATTTTCACCGTAAAGGTTGGTCAGAGCTCAAGAAATTCCTGTCTGACGTGAATGGTAGTATTACCTATCTCGTTGTTGATGAGCCATCCAGGGTGGGCCGTAATTATTCAAATGTAGAAAAGGAAATGAGCAGGCTCAAAGAGGACTTTGACATCACTGTTGTTACGGTGCGAGAGGTCCTAGGGCTTCATACCCGGCTAAAAAAGGAATTTTCAAATAAGAAGCGGGGGCGAACCTTGATTTTATGTGCCGTGGCAAAACCTTCGTTTCAGGAGGGGCGTTCGGAAAAACGGGCAGTTTTTGGTATCTTTACACTACAGAACACTATTATCTGATGAACATAGGTACAAAATATCAGCCATTCATCCCCGAACTACCTAAACGGTTGTTTTGGGATATCCCCGGCCAAACCCCCGATTATGCAAATCATCCGGCCTGGGTGATTCAACGGGTATTTGAAAGGGGCAGTATGGAAGATATTGCCGAAGTCATTGTCTTTTACGGAGAAAAGAAGGTAAAAGAAGTTTTGACTGCTGCCCCTCATCTAGATGAAGATATTCTTTATCTGGCATCCGCTATTTTGAGTACCCCACTAAGCGAATTTTTATGCTATTCTACCAGGCAGTACCGGAAAATCTTCTAAATGTCCTTAGACTTTTGATGAAGGAGGAACGGCTAAGTAGCTTTCGGCTGGTTGGGGGAACCGCTTTAGCGCTGTAAATCGCCCATAGAATATCTGTGGATATTGACCTTTTTTCAGATCATTCCTTTGACCAAAATGAAGTGTTGGAAGCGCTCCGTAAAACAATGACGGTAACGCTTGAAGCAAGCCGCCCCAATGAAATGCAGCTTACCGTGGAAGGCATCAAAACAGATATTTACAACTGGGCCGTTCCGTTCATTGAGCCGCCTGTTATTGTGGATGGGCTGCGCCTGGCCACGCTTAGGGACATCGCTGCATTCAAATTGAACGCGATCACGACGAGAAAGACAAAAAAGGATTTCTATGATCTATACTTTCTGCTGCAAAAATTGTCATTGACAGAAATGACCAATATTTATCAGGAAAAATATCCCTATAATAATGTCAAGAATGTAATGACGGCACTTAGTTCTTGCTCAGCAGCGGATAATGATATGCAACCGGAGTTACTCAAACCGGCAGAATGGGAAACGATAAAAGCTTCAATAATCAATGAGGTAAAGCAATATGAGGTGAATATTATTGCTCGTAAGGAGGAACAGGTAAAGGAACGGGAAAAGAATATTAAAAAGCTGGTACAGAAGAAAAGAGGCAGAAGGATATAAAGTTAGTTCTTGCAGTGAGGTAAAATATATTTAGTAGAAAATATTCTGTTGGGGTTATCTGGTTTAATTCTAAGAGAACGCTATATCCAAAACGTGTTCAAAAATTGCAACGGCTTTCGCTTCGTACCGTTATTTTAAATCTGCTCATAAATTTTGTTATCTAACAGCATAGTGTAAAAATAATCCACCGAAATTTTCATCTTCGCAGCCCTGCCTCGCAATGGAAAGTCGTCTATGGTAATAGCCGTTCGAAAACCCTTGGAATGGCATCGACGATCGGCATACGCTTCAGGAATAGCATTTTTCATCTGCCACAAAAATAGATTTTTTACCTACCCTCCCCAACTTTTGCTCCTGAGCCAAAATTGGGGTTTGACGGATTGCGACTTCGAACCAACAGAGTAAATGAAATTGCCATGTATATTTATAAGATAAACAACGTATTATCTTATAAAAAAAGCCGGGCAAATGGAACTCTTTCCATTTTGTCCGGCCAAGTAGCGAGGGCTGGATTCGAACCAACGACCTTCGGGTTATGAGCCCGACGAGCTACCTCTGCTCTACCTCGCAATATATCTTCAAATATATTGTTTCTAATATTCCATCCGCTCTTTACAACGGGACAGCAAAGATACAGTATCTCATTTTCCCGGCCAAAAAAAGAAGCAAAAAAATCTGCTACCTTTGCAGAAACTATTTCTATGATCCACAAGGCCGGATTTGCAAACCTACTGGGCAGACCGAATGCAGGAAAAAGCACATTATTAAATGCGCTCGTAGGGGAAAAACTGGCCATAACCTCGCCAAAGGTCCAGACCACCCGCCATCGCATTTCCGGTATCCTGTCCAAACCGGATTTTCAAATTGTATTTTCAGATACACCGGGAATTATTGATCCCCATTACAAACTACAGGAGAAGATGATGGACGCCGTAAAGACCGCTACCGAAGATGCAGATGTGGCGCTTCTCTTGATGGATGCCAGAGATCAAACTGAAAAAGTACGGCAGGTATTTGAACAGCTTCCCCTGACAGCTCCTAAGATCCTCGTTATTAATAAATGTGATCTGATTAGTAAAGCAGCGCTTCAGGAGGTCAAAGAAACATTTTCATCCGGAGACTGGGTGGCAAAAGTGGGGGTCAGCGCTTTGAAACTACAAAACCTTGATATTTTACTGAATGAAATTGTTAAATGCCTGCCCGAAGGACCTCCTTATTATCCTGAAGATACATTAACAGACCGTCCCACAAGATTTTTCGTATCTGAAATCATTCGTGAGAAAATTTATTTCCTTTTTCAACAGGAAGTACCTTATCAGACCACGGTACTGATTCGTCAGTTTGAAGAAAAAAAGACGCTGACTAAAATATCTGCAGATATCATTGTACAACGGGAAAGTCAAAAAGGAATTATCCTTGGTAAAAAAGGAAAGGATATTAAACAAATCGGATCGCTTGCCAGGCAGGAGATTGAACAATTTCTGGACAGGAAGGTATTTCTTGACCTCCATGTAAAAGTCCGGAACAAATGGCGGAACAAGGAACATTTTTTGAAAGAATACGGATATCATTAAAAGAGAAACATCATTATGGCAGGATATACTGTAGCCATCGTCGGACGGCCCAATGTAGGCAAATCCACATTGTTTAACCGGCTTATAGAAAGCAGGAAGGCCATCGTAGACGACACCAGCGGGGTAACCCGCGACCGACAATACGGGACAGCGGACTGGAACGGGAAATATTTTAATGTCATAGATACGGGCGGGTTTGTATCTCATTCTGATGATGTCTTTGAAAAGGAGATCAGAAAGCAAGTGCAACTGGCCATGGAAGAAGCAGACCTCATCCTGTTCGTTTGTGACGTAACGACAGGGATTACCGACCTGGATCAGGATATGGCCAACCTGCTGAGGCGAACGGCCAAGCCCGTTATTGCAGTGATCAATAAAGTGGATAATCACCAACGGATGCTGGATGCGGCCGAATTTTATGCATTGGGATTTGATCATATCCAGTTCATTTCTTCTATCACCGGAAGCGGCACCGGCGAACTGTTAGATCAATCGGCTTCCTTCATGCCTCCCCCGGAGAAGGGAAAAAATGAGGAAAAGGAAGAGCCGCCCCGAATCGCCATTATAGGACAACCCAATGTAGGAAAATCCTCTCTCCTGAACCTGCTCGTGGGAGAAGAAAGAAACATCATTTCCAATATTCCGGGTACGACGCGAGACACTATTCACACCCGGTACAATCTTTATAAGAAAGAATTTATATTGATTGATACCGCCGGCATCCGCAGAAAAAATAAAGTACACGAAAACCTGGAATTTTATTCGGTCATTCGTGCCATAAAGGCGATAGACGAAGCGGATGTATGCCTTTTATTGCTGGATGCAGAGAAAGGAATAACCGCGCAGGATCTGAATATTTTCAGTATGGTTGTAAAAAAGGGAAAGGGAATTGTACTGTTGGTCAACAAATGGGACCTCCTCCCAAAGGAAACCGGCACCGCCAAAAACTATGAGAAAGGGTTAAAAGAAAAACTGGCGCCTTTTACGGATGTTCCCGTTTTATTTACTTCCGTTATCGAAAAGAAACGTATCTATAAGGCATTGGAAATTGCTTTGTCGGTATATGAAAACAGAAAAAGCCGGATACCGGCCTCCCAGTTAAATGAGGTGATGTTGAAAGCCATTAATAAATATCAGCCTCCCATGGTCAGAGGATACAACGTCAACATTAAATACGTCACCCAGTTGCCTACCGCGATCCCCTCTTTTGCATTCTTCAGCAATCATCCCAAAGATATCAGACCTCCTTATAAAAGATACCTGGAAAACCAGCTACGCAAACATTTTAATCTCAGCGGCATCCCGATCCGGTTGTTCTTCAGAAAGAAATAAAGCAGATATCCCTTTTCTTTTTTTATCCTAAAATCCTATCTTGCGGCTCATTATCCCTCCGGGGACATAAACAGGAAGACACATGCACATTAACTGGAAAAAGGAGATCTTTCCTCACATATATGCCATTCTCGCTTTTCTTATATTGGCTTTTGCCTATTGCAGCCCGGTTCTAAAAGGGGCGCAAGTTCGCCAGGGAGACATGTTGCAATATGAAGGGATGGCACATGAAGCAAAAACCTTTTACCAGCAAACCGGAAAGCCCCCGTTATGGTCCAACAGCATGTTCGGCGGGATGCCCACCTTCATGACCTACACAGGTCCCCCCGCCAACAAGGCTTCTATTATTAACAGCTTAACCACGCTCTGGATGCCCCGGCCGGTAAACATGTTGTTCATTGCCATGTTGGGAGTCTATTTTTTATTATCTGTTTTGGGGTTCAAATACTGGGTAAACCTATTTGGAGGGGTAGCTTACGGTTTCTCCTCCTACAACCTGATCATTATTGGCGTGGGGCATATTACCAAAATGTATACCATGGCCTGGATGGCGCCCGTACTGGCAGGCATTTTATTGATCTACAATCGGAAGTACCTCATTGGCGCTGTTGTTACCGCGCTTTCTGCCATGATGTTGGTATACAACAACCATTATCAGATTATTTATTACACAGCCATTCTACTGGCCTTCCTGGTGATATGGCGGTTTATTCTGGCATTGAAAGAAAAACAGATAAGGTCTTTCGTGATAGCGTCTTTAATCTCCTTAGGAGTCGGAATCCTGGCCGTTATCCCTTCTCTCCCGCATATTCTGGTTACTCGGGAATATTCAAAATATTCCATCCGGGACAGCCAATCCAAACTCACTTTAAAAGACCATACCAATAATAAAATTGAAAAAGGCGGTCTGAATAGAGATTATGCATTTCAGTGGAGCCTGGGCAAACTGGAAAGCTTTTCCGTGTTTATTCCCAATATATACGGGGGCCCCCCGCCTTCTGATCATTTTTTAACCGATTCTCATACCTATAAACAATTAACACAGTTGGGCGTCCCCCCCCAACAAGCGGCCGGAATAGCCAACCGTACTTTTTATTGGGGCCCACAGCCTTTTACCTCACCGGTTTATTTCGGCGCGCTTATTTGTTTCCTTTTTATTTTATCGCTGTTTATCATTCGCAACAGGAATAAATGGTGGTTGCTGGCAATCACATTGATCAGTTTTTTAATGGCGTGGGGGAATCATTTTCCGGCTTTCAATAATTTTCTGTTCAGGTACCTTCCGTTGTATAACAAATTCCGGGCGCCTTCCATGACTCTGGTCATCCCTCAGCTGACCTTCGTGGTCATGGCCTGCTGGGCCCTAAACGATATTTTAACCGGAAAATGTGATAAAAAGGCTGGCTGGGAAGCGCTAAAAAAGGCGTTCTACCTGTCAATCGGATTGATCATTTTTGCCTGGCTTATAGTGGGCGGCGGATTGGGATATTCAGGAGTAAATGATGGCAACCTGACACAAATGTTAGGCCGGCAAGGCATGGACCAGCTTCGGCAAAGCATCCATAAAGACCGCGCGGCCTTATTTCAAAAAGACGCCCTTCGTACTTTTATCTTTGTAGCGCTCACCTTTATTCTTCTGTGGGCTTTTATCAAGGAAAAAATAAAGCCCGTTTATTTATTTGTTTTCATGAGTATCCTGTTGCTGTTTGATCTTTTCCCCGTAGATAAAAGATACCTGAATGACGACAATTTTGTACCCGCCGAACAGCTGGCCAACCATTATCAGCCTTCGGAAGCAGAGCGGCACATCCTGCAGGATAAAGCGCCCGACGTTCGCACGTTGAATCTAAGCGTGGGATTTTCAAACATTTTCAATGATGCGGCCACTTCCTATTTTCTCAAGTCCATAGGCGGCTACAGCCCGGCCAAACTCTGGCGATACCAGGACCTGATTGATCACCAGCTTATGCCAAACCTGCAAACCATTTACGGCGCTTTTCAAAGTAAAAAAGGATTGGACAGTTCTATTGTGCATTTGCTGAGTTCCTTCCCGGTTCTCAACATGCTGAATACCCGGTATTTTATAGTTGATCCCAATAGTGCGCCTCTTTTAAACCCCGGCGCCCTGGGTAATGCATGGTTCGTGGACCATATTCGGTGGGAACCGGACGCCAATAAAGAAATGCTGGCTTTAAGTGACTTTGATCCCGCAAGTACGGCCATCATTCCATCTTCTTTTAAAGATAATGTAAAATATTCGTCCCCGGTAAAAGATTCTTCCGCACACATTGAACTGACCCGCTACGGATTAAACCAGATGCAATACCAAGCTACAAACGACCACGATGGCTTTGGCGTTTTTTCCGAAATTTATTATCCGGACGGATGGAAAGCTTATGTAGATGATAAAGAAGTGCCCATCGTTCCGGTCAATTACGTATTGAGGGGTATTGACATTCCTGCCGGGAATCATAAAATAGTCTTTAAATTCCATCCACAGATCTTCTATACCGGGAAAACGCTTTCGAGTGTTTCCTCCGGCATCCTGATCCTGCTGATCCTTATTGGATTCGGTTTTGACTTTTACAGGAAGCATCGACGGGTTGGGCGGTAAGTTTGCAACCGTAGTAGGGATAAATGGAGCGGTGTGAACCATAAACTACCGGGCTCTATTATTCCGTAGATGCCGCTAAATTTCGCTGATTTGTTTTGCGGAGATCAGCAAAATCTGCAAGAGGCTTTTTACACTTATACCTCTTTAACCTAACAAAAAATAAAATACCTTCTCCCATAAGGGTATTGCCATTGAGAGGTGTTTTAATACTATAGTATTTAGCATCATTAAAGTCCTGCAATACAATTTATACGAAAGATCTTATTTCTGTCTTTAGGATTGGATGACTATCTGAAAATTATTAGAAAATCCTACTTTGTCCTTTATAAAACCGGCTTCTTAAAAAATAACGCAGACTACTACTGGCATTATTTTGTAAAAAATCTCATTAAAAAGGGAGCTGTTGTTATTGATATCGGCGCCCACATGGGATACTATTCTTCTACTTTCTCAGATCTGGCCGGCAAAACCGGTAAAGTTTACAGCATCGAACCTGTAGCTCCTCTTCTAAAACAAATAAGAGTACAGACAAATAAGAAAAAGAAGATTACCATTTTACCATTTGCTCTGGGTGATGAAAATAAAAGAGCCGGGTATTCCTAAATGTTCCGGGAAGAGTGCGTAAGACGGGTTATCTCCGGCATGGACTTTTTTCGATCCAAAGTCAGGATAATAACAGGATGAATAAATTCACTTATACCACTGTCTTGCGTAAGCGTAGTGAGGTATTTGCAGGGATATCTCGTATGGATTGTGGTTAAATGTGACGTAGAGGGCTATGAAAAGGTCATCCTTAAAGATATGAAGCCTCTGCTAATGAGGCATCATCCTATGGTACAGGTAGAGATCAGAAGAGATCATTTCGCCTCTTTAACAAAATATTTTACTAAAATGGAGTACCAGGCATTCAAGCTGGAGAAGCATCATTTAATTCCTGTAGAAAATCTGCCGCTCCATAAACAATATAACTTTGACACCCTTTTTGTTCCGCTCTGCCATTTCAATCGGGTACGGCCTTTTATCAAAGACGGGAATATAAAAAGACGTTCACCACAACCTGTAAAATATGCCGACCTGCAGGCCGATCCATAATTGCTTACGGGAAGAAGTTTCCTTGTTATAGCTGTTTTTAATAGTATAGAGCGGCCGGAGAATATAATGACCGTTAATGGGTATGGAAGCATCGGGTACAGAAGAGTAATTAGTCTTCATGAAATTGAAGACAGGCCCGAACTGAAGGCTCCATCTATTGCTAAATTGCCTTTTCGCTAAAAGGCTTACCCGGGTTAACCCGGTATTAATTTGTAGCATGGTATCCGATGTGAGCGCCGACCACACCAGGTCTTTTGATAACGTGCCATGGGAGACAGCCAAACCCGCCGCCCAGTCCGCTGACAATCTGATCGAAGTACCAAGACCATAGAAAAAACCGGAGGTCTTGAAATTGGTCCGCCATGCGACAGACGCAAATAACCACGGCGTCCCTATATTGATCTGGGGACTGGCATAGAGGATCTCATCGGCAGTGATGCCGGCAGAAACATACAGAGAATGAGCCCTCTTTTCCGGCCGGGCACCGGGAATCTTCGTAGGATTTGCTTGCGATATAAAGCTTCGTTCGTTCAGAGGCGTTCTCATTCTTTTTGGCAGTACAAAGGTATTCTCTTTCAAAGGAATACCGGATCCAATATCCGGGAGCGCGGCCGGACGACCCCTATTTGTTTCTTTTAAACGGATCCCGGGCGCCGCTTCTTTTTTTTCATCAGAAACGGCCGGCTTCGCTTTCCGATCCCGGGCTTCGGGTTTCCCGGATAGTTGCCGCATTCTTTTACCTGCACGATCACCGTAATAAAGAATGATATGACGGCCCATTATTTCATAATCTATATCGTAATTTTTATTCAGATAAGAGAGCAGGCCTTTTAGTTTAATAGCTTTCCCCGGGATCCTGATTTTTTCACCCGGATCAATCCGGTTTGAATTAAATGAAAAAATAAACCCGGTTTTATCGGCGATCAGATCCCCCAGGGAATCAAGCCGTATCGTTTTGGACGGTAAAGTAAGAAATGGATTCTGTTCTACTTCCTTTCTCTGTGAACAGGCCAGGAAGGGCCACATAAAAAATAGTATAAGAACGGCGGTGATATGGCATAGTCCGGTATTATTGAATCTTTTGTTTATAAAAATATAGGGTATCATCTTTAAAATAATATTGAATACCAAGAGAAGCGCTTATGATCTTTGCCACATAATCTAACGATTGTCTTTTGAAATAAGTATGAATTCGTTGATACGCCAAAGAATCGTCTTTAAACATTACGGTTATACCATAAGTATGCTCCAATGCAGTTTTTACTTCTCTCATGGAAGTATTATTAAAATAAAGCGCTCCGGTGGCATAACTATAGGCATTCCTATCTAACGAATCGGCATAAAGCACAAATCGCAGGTCTTTTTTATAAAAGATACCTGTAGAACCCGCCTTTACCACCATGCTTAACGAATCTTTTTGCATCTTCACCGCCCCTTCTCTTACACCAACCGATATGCTTTCCGGATAATCTTTTACATTAAATGAGGTACCCAGGACCATTATTTTTATACCGCCGGTATAAATGATAAAGGGCCGGCCGCGTGATCGCTTTACGGAAAAATAGGATTGTCCCTCCAACTTTACTTTTCTTCCGGTAACTGCAAATTGATCCTGTATAGATAAACGACTATTTCTGAATAGGGATATGGTCGTTGAATCCCGAAGCGTATAATGAACTATATTTCCTTCCGAACGAATCACTTTGTGATAAACCGCCTGCTCATCACGGGGCCGTTGCAGGTATAAAAAGGCGGCAATGCCCAAGAGGACTAAAAAAGCCGCTGCCACTCTCCACTTTGTAAATAACCTTTTATTCTTCCGTAAAGCAGGCCGCTTCTGTCCCGTCTCAATAGCCGTTCTTAAGGCTTCCCATTTTCTTTCAATGTGCGGCTTTTGATACCCCCCCTCTTCTGATGATTCGTTCCATAAACGCATGACGGACTCAAACATCCGGTTATTTTGAAAAGACTCCGCTCTCCAGACATCAATAGCCAACGCTTCTTCAGGAGAGGCTTCTCCTGATAAATACCTGCCTATCAGCTTTACATCTACTTGTATGCCGGAATGGTGTTTCACTCGTTTCAGTATTTTGTCGTTTTCACAGTATTCGATTAGGAAAAGGTTATAAATAGTCCTTCAATGCTTCCCTGAATATTTTGAGCGCCTTACCCATCTGCGCTTCCACCGTTTTAACGGAAATATTCATTTCTGCAGCAATTTCTTTATATTTTTTACCTTCTTTTCTGCTTTTTAAAAATATAAGTTTACAACGGGGAGGTAATGTTTCTATTACCTCGTGGATATGTATAGAAAGTTCCGACCCCGATAATTTTTCATTTACATTGTCAACAGATGAATGAATCGTTTTGGAAACATTTTTAATATGTCTTTTTCTCGTCTTGTTATCACGTATGTAATTCAGACTGAGATTATACGTTGTTCTGTAAAGATAAGATCCTATTTGATTCTCCATGAGCAGTTGATCCTTCTTCTCCCATAACTTCAGAAATACAGCCTGAACAATATCTTCCGCAATATGGTTGTCTTTCAGAATAGTGAAGGCATAGCGATGCAATTTTTCATAATAGGCATGAAAAAGGCGATGGAACACCGCCAGTTTATTGTTATATTCCTCAAACTCCAATTCTATTTGGACCTTTCTTTAATGGACACGAACCGTCTTTTATATTATATAACACTTTCGGGTCCTTATACCCTTACTACCCGGCTCGACGGCGGAAAACTTTAAGTCATTCGCTGCTTCATCGCCTCGTAAAGTGTAATTCCGGCAGCCACGGAAACGTTGAAGGAATCAAAAGCGCCTGCCATGGGGATCTTAAAAATGGAGTCGGCCAGCTTTAGCAAGCCTTTCCCAATTCCCTTGTCCTCGGCCCCCATAATGACCGCTGAGGGGCCCGACCAGTCACAATTATAAACATAGTCTTCCCCATTTGCAGCGCTCGCAAAAACCAGAAAGCCATTTAAATGCAGGGTGTGAATTGCTTTTGCCAGGTCATGAACCCGGCACACGGCAATATGTTCCAAGGCGCCCGCTGAGGCCTTCACAGCCGCTTCATTTAAGGAGGCTGCGCCTTTTTCGGGCACAATCAGGGCCTGCGCCCCGCAGCAAACGGCGCTACGAGCAATGGCGCCCACATTCCGCACATCCGTCACCGAATCAATGATCACGAACAGCGGGATCTCCCCCCGCTCTACTATATGGGACACCACTTCCTGCAAATCCAGGTAGGTCACAGCGGAAACAAGTGCCACACATCCCTGATCATTGGCCCGGCCGGAACGACGTGCCGGATGCAATCGGTTGAGCTTTTCCTCGGGAACCGCATGCACGGGGATATGGCGCTTCCGCGCCGATTCCCGCAACTGTTTAACAACCTCGCCACCGGAATTTCTAAGCAGGAAAATCCTTTCAATGGACCGGCCCGATCGCATAGCCTCTAAAACGGGCTGTCGGCCGGTTATTAACGAGGGTTTGAATGCTTTTTTCACGCGCTGTCCCGGTTTATCTTTCTATTTCGCAAAACCTTCATTTTTAAAAGGGCCGCCACCGATACGGAATCGGTTATTTCACCCGACAACACCCTATCTACCGCCTCTTCAAAAGCAATCCTTTTTACTTGAAGTATTTCGGTATCTTCCGGCTGAGGCCTATGCCGGCTCAATCCGGTAGCTAAAAAAACCTGGCAATTTTCATCGGTAACAGAGTTCGAAAGATCCATTTCGAGTAAAAGCTCCCACCGGGTAGCTTTAAGTCCCGTTTCTTCCAGCAGTTCCCGCTTTGCCGCATCTAAAGGGACTTCATCAAGGGGGCCTCCGCCTTCCGGTATTTCCCAGCTGTATTTCTTTTGAGGATATCTAAATTGACCGACGAGATAGATGTAATCTTTTTCATCCACGGCCACGATCCCTATCGCCTTGTTCTTAAAATGTACAACGCCATAGATACCCGCTCCCCCGCGTGGCTTGATCACCCGGTGTTCATTCACGCTGATCCACGGGTTATCATATTTCAATTCTGAATCCAAAAAGGTCCAGGGATTGAGGTCTTTTTCAGTCATGTGGCAAAGTAAAGGAAAAAGAGGGTAAAAGAGTCGCATTTAATGCAATAAACCCAGCAGAACCGTACCTAAATAGATGAGGAAGGCCAGCTTAATTAACTCTGAGCCCACATAATAAATATGTAAGCGCGAGGCTTTAGGCTTTTCGCCCTGAATAACCAGATCAGCCCTTCGATCCATTTTCGGCAACCAGACAAGAGTTTGTATAAGTAGAATAAGTATTAAAATGATTCCCGGGACGGCCACGCTATCGTAATGGATAACCCCTGAAAAAAAAGCGCCGATCAGAAGTAGAATAAAACAGGCCCATTCCACCCGGTTCAGGGCTCTGAAGATCAATCGTCCGATGCTGAGACCAACGGGAAGCTCCACTCCACGGGCCCTGAACTTTAACCATGATTCCATAAAACTGATGGCGCCAAGAAATCCTATCCATATAAAACAGATTCCCACCATAAATGAAAGACTCATCTCAAATCTATTTAATTCGCAAATATACTAGAAAAGAGGAATGGACATACTCATGTAATGCTCAGGCGTAAAATAACGAATAAGGAAAAACAGTCCCCAGGCAATAAAAGCAATCACTAAAACCCATACCCAGGCCGGGATAGCCAAGGGGGTTTCCGAACCGGTGACGATAAACATATCAGGTCGTTCGTGCCCGTAAGCATTAATGGTAATAGGCAGATCATGATCCACTACATCATTTTCCTGTAGCCCCACTACGGTAATGGCCGGCCCGTTTCTCACGCTAAAGGGAATCTCTTTGATTCCCTCCCTCCCTTTGGTAGAACGGGCTACTATCCTTAACAAATGTTTCCCGTCCGTTAATTTGGTCGTATCCAATACCATTTTAACGGGTGGGTTGTATTCCGCCAAAGGGGTCACATCATCATCCAGATAGACACGAACAATGCGATTATCCTTTTCCATAGTTCTGATGATTTGGATTTAAAATACGATATTTAATATGATTGCGATCCTTTTCCCCTGGTTTTACCAAAAATTTGATACTATAAACCAAAACCAGCAATACAAAGGCAATTCCGACATACATGATAACATAATCCCAGGGACCCTGAGGCCCGGGGCCGTGAACCACCCCCTTCAGCCACTTGGGTTGTTGCTCTTCACATAATTTACAAGCCATGGCTGCCGGCATAGTAGCCAATAGCATCAAAACAAAGGCAATGATCTTTTTCATAAAACGACAGATTTTACAATAACAAAAATAATTCTTTCCATTCTATTTACTTACCCGCTTCTTCTTTACGTATTTTACGCACCTCTTCTACCGTCACTTCCTTTCCGTTGTTCCCCCAGCTGGTCCTTTCGTAATTTATGATAGCAGCGACTTCATCATCGGATAAACGATCTTTAAAGGGAGGCATCACGCTGTATTGCGGACGGGAATTATATCCTTCCAATACGATCTTAATATGCAGGGAAGCATCGTCATCTTCCACTACCGGGCTTCCCTTTAAAGGAGGAAATGCTCCTTTTACCCCCAACCCCGTGGATTGATGACAAACCGCACAATTGCTCTGGAACAATGCTTTACCATCTGCCGCCGGGGCTCCGCTAGCCGAATTATCGCCACTTCCCCCGCCTGAAGAAGCGGAGGCAGCCATGCTTGCGGATTTAGATTTAGCGCCATATTTGGGATCAGGAAGAAAATCTTCCGGCGTAGGTATTTTTGCCTGTTTCAGGGATAGCAGGTATGCGACCAGGTCCTGTGCTTTTTGGGTAGCCACTATCGTCCCTTTTATATTATTCTGTTTTCTAAAATCATCGGGTAAATTAACAATAACATCCTTGGAAGAATCCGCGTGGGATTTGGTTTTAAAAAGCCATGTAAAGGCTGGCATAACAGACTGGGGCACCACGGCTCTGGGATTGTACAAATGGGTATACTGCCAGGCTGCAGCGGGAAGGCGTTCCCCTACATTGGTCAGGTCCGGCCCGGTTCTTTCGCTTCCCAGTAACGAAGGAGATTGCTGCCATACATTCATCCGCTGCTTGCTATAATAATAATCGGCCGGTATGGATGGGCGGCTGCCCCACATCTTGTCCATCTCAATATTGCGTACCTGTTGGGTATGGCAGGCCACACAACCATTTTCAATATATACCGCCAACCCTCTTCGCTCCTGTGCGGACAACCCCTTGTCATCCGGCAGCGGGCCGTTGTTTTCTTCTACCTGAAAAGCAGGAACAACCGCAATAAAAATAGCCAGTATCGCATACATCACGAAGATGGTGACCAGCAATTCCTTATGATTCTTATGAAAGTTAAAAAGCATTTATTTAAATTTTAAGCTACAGATAATGTTTGTGCAGTTTCTGAACTTCCTGCTTCCGTATCCACGACTGCTATCCCTTTGCCCGGCTTTCTACAAACTACATACATGTTATATGCAAACACCACATGGGAAAACAACATGAGCGACCCGCCTACCGCACGCCATAACCAGTAAGGGGCCATTTTAACTACAGACTGGATGAACGGAACGCCTTCCATCCACATGACTCCCCTCATGGTCCCCCCGATCATCAATGAAAATTCGTAGAGAAGCAACCCGACAAAGGCCAGCCAGAAATGCATGCCTACTAATGACTGCTGGGGTTCTCTGCCCATAATCCGCGGCATCAGATAATAAATACAGCCCCAGAGCATAAAACAGATAATACCATACATCGTCATATGTGAATGTGCAACCGTATAATCTGTCAGATGCCAGGCATAGTTAGTAAACCGGAAGGCTTCAATACTACCCTGTGAAGATCCCAAAAAGTAATAGATCACCCCAACCAAAAGAAAAGGCAAAACATAACTTTCCGAAATCGCTTTCCAACTGCCTTTCATTGTTAAAAGAAAATTCGTGGTCCCTGATATCACCGGGATAAACATGCCCACACTAAATACAATGGCTATGGTTTGCAACCACCAGGGGATCGGACTAAAGATAAAGTGATGGCTCCCGATCAGGGTATAAAACAACATCTGGGTCCAGAATGCCAATACGCCCAGTGAATAAGAATAGATCGGCTTGTTCAATGTAGCCGGAAGGTAATAATAAATGAGGCCGAGGGTAAAGGTCATAAACCACATGCCCACGGCATTGTGCATATAATAGCCCTGTACGACCGTTTCACCCAATCCGGTTTGATACCAGGGCAGATAACCAATAGTAACCATTACCAGCGTCCAGGCTAAAGCAGCCAAAATATACCAGTTGGAAATATATATTTCTGCCGTTTTACGGGTCGCCACAGTTTTATAAAAATTATATAAGGTAAGTACCAGCCCTGCGCCAAACAATCCCATAACCGGCCAGATGTATTCCCGGTACTCTCCGCCTCCGTTGTTCACACCGGCCATGAGCAGAATATCGCCTATGAATACGGAAGCCGTGATCAAACCAAAGGACCACCACCCTATTTTCAAACTATACAGCTTATTATTAGAAGTCCGGGGAATAACAAAGTTAGCCAGCCCGATCATAGCCATGGAAGCCCATCCCCAAAATACCGTGTTGGTATGTACCGGTCGCAGCCTGCCAAAGCTTAACCATGCGATATGATCTGCATCGGGAGCCACCAGTTTAATTCCCAGATACTCTCCTATGGAAGTACCAAAGACCAGCCAAAAGGCAGACATCCCAATAAAGGCCACGATGAGCTTCCTCAAGCCCGGATCAATATGAATAGCTTCCCTCAGATACTTTTTTTCACTTATAAAGGGTACCTCCATCTTGGATGAAGCCCGGGTAATAATCCCTCTTTGGTCTGCAGGTACCGCTTCCCCGGATAATTCATTCCCCTTCAACTTGAAAAGAAGCGCCTTCCTCCGCTCCTCCAACATGTCATCCAACTCCTTCCCTTCCAGCTCCAGCAATTCTTTCCGGATAGCGGCCTGTTCTTTCTGTTTCCGGTTGTATTTTGCCTTACTGATCAGTTTATTCAGGCGAACGGTCATAATGAGTGCCAGCAATATTAATAACAAAATGGCCACTACAATGGCCCCTATAATCCCGATATGCTCAAATACCTCCTTCGATGGTACTTCTTCCTGGGCAAAGAGCGGCTGCGGATAAATGCATAACAACAATCCGACAGATAAAAAGGCAAATGCGGAAAAGGCTTTTGAATACTTCATTATTTATACATTATGGAATAGAAAACAATCTCATTAATAATAATAATAAAAGCGGTTTATTATACCATCAGGCAGTAGAATGGGGCTTTAGATCTCGTTCGTGAATTAGTTTTCCGATTTCACTTTCACTGAGGCTCATCACATCTTCAGAGGTAGGATGCACATTTATTGCTTTATCCTTTCCTATATCCGTCTCCAGCGATGTCAACTCGCGAGACCGGGCAAGCAGCAAAAGCCCCAGAAATACCAGAATGATAACCCCCAGAACAGCAAGGCCGATCACAAGCGCTTCATAGGTAAGAGAACCTGCTTCTCCCAGCCCTTTCGACATGACCCGGCAGGGGAATAAAAGCCCCGCACATAGTAAAAGACAGAGAAAAATGATCGTTTTTTTCATCATGAAAAAGATTTATGAGTACATTCAAAAGACCCCTTCCAATTTAAAAGATCAAGATGTCTTATAAATGGCGCAAAGATAAGGATAAATACCAAAAAAAAGTTGAAATTATCTTTTTTTATTCGACTTTATATATATGAAATTTAGCATGTATAAAACGGGCAATTATATACCCCGGTGAGGGAGTCTGTAATGCATTCGGATACAGTGATAATCTTCGAAATTACAATGGGGAAAGTAAGTAATGCTGGGATGCGACCGCCATATCGCGCCATACCTTATTCAATTCAGAACCGTAAAAAACCATATTCATCCCGCATAAAGGATACAGGTCATACACCATTTTCCGGGCCTCGGCTACAGCTTTCTTTGAAGCTGCTGTCAATGCCTCCAAATGAGATACATCCGCCTGTTCTCCTTTTTCATAGAAATTCCATGCCGTTTGTAATGCATCATACATTTTATCCCTCGCAAGAAAAAACCGATGGCTGCTTTTTTCAGAGAACCGTTGGATCTTAAGATCCTCACTCAGTTTTTTATCTCTGTATAAAGGTTTTTTCTTTTCAAGCAGGTCATGAAACAGATCCATAAAATGGAAGGCCATACCTGTAGACATGCAGGCCATAGTTACAACCGCCAAAACATCAAAGGGGAAATGATAAAGAGGACCGGATGCAAAACCGGAAGGTTTTACCAGGGAAAATACATGCGCATCGGGAACAAAAAGGTTCTCCACACTAAAATCCTGACTGCTGGTAGCTTTCAGACCCGTCGTGTTCCAGGTATCATATATTGTCACTTCGGCAGCAGGAAAAATAAAAGAGCGGAAATCCTGTTTCCCGTCTTTCTGTAAAACAGGCCGTTCCGCCTCATCAAACAATAAAGCATTGGCCGTAAAATGGGTTGCGTGAGCAGCGCCACTTGCATATTTCCAACGCCCCGAGAGAATATATCCCCTGCTCGTCCTTTTTGCCACTCCACTCGTGGCGCCGCTTCCGGCACACCAGGTACCGGGAGGTTCAAAAAGCCGACAGGCAACCGATTCTTCCATATAACCGGCAAACATATTAGCTCCTGCTCCGAGATTGACCAGCCATCCCAGGTTGCCATCAATCCAGGCCAACGCTTCCAAATAAGCTACGATCCCTGGAAAGGACCATTCCGCTCCTCCACAGGTCTTGGGCACCATGATCCGTAAAGCATCCTGCCGGCGGATAAAATCCAGAACCGTCTCGTTAAGCCTCCCCAGTTGTTCAATATCAAAAGCATTCTTACGCAGCTTTTCAACTGTTTCAGCTGTAATCATTTCTTTTGGATGCATGGAAACCGGATTCATATAGCGGCTTTTATATTAATAGAATGCAAATAAACCCAACTATTCCTTCGACCAGCTGGCGCCTCCATTCTTTTCATCTTTGACAACGATACCGATCTTTGACAAAGCGTCACGGATCTGATCAGAAGTAGCATAGTCCTTTCTCCTTCGCGCCTCTTTCCTAATATCCAGCAGCAGTTGCATGACCTCCTCCAGTTTATCATCTGTTTGGGTCTTTTCCGGTTTCAGCCCGAGAATATCCTCCAGAAAATCCTTCCAGGTTTCTTTTATCAATAGAAATACTTTCTTCGAAATTGCTCCGGACCTGATCTGTCCCGATTTTAAAGAGTTAATAACCGGAACCATTTCAAATAGGCCGGCCAGTACTTTTGCCGAATTGAAATCATCATTCATAAAATCAGCACAGGCTATACATCCACGCTCCAACTGCTCATTCAATTCTTCATCGCCCGGTACCTTATCCTCCGGTTCCGGTAGTTCCTGCAAAACTTCATAGGCGCTCCATAAACGATGGAGTCCCTTTTCGGCTGCCTGAAGCGCCTCGTTGGAAAAATCAAGCGTACTCCGGTAATGGGTTTGTAATATGAAAAAGCGAACGGTCATCGGGCTGTACCCCTTTTCCAACAGCGGGTGATTCCCGCTAAACAATTCCGTTAGCTTAATAATGTTATTATAGCTTTTGCCCATCTTACGCCCGTTGATGGTGATCATATTGTTATGGATCCAATAACGGGCCGGAGGAGTCCCATGAGCCACCGTACTTTGGGCAATTTCACATTCATGATGGGGAAATTGCAGATCCATTCCGCCCCCGTGAATATCAAACTGAACTCCCAGATACTTACTGCTCATGGCAGAACATTCGATATGCCAGCCGGGGAAACCTTCTCCCCAGGGGCTTGTCCAGCGCATCAGGTGTTTGTCCGGAGCCTTCTTCCAAAGTGCGAAATCTATTTTATTTCGTTTTTCATCCTGCCCTTCCAGCGAACGTGTGGTCTCCAACAGATCAGCCACTACCCGGCCGCTCAATTCTCCATAAGAATACTTTTCGGCATATTTCTTCACATCAAAATAAACCGAACCATTTACTTCATAGGCATATCCTTTACGGATGATATCCCGGATCATAGCAATTTGCTCCGGAATATGTCCTGTGGCCGTTGGCTCTATACTGGGCTCCAGGCAATTAAATTGCAACATGGCCCGGTGAAACAGGTTGGTGTATTTTTGTACCAGTTCCATCGGCTCGAGCTTTTCCACCGCTGCCTTGGAGGATATTTTGTCTTCAGCTTCACGGCCTTCTTCTTCAAAATGACCGGCATCCGTAATGTTTCGAACATAACGAACCTTATATCCCAGATACATCAGATAACGGTAGATCATATCGAAAGTAATGAACGGACGGGCATGCCCCAGATGTGATTCTCCGGAAACGGTGGGTCCGCAGACATACATGCCAACATGGCCAGGGATTAACGGCTCAAAGATTTCCTTCTCGCGGGTAAGGGCATTATAAAATTGTAATTCGGACATAGGCGGATTCATGAAGCGCAAAGATAAACAATCCATTGCAGGAATAGAATGGCGACCTTTATTTCGTAAGCGCTTCCAACGCCTGATGGACGCTTCCAAAATCAAACTGTTTCATAGAATTTTCCATCATCCTTTTTATATCCTTATTGCAAAGGTTCCCGATACTGCCTTCATGGGTATGATTCACTTCTGTGGAATAACGGAAGGTCCCGTTTTCAATCGATCGTCCCACCTGTTTATAGGCGTCACGGAACGGGATCCCTCCGAGTACCAGCCGGTTCACTTCCTCTACGCTAAAAAGATATTTATATTTTTCATCTTTAAGGATCTCTTTGTTGATCTCAATGTGGGAGAACATCAGTGAAGCCATTTTCAAACAATCTTTGAGCGTTTTAAAAGCCGGGAAAAGATGCTCTTTCAGCAATTGCAGGTCGCGCTGGTATCCGGAAGGCAGATTAGAAGTCATCAGCGTCAATTCATTGGGCAAGGCTTTGATGCGGTTACAATAAGAACGGATCAGCTCAAACACATCGGGATTTTTCTTGTGAGGCATAATGGAAGAACCGGTAGTCAGTTCGTCCGGGAAGTGAATAAAACCAAAGTTCTGATTCACATATAAGCAGGTGTCCATGGCCATTTGGGATAAGGTAGCTGCAATATTCGCCAGGGCCTGCGCCACGACCCGTTCTGTCTTTCCTCTTCCCATCTGGGCATAAACCACATTATAATTCAGGTCTTCAAATCCTAATAATTTAGTAGTCAATCTTCTGTTCAGCGGGAAAGAAGAGCCATAACCAGCGGCAGAGCCCAACGGATTCTTATTCACTACCCTGTAGGCCGCATGCAGAAGGATCATATCATCGGAAAGACCTTCGGCATAAGCCCCGAACCATAAGCCGAATGAAGAAGGCATGGCAACCTGTAAATGAGTATAACCCGGATAAAGATGATCTTTATATTGCTCGCTCAACCCGATCAGCTGATCAAAGAACTTTTTGACTTCGTATACCAGTTCTTCCAGCTCATTCCGCAAAAATAATTTTACATCCACCATTACCTGGTCATTACGGGAACGGCCACTGTGAATTTTTTTCCCGGCATCTCCCAGTCTTTTCGTCAATAACTGCTCGACCTGGGAATGAATATCTTCCACATCATCATCCAGCTTAAACTTCCCTTCCCGGATCTCCCGGAAAATATCCTTCAATCCTGCGGACAATTTTTTCAATTCTGCCTTTGAAAGCAGGCCGACAGATTCCAACATCCGGACATGGGCTAATGAGCCCAAAACATCAAAGGGCGCCAGATACAGGTCCATTTCCCTGTCTTTACCCACTGTAAATTGATCTACTTCTTCCAATGCTACTTTATCTTTTTGCCAGAGTTTCATCTTATTATATGGTTATAGGGTTGTATTGTTAAATGGTTATAGGGTCAGCATTATCCGGGGAACGCAATATTACTGCAAAACCGAAAGAAAAAGAAAAGACAGGAGTGCATTTAAAAATGTATTATCTGTCATAATTTCCTTTTTAACCTCCATCGTTCCCATCAAAATTTTTACCCGCTGAAGCCTTTCCGTCGCTTCTTCAAACCACGGCTTCCAGCATCCCTATATAAGTCTTGATGCCTTCCTTTATCTCACGAAGCCAGATGAATTCGTCGGCGCTATGGGAGCGTGCAGAATCACCCGGACCTACTTTTACCGATGCGGTAGGGATCAACGCCTGATCAGAAGTAGTGGGAGAGCCGTAAATTTTCTTCCCCAGCTTCAGCGCTGCTTTTATTATAGGATGATCCTTATCAATGGATGAAGATCTCAGACGGGTGGAACGCGGATAGATTTCACATTTCACATTTTGTCTTATGATCTCGAGTACTTCTTCGTGGGTATAGGCATCAGTCACGCGTACATCTACCGTAAAACGACATTCCGAGGGAACCATATTATGTAGTTCTCCCGCACGGATAACGGAAACGGTCATCTTAACCGGACCCAGTGTTTCAGACACCTTAGGAAAGCGAAAATTTCTAAACCAGAGCACATCATCCACCGCACGGTAAATAGCATTATCACCCTCCTCCCGCGCCGCATGTCCGGCGACGCCGCGAGCTATGCAATCCAGTACCATCAGTCCTTTTTCGGCAATCGCACTGTCCGTTAAAGTAGGCTCTCCCACTATGGCAAAAGCAATGTTCGCAGGAAGTTGATCTAAAATACTTTCGATTCCGCCATTACCCGAGTTTTCCTCTTCAGCAGTAAGGGCAATAGCCATATTATATTTTAAATCTTTCTTATCATAAAAGTATCTGAAGGCCGACAATAAGGAAACGACACATCCCCCCGCATCGTTACTTCCAAGACCAAACAGCCTTCCATCCTCTACAGAGGGCGTAAAAGGATCGCGGGTGTAAGCTTTGTTGGGCTTTACGGTATCATGATGCGAATTGAGCAGTATAGTGGGCTTAGCGCTGTCAAAATACTTATTTAAAGCCCACACATTATTTCCGGAACGGCTGTGTTCCATTTGGTGGGTTCCTAAAAAACGACAAATAAGAGAAGCGGTCTGATCTTCCGCTCCACTAAAAGACGGGGTGGCTATTAATTGTTTAAGCAATGCCACGGCATCCTGATATAATAATTCTGTATTCATTTCTGAGTTGTTTTACCTGCCTGTGTACAGGTATTTCAATTAAGTAAATTTGATTTTCCTCTCCTTGTAAAACAGTGGCAAAGCCACGTAAATAGTATACTACCCCCAAAGGGGTGGTGGAAGAAGATAAAACCTATTTACTTTAATCCAACTCATTTTTATTTTATTAAGGTACCGGAAACCGCCGTTCCCGTATTTCTTACCAGCTCTGCGGCATGTCCGATCCATACGCTTTCCACTCCCCGGTCTATCGCATCAAAAGCATTGTGTAACTTGGGGAGGATACCGTCTGCCAGCACATTTTCGGCTAACATTTTATGATAACTTTTTTTATTTATCAACGGCACTACCGAGTTCTCATCTTCCCTATCCCTCAAAATGCCTTTTTTCTCAAAACAATACATCAATCTCACCCTAAAGTTTTCGGACAAACTGATTGCCAGTACTGAAGCAATGGTATCCGCGTTTGTATTTAACAATTGCCCTTCCCGATCATGGGTCAAGGGAGCCAAGACCGGCACCAGGCCTTTTTCCAAAAACACGCTCAAAAAGGGGCTCTTCAAACCTGTTTTTACATCCCCTACAAATCCATAATCAATCTCTTTAACCGGCCTTTTGACAGCGGGTATGCAATTGGCATCGGCCCCCGTCAGTCCTATTGCATTACAATTCAGCGCCTGCAACTGCGCTACGATATTTTTATTGAGCAATCCTCCATACACCATGGTAACCAATGCTATGGTCGCCTGATCCGTGATCCTCCTTCCATCCACATAACGGGAAACAATTCCCAGCTTCTCTCCTACTTCCGTAGCACGTTTGCCGCCGCCATGAACCAGGATTTTCTTTTCTGAAAGGCTTGCAAAATCTTTTAAGAACAACTGCAGGGAGGTTTTATCGTTTATGATATTCCCTCCTATCTTTACTATTAAAAGGCCCTCTTTTTCTTCTCCTGTAGAACGCTCCATTTTCTTCTCGATCAGATCTTACTCCTAAAACTGGCTGCAAAGTACAAAGAAGATCGGTATCATTACAATTTGTTTTTTAAAAGTTCCGCCAAAACGGCCTGTGCCGCCCATACCCGGTTCCCCGCTTCTTCAACTACTATGGATTGCGAGCCGTCCAAAACTTCATCCGAGATCACCAGGTTGCGCCGAACCGGCAGGCAATGCATCACCCTGGCATTTCGTGTATTTTTTAATTTATCCAATGTCAGCATCCAGGAAGAATCGCGGGTGAGCACTTCTCCATAATGCCGATAAGAAGACCAATTTTTTACATAAACAAAATCCGCATCTTTCAACGCCTGCTCCTGGTTATATTCTATAGCTGCGTCTTTTGTAAATTTCTCATCCAGATCATACCCCCGCGGATGGGTAATTACAAAATCTGCTTTATCCCATGTCGTCATCCACTGAGAAAAAGAATTGGCTACCGATTGTGGCAGCGCTTTCGTGTGGGGGGCCCATGACAATACTACTTTCGGCCTTTTCTCCGGATAGGTTGTCAGATGCGCCTGCTCGGTAATGGTAACCAGGTCCGCAAGACTCTGTAAAGGATGCAACGTGGCGCTTTCCAGGCTGATGACCGGAATACCTGCATACTTTACAAATTGGGAAATATATTTTTCTTCATAATCTGCCTCCCGCTCTTTCAATCCGGGGAAAGTGCGAATAGCCAGTAAATCAAAATATCGGCCCATCACCGCAGCCGCCTCTTTCACATGCTCGGATCCTGAACCGTCCATAACTACCCCTTCTTCAAACTCCAACTTCCACCCTTCTTTATCGATATTAAAGATAACTACATCCATGCCCAGATTTCTGGCCGCGATCTGCGTACTGATCCGGGTTCGCATGCTCGGATTGAAGAATAACAAACCTATCGTGCGATGTTGACCCAGTTCTTTATCTTTTAATGGATCCCGTTTATAAGACAAGGCATTGTCAATAAGTGCAGGGAGGTCATCTACATTTTCTACGGAAAGAAAGTGATTCATCTTGTCGGTTATCGGTTATCAGTTGGCAGTTGGCAATTTTCAGTTAGCAATTTCAATTTTTCTCATACGGACATCATAAAGCGACTGCAAGATCGTAAATTTTTTAAACTTACATCCTCAAATCTACAACCTCAACTCCCGGATGATCAGCCTTGTTAAATACAAAATCCGTATCACTCACAGCCGCATTAGGGGTAAAGTTGTCAATCACATACGTATACCTGTATCCTCCCTTGGCAAAAATTTCCATGCTCAAAAGCCGGTATTCCTTTTTATCAATCAACATCAGGATCTTAAAATACGGTTTGGATTTATCCAGCGGGGTCATTTCTATTACATCAGCACTTTTGCCTTTCACCGTGGAGGATCCGCTCAACCTGTACAGAAAATTCTTATCATAAAAATCTGAAAATAGAGCGGAGGGCGTCACATCTCCCTTCTGGGGCCGGTAATCCGTTATCTGAACTTCATTATTTTCTTTATTATAGGTCCAAAGCGTTTTTCCATCGCAATAGACCGTTTGTTCTCCAAGCCGGAATTTAAATCTTCCCTTTTCCAGCCAGAGCGTTCCTTCCTGGCTGCCGGCAGACTTTTGATCCACCGTCGTTGTCTTCAGGGTAAAGGTCGCTTTCGCACTGTTTAAAGCGGCAAATTTTTTGCTGGCCTTATCCAAAATAGTTTTAGCCTCCGGGTCACTCTTTCCATAAGGAGTGACTTTCTGTGCAAGACCTGCACGTACCAGAAAAATTATAAGGAAATTCCATAAAACAATCTTCTTTATCATCAGATATCCCATTGTTTTTTTATATCCAAGACAAATTTCCTGCCAGATGGTTACGGGCTATGGTTCAGGATCTCCTGTAATTCCATTTCCGTTTTTACCAATACTTCGCGGGCTTTGCTACCGGCATTTGGTCCCACTATTCCGGCCATTTCTAACTGGTCCATCAGTCGTCCCGCTCTGTTATAGCCTAACTTCATACGTCTTTGCAATAAGGAAGTAGATCCCTGCTGGGTCTGCACGATGACCTGGGCCGCCTCCTCAAAAAGCGCATCTCTTTCTCCCCCGCCGGCGTCTTTCCCGGAGAGGTCTTTTTCATCTTCATACTCGGGCAGTTGGAAAGCTTCCGGATACCCCTGTTGTTCGGAAATAAAATTAACAATTTCTTCTACCTCGGGGGTGTCTACAAAAGCACACTGCAACCGGGTAATATCGCCATTGTACGATATCAGCATATCCCCTTTCCCGATCAGCTGTTCGGCCCCGCCGGCATCCAGAATAGTCCGGGAATCCACTTTTGAGCTTACTTTAAATGCAATCCGCGCAGGAAAATTAGCCTTGATCGTACCAGTGAGAATGTTGACGGAGGGACGTTGTGTAGCAATGATCAGGTGAATACCCACGGCCCGCGCAAGCTGGGCAAGCCGCGCAATAGGCATCTCGATCTCCTTACCGGCTGTCATAATCAGATCTGCAAACTCATCTACCACCAGAACAATAAAGGGCAGGTATTTATGCCCATTATCCGGATTCAGCCGCCTGTGAATAAATTTATTATTGTATTCCTTAATATTTCTTGCACCGGCATCTTTAAGCAGGTCATAGCGGTTATCCATTTCAATACATAAAGCGTTGAGGGTATTGACCACCTTCTTCGTATCGGTGATAATTGCCTCCTCCTCCCCGGGCAATTTGGCAAGAAAATGCTTCTCTATCACCTTGTAAATAGACAATTCCACTTTCTTGGGATCAACGAGTACCAATTTGAGCTGGGAAGGATGCTTTTTATACAACAGGGACACCAATATCGCATTGATTCCCACAGACTTACCTTGTCCGGTCGCTCCGGCCATCAACAAATGAGGCATCGTAGTCAGGTCTACGATAAAGTTCTCGTTATCAATCTTTTTACCTATGGCAATAGGCAGGTTCATGGGCGCATTCTGGAACTTGTCGGAGCGGATCAACGTCTTCATGGAAACAATAGAGCGCTTCACATTTGGAACTTCGATGCCGATGGTCCCTTTTCCCGGGATAGGCGCTATGATACGAATACCCAGCGCCGCCAGGCTTAAAGCGATGTCATCCTCCAAATTACGGATCTTTGAGATGCGGATCCCTTTGGCGGGCACGATCTCATACAAGGTAACCGTAGGACCGACGGTTGCCGTGATCTTCTGGATGGAAATGGAATAGTTGCTGAGGGTCTCAACAATCTGCCGTTTATTGGCTTCAAGCTCTTCGGGATCATGGACAATCTTTTCGCCCCCGTGGTTCTCAAGAAAATGCTCGGGAGGAAAGTGATAATTCTGTAAGTCGAGCGTGGGTTCATACAAACCGCTCTTTTTCACAAGCCGGGATGCTTTGGCGGAAGGAGACTCCTCCTCCTGATGTGAAGGATTAATTTCCAGTTTCAACTCATCCACCGAGGTCGGTTTGGCCTTTTTTGCAGTGGTTTCCGGTACAGATAATTCTATGGAGGGGGCCTTCTCCGGGTCTACGGGGTCCGGCTCCCCCTTATTCATTTTTTGTTCCGACCGGGTTGCAGCCGGTTCTTCATCCGCCCTGCCTAGTGCCTGCGGCACCACTTTCTGATCTTTATCCTCTTCAGGTTGCCCGGCCGAAAAGGGGGTAAACGTTTCAGAAGTATGTTTAAAAAATACAGGGCGTTTTTTAGGAACCAGATCAAGATTATACCTCCAGATTCCACATGCCACCCCAATGGCAAGCCATAGCAATACGGCACCAATAGAACCGATAAAGCCCATCAGCCACTGTGCGATATAATCTCCTATTGCTCCTCCCCAGGGAAATTGCGCAGTGGGAGCAAGCAAAAAACATATAAGTGATAAGGCGGTACTAATATAGATCAGTCCAAAAATAACGTACCTCAGATTCCTTCCTACCCGAAAACGGCGCTTTCTGAGCAGAAAGTTCAGTCCCAGGATAGCCAGCAGATAACATAATAAAAAGGAAGCCACTCCCATGCCTTTATAAAAAAGCATGTGAGAAACGAAAGCCCCCAACCGCCCCAGCATATTATCCATGTGCACATCTCTCATGAACAAGATCTGTGAAGAATACCGGGAAACGAGGCCCTGATCCGATTTCCAGGTAAACAAGTAAGAAGCAAAGGCGATAAAAAGAAAAGCCGCAAGCAAGAGACTAAACATGCCCAAAACTTTATGAGTACGTTCGTCCCTCACGAGTTCGGTCATCTTCACCTCCGTTTTTTTATCCCTTTTCAGCGGTGTCTTTTTTTTGCTAACTTTAGACGACTTTTTATTTTTGATTTTATTACCAGCCATAATTCAATGATGCAAATATAAGGATTGCATCAAAGGAATAGGAAAAATCATTTGGGATTTAGCTTACCTTTGCCCTAAAATTCTATCATTTGAAATTCAGATCTTCAATCATTCTCATAATTGGTATCCTGATCTGCGATCAGGTATTGAAAATATGGATCAAGACCCACTTTGTAATGGGAGAGGAAGTTCATGTCATCGGGCATTGGTTTCGGCTCCATTTCATCGAAAATGAAGGCATGGCGTATGGCTTGTCCTTCGGCGGATCCGCCGGTAAGGTCTTTCTCACATTGTTTCGGCTGGCGGCTGTTATTTTCGGGTTTTACCTGCTCAAAAAGCTCATTCGTGCCAAATATCACAAAGGATTGATTATTTGTGGATCACTCATATTGGCAGGCGCTATAGGCAATCTTATTGACAGCTTGTTTTACGGACTCCTTTTTTCTGAAAGTACGCCCTATCAGGTAGCACAGTTTTTACCCGCCGGCGGGGGATATGCCGGGTTTTTACATGGCAAGGTAGTAGATATGCTCTATTTCCCTGTTTACCAAGGATTCCTGCCGGGTTGGATCCCATTCAAGGGGGGTGATTATTTCGTTTTTTTTCAACCGGTTTTTAATATTTCGGATGCGGCCATTTCAGTAGGTGTGATCGTCATCTTGCTGTTCCAAAAACGCTTTTTTCAACATCAGGCAAAAGCCAAAGATGCTCCCGCGGCACAAGCGCCCCTGATCACCAATAACGAAGAAGCCTGAAAAACAGTATCTTGCCCTTACAGGCTCATTCTTTCCTTGAAACGAACAGCTTGCCTGCGGGATACTTCTACCTGCTCTCCTCCTCTGATGTCTAATAAGAGTCCCCCGTTAAAATACGGTTCTATCTTTTCCACTGTACGCAGGTTCACGATATATTTTCGATTGGCACGAAAGAACATGCGTTCGTCCAGGCGCTCCTCCAAAGCATTCAGCGATTTGAGAGTAAGCGGCTTTTTGTCGTCAAAATAGACCCGGACATAGTTGCCCACACTTTCAAACAAACGGATATTTCCCACTTTTATAAAATAGCAATGGTCGCCGTCTTTTACAAAAACCTGGTCTTCCTCATTAAGCTTAAAGTTATTTTGAGGCATTTCCGGCTCTTTTGTTTCCTCCTCCAGCTTCTGAAGGGCATCCTCCAGGCGGGCCGGTTCGATGGGCTTTAACAGGTAATCCAGCGCGTTAAATTCAAAAGCCTTAATGGCATATTCATCATAAGCAGTGGTAAAAATAACCTGGGGAGTAACCTCCAGATCAGAAAGCAACTCAAACCCGGTTTTATCGGGCATCTGAATGTCTAAAAAAAGAAGATCCGGATTCAGGCTGGCAATTTTCTCCTTTCCATCTTCCGCATTAACAGCTTCTCCTACTACCTCAATATCCGGAAATTGTTTTAACATTTTCCTTAATTCAGCCCTTGCAAGTCTTTCATCATCAATTATTAATGCACGCTTCATATTATTTATCTTTAAATTAATTTTATAATGGAATTTGTACTTTTGCTTCCACAATATGCGCATTTACATTGTGGATTTGAAAAAAAGCCTTTCCTTTATATAACAAATTTAATCGTTGTCTGGTGCTCTGCAAACCAAAGCCCTGGTCGCTTAAATGCAAGGGTAATTGTCCCGTGTTGCGGATAATGATCTCATGATACAAATCGGACATCCGGGAAATTATTTTCAGTTTTCCCCCCTCTACCCTGCGCGAGATCCCATGCTTGATAGCATTCTCTACCAGCGTTTGCAACATCATGGGGGGAACCTCCAGCTTCAACGTATCTCCGTCAATCTGATAATCCACCTTTAATCTTTCTTCAAAACGGATATATTCCAGGGCCAGATAATCCTGGATAATATTCAGCTCCCTTTGCATACAAACTGTTTCCAGTTTTTCTACCTGCATGGATCCTCGGAGAATATTGGACAATTCGGTAATAGCCGTTCGGGCCCGTTCGGGGTTCTCGTCTACCAGAGCGCGGATACTGTTGAGCGAATTAAAAAGAAAGTGCGGATTAAGCTGGGACTTGATGGTGCGCAACTCCAAATCTTTGACCATGGACTCCAATTGTAATTTATCCAACTGGTATTGCTGTTCCTTCTGGAAATAATGTCCCATAAAGTATAATAACGTCCATGTGGTGATCAACAGGGAGCAACCGATAAACATCCACAAGGAAAATAAACGCTCTTCCTCCTTACTGCCCAGGTGAAACCCGATAATGAGCGATCCCCGGATCAATGTCATAAAAACCGCACAAAGAGCTACTAACAGAGGGAGCCGGATAATAAGCTTATCCTGTGGAAGTTCCAACCAGTTCCTCCGAATAATGAACAGGCGTAACAGATGCGTAAGCCCGATACCCACGATGACCATGCTGATCTGATTCAAAAAATAGGTAACCCCCATCGGGCGGTTGTAATAATTGGCCAGGATAATATTCAGGAACATCCAGGAAAACCACCCCCCCAGCTGGCACCACCAATAATATTTAGAAATGTTTTTAAGCATGAATGAACAAAATTAATACTCTTGTCTGTCTCAAAATTATAATTTGTATCAATGGTTAGATGACCAGATGAAGTGCTAAAAAATGCCTTCAAAAGTGTTTCCTCAGGCTTCTCCCGGCGCGGAAACCTAAACAATTGCTTTCACTTTTTCTGAGAAAATGTTACCTTTGACATCTATCATTATAATAATTTCCTCACCCATGGAAATAGAAGCAGGTCCTTTACTCAGCCAGATCAATACTCCGGAAGACCTCCGAAAGTTAGACCGGGCTCAATTAAATGCACTCTGCGACGAATTAAGACAGTACATCATTGATACCGTAAGCGTCTATGGTGGCCATTTCGGTGCAAGCCTGGGAGTAGTAGAACTTACCGCTGCTTTACATTATGTCTTCAATACCCCTGAGGATCTGCTCGTTTGGGATGTGGGTCACCAGGCATACGGTCATAAAATATTAACCGGGCGTCGGAAAGTGTTCCATACAAATCGCCGTTATAAAGGATTAAGCGGCTTTCCCAAAAGAGCGGAAAGCGAATATGATACTTTCGGGGTGGGTCATTCTTCCACCTCGGTATCCGCCGCGTTGGGAATGGCACTGGCAGACCGGATCAAAGGAGACTATAAAAAGCAGCATGTGGCCATTATTGGCGATGGTGCCCTATCGGGAGGAATGGCTTTTGAGGCATTGAACCATGCCGGGGTCGCAGATACCAACCTATTGGTCATTCTCAACGACAACTGCATGTCCATTGACCCGAATGTGGGAGCGTTACGGGAATACCTGACTGATATTACCGCCTCTCCTACCTACAACAAATTCCGGTCTGAAATATGGAACCTATTGGGAAAGATGCCACGTGGGAAAAAAGTAACCCGTGATCTTGCCGCCAAAATAGAAACGGCGCTCAAAGGAATGGTGGCCCGAAGCAGCAACTTGTTCGAAGCATTAAAGATGCGGTATTTCGGCCCCATAGACGGCAATAATGTACAGAAGCTGGTGGATACGCTCAGGGATATGAAAAATATCCCGGGGCCTAAATTACTGCACGTGGTTACAATCAAAGGAAAGGGCTATGCACAGGCTGAAAAAGACCAGACCAAATGGCATGCCACCGGCAGGTTTGACAAAGTGACCGGAGAGATCAGGCAAAAGCCGGAACCCGGCCCTCAGCCTCCGAAATATCAGGACGTTTTCGGATATTCCATCATTGAGCTGGCCCGCAAGAACAAAGATATCATGGCGGTCACGCCGGCTATGCCTTCGGGATCTTCTTTAAAATACATGATGGCAGAAATGCCCGAACGGGCCATGGATGTGGGGATTTGTGAGCAACATGCCGTGACCCTGTCAGCGGGCATGGCTACCCGCGGCATGCGGGTATTCTGTAATATATACTCAACTTTTATGCAAAGGGGTTATGATCAGGTAATTCATGATGTGGCTATACAAGACCTTCCCGTCATTTTTTGCCTGGACAGGGCCGGATTAGTAGGCGAAGACGGAGCTACCCATCAGGGGGCCTATGATATCGCTTACATGCGTTGTATCCCCAACATGATCGTAAGCGCTCCCATGAACGAACCGGAACTGCGCAACCTGATGTATACTGCTCAACTGCCTTCTGTAACACACCCCATGGTCATTCGCTACCCGCGGGGAAAAGGGGTCACTTCGCATTGGAAAACGCCTTTTGAAGCTATTCCAATAGGTAAAGGCAGAAAAATACAAGACGGACAGGAAATAGCTATTCTGTCTTTTGGGCATCCCGGTAACTTCGTCATCCAGGCTTCAAAAGAATTACTAACGGTAGATATACAACCGGCTCACTACGATATGAGATTCGTCAAGCCTCTGGATGAAAGGCTGTTGCATGAAATATTCTCGAAATTTGACAAGGTCATTACTCTTGAAGACGGGTCCATCACAGGCGGTTTCGGAAGTGCCATTTTGGAATGGGTGAATACCAACGGCTATCAGGCGAAAATAAAAATCATGGGAATTCCCGATAAAGTCATAGAACAGGGAAAACCTGAGGAACAACGCCATGAAGCAGGATTTGATGTCCCTGCTATAGTAGAGGCCGTAAAAAAAATGATTGGCAAAAAGGTAGCTGTTAAAGAATGAGCTCCTTCCATACTAGTGATTTATAGAAGACCGGTCTATTCTTCCCTTCATGCTATCTACCTTTGGCTTGTTTTCGATCGCACTTTTTACAAATTGCTTCATGATGGAACCGGCTCCGTTCTGATCATTTATCTGAATAAAATAAACACCGGGAGTTAAATTACCGGTAAAAATGCTGCGCATGTTTGCTCCTCTTTCCATATCAAGGATAAAAGAAGCTTTTATATGCCCTTCCACATCAGATATCAACACATTTGATCGCGAAGAATCGGGAGAAATAACGGCAAAATTCAATTCTCTGCCATCCGGAGAAAGCAAGACCTGGGCCAGCTCCAGCCCGGCAATGGGTTTATAAGTCTTAATAACGGGCGTTAAATATTGCGTGCCATTTGTGTCTACCTCACGAATCCGATAATACATATTTCCACCTACGGGATGTGAGTCATAAAAATAATAATGTTGTTGCTTATTGGAATTACCAGCGCTTTTAGTCTCTCCTATCATCCGGAAATGAAGGCTGTCCAGCGACCGCTCAATGATATATTGCACGCTTCCTTTTTCATCTTCGGTAACCCAATGAAGATTAACAGCCTGGTCTTCCGGTGCATATTTCACAGTAAATTCGATAATTTTAATCGGATCCCCGGAATAATGAAACCGAGTTGCGGCCCGGGCTGCTATCGAAAACATTATGAACATGCCTGCTATGCAAAAAGTATTTTTCCAATTGGTATTTTTCATGTCCATGGCATTTAAGGGACAAAAAACAAGCCATCCATGATGAAAAAGAAAGAGAGAAGCTTAAATCTTAATCTCCTCCCCATTTGCATCATAAAAATTGTACTGGATCAGAGGGCAGGAAGTATCCGATTTTAGTCGGATCCATTGTCCGAAGCTAAGAAACCATTCCCATTGCTTGTTGTATACCCCCTTCTTGAGATAAGCATACAGCACCGGGTTTACATGTAACCGCAGTTTTTTATAATTGTTCTTGATCAGATATTTGATCTTGTTTTCCAATTCATCTGCGATCAAAAGAGTGGAATTAACCTTCCCGGTACCATGGCAGGTTGGGCATAATTCTGCCGTAGAGATTTCTAATTCCGGCCGCACACGTTGCCGGGTGATCTGCATGAGCCCAAAGCGGGAAATAGACAAAATAGAATGCCGGGCCCGGTCCATACTCATGTATTGCTGAATGGCTTCATACACCTTTCTTTTGTTCTCCGGGAGCTTCATATCAATAAAATCAACGATAATGATCCCGCCCAGGTCCCGGAGGCGCAACTGCCGGGCGATCTCTTTGGCAGCCTCCAGGTTAGAAGCCAGGGCATTTTGTTCCTGGTTGCTGCTGGCGCTTTTATGCCCGCTGTTTACATCAATTACATGCAGCGCCTCGGTATGCTCTATAATAAGGTACACCCCGCTACTCAGATTCACGGTAGTCCCAAAAGACTGTTTGACCTGGCGGGTAATACCAAACTGGTCAAAAATAGAAACACCATTATTATAATAAGAAACGATATCTTTTTTCTCGGGCGCTATTTTCTGAATGTAGTTTCGTGCATCGCTATAAATACTTTTGTCATTCACCACTACTTTATTGAAGCTCTCATTCAATAGATCGCGAAGAATACTGGTAGTGCGGTCCTGCTCGCTTAAGATCCTGGCAGGAGGTGTGGCGCCTTTCAAATTTTCCTGAATTGATTCCCAGGTGTTTACCAGTTCCAACAGATCTGCATGTAACTCCGCCGTCGTTTTTCCTTCGGCTGCGGTACGGATGATCACACCAAAATTTTTAGGCCGTATGGCTTCTACGGTTTTCTGTAACCGCTTACGCTCTTCGGAAGCCATAATCTTTTTACTTACGGCCACCATTTCATTAAAAGGAGTCAATACAATAAAGCGTCCGGGCAAAGATATTTCACAACTTAATCTCGGTCCTTTCGTAGAGATCGGCTCTTTTAATATCTGAACCAGGATATTAGGGTGTCCGTTCAGGACATCCGTAATCTTACCTGTTTTAACAATCGGCGCCTCCGGCTTAAAGTTAGAGAAATTGATACCTTTTTTGGTACGGTCATGCATGCACATCCGTGTCAACTTCAGAAGCGAACGAATGTACGGACTTAAATCTGTGTAATGTAAAAAAGCATCTCTTTTATAACCAACATCTACAAAAGCCGCATTTAAACCGGGCATCAGTTTTTTTACCCTGCCCAGGTAAATATCTCCCACCCCAAATTGCACATCATTATTTTCATGATGTAATTCTACGAGGTTCTTATCTTCCAGTAAGGCAATATCTACCCCGGAAGATGTTGCATTTATGACCAGTTCTTTATCCAATGAAACATTTTTTAACCAATTATCAATAACAGCCCGGCGTTTACAAAGCAAGCAGACCGCGTTTATATCCGATCAGTAAATAATTACCCCTAAAGAAATCATACTCCCTTTTGACAAGCAGAAGCATTTCTTTATTTTGACTGATCAAAATTTAGTACAGGTGAAATTGGTTTTTCAGGGAACATGCATTCGGTTCCGCCATCCGGAGGATTCAGAGCCTCCAATGGCGGAAATCAAATACTCAAAAGGCTATTTTTTCTTTTTGTGACGGTTTTTACTTAGCCTTTTCTTTCGTTTATGAGTTGCTATCTTATGTCTTTTTCTTTTTTTTCCACAAGGCATAATAATTGTTTTTTAATAGTTTAGAAATAAATTACTTAAAAGAGTCAATATAATTATCAATTTCTTTACTGAAACCGGGGTCATTAACCAATTGTTTACATCTTTCAAACAAGCTGATGGCCTCTTTTGTTTTTCCCGTATTTTTATATGCTTCCGCTAAATAATACATAGCTTCCACATTATCGGGTTGGCGGTCTACCACGCGCTTAAGATGATCTATAGCTTTTAAAAACTGACCCGACGTGATAGATAATTGCCCCAGGGTCATTTGCGCTTCCATGTTATCAGGATCTTTCCCGGTTATCTTCAGCAACCGTTGTACTCCCTGCATCACATTACCTGATGCCACTTCACTCTTGGCTAATACCACCTGTATGGTATCGTTATTTGGGGCAATCTTCACGGCCTTCTCCAGGAAACCTTTTGCTTCCTCCACTTCCCAGGCCTTTACTGCCGGATCTTTGGCATGCTCGTGGTGGGTCAGCAGCAGGTTAGCGGCAAAAGTCAGGGTTTGCTCTGATCCTTCTAATCGTCCCTGTTCCCCCGTATAATGAGCTGCTATCGGAATGTGGCCCAGACTATCCCAAAGCGCCGCCAGTGAACGATAAGCCTGAAGCTGTTGCCTTTTCACCTCTCCGCGTGTTACGCTATGCTCCAGCTTTGAAATTCGCATTTGCATTTGAGGATCTAAAGCGGATTTGGCTTTACCGAGAATATCGTCAAAAGAAGCGGCCTTGGCCTGGTTCATTTGGGCGCCCTGCATAGCAGCCTGAACAGCCGGGGCGGAACCCGCCTGTGAGACCCGCCTGCCAAAGGCATATAGTGCAATTACCGCAACAATTCCTCCTAAAACAACAAGCCACTGGTTTCTGCGCATTCCAGATCTTTGATTTTAATATAAATTTCGGCAAAGGTAAGTTTTTTTCTTATCTTAACTTGCCAGAATAATAAAAACGTGTATTTTTGCAGCCCTCAAACAGAGCGGTAGGCTCTTGCCCGATGGTGTAACGGCAGCACAACAGGTTTTGGTCCTGTCGGCCCAGGTTCGAATCCTGGTCGGGCAACTTTTCGGCCACGGGTCATTTTGTGGCTGAACGGAGCCGAAACCCTGCCCGATAGTATAATGGTAGTACGACAGATTCTGGTTCTGTTTGTCCGGGTTCGAATCCTGGTCGGGCAACTTTCCTATCTTTAACTGTTCAAATCGTTGCATACACGAGTTACTCCCCAGAGTAGAAGACCTTTATACCTATTTTCGGCCGAAATTAATGAACTGGGACAACCGTTGATTCTGATATTCATGTCGTCAACTCTATGGGAAAATTCTTGTTATCCATACTGCCTGTAAAAAGACCATTTTTCATATCTGGCGGGATGGGCATTTTGATCTGCTGCTGCTTTTTTCTGCCGGCAAAAACCCTTGCACAAGAGGTACATGCCGATTTTTCGACTGCCGATGACCTTACTTCGGGCTGTGGGTCCTTCAGTGTCCATTTTATCGATAAATCCACCGGTGGAGCTTCCAAATGGGAATGGGATCTCGGAAATGGCCAACATTCTCAAAACCAAAATCCCAAGACGGTATATACAAAACCGGGAACTTACACGGTCACCCTGGTGGCCTCCAATGGAGTCAGCTCGGATACGCACACCATGATCATTACCGTTTATGAGCCTCCTGCGGTTAATTTTACCCTTTCCCCCTCTTCCGGTTGTTATCCGCTCAATGTGAAGTTCGACGATAATTCGCAAGCCGGAACGGGAGATATTGCCAAATGGACCTGGGATTTCGGAGACGGCAGCCCCTTTTCAACAGATCAAAATCCGACACATCTATATACCGCTGCCGGAAAATTCAATATTAAACTCTCTGTCACCAATAGTGCAGGATGTGAAAACAGTGCGACCCTCAAGCAGGGAGTCATCACAAATCAGGGCATAACGGTGGACTTCACTGCCGATGATACCGCTTCCTGCACGGCTCCCATGACTGTAAACTTTACCGCAACAACTTCCAGCGAAGAAGAGATTGAATATCATTGGGACTTTGGAGACGGACAAACCGGTACCGGCAAAACGGCTACTCATACCTATACGCATAATGCGAATTATACCGTCACGCTCACGGCCTCTGTAGGAGGCGGAGGATGTAAAGACCAGGTTGTCAAAGAGAATTATATTCACGTAGGGACCTACAAAGCCGATTTTGAAATTCCAAAGGGGTGCGCCAATATCCCTTTAACTTTTAAAAATACCAGCAGCCCCTTACCCCGGTCTGCCATATGGAAATTTGAAGATGGCACTACTAAAAGCGGTATAAATGTTAAGCATGCTTTTAGCCAGCCCGGTACATATAAGGTAACATTGGTCAATGATTATGACGGTTGTCAGCAACAAGTAAGCAAATCTATTACCACTTATCCATCCCCAAAGGCTGATTTTGCAGTTCCTCAAAGCAGTTATTGCGATACTCCTGCGACGGTAACTTTTCAAAATCTTTCCACAGGAGCCACTTCCTGGAAGTGGACCTTCGGGGATGAGCGTACTTCTACGGAAAAAGAGCCTGCCCATCTCTATCAGAAGGGAGGAGATTTCGATATCAAACTTATTGCCACCAATGACAATGGCTGTGTAGACTCGGTAACGAAACAAGATTTTATAAAGATCGACGCTCCCAACCTGAAGTTCAATGCCACTAACGGGTTTGGTTGTTTTCCGCTGGAAACCACCTTTGAATTACCCTCTGAAAGCATCGACCGGATCCAAAGTTACCACTGGGACTTTGGAGATCCTGAAAGTGCTAACAATACTTCCACCGCTGCCTCCCCTACACATACCTATAAAAAAGCCGGCGCTTATACGGTAACCCTGACCGTGGTTACCAAATCAGGATGTAAACTGTCTTTTGAAAGGAAAAATTATATTCATGTAGGGGATGAGGTGGAGGTCCGATTTGATGCGACTCCCAAAGAGACCTGCGTGGGCACGCCTGTTAAATTCACCAATCAATCGCAACCTGCAGGGAAAAATTGGACGTGGATATTCCCTAATGACGGAGGAAAAGGAAAAACGGTGGAAGGGAAAGAAAACCCTACATACCAGTTTAGCACGACAGGTTCAAAAGACGTTATTCTACAGGTAAATAATAACGGCTGCATATCGCAAGATACCGCAAAGGATCTTATCACTGTTAAGGAGCCCGTGGCCGGAATTAAACGGGATGCTTATTCCTGTACGGATCCTTACACCATTCAATTTCATGATGCGTCCACAGGAGCCCAGAGCTGGCATTGGGATTTTGGAGACGGAGACACCTCTAACCTCCAAAACCCCTCCCACACTTACCGATCCCCCGGTGCCAGGCATGTATTCTTAACGGTCAGAAACGGGGAATGTGCCAACACGGCAGATCTATGGGTACAAGTAGAAGATGAAGATATAGCATTTAGCGTGGCTTCCGAACAGGTATGTAAGGGAAATAAGATTAGTTTAACGGCGGATAATATAAAAATCCCGGAATTCATCGGTTCTTTAATATGGAAGAGCGGAGATGGAGCAGAAAAGACCACTACCGTGACCAAAGGAGAAATCCCAAAAGTAGAATTCACCTATGACCATAACGGGAGTTATACGCCTTCTTTAATCGTTAAATACAGGTATGGCGGTTGCCGCGACACCCTGCAGGGCAGGCCGGTAACGGTTCATGGGCCTACTGCCGCCTTCAGCATGTCTGAACAGGAGATCTGCCAGGGAAACAGGGTCTCCTTCACAGATGAAAGCAAACCGGATCCTGCAGATGCCGCCCTACAACAATGGGTTTGGGATTATGGAGACGGATCAACAGATACCGCCACTACAGGATCGATACAACACGATTTCACACAAAACGGCACCTTTAATATCCGGCTGACCGTTACCGATGCCAAGGGCTGTTCCGATAGGGTATCGGATAACCAAAATAACATATTGACGGTCAATCCTTCAAAAGCTTTATTCTCTACGCCCGACACCTTGATATGCCCCGGCACTACTCTTCAATGGGACAACAACTCCGAAGGGAATATAATCAATTGGAAATGGGATTTCGGGGATGGCAACACCTCTGCAGATCAAATCCCAGAGCATTTTTCATATTCCCAAGACTCCACCTATACGGTTAAATTATTTATTGAAACCGATAAAGGGTGCAAAGATTCCCTGATAAAAACGGATTATATAAAAGTAGGCAAGCCGCTCGCACTCATGAAAGACTCTTCAGCCGTAAGAATATGCCGCATCTTTAAAGACACCGCTATCAACCTGTCTAAAAATTACAGCAGCATCCTCTGGGACTTTGGAGACGGTACCACGGCTTCCCGCGATACGGCCTATCATATATATAACATCCCGGGCACTTATACTCAAAAACTGATTGTCAACGGATACAGCGAAGGTTGTCAGAATACCGCGGAAAGGAAAATTACCGTTACGGGGCCCATCGGAGAGGCGGTCATTAGCGACCCGGCAGGGTGCTTTCCCCATACCGTGCATTTTTCCGCCAAAAATGTAAGCCGGGCGGTAAGATATCAATGGTATTTCGGAAATGGCGACGCTTCCCAGCCTGCTTCTGACGACAAAGCCACCTATACCTACCAACATGCCGGCATATATCATCCCATCCTTCAGCTAACGGATGATCAGGGTTGTGATGTATTTATCCCTATTAATGACACCTTAAATGTAATCGTTGACAGTGTAAATATTAAGCCTGCTTTTAGCTGGCCGGAAATATGCGATTCCAACAAGATCAAATTCGACATGAGCGGCTCCGTATTCTCCGAAGATGAATTAGGGGAGGCCCCTGATTATGTCTGGGATTTCGGGGATCCTTCTACTATAAATGACGTATCTAATGACATGCAGCCGGTTTATCGTTATCCCGGACCAGGCGTCTATTATCCCACCCTGAAAATAAACACGGCATACAATTGTACGCAAGAGGTCAGGGATACCGTAACCATACCGGACTCCATTGCATTAAAAGTCAATGCTACCGTGGCACCCGGAGAAATCTGCGTGGGAGATTCCATCCTTTTAAAAGCGTCTTCCAACATCGGGACAAATTATACCTGGATGCCATCAGGAGATATGAAAACGCCGGATTCCTCCCTCACCTTAGCATGGCCGTTAACTAATTCTACCTACAAAGTAGTTGCTTTCAGCAACGGAAATTGTCAGACAGATACCACAACTGTGGATGTCATTGTTCACGATAACCCGGAAGTGACTACGGACTCCGTACTTAACCTTCCAACAGGCTCTGTAATAAAGCTTAGAGCTTCCGGGAGTCCTGATATTACTTCCTGGAAATGGACGCCGCCCGACTACCTGGACTGCACGACTTGTACTACGCCTACCACCACGCCCCGTTCCCCTATAACTTATGTAGTCACCGTCATGAATCAATTCGGATGTACCGATTCCGCTTCGGTCCAAATAAACTTATCCTGTGCGGAAGGAAAAGTGTTTATTCCCAATACCTTTACACCCAATAATGATGGCATGAACGATATCTTTTATCCCAGGGGATTGGGCGTGAAAGAGGTAGTCTATTTCAGAATATACAACAGATGGGGACAACTGGTGTATGAACGAACCCATTTTCAAATGAACGACAAATCCGCCGGATGGAAAGGACGCTTCAAAGGCAGGCAGCTCCCGCCGGGCGTATTTGTTTACCAGGCGGAGATGATCTGCGACACCGGAAAAAGGTTTAAAGTTAAGGGGGATGTTACCCTTATTCGCTGACAGCTCATTTTCTTCGCACCTCTTGCATTTACCTGGTAATTGTAGTAACTTGTGGCTTTGTTCTGATCACCTCTTATAACTGCTTTTTATGAAAACATGGCTGGTGCACGTATTTTGCTACAGTATTTTAATAAGCTTGTCCTTTCCTACTTTTGCACAACAACACCCGCGTTTCTGGAACAACATTCAGCAATTTAAAAAGCAGGATAAGCAGGATCCACCGCCCCAAAATGCCATCCTTTTTATCGGAAGTTCCTCCTTCACGAAATGGACGGATATGCAAAGCTACTTTCCAAACTATACAGTTATTAACAGGGGCTTCGGCGGGTCCACCCTTCCGGATCTCATCCGCTATGCCGATGATGTCATTTTCCCTTATCATCCCCGGCAAATTGTGATCTATTGCGGAGACAACGACGCCGCCTCCTCCTCTAAAATTACGGCCGACAGTATCCTTAAGCGATTCAAAACGCTCTTTTCGCTTATCAGAACACAGTTACCTTATACCAAGATCTCATACGTTTCCATAAAACCCAGTCCCAGCAGAAAAAAATTTTTTCCCGTCATGCAAAAGGCTAATTGGGAAATCAAAAATTTTTTAGAAAAACAATCTTTTACTTCTTTCATTGATATCTGGCATCTGATGCTGGACAACCAGGGACAGGCCCGTCCTGAATTGTTTGGTTCAGACATGTTACACATGAATAAAAAAGGCTACAAGATATGGCAAAAAGCGATTGCGCCCCACCTCATTCCCGAAAGACCGGCTATTTCTTCTGACACCGGGGAAATGCAGGCCTTTATTGATTCTTTATTGGGAAAAATGTCCCTGGATGAAAAAATAGGTCAACTCAATCTGCTATCGGCCGGAATGGCAGTTACCGGCCCTACTATCAGTAAAAACACGTTAAATGATATAAAAGCAGGCCGTTGCGGGGGAATATTTAACGCGTATACCCCCGAATTCACAAAAAAACTACAAGATGCAGCGGTACAGGAAACCCGGCTGCATATCCCCCTGCTATTTGGTTTTGATGTGATCCATGGTCATAAAACCATTTTTCCCGTCCCCCTGGCTATGGCATGTACCTGGGATACCGGCGCTATTGAAAAGTTCGCCCGAATTTCTGCGGATGAAGCGTCGGCCGATGGGATCAACTGGGTTTATTCCCCTATGGTAGATATCACCCGGGACCCCCGCTGGGGACGCGTCGTAGAAGGGGCCGGAGAAGATCCCTGGCTTGGCAGCCATATAGCCCGCGCATATGTGAAAGGATACCAGGGTACCCATCTTATGGCTGATAGTACGGTTATGGCCTGTGTGAAACATTTTGCGTTATATGGCGCCGCCGAAGGGGGCCGTGACTACAACGTGGTGGACATGAGCAAACGGAGGATGTTGCAGGATTACCTGCCTCCCTATAAAGCGGCCATTGACGCCGGCGCCGGTTCGGTTATGACTTCCTTTAACGGAATTAATGGTATTCCCGCCACCGCCAATCACTGGCTGTTTACTACGCTGCTGCGTCAAAAATGGGGATTCAATGGACTGGTGACTACGGATTATGATGCCATCCCGGAGCTGATCGCCCACGGCGTGGCTAAAAACAAATCTGAAGCCGCCAAGCTGGCGCTTGAGGCCGGATCGGATATGGACATGATGGGTTTTGATTACATCAACACGTTAAAGGATTTGCTAAGTGAGGGGAAAGTAACACTCTCACAGATCAATAATGCAGTACGGAATGTCCTGGAAGCCAAATACAGATTGGGGCTTTTTGAGGATCCCTATCGCTATATAAATAAAACACGCGCGCAAAAAGAGATCATGAGTCCCGATAAACTTGCTTTTGAACAAAAAATGGCAGAAAAGTCTATTGTCCTTTTGAAAAATGATCATAACCTATTACCCTTGAAAAAATCCGGGACCATAGCAATTATAGGACCGCTCGCCGACGACCAACGGGATATGATCGGCTCCTGGTCTGCAGCCGGGGACTGGCATAAGGCAATAAGTATTCTGGAGGGAATAAAAGAAGCCGCAGGGAATAAAGCAAAGATCTTATATGCGAAGGGAGCCAATATTACGGATGATACCTCCATGCTTCGTCAGTTAAACAACAATCAGGGGCATATCAGGATTTCCGATAAAAGTCCGAAAAAATTGATAAAAGAAGCCGTACATACGGCTAAAAAAGCAGATGTAGTCGTGCTATGCCTGGGCGAAGCACAAGGCATGACCGGAGAAGCAGCAAGTAAATCTGATATCCGTATTCCCAAAAGTCAGAGAGAACTGCTAAAAGCCGTCTATGCCACCAAGAAACCCATTGTACTGGTGCTGTCCAACGGGAGACCGCTGGTATTAACCTGGGAAAATCAACATGTTCCCGCCATTCTTGAGACCTGGTTTCTCGGTACTGAAGCCGGACATGCGATAGCCCATACTTTATTTGGAGATTATAACCCATCGGGAAAACTGACGATGTCTTTCCCTTATGCGGTAGGGCAGATCCCGGTATACTATAATCATAAACCTACCGGCCGCCCCCGGAATCCTTACCAGAAATATACTTCCAAATACATGGATATTCCCAACGCGCCCTTATATCCTTTTGGATATGGATTAAGCTATTCACACTTTACCTATTCTAATTTAAAGACGGATAAAAAGATCTTACATCCGGGAGAAAAGCTTCGGGTTTCTGTTAAAATAACCAATGATGGAACTTATGATGGTGAAGAAACCGCTCAATTGTATATCCGTGATCTCACAGGCAGCGTGACCCGTCCGGTCAAAGCGCTACGCGGTTTTCAAAAGGTTTTTCTTAAAAAAGGAGAAAGCAAAACCCTTCATTTCACATTAACGGATGAGGATCTTAAATTTTATGATAAAGATATGGATTGGACGTATGAACCGGGAGACTTTAATATCTTCGTAGGAGGAAATTCCAGAGATGTTTTAAAAACAGCATTCACACTGGAACAATAAACCCCCATTCGCTGGGATCTGTAGTCTGCAAAGTCTTTCTACACAGAGGGATTAGGGGTTTACTCTTCTTTTTTGGCAGGGATTTGCCGTTGCAAATGAGTCGTATCCATTGGAGCCAGCGGGGCCGGTAATGTATCCTCCTGATTTTCTTCAAAATATTGTTGGATTTGCTTTTTCCGGATCGCCTCTTCCCGTTCTTTTTCCTTCTTACTCAGAAAAAGCTCATGAAGCCTGTCAAACCGCCTGCTATAGGAAATACCGATCCCGGACCGGGTTAGATTTTGATTCAACAACACATCATAATTGCTCCGGCTAAAGGCGATAAAACGGACACGTCCATCCGGAGTAATAAGGTATTCGAAACGAAAGTCTCCTGCAAAGTAACTCGTGTTGTAGGCCTGCGGCGTATTGCTTCTTCCCCAGTTGACCGATGGACCTACTTCTACCTGCACCCTGTTGTTAAACAGGTTTTTACTCACATTGAACTGCACATCGTTTCTCTGAATATCGCCGTAATTTCCTGCAGTGGAATAGGCATTGTAATTCATACTAAAACTCAATCCCAGGTTACTCAATTGATCACCCAACAGGTTGTTTAAAACGCCGTTCAATTGTGAAGAGACCCATTGCCCCGCACTGCTTAAACCGCTGGCCCGCAATAACTCCGAAGAAGTATTGCCCGTATTCAGAGGAATAAATTGTCCCGCCGCCAAGAGAGCGGCTACCTGGTTAATCAGCAGATTGGGGTTTTGGCGGATCTGCTGCAGACGAGTCATGACCAAACTGGATGCACTTATACTGGCCTCCGGTATACGAATGTCATAAGTAATATCGGGATGCATTAAAGAATTTTTCAAAATTAAATAAACATCGATCTTTTCCCGTTGCTGCAGCAATTTCCGGTCTTTCTCATCGAGCCCCGCAAGTGCGGACGTTTCTCCTGCTACCAAATTTGATAAATTAGCCCCTCCGGGTACATGATAAATAGCGGTAATATTAATATTGGCATTAGCCGGATCTCCATTCCAGGAAATAGTACTTCCCTGGTTAATGGCAAACTCGCGCGACAGCAGGCCCTTAAAGGAAAAGATGTAGCTTCCTTCCGTAATAGAATAATTACCAAACATTTGAAAATCGCCTTGTAAATCCACATTAATTTGTAAAGCACCGTTTCCACGCGCCGTAATATGATCTCCGCTGGCCGGGTCTACAATTACATCGATCTGCGCATTCGGGTTCATATTGGCATTTAGTTTTACACTCAGATTCACTTTTTTATGTTTGGAACGAACAGTTTTCAATTCTTTCCCGTATTGCTTGAAAATAATAAAATCATGTTTGCCGATATCTTCCTCATCCGTCAGCGGCAATACAATATGCGTATTTTTCACAGGAGTGGCGTTGATTACCATTTGCATATCGCTCAGGGGACCCGTGAAGTCAATCTTCCCGGATGCAACGGCATCTCCATAATAAACGGGGTTATCTTCTTTTGTCGTATGTAAAAATTGAAGAGCCTGTGTATTCAGGCTAATATTAAAAAAAAGATCGTCAAAGTGATGGTGGGTTATATCTCCGCTTAAAATAGCCGTTCGCCCTTCCTGGTCCTTTAGGGTAATGGAGCCCAGGTCAATTTTACCGGGGCTGAATTTGACGGTCTCCTTATTAAAGGAGTAGCGTGTTTTGGTATAATTTACTTCTATATCAACACTATCCAGCTCAATATTTCCAAGCAATTCAGGAGCTTCACGGGTTCCTTTGAGTTGAACCTCCCCGGTGGCCTTCCCATGAAGGTCCGAAACATAGCCGGCAATAAAAGAATGAAGCAAATGAATATCCGTATGATCCAGCCTGAAAATACCCTGCAACTCATGATTTTCTTCTCCCACTCCTATCGTTCCTGCCGTGGTAAAGCCGTTTTCGGGATCGTCCGTTTTATCCAACTGCCATCCAATGGACCCGCTTGCCTTATCAAAGCTTGCCGTCGCCTTTACCAATCCCACGGAGTCGCTATTTACCCATAACTGTGAAACAGTCAGTGCGGCATCCATCTTCAGGTCACCCAACGGATCTGCCACATAGATCGTAGAATTGGCTATGCCTTCCAAGGATACTTCGGGAAGAAAGAAACGAGAGAAATCTCCTACATACAAATTATTTAAATTCACAAGAAAAGTGTTCTTCTTATCTGAAGTATCGGCAGACGTGATGGTAATGCGCTGGTTGTTGTGGGAGATCGTAAAATGATGTACGGCAATATTGTTCTTTTTAAGCAGAAATTCATTATCCGGAGTAATGTGCCAGTCTTTACCATTTACATTAATGGCAGAATTCAATATCTTAATATTATATCCGTCTTTCAGGGTAATGAACCGCGTCTTGATATTTGCCTGATTCAAAGCTTTGGTACCGGATGTCCTCAACGTTATGAGAGAAGTATCCTTATACGTGACCGTTTCAATACGGGTTCCGGGTAACAGCAGGCTGTCCCGGTGATACAGTTCCCCGATAGCGATCGTGTTTTGAAGCCGGTTCAGGGACCCGACCGATTGCAACCGGATATCATTAAAACGAAAATTTTTATAACCGGAATGCCCCAGATCCAGATTCAGGATCAATGAATCCTTTATAGTATTAATTCTGCCGGTCAATTGTCCTTCATTCAGGCTGGTCAATTCGGGAATAAAAGAATGTAAAGCGCTGTCCAGGTTCCCCAGTCGCAAAGCAAAGGAAAAATGCTCATTAATATTTTGAATCTCAGGAGAACGGATCTTATTGGGAAAATACCTGCTTAAGAATAACATCATTACGTCAGGGAGATGTTTCAGATCATAATTGCCATGAATGTAACCACTCACTTCATTGCCCCTCAGCGTAAGCCACTTGCTGTTCTCACTATCCTTATAGGAATTTACCACGAGTGTATCAAAGGCCACCCGGGCCTTATTCTTAAATAAATGAATATCATACAGCCGGGCTTCCCCCAGAAAATCATTGATGTTATTTCCCTCGAAATTCATCTCCAGTTTACCGGAAAAGGTGATAGAGTCTTTGGTCAGATTCAGCGCATGCAAATCACTTCTCCGGACTTCCGAATTAAAGTCAAATTGTGGAATACTGTCGTTAAAGTCGATACTCCCACGAAAATTCAAGGCCAGATTGGTATCTGCTATTTGCACCTGTCCCTGAAAGAGTTTCTTGCGAAAGGTTCCTTCCAGTTGAATATTACGGTAGGGATAATGCTTAAATTCAAGTTTGTCTATATTTCCCATTACTTCGGCATTTCCCTCGGCAAGAGTAAATCCCGAGCCTTTTATCCTGGTATTAAATGCGACTTGTCCCACCTGCTCCAGATGCAAAAAGGTCCCCAGATCAAATCCTTTTGAAGAAAGGCTTCCGGTGTATACCGGCACGGGATGTGCCGGGCCAAATTTCAGGTTGATATCAGAGCGGATATTGCCCAGATTAGAAGTAAAATTGCCGTAAGCAACAAAATCATAAATAAAGCCGACAAAGTTTCCTTCAAAATTCAGATAGGTTAACGAATCCAGATCCATCCCCTGAGCTTGTTGAAGAGCCGGAATAAATTTTTGGAGGTCTTTACCGGTTGTACTCAGCGTTGTTGCCTTAAGATCTATAAACGTATTTTGTATATCCGGCAAACCCGTCATACTAAAGGAGCCTTCAAAGGCAGAAGATTTACCGGTCCGTATATTCAGGTCTTCACCCCTCAGTTGGTCGAGTGTTCCGTAAGCAAGCCCGTTAAGCCTAAAATCTTTATCCCATTTCTTAAGAGGCGGTGCAAAAAAACCAATATCGTCAGAAGAAACGTAAGCATCCGTAAAATGCCCGCGCATAGTCACCTTAGTCACAAAATCCGATAAATCGTCAAATTCATCAAACTGTAACGCAAAAAAATCTTTCAAATGGCTTTTGTTGGTTTCCAGATCCAGGTCAGAAACCTCTATAGTTACAGGCGACATCTTAAAGCGTCCCTCTAATTTTTTCACCTGCAATCCACTTCTTTCTTTTGCCGTAATATCCAGGCGGCAAATCACCGAGTCCTTATCAAAGTGTGCATTATCCAGGGTGCCGTTAATATCGTAAAAAGCAATATGCTTGGGATCAAAGTCCGGATCAATTTCTTTAACTTCTTTGTCATTAAGCGCAAAAGCCCCCTTATCGAGGCGGATCTTCCCGATGCGGATTTGCCAGTTTCCCGTATTCCATTGCAGGCTGTCCGTTCCCTTATTCTGGGCCAGATCAGTTGCCGGCAAAGGGGGGCTTGTTGTGTCGGTCCATTGGTATTTCTCCAGGACAAAAAGCGGATGATCCAGTTGAATGCTGTTTATGAGCACTTTGTGCTTACGGGGATCAATATTTTTTGCACGAATGGAAATATGATCCGCGGAAATATGCATGTTCTTTCCCTTCCAGCCATCTATCTGATTCACCCGGATGTTTTTGAGATCTATTTTCCGGATATCTACATTGGGAAGTTCTCCCTTCCCCTGACGTTCCGGTTTAGCAAAGGCATCGACTATGAACTGAAAATTCCAGGTTGAATCATGAGGAGCCCTTACGAGATTGACTGTCGCTCCATCTAATCCTACATAATACAGAACCGTCCGGTCTCTGAAAAAAAAGAAATTGGTCACGTTAATGGCCAGCTCCTTCGCGTAAAGCAAGGTATCCCCTTTAAGATCCGCCACATAAGCCCCATCGATAATAAACCGGTTGAACAACCGGAAATTCACATGTTGAACTTCCACCTTTGTATGCAACTGTTTGGAAAGCGTGTGGGAGACCCGGCGAACCAGAAAATTCTGAACCGGTGTCACATTGACTAAAACAGAGATCAGAACAACCAATCCTATAATAGACAAAAAGAAAATGAACAATATTTTCAGGGCTTTCTTCAGGGGGAAAAATTTTGTTGCAAAGGTAGCCAAACAGGCCCTTACGGCAAACAAGGATATCGGAGGAATTATTTATAAAAACTACATTTTGTAAATCGCTTAGACTATCGTACTTTTGCACACTCAAAATGAAAGATACGCATGAAAAAAGACCTTCATCCTAAGGATTATCGTTTCGTAGTATTTAAAGATATGTCTAATGGCGAAGCCTTCTTAAGCCGTTCCACCGCTGCGACCAAAGAGACCATTCAATGGGAGGACGGAAAGGAATACCCTCTGATAAAACTGGAAATTTCCAATACTTCTCATCCTTTTTATACCGGTAAAAATGTACTGGTTGATACCGCGGGACGTATTGATAAGTTCCGTAAACGGTACGGACAAAAATCGAAAGACAAAAAATGAGCTGCTTTTACAGCATCTTTAAAGATAAATCGAATATGAGGTCTTCATTTTCCCGAAGACCTTTTTTATTTTTGCGAAGTGGCCGCTTATATTTTATATGATACAGAAGATCGGGAAAAGCTTTATCCTTTTACCCTCACTAGACCGATAGCAGATTGCCGGATAGGGATATACACCATAAGAGAGAAATGGGAACATTTACTGGACGCTGCCACTTCAACACATACAACCGCTGCACTCAGTTCATTATATCCCTTAAAAACAGCAGAAGATAACTATTGGATCAACGGCGGCCTCCTGCCGGATGAGAATTTGCTGAATGCCTTGCAAGAGCTTCCCCCGGAAACTGCATTATTTGGAGGAGGCCGGGAGCTTATAACACGCAGCAGGCAATTTCCCAAAAGAGAGGCTCTAGAAATACAGGCTTATAACTTGGACTATACACTGATTACCTATCCCTGGGAATTGTTCCAAAATAATGGTAACGCCATCCGAGCGGATTTTTTATCGCTTGGAAAAGATCATCAGCCGCCTCTTCCCCAACCAGGTTCTCACTTTATAGCTCCCGAACATATATATATTGAAAAAGGAGCCCGGGTCCTGTGCACTACCTTAAACGCCTCTGCAGGGCCAATCTATATTGGGAAAAATGCCCTGATCATGGAAGGCTGCCATATTCGCGGACCCTTTGCACTGGGTGAAGGGGCTGTCGTGAAAATGGGTGCTAAGATATACGGTGACACCACCATCGGCCCCTTTTGTATAGCAGGAGGAGAAATAAAAAGCAGCATTCTCTTTGGCTATTCCAATAAAGCACACGATGGCTATCTGGGCGACTCGGTAATCGGCGAGTGGTGTAACTGGGGAGCCGGCACCAGCTGTTCCAATCTAAAGAATTCTACGCAACAGATTAATATATGGGTGGAAAAGGAACAGAAACAGATAAAAGCAGGTAAGAAATGTGGGGTGATGATGGGAGACCTCTCCCGAACAGCTATTCACACCAGGATCAATTCAGGTACCCTGGTAGGCGTTTCGGCCCATCTTTTTGGGTGCAACTTTCCACCGAAACAAGTGCCCTCTTTTTATTGGGATGAAAAAGAAAGATACAAGTTAGAAAAGGCGTTGAGAGATGCGAAAGGATGGATGCGCTTAAAAGGTAAAGAACCGAATGAGAAATATTTGCAACTTTTAAAAAGTATTTATCAGAAAACCGATAAAGCATAAAACCATACACTAACATGAGAAAAAAAATAGCAGCAGCAAACTGGAAAATGAATCTTACCCTGGATGAAGGGAAAAAACTGGTACAGGAAATCTTAGAGGCGGGTCTCCGCTTATCCGATAATCAGGAAGTGATCCTATGCCCTCCACTCCCCTATCTCGGGGAAATCAAACAAATAACACAAAGTTATCCGCATTTTTATGTGGGGGCTCAAAATGTGGCCGACCATCCTTCCGGCGCTTATACCGGAGAAACCTCTGCTGCCATGTTGCAATCTATAGGAACAGACTATGTACTCATCGGCCATTCGGAGAGACGGGCCTACTATGGGGAGACCAATGCCATCCTAAAAGAAAAAACGAGGTTGGCGCTTGAACATAAATTAAAGCCGGTATTTTGTTGTGGAGAACCTTTGGAAATAAGAGAAAAAGGAGAACAAAATATTTTTGTTGAGCAACAATTACAAGAAAGCTTATTCGACTTGTCGGAAGATGATTTTCGAAAGATCGTTATTGCTTATGAACCGATCTGGGCAATCGGAACGGGTAAAACGGCTACGCCTGAACAGGCACAGGAAATGCATGCTTTCATCCGTTCCGGAATTGCCGAAAAATACGGCCGCGAGGCCGCAGCGCAAACCACTCTATTATACGGGGGAAGCTGCAAGCCGGGTAATGCCGCAGAGCTCTTTTCCTGTCCGGATGTAGATGGCGCACTCATAGGCGGAGCCTCGCTCCAGGCGGATAGTTTTGTGTCTATCGCCAAATGTTTGTAAATTAGCTTGTGGCTTTTATTCATAAAAACATGGTCATCAGGGGGCGGGTACAGGGCGTTTTCTATCGGGCTTCCGCCCAACAGGCGGCCCGGCAGCTGGGCCTCACCGGTTTCGTAAAGAATGAGGGAGACGGTAGCGTCTACGCCGAAGTTGAAGGAAGAGAAGACGCTGTACAGTCCTTCATTGACTGGTGTAAAAAGGGGCCGCCCGCCGCCGCGGTTATTTCCGTAGAAGTATCCGAAGGAAGGCGACAATTCTTTGAGGATTTTAGGATAAAGTAAGGCCGCTGAAATATGGAACCCCAGGCGCGGGATATAAAAATAATACGCTTCCCTTGAAACCTGAGAAATCCTCCTTATCTTCGTCATATGGGAGAAATGAGTTTGGGAGATGCCATGCGCGAGTACTTGAAACGCAGTCCTTTTCGCAACCAGATGAATGAAGTTCGTATTCAAACAATATGGGAAAAGGAAATGGGAAAAACCATCGCCCGCTATACCCAATCCATAAAACTCCAAAACCGCCAGCTCATTATTTCTACGAATGTGGCTCCTTTAAAGCAGGAGCTGGCCTACTCTAAAGACCTCATCCTACAGCGGATGAATACTGCACTCGGAGAAAAGCTCGTCGACAAAGTCATTATCAGGTAGTAATCAAGTCCTCATTCCAGTATAATACGGGGATCCAACAGGGAATAAAGCAAATCGGCCAATATATTTACAAAAACGAATAATGCAGATATTACCAGCACGCTTCCCATAACCACCGGAAAATCGAACTTCATCAAGGCATCCACCGTTATTTTACCTATCCCTTTCCAGCCAAAAATATACTCTACAAAAAAGGAGCCTGCCATGAGACTGGCCATCCATTCGGTTATTGCCGTCACGACCGGGTTGAGTGCATTTTTTAACGCATGTTTGAAGATAACCGTCTTTCTCCTCAGGCCTTTTGCATAAGCCGTCCGGATATAATCCTGATTCAGCACATCTAACATGGCGCTCCGGGTAAGTTGAACAATAATCGCCAGCGGCCGGATCCCTAACGTAAATGCAGGTAAGATAATGTTCTTGAAGGTGAGTTCCCTGCCCGCGAACGGGTCAAAAGCAAAAAGGCTTCCCGTCATATGCAGATGTGTCCAGTCGCTCAGCAGATAGCCAAACAAATACGCAATTACAATACCCGTGAAGAAAGAAGGGGCAGAAATACCAGTCACACTCGAAAAAACAGCAGCGGTATCCAACCAGGTATTTTGTTTGACGGCCGCGAGAATACCCAATAAAATTCCAACTATTGTGGCAAAAAGCATGGCCGCTATTGCCAAAATAAACGTATTGGGAAGAGCCTCCATCAATATATTCCATACTTCTTTCTTACTTTGATAGGAACGTCGCAGGTATGGAGCTTTCAAAACCAAAGAATGTTTTTTGGAAAGCTGCAATAGTGTCAGGTGGGGATGTTGAGACTGCAACGTATAATCCTTGTCCAAAATACTGATCGGAGAAAGATCATTCAGGTACAACAGATATTGTATGGCTAAGGGTTTATCCAGATACAACTGATGGCGTACATTCTGCAAGGAAGATACATCCGCCCGCTGTCCCAGCGTCAGCCGCGCCGGATCTGCAGGTAACACGTTAAAAAGGAAGAACACCAGGGTTACCACGCCAAAAATGACGAGAATACCGTAAAGCAGTCTCCTTATAAAATAACGTATCAATATTTAAGTATTAATTGACCGGTTTGAGGGTCCGGCACTGCTCCCGATGGCATATCCTGATAACTCCATTTTCCCTCAATTACCCCCTGCTTTAACAAAATGAGACAGGGGTTGCTTCGTGCCGCGGTTTTGATCGCCGTACCATCCATCTGCAAAAAAGGAAAATGAAGATGGTTCTTCTGCTTAAAGGCCGCAACCAAATTTTTAGAAGAGGAAGTGATCCCATACAGTCCGACTCCAAATCTTTCGCAATCGGCTTCAAGATGTTCCATCTTCTTCTTCCATCCCTTCCCGGCTTCCGCGGTTTGTTTCACCATAAATAAAAAAGTGTATCCTTTTCGATCCAAAATATATTGAGTGGAATCATTGCCCTCAAAATCCGAAATAACAAAGTCCTTGATAACCGGCTCCGCATTACCTTTTTGGACCAGCTTATCCTTGCGATCCACATAGTGCCAGGTAGTATCCTTCCAGGGAATTTGATCTTCGGGAAATTCTTGCTCCTTTCCGTCTTTTTCATAAATAAAAACCGTTTCATATTTATCGGGGATGGCCCCCGGCGGAATTTGCATTAAACTGCTGATGTTGTTTCCCACCTTATAGGGCAGGCAATCGACAATAGGTAGATGCTTAAGCACGTAACGCTGCAAGCCAAAAGAAAGAACGACTACCGCTATCATGATCAACCAGGTGAAAAACCCTCCCAAAAAAGGTCTGATGCTCCTTCGATGCCTGTACAGGAAAAAGACCAGGATAAATAAAATAACATCTTTCCAAAAAGATGCTCCGGCAGAAATCGGAAGACAATCCCCAAAACAACCACATTCTGTGATCTTGCCGCTGAGATAAGCGAAGCCGGTCAAAAAAAGGAAGAGGATCATGAGTATCAACAGCAGCGTCCCGAAGATCCGCATCTTAAAGCCCACCAGTAACGCGAATCCCGCGATGATCTCAAAAGCTATCATCAAAACAGCAAAAACCAGGGCTGCCGGAACTAGAAAGTTAAGATGCAGAACATGGAAAAATTCATCCATCTTGTAGCTTAAGCCAAGAGGATCATTGGCTTTTACAAGACCGGACAGGATAAATAAAATACCAACAACTATTCTGAAAATAACGATCAAAGTCCGCTTTAAAGTCTTCATTTTTGAATCTATTATCAGGCAGGTTTATCTTCTTCTATTTTTATTAATGCAAATGCTGCATAATTAACAATATCCGCGAAGTTGGCATTCATGCCTTCAGAAACTTTTGTCCTGCCGCTATGGGCAATGATTTGCCGGATACGCTGTAATTTAGACAAAATAATATCTGTAAAAGACGCTTGGGTCATCTGCCTCCATGCCTCGCCGTAATCATGATTTTTATCAACCATTAACCGGCGGACAATGGCTGCTTTTTCATCATATTCCTTTTCCGCTTCTGATAGGTCTAATTCCCATTCTTCATCTTGTGGCATCGCCAGCTGTATGAGCGCGATGATCCCGTAATTGACAATCCCTCTAAATTCACTATCTATCTCATCCGGGATCCTTTGTTCCCCGGTCTCCTGAATGTGACGGATGCGCAAAGCTTTTATCTTGATCTGATCGGTAACAGAAACAGGCCGTAGAACACGCCAGGATGTGCCATAATCTCCCACCTTATCTGTGAAGATCCTCTTACAGGCCGATATAACGGCATCGTACTGATCAAATGTTTGCTCCTGCTCCATTCTGATTTATATTAAATAAATTTGCCAAACTAAAAAACCGCAATGACAGCCAAAAGTACATTATTAATGCCGACTTTTTCCATGAATCTGGGGGGAAAGTTGCTTACCCCGGACAAACCGCTCATTATGGGAATCCTGAACATCACTCCCGATTCCTTTTATAAGGGCAGCCGTTACGAAAGAACCGATTCTTATTTAAAAAAAGTGGAGGAAATGCTCAAGGCGGGTGCAACATTTCTTGATATCGGGGGACAAAGTACCCGGCCGGGCGCACAGCAGTTGTCGGCATCGGAAGAACGGGACCGGGTAGTACCTGCAATTCGCAATATCTTAAGAGCACATCCGGAAGCACTGCTTTCAGTAGATACGTATTATTCGGAGGTAGCGCAGGCTGCTGTAGAGAACGGCGCTGTAATGATCAACGACATCAGTGCAGGAGAAATGGATCAACAAATGATACCCCTGGTCGGAAAACTGCAGATCCCCTATATTGCCATGCACATGCAGGGGACACCAGAGACTATGCAAATAAACCCTCACTATGAGCATATGGTACAGGAAATATTCGATTATTTTGTCCGGAAAATAGCCCTTTGTAAAGAAGCCGGTATCAGGGATCTGATTATTGACCCGGGATTTTGTTTTGGAAAAACCCTGGCCCAGAATTATACCCTGATGAAACACCTCTCCGTATTTCATCAATTACAGAAACCCCTGCTGGTGGGGATCTCCCGCAAGTCCATGATATACAGATTATTAAAAAATACTCCCGAAGAAGCATTAAATGGAACAATAGCCTTAAATTTGCTTGCTCTGCAACAGGGAGCACAAATTTTAAGGGTTCATGATGTCGGACCGGCCCGTGAACTGATACAAATATGGGAATATTATTTAAAAGAAGCATAATTTTCCCTATATTAGTTTTTTAAAAAGTTACTATCAGTGATTCACCTCTGGGGATATTCTTTTAGATGGCTCAATATTCTGGACGTACTTATCGTAGCCTTCTTGATTTACCAACTTTACCGCCTGCTGCGGGGAAGTATCGCTTTCAAGATCTTTTGGGGAATCGTCATTGTATACATTGTGTACTTTATTGTACGTACCCTGAAGATGCCATTGCTGACGAGTATCCTTCAAAACTTCATTAATGTAGGTATATTGGCGATCATCATTATTTTTCAACCGGAGATCAGGCGTTTTCTACTCCTGCTCGGGAGAAACATCCCGTTCAGTGAAAACAATATATGGAAGCGTTTCCTGGTTTCAGACAAAATGAAAGAATCCCGGAAGCAGGAAGAGATCATCAAACATCTCATTATGGCCGTGGGCAATCTGGCCAATACCTATACCGGCGCACTGATTATTATCACTAAAAGCTACAAGCTGCCTCTCGATACCTCTTCCGGCGTAGCCATAGACGGGGTGATCTCCGCCCGCTTACTTGAAACTATTTTTAAGAAGAACAGTCCCTTACATGATGGCGCCGTGGTTATTTCCGACGGGAAACTGGTAGCTGCCAAAGTGGTGCTTCCGGTTTCTCAAAATCCGGATCTTCCCGCGCGCATCGGTTTGCGTCATCGCTCCGGAGTAGGCGTTACCGAACAAAGCGATGCCTTATCCATCATCGTCTCAGAAGAGCGGGGCAACGTATCTTATGCGATAGATGGTCACTTATACATGAACGTATCTCTGGAAGATCTCAAGTCGCTACTGTATCAAACGCTTATAGAAGAAGGGGGTAAACCCGCCTAACATACAATAATCTTTACCTCGGTCTCTTATTATTCTACATTAAATTCCAGCATACATCCAAGCCGCTACGGCTCCTTTCATTCCTCCAAGTTCATTCCTTTCTCTCTTGTTCCGATTATTTTCGTAAGTTTGGTAATCATTTATGATAGAAAAAAGTACCGATATGAAAGGCAATACGATTCCTGCGCCGGGTGTGTTGCTTATTGCACATCCCTTCCTTAAGGATCCGCACTTTGCGAGAACGGTGACCTTTCTATGTGATCATTCACCGGAAGGGAGCTTCGGGTTTACACTTAATAATTTATTTAGCCGGACGCTCAATGAGCTTCTCCCCGATACCCTCGACAGAAACGTAAAAGTATACGTGGGAGGGCCTGTCCAACTGGATACCCTTCATTTCATTCATCAATGCCCCGACCTGATACAAGAGGGAAAACCCATAAGAAACGGCATTCATTGGGGCGGCAATTTTGAGCAGGCAATAGCCCTATTGAATAACAACTCCATCGGAGAAGGGCAAATAAAATTCTTTATCGGATATTCGGGATGGAGTGCAGGGCAATTACAAGATGAATTAAAAGAAGACTCCTGGATCATTTCCAAAACCTCAAAGCGGATCTTGTTTAATTCAAGACAGAATGAACTTTGGTCCGGAGCCCTTAAAAGTATGGGGGCGGATTTCGGACAAATGGCCAATTATCCCATAGATCCTACTTTAAATTAGCTCTTTGCTTACTTTGGGCTGGGGACTGCTCCCTCCACCAATACGGTGGCCTCATTATTCAGCACTTCTATAAAGCCCCCTTTAATTTTGTAATAAGAAGTGCTGTTTTTATCATTCAGTACCTTCATCACCTTCATTTTTCCCGGGACCAGAGCAGCCACCAAATTGGCATGACGGGATAAGATCTCGAAAAGGCCATCCAGGCCGGGAAGTTGTATACCCTCTACTTTCCCTCCGAAAACCTTTCGTTCAGGCGTATATATTTCAAGTTGAAAACTCATTTCCTTTAGTTTTTAGCAGCCTGATCCAACAATTTCTTACCCTTCTCTATGGCATCGTCAATCGTACCTACCAGGTTGAAAGCAGCTTCCGGATACTCATCTACCTCGCCGTCCATGATCATATTGAATCCGCGAATGGTCTCTTCAATTGGTACCAGCACGCCTTGCAGACCGGTGAACTGCTCGGCCACATGAAACGGTTGAGAAAGGAAACGCTGTACACGACGGGCGCGCGAAACGACCATCTTATCCTCCTCACTTAATTCATCCAACCCCAGGATGGCAATAATATCCTGCAACTCCTTGTAGCGCTGCAGAATCTGTTTTACCTTTTGGGCACAATTGTAATGTGCATCTCCTACAATGGTAGCGGTCAGGATACGAGAAGTGGAGTTTAACGGATCCACCGCGGGATAAATACCCAGGTCGGCGATCTTCCTGCTCAGCACCGTGGTTGCATCCAGATGTGCAAAAGTAGTAGCCGGAGCGGGATCGGTAAGGTCGTCTGCCGGCACGTATACGGCCTGAACTGAAGTAATAGAGCCGTTCTTAGTAGAGGTGATCCGCTCCTGCATCAGTCCCATTTCAGTGGCAAGGGTCGGCTGATACCCCACGGCCGACGGCATACGTCCCAACAAGGCGGAAACTTCAGAACCTGCCTGCGTAAACCGGAATATATTGTCTACAAAGAATAAAATGTCGCGTCCTCCGGCTGCAGAACCGTCACCGTCACGAAAATATTCGGCTACCGTCAATCCACTCAAGGCTACCCGCGCACGGGCACCCGGAGGCTCGTTCATCTGGCCGAAAACAAAGGTAGCTTTTGAATCTGTAAGATCATTTTCATCCACCTTTGAAAGATCCCATCCCCCCTGCTCCATGGATTCTTTAAATGCATCACCATATTTAATAATGCCGGCCTCAATCATTTCCCGCAACAGGTCATTTCCTTCACGCGTACGCTCTCCCACTCCCGCGAATACAGAAAGGCCCGAGTAAGCTTTGGCAATATTATTGATCAATTCCTGGATTAATACCGTCTTACCTACACCGGCGCCGCCAAACAGCCCGATTTTACCGCCCTTGGCATAGGGCTCAATAAGATCAATTACCTTAATCCCCGTAAAGAGAACCTCTGATTCCACAGCCAGGTCCTCAAAAGCGGGAGCTTTTCTATGAATGGGAGCTCCTTCATCGGTAGTTATCGGACTGAGGCCGTCAATAGTTTCACCTACCACATTAAATAACCGTCCTTTAATACGCGCTCCGGTTGGCATCTTTATGGGCGTGCCTTTATCCTCTACTTTCATGCCTCTGACCAGCCCATCGGTGGAATCCATTGCGATACAACGCACACTGTCTTCTCCCAGATGCTGTTGAGCCTCCAGTATGAGTTTCTCACCATTCTCGCGAGTGATTTCAAGGGCATTAAATATTTCGGGAAGGGTATTTTCACCCTCAAAATAAACGTCCACCACCGGACCGATAACTTGTTTAATCTTACCTGTATGAGGCATAGGAAAAACGATTAAATAATGTGATAAATATGGATTGCCAAATTTTTGCGCAAAGGTAATTGAAAAACCTAAAATAAAAGAATACAGGCTCTTTAAATTTTAGGAACAAGACTACAGAATCCCCTATTATTGTACCTTTATCAACAAAAATCCGGACATTACATGAAAATCGTATGCCATACCGCTCTTATCCTCCTCCTGATTCAAACACAGATAAAAGCCCAGACTTTTACAGAAGTCATTAACCAAACAGACGTCACCCGGCTGGAAAAAATCTTATCCGCCGACAGTTTAAATGGACGCAAGACCTTTACCAAAGGGATCCAAAAAGCCGCAGGTATTATTTCCACATATTTCAAAGAAGCCGGATTAAAAACGTGGCCGGGGACGCATGCCTATCGACAGTCCTTTGAGATGATTGTCACCCGACCGGTGGATGTTTCCATAAATGCCGGAGGACGGACACTCTCGCCGGAGCGTATTTTGGAGCGCTCCACGGAAAAGGAAATAGACTGGACGGACCAGAGCCCTGTAAAAATAGACTCTATCGTCAATATGGCAACCTTTGGAACAAAGATCCGGGAATATCTCCATCCGGTACAAAACACTGTTGTATGGGTAGACTCCGGTCTGAAAAAGAGGTTTGTTTCGCTAAAAAGATACCTGGAGGGTCAAAAGAGCTTTGACGGTACGCCCACCGTGCTCTTCATTCTGTCCGATCGTCCCTATCCTCGATTTCATATACGGATCAAAAATGCATTGGTGACTAAAAAAGCAGAAAACATTGTGGGTTTCTTACCGGGAAAAAGCCAACCGGAGGAATACGTGATCTTTTCTGCACATTACGACCACCTGGGTACCGACGGCTCCCTCCCCGGCGACACGATATATAACGGAGCCAATGATGATGCTTCGGGTACCACGGCAGTTATTGAACTGGCAAAATACTTTAGCAAAAAGGCAGATAACCAACGAAGTCTGATCTTTGTTACTTTCTCCGGCGAAGAAGAAGGGGGCTATGGCTCTCGCTACTTTTCCGAACAACTGGATCCCGAAAAGATCATTGCCATGCTCAATATTGAGATGATCGGCACCTCTTCAAAATGGGGAGAAAATTCGGCTTATATTACAGGTTTTGAAAAATCCAGCCTCGGATCTATTTTACAACAAAACCTTAAAGGTACCGGATTCCGGTTCCATCCCGATCCTTATCCCAAACAACATCTTTTTTATCGTTCGGATAATGCCACGCTTGCCCGGTTGGGAGTTCCGGCACATACCATTTCCACCTCTAAGATGGATAACGAACCTCATTATCACAAGGTAAGCGATGAGATCTCCACCCTCGATCTGAAAAACATGACAAAGATCATCCGTTCTATCGCATTAAGTGCTAAAAGCCTCATAAGCGGAAAAGATACGCCCACACGAGTGGACCCCGGGCAACTGGAATAAACCTTCAATACAAGGTATACATTATGTCATAGAAACCAAACACGCAAAGCATAATACCGAAGATCATTTCCAGGGTGGAACTTTTCAGGCGCACTGCTACCTTTGCTCCAAGATAAGCGCTGGGGGTGGAACTGATACACAACCACAATACGATCCACCAGTCAATATGCCCCAAAAACCAATGGGTTAGGGTACCCGGTATGGCAAGTCCTCCCGCGATCAACAGGGAAGATGCCATAGCTTGCTTTACCGGCATCTTTAACCAACGAATAAACAAAGGGGCAAACAATACGCCTCCGCCATTGGCCAGCAATCCCGACAATCCTCCGACAAAAAGCGCCAGTACAATAATTTTCCAGACCTGCGGAGTAGTATGAACAGGACGCCTTCCGACCTTCGGAAAAGGAATAAAGCGGGGAAGTACGAAGGAAAGACCCAATCCCAGCACAAAAAGCGCGGTCAGCACCATCAAAGTTTCTCCTCCCATCATCGGACTGATTAAAGAACCACCGATAGTAGCCGGTATACCCAATACCAGGGAAATAACGACCACCCGTTTATTCAACATTTTTTCTTTGGTATACACAAACGTTCCCGACAGGGCGTTGGTCAAACTGGCCGGCAAAGGGGAAGCCAAGGCCAGAAAGGGGGGCACCCCGCAAAATACCTGCAGGGCCGGGGTGGTAATAGCGCTACCACCTTTTCCCAACAAACCCGATAGGAAACCTACTATTAAACCGATAATTAAAAATAAGATGACATGATGCGCATCTGAGAAAGAGGGATTATTGATCTGAAGAAATGGAATCAATGCTTATGAGTTCTTTTCTTTCAAAATAATGAATGATATATGTTCTCAGAAATTCCTCCTGTGCGCCGGTATCCATCGGTGGTGTATTCTTTAACTTTTTAAAATGCGGCCAGCCGTCCTCATCATAATTTTCCAGTTCATAATATCCGCCAAAGCTCAATAAAGTACATGTTGCCACATGCATCAAGTCCTCTTTCTGCTCTTTAGTAAAAGAATTTTGGACGTTACGCAATTCCTGGATCCCTATCAGAAACAAAACAACCTCCAGATCTGGTTCTTTTCCAAATCGGCTCTCAAATAGTTCCTTAACCGCTTCCCACTTTTGTTCCAACAAATCATTCATACAGTGCGTACAAAGGTAGGGATATAAAAACATTTTCTTTTCCCTTTTGTATGATTGCTTGTTTTTAACACCCATTTAACAGGGCTTTTAAACCTCTTCAATACCTCATACGGCCAATATTTTATACTTTAGCGACCAAAAAATTAAAAGAAGTAATGGAAACAATCGCGTCCGACATTCAAGCGCTTAATGAAAAAATTCATGCAGCCAGTTCTTTTGTTGATCTTTTAAACCTGGAGCTGGGAAAGGTGATCATAGGCCAGAAATACATGACCGAAAGATTGGTTATCGGCCTGCTGGCACAGGGTCATGTCCTTTTGGAAGGTGTTCCCGGCCTCGCAAAAACACTGGCTATTAAATCACTTTCTTCCGCTATAAACGGACGTTTTAGCCGAATACAATTCACTCCCGATCTGCTTCCTGCAGATGTCATAGGTACGATGATCTACAATCAGCAAAAAAATGAATTTGATGTACGTAAGGGTCCCATATTTGCCAATTTTATCCTGGCCGATGAAATTAACCGGGCGCCGGCCAAAGTACAAAGCGCCCTGCTGGAGGCCATGCAGGAAAAACAGGTAACCATTGGCGACGAGACCTTTAAGCTCGAAGAACCTTTTCTCGTGCTGGCGACGCAAAACCCCATTGAGCAGGAAGGGACCTATCAACTGCCGGAGGCCCAGGTAGATCGTTTCATGTTAAAGGTGAACATCGGTTATCCGAATAAGGAAGAAGAAAAGCAAATTATCCGGGAAAACCTGGATCCTCAGGGATTTAAAACCATCCAACAGGTGGTCTATCCTGAAGATATTCTTAAGGCCCGGACGCTGGTACGTGAAGTCTATATGGATGAAAAGGTGGAACGCTATATTATTGATATTGTATTTGCGACCCGGGATCCGGAATCCTATAAACTATCAAAACTAAAACCCCTGATTGCTTACGGCGGATCGCCGCGCGCGAGTATCAATCTTGCCCTGGCTGCCAAAGCTTATGCTTTCACAAAGCGACGCGGGTATGTGATCCCCGAAGACATTCGCAGTATTTGTTTTGATGTCATGCGCCATCGGGTAGGGCTGACTTACGAAGCCGAAGCCGAGAACATTACCTCCGAAAATATTATTAGCGAAGTTTTAAATATGGTGGAGGTGCCTTAAATATGGATACGACAGAGCTGCTTAAAAAAGTTCGCCGGATCGAAATTAAAACAAAGGGCCTAAGCAATCATATCTTCTCCGGCGACTATCATACGGCTTTTAAGGGAAGAGGTATGAATTTCAGCGAAGTACGGGAGTATCAGTACGGGGATGATATTCGCGCCATAGACTGGAATGTCACCGCCAGGTTCTCACATCCTTACATCAAGGTATTTGAGGAAGAAAGAGAACTAACCGTTATGCTGCTGGTAGACGTCAGTAAAAGCGCTCTATTCGGAACACATGAACAACGCAAAAAAGATCTGATCACTGAAATATGTGCAGTTATGGCCTTTTCCGCCATTAATAACAATGATAAAGTCGGGGTGATCTTTTTTAGCAATAAAATAGAAAAATATATTCCGCCAAAGAAGGGTAAATCACATATCTTATTGATCATCAGAGAATTGCTATCTCTTGAACCGGCGGGAGGAGGAACAGATGTAGGAGCGGCGCTGCGTTTTTTCAACAATGCCAACAAAAAACGTTCTATCGTACTCCTGGCATCCGATTTCCTGACTACCGGTTATGAAGATGCATTAACAATAGCTTCCCGGAAACATGACATGATCGGGCTGCATGTTTATGATCAGCGGGATAAAGAATTGCCCGACGTGGGAATGATCAAAATGCAAGATTCCGAAACCGGCCTTCAACAATGGGTGGATACTTCCAACCGGGCCATTCGCGAATATTATACTAAAAAATTCGTAGAACATCGTAAATATTGCAAAGAAGCTTTCCTGAAAAGTGGCGCCGAACTATTGAGCGTGAAAACGGGACAGGATTATGTAAAAGTATTGAAGGGATTCTTTAAGAAAAGAATATGACCAGTTTTTAGAAAAATGAAACACATTTCTTCAAAATATTTTTATGCCCATGCCGGAATCTGCATTTTCATAACTGTATTTCTATGGTATGGGATTATAGGAATAAGGCAGGCAGGCGCCCAAGCTCCCTATCACGTCAGTGTTCATGCTGCTATTGATACGCAGCAGATCAAAATCGGCGAACAACTCCATCTGACTCTCCAGGCTATAAAAGACTCCGGGGCTCCGGAGATCGTATGGGCGACCGTACCGGATACTTTCAACCACCTGATGGTCATCAGCCAGACGCCAATTGATACGCTCGAACAAAATGGAAGTATCATCTATCAGAAAAGCTATACCCTTACGGGATTCGATTCCGGAGAATGGCATATTCCTTCTTTTCAGTTTCATACGGTTGCTGAAAAAGATACTTCAAACCGGGAAAATCTCCGGACCGATTCACTTGCACTCTTTGTACATACGGTGGCCGTTGATACGACCAAACCTTTTAAGCCTATTAAAGAAATCCGTACCGTCCCTTTTAACCTACTGGATTACTGGCCCTATATTCTCGGCGGTTTGGTGGTGCTGCTTATCCTATTGTATTTCTTATTCTATTATAAAAAGAAAACAAAGCCTCAAAAAGAAAAGCCCGTTCCACAAATCCCTCCCTACGAACAGGCCATTACAGGATTAAATAAATTAGAAAAAGAGCAGTTGTGGCAACAGGGAGAAATAAAAACATACTATTCCCGGCTAACGGATATATTGAGGTTGTTTATTCAGCGACAGTACCATATTAACGCCATGGAACAAACATCAGATGAATTGCTGCAAAAAATAAAAGACGTAACCCAATTGAACCAAAAACGAGATGATCTTCAATATATTCTACAAACGGCTGACCTGGCCAAATTTGCCAAACTACAACCTGCCCCGGAAGCACACGAAAACTGCATGGGGAAAGCACGTAGTTTGGTAGAATGGTGTAAACCACAACCGCAAAAAGAAGAAGTTAAAGAAAAGAAATAATATAAAAAAAGATATAACCTTGAGTCTTTTTGATTATAAAAATATCACCTTTGCCAATCCGGCGCTTTTGGTATTGCTATTGCTCATACCGGTCCTTATCTATTGGTATCTTAAAAAATATAATAATCAAAAAGCCTCTTTTCGGGTATCTTCCCTGGAGGGCATCCGAAACCTGCCGGCCTCCTGGAAATCAAGACTAAGGCCGGTATTAATTATATTACGTATACTGGTTATCGCACTCTTAATCGTCGCGATAGCACGTCCGCGTACGTCAAGCGTGACTGAGAATCTGAACAGTGAGGGAATTGATATTGTACTATGCCTGGATGTAAGCGGAAGCATGCTTGCCCGGGATTTTAAACCGGATCGGATAGAAGCTGCCAAAAAGGTGGCAATGAATTTTGTAAAGGGAAGGCCGACCGACCGCATAGGGCTCGTCATCTTCGCGGGAGAAAGCTTTACCCAGTGCCCCATTACTACCGACCATGCCGTTCTGCTCAATCAGATCAAAAGTGTAAAAAGCGGCTCTCTGGAAGATGGAACGGCCATTGGCATGGGCTTGGCCACCAGCGTGGATCGCCTGCGAAAAAGTAAAGCCAAAAGTAAAGTGATCATCTTGCTTACCGACGGAGTGAACAATACCGGGTTGATAGATCCCTTAACGGCTTTAAACATAGCGAAATTGTATCACATCAAGGTGTATACTATCGGCGTAGGAACCATTGGTATGGCCCCCTTTCCAGTGCCCATACCCGGGGGCGGTGTTCAGATGCAGCAGATGAAAGTACAAATTGATACCGCCCTTTTGAAAAAGATTGCTTCGGAAACGGGAGGACAATATTTCCGTGCTACCGATAACCGTTCCTTACAAGATATCTATAAACAAATCGACAAGATGGAAAAAACCAAGATAAAAGTGACCTCGTATAAACAATACAAAGAGCTGTTTTATCCTTTTGCCTTAGCTGCACTTGCTTTCCTCCTTATCGAGATCTTATTACGTTATACTATATTCAAGAGTTTACCCTGAAGCGTTTCTTTGGTTCCGCTCCGAAGAATATTCCTTATGCCACGAATGCACGAATAAAAAAGGAATATTTATATTTACCTGGTAAGAC
>CAYZGR010000011.1:62302-66189 GCA_964478125.1 uncultured Chitinophagaceae bacterium | reverse complement strand
GATCATGGCAATACGGTTTCTTTCAGAAGTATTAAAATAAGAGTACTGCAATAGTGGGTTAGAGCCACGCGCACCATACGATTCAAAGGAATGCTTTTTTATCGCTGGATTATTCCTGCCGGTATAAGCTGTATTTCGTTCTTACCTTTATAAACCAATGGAAAAAATAATATAGCAAGAGTCGTCCGGTTATTTCTTTATCATCTGTGCGGATTTCTTATTTTTGTCCACCTATGGCCAAATCCAGGAAAGAAACCCCGATGATGCAGCAACATCGGGCTATAAAAGCCAAATATCCCGATGCGATCCTTCTGTTCCGGGTGGGGGATTTTTATGAGACCTTTGAAAGGGATGCTGTTATTGCTTCTGAGGTACTCGGGATCGTCCTGACCAAGCGATCGAACGGATCGGCCTCTGCCGTAGAACTGGCAGGGTTTCCCCATCATGCATTGGATACCTATCTGCATAAGCTGGTAAAAGCCGGTTACAGGGTGGCTATATGTGACCAGTTGGAAGATCCCAAAACCGCCAAAGGGGTGGTGAAACGCGGCGTAACTGAAATGGTGACGCCGGGACTGGCCACAGGAGATAAATTGTTAGACAACAATGCCAATAATTTTCTGGCTTCCGTTCATTTGGACAAAGAATTATGTGGTATTGCCTTTTTGGATATCTCCACCGGAGAATTCTTTGTGGCCCAGGGCAACCTGGAATATGTGGATAAGCTGCTGCAGAGTTTTCGTCCGGCAGAAGTCATCTACCAACGTAATAAACAGAGGGATTTCAAAGCTCATCTGGGAGGCAAACCCGGCCTGGCGGGGGAAGATTTTTATACCTATACCCTGGATGAATGGATCTTTAGCGAAAGCTATGCCACGGAAACCCTGTTGAAGCACTTTGAGACCGTGTCTTTAAAGGGCTTTGGTATAGCAGGCATGACCGCGGCCATAATAGCCGCCGGAGCGGCGCTGCACTATCTAAAAGAAACCGAACATCCCAATATCAGTCATATTGCCACCATTCAGCGGATTGACCAGGATACCTTTTTATGGATGGATAAATTTACCATCCGCAATCTCGAGTTGCTGCAAAGTGCCGGAGAGAAAGGCCGCTGCCTTTTGAATGTAATGGATCATACGGTAACGCCCATGGGTTCCCGTATGCTGAAAAGATGGCTGGTATTCCCCTTGGTAGATAGGGGAAGGATCAATGAAAGACTCGATCTGGTGGAGTTTTTTATAAAAGATCCGGATCTGGCCCGCGGCCTGATCCATGAATTGAAACAGGTAGGAGACATGGAACGGGTGGTTTCCAAAGTCCCTCTAAAAAAAATATCACCGCGCGAAGTATTGCAGTTGGCCCGGGGGTTACAGCAGGTGGGAAAAATTAAAAAACAATGTTCGGCGTTAAAGGATCCTTATCTTTCGCGACTCATAGAGCAACTGAATCCCTGCCCCACTATTCAGCAAAAAATCTTGAGTGAGATTGTTGAAAATCCTCCTACGCAGGCTGTCAAAGGCAACCTTATAAGAGAAGGGGTTCATCCTGAATTGGATGAATTGCGAAAAATAGCCTATTCCGGTAAGGAATACCTGGTTGAAATGCAGCAGAAAGAGGCCAGGGCCACCGGCATCAGCTCATTGAAGATCGGTTACAACAACGTTTTTGGCTATTACCTGGAAGTCACCCATACTCATAAAGATAAGGTCCCGGAAGGCTGGATCCGCAAGCAGACCCTCACCAATTCCGAGCGGTATATCACGCCGGAACTCAAAGAATATGAGGAAAAGATCACCGGGGCCGAGGAAAAGATCGGGATATTGGAAATCCAAATTTTTGAAGCCTTGTTGCAGCAGCTTCAGGATTATATCGCCCCGGTACAATTGAATGCCCAGGTGCTGGCCCAGTTAGACTGCATCCTATGTTTTTCCGTTATTGCCAAACGTTTTAATTACCGGCGCCCCCTGCTTACGGAAGCGCCGCATTTGAAAATTGTGGAAGGGCGTCATCCCGTTATTGAACAGGCGCTCCCCTCCGGCGAGTCTTACATCGCCAATGATATGGTTTTAAACCAGGAAGATCAGCAGATCATTATTCTTACCGGCCCGAATATGAGTGGTAAGTCGGCTCTGCTGCGTCAGACAGCCCTTATCACTTTAATGGCTCATATGGGTTGCTTTGTGCCGGCTGATTCAACCGAGATCGGGCTTACCGATAAAATTTTTACCCGCGTGGGGGCCTCCGACAATCTGAGCGGTGGAGAGTCCACCTTTATGGTGGAGATGAATGAAACCGCCAGCATCATCAACAACCTTACTTCCCGCAGCCTGATTCTCCTGGATGAAATAGGACGCGGCACCAGTACCTACGATGGCATTTCCATAGCCTGGAGTATCGTGGAATACCTGCATGACTTCACTCCGCACCGGCCCAAAACCTTATTCGCCACCCATTACCATGAACTAAATGAACTTGAAAATAAGCTCGACCGGGTAAAGAATTTCCATATCGCCAATAAGGAAGCCGGGAACAAAATTATTTTCCTTAGAAAATTAAAGCCCGGGGGAAGCCGCCATAGCTTTGGTATTCATGTGGCCCGAATGGCCGGGATGCCGCCGGAGCTTATTGCAAGGGCCAATGAGATCCTGGCTCAATTGGAAGATAAACAACTGGCCAAACCCATAGAACAAAGATTGAAGAAAACTTCACCGGTTCAATACCAACTCAGCATCTTTGACACGCATACGGAAACTTTTCAACACATCCGGGAGCTGCTGAACAATATGGATATCAACCGTCTGACCCCTGTAGAAGCCCTCATGAAACTGAACGAGATTAAGGAATATATTAAATGAGAAAAAGCAGGCCGGAGTATTCCCTCAACCGATCATACCAATATAGCACCACTTTTACCTAAAATACCCTGCCTAAATGGCAGTTGGTATAGATATTGCCCCTATATACTTAATTATCTTTATATTTATTAAAAAAACAGGAGGTTTGAGATGAAAATCATATATAAAATAGTTTTCCTGTTTGTAGCGTTATTTTCCTTTACCGGCTGCATGGCAGGAAGACCTTTGGCAGAAAGTTATCCGGCCGGCCAGACACAGGGCCCGAATGTAACTTTTGACCTTTTTTATCAATCGTTAAGCCCTTACGGCCGATGGATCAATTATAAAGGATACGGAAATGCGTGGATCCCAAGGGTATCACGCAATTTCAGGCCCTATGCCACCAACGGTCACTGGATTTATTCCGATTACGGTTGGACGTGGGTCTCCAACTATAGATGGGGCTGGGCGCCTTTTCATTACGGGCGCTGGACCTTTGATAATTATTATGGCTGGATATGGATTCCGGGAGACGTGTGGGCTCCGGCCTGGGTAGCCTGGCGGCATTCTCCTTCCTATTACGGATGGGCGCCGCTCGGACCGGGAATGAGCATTAATGTCCATTTAAACATCGGCCCGCGGTTTTGGACCTTTGTTCCCAGCAGATACATCACCTACCATAATATCTCCCGGTATTATCAACCGTGGAGTAGGAACACCACGATCATTAATAATACGACCATTATTAATAATGTGTATGAGCAAAACAATCATCATTATTTTTCGGGGCCTACCCGTAGTGCCGTTCAGCAAAGGACTAATCAGAACATCCGTCCGGTCAGGGTCTTTAACAGCTCGCAGGCATCCAGATCACAGGTAACTTCCAACGGGTTAAGGATTTACAGGCCTTCAATAAGTCCGAGGGGAGCCGAACAGGCAAATAATGATCATCAGGCACGCCCGGTACGGGTCATGCCTTCTTCCGAAGCCCGTTCTTCTGCTTCCGACAATAAAGGAAATACCAGACCTGCGCGGGAAGTAAATAAAGGCCAG
>CAYZGR010000011.1:0-62202 GCA_964478125.1 uncultured Chitinophagaceae bacterium | reverse complement strand
GGGCGAATTATATTATTCATTCGTGCATTCGTGGCTTTGATAACGAGAACAGGATACCCGAAAGCGGGGTTAATTTTATTGTATATTGCGGCTGAAAGTTCAATTTTTTACAAATCCAAACCTAAAAATGGGGTCAGCTTTATGAAAAAAATCGCATCCCTATTCCTGAGAGGGCTTCCCGCAATATTTTTGTTGTTTCTTTTCTTCGGATCCTCTTTTGCCCAGCGTCGGTGTTACTGGCAACAAAAAGTGGAGTATCGTATGGAGGTAAAATTAGATATAAATACCAACCGGCTGACCGGGACGCAGCATCTCACCTATTGGAACAATTCACCTGACAGCCTGCACCGGGTATTCTTCCATCTATACTGGAATGCCTTTCAACCGGGTAGCATGATGGACGTTCGCAGCAGGGAGCTGGGTAAAATCGTTCTGGGGGTGACCCGGAAAGGAGATACGGTACGCGATTGGGATAGGAGGGTGCGGGACCGGATTGCACATCTGAAGCCGGATGAGATCGGCTACGACAGCGTTTTAGCCTTGAAAATGAACGGTCGCTCCCAAAAATTGATCTACCATGAAACCATACTTGAAGTGCCTTTAGACCAGCCCATTGCGCCCGACAGTAAAGCGGAGTTCGACCTTGCTTTTAAATGCCAGGTGCCCGTGCAGATCCGCCGCAGCGGGAGAGACAATGCCGAAGGAGTGCGTTATTCCATGAGCCAATGGTATCCTAAATTGTGTGAATATGACTTTGAAGGCTGGCATCCCACACCTTACGTGGCGCGGGAATTTTATGGTGTTTGGGGGAATTATGACGTTAAAATTACTATAGATAAAAATTATATGATAGGCGCTACCGGCTATCTTCAGAATGCCCGGGAAATCGGTTATGGTTATGAAAAACCGGGAACCAAAGTACACCGCCCCAATACCCCGACACTCACCTGGCATTTCAAAGCGCCAAAAGTACACGATTTTGTCTGGGGGGCCGACCCGGATTATAAGCATATTTCCGCCGTAGCCAATAATGCGGCCCACACCGTAATCAACGTCATTTATAAATCCGACCCCCAAAAGGAAGAAGGCTGGCACAATCTTTTGAAAGCGGCTATTCGGGTCTTACCTTTTATTGAAAAACATTTTGGCCCTTATCCCTTCAAACAATATTCTTTTATTCAGGGGGGAGACGGTGGAATGGAATATCCTATGGCCACATTGGTGAAAAGTTCAAGTCTGGGAACGGCCTTCCATGAGTGGATGCACAGCTGGTACCAGATGTTGATGGGTTCCAATGAATCACATAATCCATGGCAGGACGAGGGTTTTGCCACCTATGCGGAAGGGAAAGTTTCTTCTTATTATTACCATGCATATGCAGATTCCCTCTTTAAAAACAATGAAGCAGGGCGCGAAAGCACGATGAAACGACTGGCACAGCTTCCTGAAGGGGAGGCAGCCGCATACAGCGGATATTTTAACCTGGTTCACAGCGGGATGGCAGAGCCGATGACCGTGTATGCGGACCACTATCGTACCAACTATGGATATGGACAAAACGCCTATTCAAAGGGCGCCGTATTTCTTGAACAATTGAGCTATATCATTGGACAAAAAAATTTGGACAAGACCCTGTTGGAATATTACAAAGAATGGCGCTTCAAGCATCCGGATCCCAACGATTTTATACGCGTAGCCGAAAAAGTCAGCCGCATGAAACTGGACTGGTATGAAGAATTCTGGCTGTTCACCACCAAGGTGATCGATTACGGTATTGATTCTGTTTGGTCCGAAGGAAATCAGACCCGGGTTAAACTCCACCGTTATGGAGAAATACCGATGCCTCTGGATCTGTTGATCACTTTTAAAGACGGCCATAAAGAAATAGCCTATATTCCAACCTATCTTATGTTTGGTGCGAAACCCAATGAACGGCCGGGTATTAAACGACAAACTTTCAAAGCCTGGCCCTGGACCCATCCCACGAATGTCATTACGCTTCCGGTTGCGAAGGGAGCGGTTCAAAGTATCGAAATTGATCCTTCACAAAGGATGGCGGATATAAATAGGGAGAATAATAAAGTAGAACTTTAAAATTGATTACCTTTGATAACTGTTAAAAAACCTTAACCCAATTTTTTTATGAAAAAAGGATGGATTGTTCTGATCGTAATCGTTTTGATCGTTTTAATAGGAGGATGCAGCCTGAAAAGTGGTTATAACAAGCTGGTGAACAATGAACAGGATGTGGAAAATGCATGGAGCCAGGTGGAGAACCAGTATCAGCGCCGGATGGACCTGATACCCAATCTGGTCAATACGGTAAAAGGAGCGGCCAATTTTGAGAAATCGACTCTTACGGACGTGATCCAGGCCCGTGCCTCGGCTACACAGGTAAAGGTAGACCCCGCCGATCTCTCCCCCGAGGCCATCCAGAAATTCCAGGCCAGCCAGGGTCAGCTCAGCCAGGCCTTAGGGCGGTTGATGGTCGTTTCCGAGCGTTATCCCCAGCTTAGGGCTACTGAGAATTTTAAAGGACTTCAAACCCAATTAGAGGGAACCGAGAACCGGATATCCGTTGCGCGTAAGCGCTTTAATGATGCGGTAAGTATATACAATAAATCTATCAAGAGGTTTCCCGCCGTATTCTATGCCGGTATGTTCGGCTTTGATAAAAAGGGATTCTTCCAGGCTGAGCAGGGTGCAGAACATGCTCCTACGGTGGATTTCGGAAGCAACAACGATTCATCCGATTAGCCTTTCCGGATAACCGGATTCCGGAATATATTAATCAATCAAATCATCTTTTGAAATTGTGATCTGTGAAGCTATTTAAGAAAAAGCCCATTTTCGATGAAGTCCAAAACCAAAAGCTGATAGAAGCCATTCAGCATGCTGAAAAGGAGACCTCCGGAGAAGTACGGGTCTATGTAGAGCTCAGATGTAAATACATCGATGCTATGGAACGTGCGGAAGAGCTGTTCTTTCAGCTCAATATGCAACATACCGGGGATCGGAATGGGGTTTTGGTCTATGTGGCTTTAAAAGACCGGCAATTTGCTATACTGGGTGATGAAGGCATCCATAAGAAGGTGGGAGATCACTTTTGGAAAAAACAGGCTGCAGGAATGCGCGAGGCTTTTCGGGAAAAACAGTATGTAGACGGGATAGCAACGGCTGTACGTTCCATAGGCGAATCCCTGAAAACCTATTTCCCGCACCAGCCTGATGATGAGAATGAGTTGCCCGACGATATTATTTACGGCTGATCCAGTCAATTAAAAAAACATTGTTTTGCTTCATAAAAAAACGAATCTTACTTTTTCCCATAAGTCTGCCGCTCTTATTTCCGGATGTCTGACCAGAGGGATCCCGCTTATTCTCTTATTTTTAACCTTATTTTTATCTGGTCGGGCACAGGATATTCCCGTTCCTGCCCGTCCCAATCCCCCCCGGCTGGTGAACGATTTTACCGGTCTTTTGACTCCATCCGAAAATAATGCCCTGGAGCAGAAACTGGTGGCCTATAATGACAGCACTTCTACCCAGATAGCCGTGGTCATTGTGCGTACGGTAGGAGATTATGCCATGGTCAATTATGCGGTGGCCATAGGGCAAAAATGGGGAGTAGGAGGGAAAAAATTTGATAACGGGATCGTCATTCTGATCGCCGCAGCAGACCGCAAGGCTTTTATTGCAACCGGTTACGGAATGGAGGGAGCCATACCGGATATTACTGCGGGGGCCATCATTAATAAAGATCTTATACCTAACTTCAAATACGAAGATTACTACAAGGGGCTGGATCTGGCTACCACCGACCTTATCAAGGCTGCTGCAGGAGAATATAAAGCTTCCCCCCGTGATGCCAAAAACAAAGCGGGCAATGGAGGCATATTCTTTTTCCTGTTCATTTTTATAATCATCTTCGTCATATTTATCAGTAGCCGCGGAGGCGGTAATAATGGCGGCGGCCATGGATACAATCGCAGGGGCCGCGGATACGGACTGGGTCCCTTCCTCGGGGGCATGCTTCTCGGCAATATGCTGGGAGGCGGTGGTCGTGGCGGTTTTGGAGGCGGCGGCTTCGGGGGAGGCGGCGGCGGTTTTGGCGGTTTCGGCGGCGGCGGCTTTGGCGGCGGCGGGGCCGGAGGAGGATGGTAACTGCACTTATACGATCATCCCTGCCGCCACGGTTTCATTCGTGCTCTCATCTATGAGGATCAAAGAGCCGGTGTGCCGGTTTGTATGGTATCTGTCGAACAAAAGCGGCCTCGTGGTCCTTAATTGCGCTTTAAAGAGATCATTCATTTTAATTTCGGTTTGCTCCTCTTTAATTTCTGCTAAAGTGTTTATATCCACTTTATAATAGATCTCTTTTATCATGGCGCGCACCTCGTTGGTGGTATGGCGCAATACGTATTTTGCACGAGGATGCGGATCTTTTGTATTGAGCCAGCACATCATGCAATCCATATCCTGTTCTGCCCGTGGCCGGCTGTTCTCTCCTACCAGCATATCTCCTCTGCTGATATCAATATCATCTTCCAGGGTAAGGGAAACAGACATGGGAGCAAAAGCTTCTTCAAGCGGTCCGTGAAAGGTATCAATAGACCGGATGGTCGAGTGCAGGCCGGAGGGGAGAACCGTCACCTTATCTCCCGGCCGAAAGATGCCGCCGGCTATTTTTCCTGCATATCCTCTGTAGTCGTGATATTGATCGGTGCGGGGCCGGATAATGGTCTGTACCGGGAAACGGGTATCCTCTTGATTTTCATCGTCTCTCACGGGAATGGTTTCCAGGGTATGCAACAAGGGATCTCCTCCATACCAACTCATTTTTTTAGATTTATGCACCACATTGTCTCCTTTGAGTGCACTGATAGGGATAAAACGAATGTCGTTCACCTCCAGTTTTTCTGCAAATCGGGTATAGTCTTCTACTATCTTATTAAATACTTGTTCTTTATAATCCACTAAGTCCATTTTATTAACACAAATAACCAGGTGAGGGAGCTGGAGTAAAGAGGCAATATAAGAATGACGACGAGTTTGTTCTACTACCCCGTTGCGCGCATCTATTAATATCAGGGCAAGGTTGGCGGTAGAGGCTCCGGTTACCATGTTCCGGGTATATTGGATATGGCCGGGGGTATCCGCGATGATAAACTTCCTTTTGGGAGTAGCGAAATAACGATAGGCCACATCAATGGTAATTCCCTGTTCTCTCTCCGCTCTTAACCCGTCAGTCAGTAAAGATAAATCGATATCTTCCAGCCCTTTGGTTTTGCTGGATTTTTCCACCGCCTCTATCTGATCCTGGAAGATGGATTTAGAGTCATACAGCAGCCGCCCGATCAATGTACTTTTTCCATCATCCACACTGCCGGCCGTCATAAATCGTAAGAGTTCCATGAGTAGTTTTGTTGTTGAGTGGTTTTAATGTGTTTCAGAATAGTTTAAGAGTGTTTCAGAGGTAGTTTCAATGCTAAGATTTATGGATGATATACTCTTAATTCGTAATCTTCCAATTCGTAGTTCTTTCAGCTTTAAAAGTACCCTTGTTTCTTCCGGTCTTCCATGGCTGTTTCCGACCGCTTATCATCGCCGCGGTTGCCGCGTTCAGTCTGTCGGGATGCAGCCACCTCCGCAACGATCTTGTCAAGGGTGTCGGCATCCGATTCAATACCCCCGGTAATGGTAATATCCCCCAGTGTGCGAAAACGGATTTTCTTTCTTTCGATCTTTTCATTTTCCCGCAAAGTGAGGTATTTGGAAACGGGCAGCCAGGTACCCAGACGATGAATGACTTCCCGCTCATGTGCATAATATAAAGACGGGATTTCCAGTTTTTCCTGTCTGATGTAATTCCATACATCCATCTCTGTCCAGTTACTGATCGGAAATACCCTGAAGTGTTCTCCCAGTCTTTTCCGGCCATTGAAAATATTCCAAAGTTCGGGACGCTGATTTTTCGGATCCCACTGTCCAAACTCATCCCGGTGTGAGAAAAAGCGTTCCTTGGCCCTGGCCTTTTCTTCATCCCGACGCGCCCCACCAATGGCACAGTCTATCTGGTGTGCTTCAAGAGTATCCAACAACGTCGTAATTTGCAGGCTGTTGCGACTGGCATTGAGGCCTGTTTCTTCTTTTACCCGTCCCTCATCTATAGATTTTTGAACAGAACCTACTATAAGCTGTATCCCCAGCTCTTCTACCAGATGATCTCTGAAAGCCAATGCCTCCGGAAAGTTGTGTCCCGTATCTATATGGATAAGCGGCATGGGAATCTTTGCCGGCCAGAAAGCACGTTCTGCTAAGCGCGTTACGACAATGGAGTCTTTACCGCCGGAAAACAGGATGGCCGGCCGGTCAAACTGGGCTGCCACCTCGCGGATGACAAATAGGGCTTCCGACTCCAACTCCTTTAAATGATCTAAATAATAAGGGTCCATTTTTATTAACATATATAGTCTATAGAAATAGTGGAATTATGATTTCAAAAAAAGCCTGTCTTACTTTTTGCAATGGCAGGGGAATGCAAAAGTACAAATTAATAGATGGATTCCGGAATAGCTTCCCGATAATTCGGTTTTTCACTCGGTTTTCCCGAATTTTTTTGAATATTTGTTTCTATTTCATACATTAAATCAGTTTTATGAAGCGGAGCCCATCTGTCACCAGGTATCTTTTTTTAATGGGTTTATGCAGCTTGTTGCCCATCCTACTGTATGCTCAACCCTTACATAATGCATGGTCGGCGGAAAGCCTGCGGTTCGGACCAAAAGCCCCGGTTCCTGAATTAACCCAGCTCAACAATATACAGTGGGAAAAAAGCGGGCACTTATTTACCCGCTTGGTGCATCATGGCGGCGGCTATGCGATCATACAATATGATCCCGGGTCCTCTTTTTCGGAAACGACATTGGCAACTGCCCGGCAACTTACGCCCGAGGGGACTACCAAACCTTTAACCGTGGAATCCTATACCTGGTATCCACGGTTTCATAAACTGTTGATTTTCACTAACTCCAAAAGAGTTTGGAGAGCGCATACCCGGGGGGACTTTTGGCTTTATGATACCGCGACTAAAAAGCTTGTCCAACTGGGAAAAGAACTCCCTGCCGCTTCCCTGCAGTTTGCAAAAATGTCTCCGGACGGCGCCAGGGTGGCCTATGTAAGTAAACACAATATTTATGTAGAGGATCCCGAAACGGGGAAATACAGGCAGCTTACTACGGACGGCACAGAAAAGATCATTAATGGCACCTTCGATTGGGCTTATGAAGAAGAATTGTTCTGCAGGGATGGCTTTCGATGGAGCCCGGACAGCAAGTCCATTGCCTATTGGCAAATTGATGCCACGCATATACGGGATTACCTGATGCTAAATACAACAGACTCTGTTTATTCCTTTGTTATTCCCGTACAATATCCCAAGGTGGGCTATGATCCTTCATCGGCCAAGATAGGCGTGATAGATCTTTCCACTGCAAAAACACGGTGGATGCATATTCCCGGAGATCCCGTACAACACTACCTCCCGCGGATGGAGTGGATCGCGAACAGCAATAAACTGATGGTGCAACAATTGAATCGCAAGCAGGACACCTGTATCCTGTTTTTGGTAAACGCCAACAACGGTCAGGCAAGAGCAGTTTATACAGAAGGAGATGCCGCCTGGATCGACATTAATTATTTCTGGCAGTACGATCGCCCGGGTTGGGATTGGATAAATGGGGGAAAAGATTTCTTGTGGAGAACTGAAAAAGACGGATGGCGTCATGTATATCTTGTGCATCTCGACGGCTCGGGAGAAGAATTGATGACAGCGGGAAAATATGATGTGATGGACATTGCGGGAATAGACCGGCGAAACAATCTGCTTTACTTTTACGCCTCGCCGGATAATGCCACCCAAAAATATTTGTATGTTTTAAAACTGGACGGGAAAGGAAAACCCAGGCGTATTTCTCCTGCAGGCCGGTCGGGTACGCATGATTATAATGTTTCTCCGGATGGTCTGTATGCGACTCATTCTTTTTCAAATCACCAGACGCCGCCAAGGCGCGATTTCATAAGCCTGCATCCCCTGAAAATCTTAAAAAAAGGAGACCCGGTTTATGGCAAAAGTTTGGTACATCAAATGCTGCGCAATCCCCAAACCTTTTTTAAAGTTACAACCGGGGAAGGGGTAACGATGGATGGCTGGATGATCCGGCCTGCAAATTTTGATTCAACCAGGAAGTATCCCGTATTATTTTATGTTTATGGAGAGCCGGCCAGCTGCACGGTGAAAGATGTTTTTAGTCCCAATAGCTGGTATCAGCAACTGGCGGATATGGGTTATGTTATCATGTCGGTAGACAACCCGGGGACGCCTGCTCCCAAAGGGCGGCCCTGGAGAAAAGCCATTTTTAAAAATATTGGCATTGGCAATATTCACCACCAGGCTATGGCCGCGAAAAAAATAATGCAATGGCCCTGGGTAGACAGCAGCCGCATAGCGGTATGGGGTTGGAGCGGCGGCGGATCCTCCACTCAGAACCTCCTGTTTCAGTACCCCGACATTTATAAAACGGGGATGGCCGTTGCCGGCGTATCCAATATGTTGTATTACGATGATATTTATGAAGAACGTTATATGGGATTATTGCCACAGGATATGAAGTATTATCAACGGGGCGCCTCCGTCAATCATGCAAAGGGGCTGGAGGGGAATTTGCTCATTATTCATGGAAGTGGAGACGATAATGTACATTATCAGAATCAGGAAGCCCTGATCAATGCCCTGGTAGCTGCCGGAAAGCAGTTCAGTATGATGGAATATCCCAACAGGACCCATAGCCTTTCCGAGGGAGAAGGTACTACCCGGCACCTGTATACGTTGCTGACGAATTATTTGGTAACACATTGCCCGCCGGGGCCGCGGAAGTAATCAAAAATAAGTAGCCCGGCGCTTCAAAGGCTCGTAAAAATTGCCTTACTTTGTATCTCTTGCCAGGATATTTAATTTTAAAAAGATGAAATATTTACCCCTGAATGCGGAGTTGTTTATTGAAAACAGAAGACGGTTTGTAAAGGAAATGCTACCGCATTCCATTGCTATTTTCAATTCTAATGATGAGGTAAATTCAAATGGGGATGCTTTATATCCCTTTGTTCAGAATTCTGATCTGATCTGGCTGACGGGCATTGAGCAGGAAGATACCATGCTGGTGCTTTATCCCGATAACCCGGATGAAGAACACCGGGAAGTGCTGGTTTTGGTGAGGCCGGATGAACTGAAAGAAAAATGGGACGGCCGTCGCTTGCGTGCAAAAGAGGGGACTGCGATCTCGGGCATTAAAAAAGTAATCTGGTTGGATGAACTGCCCGGCCTCCTGCAAAAATGGATGAACGAGGCAGAAAATGTTTATTTAAATACCAATGAGAATGACCGGAAGCCTGCCGCACCCTTCACGCGGGACTATCGCTACGCTCATGAGCTTAAAGAGAAATATCCGCTGCATGTTTATCATCGTTCGGCTCCCATACTGAAAAGGCTGCGTTCCGTCAAAACAGAATACGAAATTGAAGTGATGCAGCAGGCTATAGACATTACGGAGAAGGCTTTCCGCCGTATCATGCATTTTATCAAACCCGGCGTATGGGAATTTGAGATCCAGGCCGAAATGATGCATGAATTTTTGAAAAACAGGGCTACCGGCGAGGGTTATTCCTCTATCCTGGCAAGCGGTAAAAATGCCTGCACCCTGCATTACATTTCTAACAACCAACAATGTAAGGACGGGGAATTGATCCTGATGGACTTTGGTGCAAGGTACGGCCACTATAACGCAGATTTAACCCGTACCCTTCCCGTTAACGGGCGGTTTTCCAGACGTCAGCGGGAAGTGTATGAGGCATGCCTGCATCTTCATAAGTTTGCCCGGGATATCTTGAAACCCGGAATAACCATTGCCGATTACCACAGGCAGATAGGGATAGAAGCCGGTAAACAGTTTATCGGATTGGGATTGCTTACGGAGGCGGATATCAAAAACGAAGATCCTCAAAATCCCGCCTACCGTAAATATTTATATCACGGCATTTCCCACCACCTGGGAATTGATGTGCATGACCTGGGTCCCTCTTTCCACCGTCCTGTTCCGGACGGGGCCGTGATGACCATAGAACCGGGGATCTATATTGCGGATGAAGGCCTTGGCATACGTATCGAGAATAATTATTGGGTGAAAAAAAGTGGAAATGTGGATTTGATGAAAAATATCCCGATCGAGGCTGATGAAATTGAAAAAATAATGCAGGGATGATCTTTTCCCTATTTTCATGAGACAGATTCCCAATATTCTAACCTTAGCCAACCTGTTTTGCGGGGCCGTCGCTATTTTATTTGCCCTGCATACCCCTGTTTTTGTTTCTTCCTATAATGGACAGGACTTTTTGGTCGCTACGCCGCCCCCGATCTACTGGGCTTCCGTATTTATTGGTATTGCGGCGGTATTTGATTTTTTTGATGGTCTGGCGGCGAGATTGCTTCGGGTACAATCTCCTTTGGGAGAGCAACTGGATTCTTTATCCGATGTGGTCTCCTTTGGCGCGGCGCCCGGTATGATCCTGTATCAGCTGCTCAGCCAGGCTTACATGCGGCAGCCCAACGCCATGGAGGTAAGCTTGCTAAGCGTAATCCCCGCTTTGTTGTTGCCCTGCTTTGCAGCCTACCGGCTGGCCCGGTTCAATGTAGATGCAACGCAAAAAGATTATTTTAAAGGGGTCCCCGCTCCTGCGGCAGGTTTGATGGTGGCTTCTTTCCCGCTGATCCTGTTTTATGAGCAAATGCCTGCGGCCGGATGGTTGCAGCAGCCCTGGGTACTTTATCTGCTTATTGCCCTGCTTTGTTTTCTGATGGTGTGCCGTATTCCCTTTTTCGGTCTGAAGCTCAAAAACCTCTCCTGGAGGAGCAATGCCTTGCAGTATATCCTGATCGTGTTAACCGCCATCAGTATTCCTTTCCTCTACTGGGCGGCCGTACCTTTCTGTTTTCTTTTATATGTCATTCTTGCTGTTGGAAAGTTTTGGTTGGCCCCGGATAAAATGATTTAGAAAAATGGCGTAGGTTTGCCATAAATTGCAACAGAATGACTTTTACCGCTTTGATCAATGTGATGCCGTTAAAAGAACTATTGGATCCGCAGGGCAAGGCCGTACATGGCGGATTAAAGAACCTGGGACTTGAGGCCATCCATGATGTACGAATTGGCAAGCACATCACCCTGCGTATAGATGCCGAAAATAAAGAAACTGCTCAAAAACTGGCTGAAGAAGCCTGTAATAAACTACTGGCCAATCCGGTAATGGAATATTTTGAGATTAAAATGACGGAAGACGAACACTGATCTGATGGCTCAGTTGTTTCTTATACCCACGCCTATTGGTAATTTAAAAGACCTCACTTTTCGTGCCGTGGAAGTCTTGAAAATGGCAGACGTCATTCTTGCCGAGGACACGCGCACCTCCGCTGTTCTTCTGAAACATTATGAAATTGACCGCCCGCTTACGGCCTATCATCAGCATAATGAACATCGCATTACAGACCGGTTGGTCCAACGTCTGAAAAACGGGGAAAGGATGGCCTTGTTGACGGATGCCGGCACCCCAGGGGTTTCGGACCCGGGTTTTCTTTTGGTGCGCGCCTGTATCCGGGAGGGCATTCAGACCGAGTGTCTCCCGGGGGCTACGGCTTTTGTCCCGGCGCTTGTGAATAGCGGTATTCCCATGAACCGCTTTGCATTCGAGGGGTTTCTTCCTCCCAAAAAGGGCCGCCAAAAATTACTGACCCGGTTAGCGGAAGAGGAGCGCACACTGGTTTTTTACGAATCTCCCCTGCGTCTGCTCAGGACTCTTTCCGATTTCATTGCACATTTCGGTCCCGATCGCGGATGCAGTATCAGCAGGGAACTCACGAAGTTGCACGAGGAAAACCGCCGCGGCAGCCTGCGGGAAGTCCACGATTATTTTAAGGAGAAAAAGATCAAGGGAGAGATCGTGATCGTGGTGGCGGGAAAGGGCGGCTGAGTAAATATATAAAAGAGGTTTTTGATACATACATTCAAGGCAAAAGGGATACATTCGCTGTATATTGCATTAGGACATTGTTGCTTTATCTTATTTTGGTCAGCGACAAGAGCTCAGAAAAGAGGTGCATACAAGCATCATCTACAAAGTCTCTGAAGGAGATTCTCTCAGCTTGGATGTCTTTTTACCAACGCAAACACCAGCGTAAAAGATAGCCCTATCTATTTATTGAACCGGATGAAGATTCAAAATAGCCGGCGCATCTACAGAACCGTAAGTCCCATCCGCCGAAAAGGAAAAAAAGGTACCGGCTTCATACATCCGTGATTGCTTGGCACAATAGTATCGGAAAATGATATCCTCATTTTCTGCCGCATTCCCATGCACCATAATAAAGAATTCTTTCCCATTCATGCCGCCGTCTACCGGCGTCCCAACGCCCCTGCATTCTCCGGAAATGAAAGCGGATATTTGATCGGCGCCGTCGTTGGCAGCGGAGATCAGCTTTTTAGGAACCGTTACAACTACTGTCATACTGGATGAATAACCACTCGCACCTTTCACCTCCCAATGAGGCGGCGGCACTTTTGGATAAGCATGATGTTTCTTCTTACAGCTGTTTAATCCCATTAAGAAAAGCATTCCTGTCAATAAAATGAAAAGTTTTTTCATTGTTTAATGATTTTATAAACATGTGAAACCTGATCTACCCGAAGATGCAGAAAATATACGCCGGATGTGCCATCCGCCCCATTGCTGGTTTGCCCGTTCCAACGAGTTTCATAATATCCATTGGTGATAGAAAGGTTATTTTTAGCATAGATCAATTGTCCTGATACGTTATAAATTTCGATATCCAGTCGGTGTACTTTATGCGCATCCGTTCGCAGCCGGATGGTTAGATAGGTATCAAACGGATTGGGGTACAGCTGAACACCAAAGTATGATTTTTCAAAATGCAGTACCAATGGCGCTTTCAGGGAGCCGATCATTTTATTGGCCGACCAGAGGAATATCGGAGCGGTTTCCGCCACTTCAGCTCCGTCTCTTATTAATTTAAAATAAACCTGCTGACCGGATTGCCCGGAAAGGTTAAAGAAGAAGGCGTTGTTACGGGTAACCGGGTTTTGAATACCCAGGGCTTTCCCCGCTAATTGACCCCCTTCATAAGCGGCAATTTTATCTCCGGGTTTAACCGAAATGCCTTTCCCTATAGAAGCGATCACGGTCATATTCTCGGGTACTTTAAAGTTGTTTTTTACAGGAAGCTCCATATAGTTGGGCTGAGAAAAATCGAGGTCGGGATAATGTATCCTGACGTAGTTCAACTGATTGTCCTGCTCCCGCAATATACCCTGCAATTGAGGATAATAGAAAGAATCTGTTTCTACCGCATTGCGGTACAGCATATAGCCTTTCCCGGGTTCCATATACGTGAGATCGCCTACCCACCCTAATTGAGCATCGTACATGGCAAAGCCTGTTTGTGACTTGATCACATCCTCATCAGAGGCGGGATAATCTGCCAATGCTTCCTTTAAGGTCATATTGCGTTGCGGAAGATAGCTGATGTAGTTCCATCCGTTCCCGTAAACGGGGATCGCGGTAGCGGTTATATCTACCGGAGCGCCGCCCGTACTGAGCTTTTGTTTGTTGCCGGTTTTCAACATATAGGAGAACCGATTATCGAATTGTTTCAGCAGGCCGGGCACCCATTGGTGAGACATTCCGGAATAGCTGGCAAAACCCTTATTGTTGAATTTCACCACATCGCCGGCGGCCCAGTCTCCATTGGCCAGGACCGTATTTATCTCTTCCGATGAAGGGTTTTTCACATTGAAGGAAAGCCAGTTCCATCCTTTCTGCAGATCGATATTTTGGAAAATAAGATCCATCCCGTCGAAGATAACCGGCTTGGAAGGCGTTCCCTGAATGGCGCCGTTCTTAAAGGCAAAAGATGGGGTGGGAGCACCGGTATACACCTTCCCCGTGCTTGCATCCCATATTCTAAAGTGCAGTTCCTTGGCATCAAAACTTTTTTCGTTGCTGTAAAGGGTAAGAAAACTGTACCAGAGATCGTTATCTTTAAAATAGGAATTTTGAACCACCCCAATACACTTTCCGTTTCGGAAAGCAGCCAGCATATCTTCGGGATCCGAAGAAAAGATCCCTTTAATCCGGATTTTCCCGTAAACGATCATGTTGTATTCAAAGTCGGCGGGATCTACCTTCCAATCAGGGACCTGTCCCTTTACCTTAAGCTGGAGAGAAAGGCCTTGTGTCTCCTGAACATCATTGGTCATTTCAATAATATCGTCATAAGTCCCTACATTGAGTCCTTTGTTGACCGTGAAAGTTATTTTTTGCTTCCCTTCAGGAGGTACGGTGCCACTCAAAGGATTCGCTTCCAGCCAGGGCGGCAGGTTGTCCAGCCGGTAATTTTCTTCTTTTCCACCGCTGTTCACAATATAAGATTCAAATTGCATCGGCTTATCCGGATCTTTGGAAAGCTCCAGACTTTCATCACTCCAACTCAGGGGATTTTGATCAATATAGGCCGTCCAGGTGACCGGCGAAGCCATTATATTGCCATGCAGATCTCTGATTTCTTTTGTAGTAAAAGTAACGATCGTTTTATCAATGGCTTTCATCTCTTCGGTTCCGCCGCTAAAGTTGAAAACAATGGCGTCGTTGTTTGCTACGAAATCGTAGCTTAGGCTTTGCTGCGGGCCGGGATCCGTCATCGGTGCTTTTTCATGGCTCTCGCCGGCATTGCTCAAAATAGCGAGAGGAATATGGTTGGCGGTATCCTGCTGTATTTTCAGATCTGCAAGCGTAAAGTCAGTGGACCAAACGCCGCTGGATGATTTTGTATGAGTTTCAAAAGGATACCAGGCCAATAATCCGACTTCCTTCCCCGTTAACCTCCTGTTGCTCTCTTTAGAGATCAGGGTACTGTTCAGATAGGTATTCCATATTCTTATCTCATCAATATCCCCCTTGAAGTACTGATCAAAACGGGTGACGGTACTGTCCGGAGCCTCATGGTACGCCCTGGCGCCCAGATAGGTATAAGTGGCGGCCAGTCCCCCCAGATTATTGGCATTAAAGAATTTTTTCAACAGCCCGTCTACATAAAACTGAGCGGTGCCCGTATTGCGGTTGGCGGCAACGACTACCTGGTGCCAGTTGTTGTCCAGGTAATTACTATCTAACCGTATTTTATAACCGTTATTGTTAAAAGTAAGTTTTCCTTTTTCAAAACCAAGGGAAAAAAGATGCTTTGACCCGCCCGGGTCGCTGCCGTCACCTTTCCCGCTGGAGATCAGGGTAGCATTACTTTGTCCCGGTATCGCCTTGAACCAAAAGGACAACGTGAAATCCATTTCAGGCGTAATAACGGCCTGGCTGGTATTCAGGCGCACATATCCGTCGCCGTTAAAAGTCACTGACCGGCCTTCCGGTGTTTCCCATTCCCCGGTAAAACGGGCATTGTTTCCATGTGCTTTATCATGCAGGTTTCTGCCTCTCCCCTCATTCATAGGATAACAGGCCAGCAAATGGTTTTCTCCGCCGGACATCGATTCCATTTTATTTACTTGGAGTTGTATGGAGGTAAGCGGTATTGTCCAAACACGCACATCGCGCATTTTACCTGCAAAATAATTTCCCTCCTTTTTCAGGCTTTTCCCAAATATAAAGGGTCCTATGCCTTTGTATGCCGAGGTCGCCTTGGCGCTCAATACCTTTTTCGAATTATAATACGCATTCACGGTACTGTCTGAAAACTGGTAAACCAGCGCAATATGAACCCACTGACCGGGATAATATTCCAAAGGCGCGCCGCCTGTAAATGTCTGGTTTCCTACAGTGGCCTGCAAATGATAATCATCGGTCAACGTCAGTTCCACGGAATTATTTTTGTTTCCCTGGCTGAAGAGCGTGCCTCCTTTTTCTTCATCCGGCATGAACCACATGGCTATAGTAAAGTCTTTGCCCGTCATATTTTTATCAAATTCGGTGGCGGCAAAATCTTTTTGGCCGTCCAGTTGAATGGAAACGGTGCTGTCGAGAGCCGAACCATTTTTAACGCCCTCTACCGTAAAGAACCTGGATTTTGGCTGCTGGTTCAGAAAGCCGATATCAATAGGTTCATTAAACCGGATGGAGGCGTCTTGTCCAATACCGAGGATGCCATTGGCGGGTTGCGGATGGCCAAAGGGTCGCGGGCTATAAGTGTCTTTAATGCCATTTAGGGTATTGGAAGGGGTCTGTGCAATCATTTTCCCATTTTCCATACAAACACTTAGCGCCCGGATGTCATATTGCCCATCGGCAAAGGTGTTGTCCATCAAAAAATCATAATCGGTCTCGTCAGGCGATGAGATGACCTCTTTAGAGCCGCCCTGTTTATCCTGCTTGTAATTAGCCGAATCGGTAAAAAAACGCATGGCGGTAACCCAGGTAGAACTGTTAGCCGGTTTATATTGTAGTGCAATATGATTAAACAGGTTTTTATTCAGATTGTATTGATCCAATGTAACCGGCAGATAGGGCAGGGTATCGGTTCCTTTCACGATTTCCGGAGACAGCGTATTCAGTATCCATTGGTTCCTGGGGGAGGATAAATGAATATCGGAGCATCCAGGTAAAAAATGGGCTGAAATAGTTACGGTATCTGCAATATTATTGGAGTAAACCACCGGATTGTATTGACAGGTAGAATGCAATACGATTTGCAGATTATCGTAATTCATGGAATCCGGGCCTTTTTCAACCGTCAGGGTCTTGGTTAGGGTTTCGCCGGATGGGATCAGCAGGGTACGGCCATTCCCGAGCGGGGTACCATCCAGGTATATCTTAGCGCCGTAGGGATTGCTTTTATCAATAACATTCAATCCAAAATAGATATCGCCTTTTACACTGGAAGCATTGGAAAAATGTAGGGTATAGGAAGCGGCACGATTGGCGGCTACGCCGGTCACCACGGCACGCGAATTGGCAGCCAACCCGATATCGGGTATTTCCCTTTGGACCGTTGGTTGGCTCAGGAGCGTCCCGGGTTGGTAATATTTCGTGGTACTGCTGTCTTCATAAGGGCAAGCGGTAACCCCGCCTCTGGTTTGATATACTGGAAAGCCTCCCGAATCTTTGCCTACGCTGACGCTCATATAATTAGCCCCTCCTTCTTCCAGGTGGAAACCTATAGTGCTTGTGCTGTCGGCAGTCGTGATCCCTGTAGTATCTTTATCCTTAGGTGTATGAGTAATTTGGCCTTGCATGGTATATACTGCTCCCGCCTTATTCATTAAAAATCCTGTCTTTGCTCCCCATCCTCCACCAACTAGAAATTTAAAACTTTCTTCATGAGTTCGTGTGGTATCTACCTTCCTGGTAATATCTATACTACTACCCGCTCCGAAAGAATAATTGTCTTTGTATTGAGCGGTTACTTTCTGTTCTTCATTGTCTTTTAGCCAATCATTCCAGGACTTAATCTGCTGGTCAAGAAACATAATTGTATCTTTTTGATGTTCAATGAACTTGCCGTTTTCATCTTTTGGGAAATAAATAAGATAGTTTGGTCCGCTGTCATAATTATTTCCTTCGTAGGAGCCAAAATCCGGGTCTGAGATACTTTTTAAAGAAACATATACCTCTTGCTTATTTTTATTTGCCACCGCTTGGGGATCAGGATAGGAGGTTCCTTCAGCCAATATTTTGTTTCTGATCTTTACCAAATCGGGAAGGAGATACTTTTCAACATAATACTGAGGATAGACGAACATAGTCTTAAATCTTTGTCCAAAGAATTGGCCTTCTCTTTCCACGATAGCATATTTTGTTTTTACCCCTTTCTCGGGATAGACAACACTATCCGTGATTTGAATAGTATTAAAAGGAATTGCACATAGCACCCGTGATTGGCCAAAGGTTATATTGGTGGAATACCCGATAAAGATATCATCATCAGCACCATCAAATGAAGGGTCGTTACTCGTTTTAATGCTACTGCCCAGTGTAACGGATGTGGTTAACGTGTTACCGGAGTCACGGTGTACTTCGCTAATATATGTTCCTGTTCCCTCTGCAACTCCAGTAAGGGTGTTTGACACAGATACTGCAACGCCGGTGCTTATATTTACTTCGGGTATTAAGGAAATTGTTGCTCCTTGACTGCCTGTCGAATCATAAGTAAAGGAATTTTTAAGGGAATGGGTATACTTGAATCCCTGATCCAGATAAGCAAAGCTGCCCGAGCCGGGCGGATCGCGCAGCACCCCGATACGGACATCGGGGCCGGCGGTTACAAAATCTGTACCGTCCTGCCTTCCTCCAAAAACATAACCTTCTGTCTTCTTACCGTTCTTCCACTGGTAAACTTCATTTCCAATTTGTACACTTACAGAATATCCCTTGAGATGGTCCCCTGTTAGTTTGGGTTCTCCCGCCTGGAAGGTATAATAAACTGTACCCGTGCTGTCCAGATTAAGATTATCGGGCACCCCTGATCCTCCTTTTATTTCATTGTGAATAATCACTTTACCTCCCTGGGTAGGGATGTTAGTATAATCAACGGTATCTCCATTAGCATCGAAATATGGAAATCGTTGAAAAGATTGAATCCTAAGGGTATATGGGGTTCCCTGTTCAAAAACAGGATACCCAAACGTATAATGATTAGTCGACTGGTCATAAGCCGGAATATTTATATTGTCTCCTAAGACATTAGTAAATGTATAAGATAGATTTCCAAAATAATCAAAAGTATGGGGGTTCCCCGGTCCCATAGCTTGTTGAACCGTTACAATCGGATCTACATTATAAGTAAAAATATAAGAGGCATTATATCGCACGGTATCATAAGTAGTCGTATAGCTCCAGCGCCGGCTCTTTATATGGTAGACAGAATCCACATTTATGCTGTCGGTTATTGTTCTCTCTATTAAAGAATCTTTTAGGTTAAGATCAACAGAACTTGATAAAGGGGATTTATATCCTTTCACTACCACACCGTTATCCTGGTCGATCCGGAAGCTGGCGGGGATCAGGCCGGCTTCGAATTCCCCCGTGGAAGGATCGGGATAGATGATGATACGGTCTTTTTTATAGACCACTTCTGTTCTTGCTGAATCAGGAAGCCCGACAGGTCCTTCTTGCTGATCGGTTCGGACCACATGCCTGTACGTATGCGTATAGGTATCTCCGGTATTTAATACATAACTTCCTGCTGATGTAAGGACTATTTTCATATCATCGCCAAGAATATTTTTGGAAAGGGAAAAGCCTAAAGGATAGTTCGTTTCAACAGGTCCGCCGGCAATCCGTCCTATAAAGCGTATCGTAGTGTTGTCAAAGAGGGTGATACCGGCCATATTTTGCTGGTAATTGACATCTTTTCCTTCAGCCCATATCTTTCCGTCATTTACAAAAACGTGATTGGCTTTTACCGCCTGAACTGTATGTATGCCGACGGGAACGGATAAAGAAAATTCTCCTTTGGAATTCGTTTGAGCTATTCCTCCATTGCCATTGTAAGCAAAATTCCCGTCAATCTTAAATTGTACCCCCTGTACGGGTACCAGGGTATGGTTATAAGTAACTGTACCGGATACGGTATAGGAAGACTTATCTTTAAAGTCTAATGTGAAAGTACTGGAACCGGAAGAGAATATACGAGTCACATTTACCGGATCAAAATGGTGTGTACCCAATACAGGCGCAATGGCATAGGTAGTGCCGTTGATGCCGATATACGGGATGCCGGTTATGGTGTAATTGCCTGTGCTGTCCGTATATGCCTTTAGGGATAATTGGTCCGTTGATGGGATATCATTAGAATGTTGCACATGCAGAGGATCCATTGTGCCATCGTTTCGGTTGTAGGTACTGCCGTTATGAGAGAGATCATAAAACTGGTCTTTAACCAAAGCATCAAACCGCCAGTAAGCAATAAGGCCCGGTTCGCTTCCGGTAAGCAGACGGCTATAGTCTTTAGCTATGGCTCCAGAATCGCGTGCTATATTCCACAACCGCATTTCATCCAGATATCCCTTAAAGTTAAAACCATCGGAATTGCCGCCTATGTATACCTGCTGTGAAGCAAGATTTTCACTTTGATAAGAAAAGGCCTTACGCGTGACCACACAGGTATCATTGGTGTTAAGCATCAGGACGAGGGAGTCTTTCTTATGAATACCTGCTATGTGCACCCACCCATTGGTAGCATCGGTGGAATAATAAGAACTGATCACCCTTTCGCCGTTGTATTGAAAATAAAGCTGGCTCTGGTCATCAAACCCCATAGTGTATTGTCCTTCCCGGGTGAAAATAATCTGGTTTGCGTGTGTTCCCTCAGAAGGCTTTATCCACATACTCATAGTAAAGGCAGAATCAGGCAGGGAAGTAGTTAACGAATCCAACACCAGGGCACTGCCGTATTCCCCGTCTAAATAAACGCTTCCGCCCAACTTTGTATCTCCCTGGCTTTCCATCCGCACCGTGGCGCCTCGTACTGCTCCGCCGCCTTTATCATATGTGACCCGGCCGTAAACCGTTCCCGTGGGTGAGCGGAAGCCGATGGCATGGATCGTATCGGAATGTAATGTCACGCTGCTGCACTGCGTCAGTCCTGTAACCGCATATTGATAATAAACGCCGGGGGTACCCTTGTCGTCATCTTTATTCAACTCCTTCAGACCGCTGCCGTCAATAGTAGCTATTTGCTCATAAGAAGCGGAGGAGCCATAGACTTTACGATTGATCGCATAATGATCATAAGAACCCGTAGTGGTCCAACGCAAGGTAGTGCGGTCTGGAAAATAACCTTTGGAAGCAGTCAATCCTTCTATGATCGCCAGTTTCTCCGTCAGAATACTGTCCGGAACATCCGCATCCGCCGGTGAGGAATAATGATTCCCTAATTTTACAGAAAGGCTGTATCTGATCTCTTTACAGGTAGGGATGTTGTCGTCAATGTAATGTCCCGTGCGTGCCGCGTCTTCCGCTATAGAAATCGTCTGTTGCGTTCCATCGGTCTTGTTCTTTTTGATCAGGTTGAATTGGGTTCCCTGAGGCCACACGCCGGTAAACGGTTCCCAGGTGATCTCACCCTTGACGGTACCATCTGAGGCAACCAGGGTATCTGTTTTGATGCCTTTTAGCCGGGTTACGATACGTATATTAGCGGTATCATAAGCGGGCTTTTGCCAGCCTTGATTTTGGGCCATGGTGCGTGTCAGACGATAGTACAGGGTAAGGCCGCCGGAAATATCCGTTATATCATCCGCTATGGAATAGTTTTTTTTATCCGGCGCATATTTTATGGTAGAGGTAATGGTTTTAACGTTATTTTGGAAAGTACTGTCGGTAGAACGTTCCAGCTTAAAGTTATCGCCGTCAACATAGCTTTCATCCCCTTGCAACGGAGCCTGCCAGGATACATTTACGGTATCTTTTCCGTCATAAGTTGCAGTAAGGCCCGTAGGATGTACAAAAGTAGACCCGTAAGCGCCCATGTTAATTTTGCCATCTACTACCCGAGGGTTATCGGCGAGGTCCGCATCGGGGAGATGGTATTGTTGTACAACACTCTGGGTGCCGGCTGCAATGGCAGGGGAGTTTGCCTTCAGGCGGAAATCTCCGTTCTCCGGATCAATGAATTGCGGATCTTTGTTAAGGTTGCCATCGCCATCATATATTTGTCCGCTGGGTTGTTGGATAATACTGTAAGAAACATTATTTTCAGATGAGACTCCTGCCTTATCCCATCCCCAGACAATGGAGTTGATGATCTTACACGAAGAAGCACTCGTATTACGACTATCAATACTCCAATCATATTGATCAATAATATGCCATTTTTTTGTAATAACGGTACAGTTAATAATTGAAATTTTCACACCCATTCCGCTAAAGATGTCTTCTCCAAAGTAACTGAGTCCATAACCCTGAACAACCTCTCCACCAGTAATATGATTACCTGAAAACAGGCTACCGGCAATGATCACAGAAGAATTTCCATTATTGTTTGCGATGGCTCCTCCCCTTTGATATGCCACATTGTTGAAAAAGGAACAATTGATGATCTGCGATGAAGAAATACTGTTGTAAATGGCCCCTCCAAACCCTCCTGGCTTGCCGGTGCTATAGCCTGAAAATGTAGCCTTGTTTCCCACAAAGGAACTATACGTAATGATGGGAGAGGAACTGCGGTTATACATGGCTCCGGCAAAACTCGAGGTATTATTAATAAATGAACAATGAGTTATTTCAGGTGAAGAATTTAGATTAAATATGGCACCGCCATCTATATAATAGCCGTTACCTCCACTGGATGAAGTAGTGGGTGTATAATTTCCTTTAAACGTGCAATATGAAATTTTCAGGGAACTGCCCTTGTCATTATATATGGCTCCTCCTCCATCATCATTGTACTGATTACCTCTGCCGGTAGTGTGATTTTTAATGAAAGTACTTTTAGTGATGAGGCTGATTTTATCTGCATTTATTCCCTTGACATAAACGGCCCCTCCCCATGAAAGCGCGTGGTTTTCCTCAAAATCGCAAAAAGCAATCGTAAAGGACCCATTCTCACTACTAAAAGCGCCTCCGACAGTCGAATAATCATCGTAAAATTTACAGTGCTTTACATCCACCGGCCCATTTTTATTATATAGTCCTCCGCCTGCATTTCCGGGTACATTCTGTCCGTTTACCTTTATCAGTTCGGTTGCTAAACCGATAGCACTTCCATTTGTAATAGTGAAGCCATTAATTCCGGCATTCCCCAAGTCTCCGGTGGCAATTACAACATGGTAACTTTGATGTGAAGCGCCGGGACGATAACCATTTAACTCAGTAAGATTATCTGTAAATAATTTTGTGGTATCCCGTTGTGCCGGGGAAGTCTCGTTACCTGCAAAGCCACCGTATATTATTATATCCTTTAGTAATACAAAAGCATTATACGGACCTCCGTCTTCCTGCCGGCGACCATCTTCTGCACTATACGCAGGATAATACTTCCCTCTTGCTACCCAGATCTGTTTTACTGTACCTGGATGAACTTCATTCATTTGCTTAGCAACAAGCAGAGCATCTGATAAAAACGTAAAAGCATTGGTCCAGGAATCACCGGAATGATTACCGCCAGATACATTTTTATTTACATAGAAAACCCCCTTTTCATCAGGTGCATAGTTTTGAATTTCATAAGCCCCTATATCCGGCTTGGTCCCCAATACGCGGGCATTGCCGGCCAGGTCTGTATCGGGCAATGAGGATATTATCGTATTTGTTCCTCTTTTTTGTGCTGGAGAGTGGGCTTTCACACGATAATCACCTGCCGCCGTAGGTGCTTTGCTATAATTAACCGGATCTAAAAACAAAGGATTCTGGTTCAGATTGTGATAGCTGTCATCGGCACGATCGGGTGACTGTACAATACAATATTTCATGTCTGGGAATTTGCTGTCATAATATAGATCAGAATTGTTGCCCCAGATAATACAATTCCTTATGATAGGAGATGATGTTCCTGTTATTTTTATACTTCCACCGCCAAACGCCTCAGTGGCAAGATTGCCGGCAATGGTACAATTATAAATGGCATCTCCTGTATTCTTAGATAAATAAAATGCACCACCCTCCTTTGCCTTATTACCTGAAAACAGACATCCTTTGTATGTTGACATTCCGGTGGAGTTGTCAAAGACTGCCCCTCCGTCTTCATTGGCCACATTACCGGAGAGAATGCAGTTGGTTAGCGTTAACTCTGAAGTATTAGAATTATATATAGCCCCTCCTTTGGTAGCTTTATTATTTGTAAAACTACAATTGGAAAAAACAGGGAAAGAATGGTTATTATAGACGCCTCCTCCTAAAGCAGATCCGTATGGAAAGGCCACGTTGTTTTTAAAACTACAAGAAGAAAATGTTGGCTCTGAGTTCTGCTCATTATATACGCCCGCACCACCGGCATTTAATGAGAAATTTCCGGAAAATATACATTGTGAAATTTCCGGAGAAGAATTATTATTATAAATACCCCCTCCCTGTCTGGCATAATTTTGTAAAAAAATACAATTCAAGATATCCGGTGTGGAATTAATATCATACAACCCTCCTCCATAGGCCTCGTCAATAGAATTATTATTTACTTGTATGCTTATATTTTTATCTCCTATTGCATCCCCTTTATAGATTACAAACCCGTCTAATCCTGCAGTTCCAACATCCCCCGAAGAAATGATGATATGATAAACTTTGTTATTACCGTTCAGTACCGTTTTGTTAATAGTAAACAATTTTGAGGCGTCTCTGGCAGCCAGAGAGGACTCCGTCCCCGAAAATCCGCCATAGAGTCTTACATTTTTTACTAATACAAAAGCATTATTCTTGCCTCCGTCTTCCGTTCGATGACCGTCTTCTGCATTATATAATGGGGAATAGGTCCCTCTGGCCACCCAAATTTGTTTTACCGTTCCGGGCTTTTGGTCATTAAGGGAATCGGCGGCTCGCAAAGCATCTGCCAATTGAGGGATTGCTTTGTCCCAGCTGTCTCCTATCCAATTATATTCGGAAGGATCTACTGTCGAGGCAGAATCCACATAGAGGATCCCCTCATTGCCAGGTTCGTAAACCACCTGGCTTTGGGCGATCAAAAAACAATTCATGCAAGCCAGTAAAAGGTATAACTTTTTCATATCCGATTAAATTTGAAAGAGGTTTTCGGTATGTTGTGATTTGTACTGCTAAATTAAAAGGTGAACAGATACGAAAAATAGAAATGTGTATAAACAACCATTTCTTGTATGTGAACAACAGGACTTTGTATGTAAATAGCAAAATGAAGTTTTTTTGAGTTATGCTAATATAATTGGTATATTTGCTAATTATATTAGTATGATTGAAAATAATGATTATCTCAAAGGCCGCGGTGCACAGATCAATCCTTCCAATAGATATCTGTCGCTGAGTTATGGGAAAGTGCATGCAGAGGCCATAGATGCATGGGAAGAAGAACCGCTTAAGACCGTGTTTCTTAAGGAACATCCCAAAACGGTTGTGAACAAGGTCGCCAGCCCCGACCTGGGCTTGGAATATTCCCTTAACCCGTATCAAGGCTGTGAACATGGTTGCATTTATTGTTATGCCAGAAATTCTCATCAATACTGGGGATATAGCGCGGGTAAAGATTTTGAACAAAAAATCATCGTGAAAGAAAATGCGCCCGCATTGTTCCGGCGTTTTTTGGAGCGTAAGAATTGGCGACCCCGGCCCGTTTCCATATCAGGAAATACCGATTGTTATCAGCCGGCCGAGCGGAAATATAAATTGACCCGGCAAATTTTGGAAATTGCTTTGGAATACCGGCAGCCGGTCAGCCTGATCACCAAGAACGCTCTCATCTTGCGCGACAAGGACCTGTTGGCTGAACTGGCCGCCAAAAGCCTGGCAATGGTATATGTCTCTATTACGGGCCTCGATGAAAAATTAAGAAGCCGGTTGGAACCGCGAACGGCAACCTACAGAAAGAGGCTGCAAGTGATCAGAGAATTACATACGGCAGGCATACCGACGGGGGTTATGAACGCGCCCATCATTCCCGGGATCAACGACCATGAAATGCCCTCGGTATTAAAAGCTGCAAAAGAAGCCGGAGCCCTGCGGGCGGGCTATACCATCGTTCGACTGAATGGTGAAATCGGAATGATTTTTAAGGACTGGTTGGAGAAAAATTTTCCCGATCGTTTTGGGAAGGTATGGCATCTCATCCGGGGCTGCCATGCGGGAAATGTGAGTGACAGCCGCTGGGGAAAACGCCTGCGGGGAGATGGAGCTATCTCCAAAACAATTGCACAGCAATTCCGCATTCATTGTAAAAAGAATGCGCTTAATCTACAACCGGTTCGGCTGGATTGCTCTCAATTTTGTAGGCCGGGGCAACAGCTTTCGCTTTTCTAAATCGAAAAGAAAAACGGACTAAATATTGTACTTTTGCCCATTTAACTACCGCTACTTATGTATATTCACCGGGAGGGTTATGCGACCATTGGAATTGTGTTTTTTATACTTTTGGTCATAGAGGTCATTTTGTGGCTCACCGTACCCCTATTTATTCTGGATTGGATCCTCACCGTTGCGGCCATAATCGTTTTTTTATGGATCGTGTCCTTCTTCCGGGTGCCCCATCGGAGAAAGAACCGGGACGACAATGCCATTATTGCCCCTGCTGACGGCACGGTGGTGGCTATAGAAGAGACTTTTGAGCCGGAATATTTCAAAGATAGGCGGCTTCAGGTTTCCATATTCATGAGCCCGTTGAATGTACACGCCAATAGCAATCCCGTCAGCGGTACGGTAAAGCTGTCTGCCTATCACGCGGGAAAATATCTGGTAGCCTGGCATCCAAAGTCTTCCACCCTGAATGAAAGGCACACGAATGTGATCTGCCACGAGAAACACGGAGATATACTTGTCCGCCAGATCGCGGGAGCAATGGCGCGCCGTATCGTCAATTACCTGAAACCGGAAATGCGGGTAACACAAACCGGGGAACTGGGTTTTATTAAGTTCGGCTCCCGGGTGGATCTTCTGCTCCCCACAGATATTTATTTAGAAGTACATATAAACGATAAAGTAAAGGCCGGGCAATCGGTTATTGCAAAATTTGAGAGATGAGAAGGAGCGGCAGGAGGGAGTAGCAGTGGCAGGAGGCAGGAGCGGAGCCGGCTGCCATTTGTCGGCTTTGGGCTTTCCGCTTCCACAGGCTACCTTTGCACAAACTTTAAAGAATGGTTTATAAGGCTATAGGACTGATGTCCGGAAGTTCTCTGGACGGCCTGGATATTGTTTTCGTTCATCTCCTTGAGAATAAAGGAAAATGGAGTTATGAGATCAAAGTTGCGGATTGCCTTCCCTATGAAGAGAAATGGCGGCAGCGGCTCAGAAATGCTTCCCGTTCTTCTGCACTGGAATACAGCCTTCTACATACCGATTATGGCCATTATACAGGAAGGCAGGTGAACCATTTTATTGAAAAGCACGACATCCACATGCAAATGGATCTCATTGCCTCTCACGGCCACACGGTTTTCCACTGTCCCGAGCAGCAAATGACCGCTCAAATAGGCGATGGGGCCGCCATTGCGGCGGAAACGGGAGTGGCGGTAGTTTCAGATTTACGCAATTTTGATGTGGCGCTGGGAGGAGAAGGAGCGCCCCTTGTTCCCATGGGAGAGCATTTGTTGTATCCCGATTACCAACTTTTTTTAAATCTGGGAGGCATTGCAAATATCTCTTTTCATGATGAAGCGGAAGAACGGGTTACCGCTTATGATATTTGCCCGGCCAACAGGGTACTGAATGAAATAGCTTCTGCGGAAGGAAAAGTGTTTGATGAAGGGGGGGCAATAGCAAGAGCCGGTCGGGTCAACCGGGAATTACTACAAGAATTGAACAGTCAGGACTATTACCAAAAAAAACCTCCCAAGTCCCTGGCAAATGAATTTGGCGCCCAAACGTTGTTATCCATAATTGGAAAATATCATCTGGCTCCTACAGACAGCTTGCGTACTTTTACGGAGCATATGGCCCTTCAATTTGAAAAAAGTATGGCGCAATTGCTTATGGATAAAAACCCCCTGACCCATGAATATAAATTGTTGGTTACCGGGGGCGGCGCTTTTAATACTTTCCTTATAGACTGCCTTCGTGAAAAACTTGAAGGTTATCCGGTAGAACTTGTGATACCGGATGATCAAACCGTTCAGTATAAAGAAGCCGTCATAATGGCCTTGCTTGGCGCCTTACGCTGGCGTGAAAACAATACAACGCTTACTTCGGTAACAGGCGCTTCGCGTCCAAGCATTGGGGGTGCGCTCTGGATGGGACAGGAAGGCTGGTAGCGGCAATTTTACTTTTCTTACCTTTGATTGTTCATTGCAAAAGTCCAGATCATGCAGGTGGATGATACCAATACCCAGTTTAGGAGAGCCGTTTCCATTGTTAACCATACCGACCGGCATTTGTTCCTTACCGGAAAAGCCGGGACCGGTAAAACTACCTTTTTAAAATATATACGGGAACACACCTTTAAAAAGCTGGTTGTAGTGGCGCCTACCGGAGTAGCCGCCATCAATGCGGGGGGTATGACCATCCATTCTTTCTTTCAACTCCCCTTCGGCACTTTCATTGCCAATAAAAACGAGGGCTGGAATCAGATAGACAGCCGGGTTTACAATACCAACCAACTTTTGGGACAGTCGCGTATACGGAGAAAAAAAAGAAACTTGATCCGGGAGCTGGACCTTCTGATTATAGACGAGATTTCAATGGTACGTGCCGACCTGCTGGATGCGGTGGATCTCCTGCTCCGGCATATCCGCCGTCGACACCATGAGCCTTTTGGAGGAATACAAATGGTATATATCGGCGATTTATTTCAATTGCCCCCGGTCGTGAAAAAGCACGATTGGCAGCTCATGCAACCGTTCTATGAAGGCCCCTTTTTCTTTAATTCGAGAGCCGTTAAAGAAGTTCCTCCTATTTATCTGGAGCTGAAAAAGATTTACCGGCAAGACGATCCGGCCTTCATCTCCCTGTTAAATAACATTCGGAATAACAGTTGTTCCCGCCCTGAGCTGGAATTGTTGGACCGCTATTATCAACCGGATTTTATACCCAAAAAGGAAGAAGGGTTTATTACCCTTACTTCCCACAATTACCTGGCAGATCAAATCAACCGCAGGGAATTGGATAAATTGTCCGGACGATTATATAAACAAGAAGCTGAATTGGAAGGAGATTTTCCTGAAAGCGCCTACCCTGTAGATAAAATACTGGAATTAAAGAACGGGGCGCAGATCATGTTCATCAAAAATGACAAGGGGGAAGACCGCCGTTATTATAACGGGAAAACAGGAACCATACAACGCATTGAAGGGAAAAAAATTTATATAAAATTCCCTGACGAGCCGGAACTACTGGAGTTGGAAAAGGAAACCTGGCGCAACATCCGCTATCAATACGATGAGGAAAAGGACAATATCAAGGAAAAGGAAATCGGCTCTTTCAGGCAATACCCTATCCGCCTCGCCTGGGCCGTAACCATCCATAAGAGCCAGGGCCTGACTTTCAAAAAAGCCATTATTGATGCGGGCCGGGCCTTCGCAGCAGGACAGGTATACGTGGCCTTAAGCCGCCTGACCAGTATTGAGGGGCTGGTTTTACGTTCACAGATCACTCCTGCAAGCATCCGTACCAATGAATTGGTACTGCAGTTTGCCAATAATGAACTGCCGGAAGAGGAATTGGATAAAACCCTTGAAGAGGCCCAAAGGCGCTTTCTAAAACAATCGGTATTAACTGCATTTCACTGGGACAAGCTGCTCAACCGTTTAGCACAATACCAGGAGGCTTCCGGAAATACTCCGGCCCAATCCCGGTTAATAGAAACCGGCTGGATCAACGAGCTGAAAGTCCATCTGCTTGAGGAGCAGAAAGTAGGTCTTAAATTTGTACCCGTCCTGGAGAAGCTCCTGCAGAGAAAAACTTCCTACCCTCGTCTGCATCAAAGGACAAAAGCTGCTGTAGAATGGTTTACCAAAGACCTGGATGAAAAGATCGTGCGCGAGGTCGATAAGCACATACAGGAATTAAGGATCAAAAAACGGACAAAGAAAAAAGTCCGTTTGTTACAAAATCTCTTACAGGGTTTTAATGAAAAGAAACTACAGCTTGATCAGGCGCAAATAATAACCGAAGGCCTGTTACAGGAGAAAGAATCGCACATACTGATAAATGCCGCTACAGAGCGGTATCGGTCCAGGAAGGAAGCAACCCGATCCGGTCCGGATCAGTCGGTCAAACCTCAAAAAGGGTCGTCTGCCAAGCACTCCCTGTCCCTCTTCAGGGAAAAGAAAACCACGGAAGAAATTGCGAGACTCCGCGAGCTCAAAGAGAATACCATTATCAATCATTTGATCACCTTTATTCCCACGGGAGAAATCACCATTCACGAATTATTTGCGCCTGAAAAGGTGGCTGCCTTATCTTCCCTTATAAAAGAAAATCCCGAGGCCACTTCTTCAGAGATCAGGGAAAAATCGGGTAATGGGTTTTCTTATCCCGAGATAAAGGCGGTACAGCTGTATTTGAAAAACAGACAATAGATTTTTTCATGGATCTCTATAGAAATCAATACGGGAACGTAAAATAAACAGTATAATCTCTTCGAATCCCTCAATTTCTTCGTACCTTTGCGCCCGCTTTAGAAAAACGCAGGAGAAAAAAATCTATGGATATTCGGAATATCGCTATTATAGCCCATGTGGATCATGGGAAAACCACCCTTGTTGACAAAATTTTACATCAGACGCAGGTTTTTCGGGAAAATGAGAATACGGACGATCTCATCATGGACAGCAATGAGCTGGAACGGGAAAGAGGGATCACCATTTTCTCAAAAAATGCAAGTGTTTTCTATAAGAACGTAAAAATAAACGTGATTGACACCCCCGGTCACTCCGATTTCGGAGGGGAAGTGGAGCGCGTATTAAAGATGGCTGATGGGGTTCTTTTGCTGGTAGATGCTTTTGAAGGGCCCATGCCGCAGACCCGTTTCGTGTTACAAAAAGCCCTCCAACTGGATTTACGCCCGATCGTGGTGATCAACAAGGTGGATAAGCCCAACTGTCGTCCGGAAGAAGTGCATGATGCCGTATTTGACCTGTTTTTCAACCTGGGCGCCACAGAGGAACAATTGGATTTTCCCACTTTATTCGGTTCTTCCAAACAAGGCTGGTTCAACTCCTCCCTGGAACCGGGAACGGATATCACGCCGCTGTTGGATACCATTCTGGAAAAGGTCCCTGCTCCCAAAGTAGGAGAAGGGAACCTCCAGATGCAGATTACTTCCCTTGATTACAGCAACTTCCTGGGCCGCATTGCCGTGGGGAAGGTGGCACGCGGAAGTATTAAAGCGGGAACGACCATTGCACTTTGCCGTGCTAATGGAGAAATTGCTTCCTCCCGCGTGAAGGAATTGTACACCTTTGAGGGAATGGGTAAGAAAAAGACGGAAGAAGTAGCAGCGGGAGATATTTGTGCCGTAGTAGGCATAGAAGGTTTCAATATAGGAGATACGATAGCAGACCGGGAAGACCCCGAACCGCTGCCGGTGATTGCTGTAGACGAGCCTACCATGAACATGCAGTTCAGTATCAATACCTCGCCCTTTTTCGGGCGCGATGGAAAATTTGTGACCAGCCGCCATCTCCGGGATCGGCTGATGAAGGAATTAGAAAAGAACCTGGCCATGAAAGTGCTCGAAACGGGAAATTCAGATAGCTTCCTGGTTTATGGCAGAGGGATCCTGCATTTAAGCGTCTTGATAGAAACCATGCGCCGCGAAGGTTACGAGCTGCAAATAGGGCAACCGCAGGTGATCGAAAAAGAATTGGACGGAAAGAGATGCGAGCCTTTCGAGCAATTGGTGATCGATGTGCCGGATGCCTATAGCGGCAAGGCTATTGATCTGGTTACCCAACGCAAAGGCGAACTCCAGGTAATGGAATCCAAAGGCGAAGTACAACATCTCGAGTTTGAAATTCCCTCACGCGGCCTGATTGGTCTGCGATCCCAAATGCTCACGGCAACGGCAGGGGAAGCTGTTATTTCCCATCGCTTTACCGAATATAAACCCTGGAAAGGAAATATTGCCTCCCGCATCAATGGGGTACTGATCGCGAAGAACAAAGGCATTTCCACCGCCTATTCCCTGGATAAGCTTCAGGACCGCGGCTCTTTCTTCATTGACCCCGGAGAAGAAGTTTATGCAGGACAGGTTATCGGAGAACACATTCGCCCGGGCGATCTGGTCGTTAATATAACCGAAGGAAAAAAACTAACCAATATGCGGGCCAGCGGAAGTGATGACGCTTCACGGATAGCCCCGAAGATCAGGATGTCTCTGGAAGAATGTATGGAATACATCCAGCAGGATGAATGTATTGAAGTCACCCCCAAACACATTCGTATGCGTAAAATCCTCCTTAGCGAGGAAGAACGCAAGCGTTACCAGAAAAGACAAAAGGCTGAACAAGCATAAAGGTTGTTTTTATACCTTTGTGTTATGCCCAAATTACAATTTACGACCTTGATCCATGCCCCGGTTCAACGTGTTTTTGATCTGGCGCGCTGTGTAAGTCTTCACAAACGTCACTTCGAAAAGCACGCCATTGTGCCGGTTCAGGGAAAATCAAGCGGGTTGTTGGGCCTCAGAGATCACGTTACCTGGAAGGGAAAATTTGGTCGCAAAATAAAATTCCTCTCAATAGATGTTACGGAAATGAAAGTTCCTGAATATTTTAAGATGGAATTCAGAAAAGATTTTTTTGAGCAATTTCAGCATGAGGTCTATTTAACGGGTATCAATAACGGGACCATACTGATGGACCGCATCGAATACGATATACAATTAAAGGGATTTTCACTTTTTATTAATAAGCGCTGTGTGGAAAAAACGGTTACGAGTTTTATAGAAGAACGCAATGCCTTATGTAAAGAATATGCTGAAGGCAATAAATGGCGCGCCATCCTGCCTTAATTTTTTATCTTAGCCGGATTGAATAATGTTTCTCACAGATCGTAGACAAAGAAAAGATCCATATCACCAGTCTGTAAAAGGATTGCGAAACCTGATTTGGTCCGGTTTTCTTTTCTCCTTGTTTTTCGCTCCTGCAGCCGGTATCGCTCAGACCCGGGCAATCCACTATTTTTTTACTACTGCCGATTTCAGGGCCAAATTCCATGAAGCGCTCATTACGTGGAGTATCAACAATAACCTGGCTGCTACATTAGACCATCCGGATGGCAGATATGATTTCGAGAGTGCATTTTGGCCTATGGAACTTATTCATTATAAATCCGGGTTTGTAAAGGAAAGACTGATCTATGCCTTTGAACACTTAGGCCAATGCGACTTATCCTTTCAACGCGGTCTGTTAGAGGCGGTATACACGAACTGGCCGGATTCGTTTCAGACTCAGGTGGTCCGGTTGTTAAAAACCACGCGTCATCCAAAAATCTTTGCTCTATGTGCCGAATATTTGTGGCGCGGAGGAGAAAGACCGGACTACAAATCTGAAATTACGCGGCTTTTGAAACAAAAATTCCGGAATAAGCAGGAGCATCCCATTATAAAGATGCTTTCCGAGCGGCTCTCGGCTAAAGCTTCGTTCTCCATGCCGTCCCTGGCGGATTTGTTTAGCCCGCAATTTGCGCCGGGTTTAACGGTATTATTCAGTTTCCAGAGGCCGGATCGAAAATATCCCGGTCGTGCGATCGTCCGGAAACCGGACGGATCCTTTGTTTATGATTCCTCCGGGCAACTTTTTTCGGTCCCCCAGCTGGCTCTTTCTGTGAGCAATTTGCCGTTTTACCTTACCAACGGGAACACGCCGCAAGGTATTTACCGTATGTCGGGATTTGCCGTTTCTAACAGCAGGTTCATCGGCCCAACGGAAAATATTCAACTGTCTATGCCCTTTGAGATTCCTGTTGACAGTTTTATGATTTCCTCTTCACCGGATATGGATACCATATGGAATATCAAAAAGTATGAGCTGCTTCTCCCCCCAAGCTGGCAGCAATACCCTCCTGTTTTTCAGAGCTATTATGCAGGAAAGGCCGGCAGAACAGCCATTATTGCCCATGGCACCACGATAGACCCCAATTATTACAAAGGAACCACTTATTTCCCCGAAACTCCTTCTTTGGGCTGTCTGTGTACCTATGAGGAATGGGATGCCGAAGGCAATCGCCAAAGAAGCGATCAACAAAGGCTGGTCAACGCTGTGAAAGAAGCGGGGAACGGCACCGGTTATGCCGTAGTCATTAACCTCTCTGATAAAGAAGCGGCGGTAACGGTAGCAGATATCGAACGCCTGATCAATTAATTCCTTTCAGCTCAATATCGCCGGCTCCCGCTTCTTTACCGATCTTACGGATCAGTCCCTGCAGGACTTTGCCCGGTCCGCATTCTACAAAAAGGTCGGCCCCGGCACTGATCATATGCTGCACCGATAGGGTCCAGCGGACAGGAGAAGTAAGCTGATTGATCAGGTTGTCCTGGATTTGTTTCCTGTCGGTAACTCCTTTTGCAGATACGTTCTGATAAACCGGGCAGGCCGGCTCATGGAAGACCGTTTCTTCTATGGCTTTTTTTAATTCATCCCTTGCCGACCTCATCAGAGGGGAATGAAAAGCACCTCCAACCGGTAGAATCAGGGCCCTTTTGGCGCCCACGGCTTTAAACCGTTCGCAGGCCGTTTCTATTCCCTTTAGGGATCCGGAGATCACTACCTGCCCCGGACAGTTATAGTTAGCGGCTATCACCACTTCGCCTGTTTCTTTCTGTACTTCTGAACAAATCTGCTCAACGGCGGCGTCGGGAAGCGCCAATATTGCGGCCATCGTACCCGGCGAAGACTCACAGGCCTTTTGCATCGCATTGGCACGGAGGCTCACCAACTTCAGACCGTCTTCAAATGAAAGCGTTTTATTGGCTACCAGGGCCGAAAACTCTCCCAGCGAATGCCCAGCTACCATATCCGGATCATGTGCCGCCCTGCATTTAAAGGCAATGACCGAATGGAGGAATAGCGCCGGTTGGGTCACCCTGGTTTGTTTAAGCTCCTTTGCGCTGCCGTCAAACATGATGTCGGAGATCCGGAATCCGAGCATTTCATTGGCTCTTTCAAAAAAATCTTCTGCTTCAGCATTATTTTCGTATAATTCCTTTCCCATACCGGAGAATTGAGATCCCTGACCGGGAAAAACATAAGCTTGAGACATATTTTGTATTTTGCAACAATGATACGACGAATTTAAAAAAAGAAGAATTCTATGAGCAGGAAAAACAAATCGTATAAAGGGAATATTGTTTATTCTACTGATCCCGATCGGGTAGAAGAAGAAATTGAAGAACAGGAAACGCTTTTGCCCGGGGAGCAAAAACTAAAAATTCGTTTGGACACCAAACACAGAAAAGGAAAAACCGTGACCCTGGTTGACGGATTCACAGGAACAAAATCAGACCTGGAAGGTCTGGGAAAGAAGCTTAAGTCTCACTGTGGTACGGGTGGTTCTGCTAAGGATGGGATCATCCTCATTCAGGGAGATGTAAGGGAAAAAGTCAAGATCTTTTTAGAGAAGGAAGGGTATAGGGTGCGATAATCTTATAAGAGACCTGGCAACTCCTAAAAGAGTATAACGCGGGTATCCCATTATCAAAGCGTTCTTTCCTCGTCTATTAAAAAGACATAGACTTCCAGAGGACCATGTCCCCCTATTACCGGCATATTTTCGATATCCAAAGTACGGCTGGGGCCGCTCTGAAAAGAAATCAGAGAAGGCAGTTCCGGGCCATACTTTTCCGTGAGCAGTCTTAAAGCATCCTCTATATCCCGTACCAGCTGATTCATATAGCCTACGATCAAATGTACGGGCGGAAATATACCGGTGGCTCTCCCCGAAGGTTGTCCGGAACTCATGACCACGCTTCCGGTACGTGCTACGAGTGCTTCGCATGCAGTCAGCCCGGCATCTGCAGTTGCCAATGTGGTATCCTGATTTAAAAAAGGGAGTTCAAAAGATCCCAGTTGATGCAATAATGACAATTCCCTGCAATAACAATTTTCCCATTGTTTATTGGCAGCCAGAGCGGAAAGATTTTGGGCCAGCTCCTGATGATCGTTACAAAATACAAACCGTCCCTTTAAAGCGGAGAAAGACCGGGCGAAAGCAATTTCCAGGTTTTCTTTTGGCTGATGAAAAACGGACTGTTGTCCTTCAGCTTGTGGATACGGCAAAGGTGCGGGCTGGCTCAGCGCATTACGCACACGCTTTAGAATATTTTCCTTTGCCGGTGAAACCTTCATTCGCTTTTGTTTAATGCAGGATTGGGTTTTATAATATCCTCGGGGGGTACATTATCACCAGAGGGAGCAATAACCGAAGGTTGTTCATGTTCCTGATCTTCGAAAGGCCTGGGGCCCAGCAGACGAACCAGATCCGCCTGATAGAGCACTTCTTTCTTAAGTAATTCGCTTGCCAGTAGCTTCAATTCCTTCATCCTGTCGGAAAGCAATTCCTTCGTCCGGTCATATGCCTTACTGATTAGTTTTCGCACTTCTTCATCTATCATCCGCGCCGTTTCATCAGAATAAGGCTTTTGAAAAGAATAGTCCTTCTGTTCATCATAGAAGGATACATTTCCGACCTTATCATTCATGCCGTAAACGGAAACCATGGCATAAGCCATCTTGGTAATGACCTGAAGATCATTCTGTGCCCCGGTAGAGATCTTTCCGAAGATCAATTCTTCTGATGCGCGGCCGCCCAGCGTCATGCACATATCGTCAATCAGCTGTTCGGTGTTGTAAAGGTATTGTTCTTTTGGGAGGTATTGAGCATAGCCCAGCGCCGCCACTCCACGGGGGACAATGGTCACTTTAACCAGGGGTTTGGCGTGCTCCAGATACCATCCGCAAATGGCATGACCTGCTTCGTGATGTGCAATAATTGTTTTTTCTTCCGGGGAAATGAGCTTGTTCTTCTTTTCCAATCCGCCGATCACCCGGTCTACGGCATCATTGAAATCTTCCTGCTCCACCATTTTTTTACCCTTTCGGGCAGCGGTGAGCGCAGCCTCATTACAGATGTTTGCAATATCAGCTCCTGCAAAACCGGGCGTCATGGCTCCCAGCTTGTTAATATCCAGGTCGGGAGAACATTTAATGGGTTTAAGGTGTACTTCAAATATCTTAATACGGCCGGCCAGATCAGGCTTTTCGATGGATATTTGCCGGTCAAAACGGCCGGGACGCAAGAGCGCTTTATCTAAAACGTCGGGGCGGTTCGTAGCTGCCAACATGATGATGCCGCTATCAGTCCCGAAGCCGTCCATTTCCACGAGTAGCTGATTCAGGGTGTTCTCCCGTTCGTCATTGCTCATCATCATATTCTTACCCCGGGCCCGTCCGATGGCGTCGATTTCATCTATAAAGATGACACAGGGCGCTTTTTCACGGGCCTGCTTGAACAGGTCTCTCACACGGCTGGCTCCCACCCCCACGAACATTTCCACAAAGTCGGAACCCGATATGGAAAAGAAAGGAACCTGCGCTTCTCCGGCCATGGCTTTGGCTAATAGGGTCTTACCCGTGCCGGGGGGGCCGATCAATAAACAGCCCTTGGGAATTTTACCCCCCAATGCAGTGTACTTTTTAGGGTTCTTCAGAAAGTCCACCACTTCCATTACTTCCTCCTTAGCTTCGTCCAGTCCGGCCACGTCATTAAAGGTAACCGATACATGGGTTCCTTTCTCAAAAAGCTGTGCCCTTGATTTTCCTATGTTGAAAATGCCGCCCGGGCCGCCACTCTTGGCGCCTCCTCCCATTTTGCGCATGAGCAGTACCCAGATGGCGATTAAAATGAGTATGGGAAGAATAAACTGGATAGCCCCGCTGAACCAGTCTGTACGATGTTTGTATATGACACTCACTTTTTGATCGGGTGAGAAATCAGCCTCTGCATTGCTCAGCTCTTTGGTGAAATTGTCCACACTGCCAATGGTAAAATGATAATGCGGGCCGGTATTGACGGTATTGAAGCTGCCATGGGCCACGTCTTTATACTTTGGATCGCTCAGTCGGTCCTGCTTAATGAAGACTTCAACATCACTCTTATTGACCACTACCAGTTTTGCCACATCATGGGCATCCAGCATCTTGTTTTTGAATTCCTGAAAGGAGATTTCCTTGGGAGCGCTGTTAAAATTAAAAAACTGCATGGAGATCAGTATAACACCAATGATGGCATAAATCCAATAGATGTTAAACTTGGGCTTCCGGGGATTGTTTTTGTTGCCATTCCCGGGAGATCCATTATTCCTTGGCTGCATACCGTTGTCTCTTGTATTCATATCAGCGTTTACCGAATTAAATAAAATTTTTAGGCCTCGTGTATTTCCTGAAAGGCATCACTCCACATGTCTTCCAGGCTGTAAAAATGTCTGGTTTCCGGATGAAAAATGTGAACCACGATATTTACATAATCCAAAATCACCCATTTTGAAGTAGAAAACCCTTCTTTTTCATAGGGTTTCTCACTTAAATTTTTTTTGACTTCTTCTTCCACATGATCTGCAATAGCACGTATCTGAAGAGATGAACCAGCTTCACATACTATAAAATAATCAGAGATAGCTTCAGGAATCTTACGAAGGTCTATCGAAACAATGTGTTCTCCTTTTTTATCCTGGATAGATCGTATAATGGTTTTGAAAATCCGACTATTTTTATCCAGCTTTCTGATCGTATGTTTTTGTTCCTTTTTTGCGATTGATGGTATCAATAAATCGTATTTTTGCTTTTGTTTTACAGACTAAGATACAAAGGTACTAATTCCTGTTAAACAACTCTGTTATTCAGTGTTAAAGTCCTTTTCAATTAGTTAAAACAGTATTAAAAATAAAAAGTTTAACCTCCGTGAACTCAATACATTTGGGAGCTCCCCTGGTTCTGCTACGCGAGGTGGACAGTACCAATAACTATGCCATGGACAGGATTGCAGAAGGGGGCGTAAAAGAAGGAACGGCCTGGCTCGCCATACATCAAAAAGAAGGACGCGGCCAGCGAGGTAAAAGTTGGCATGCAGCCGCCGGAGAAGGTTTGAACTTATCCCTTGTCCTTCAACCAGTTATGCTCAATCCCCGGGCGCAATTCATCTTAAGCGCCCTGATCGCTCTTGCGGTTTACGATCTTGTAAAGCAATATGCCGGGGTGGAGACCGCTATCAAATGGAGTAATGATATATATTGGCGTGACAAAAAGGCAGGAGGTATTTTGATCGACAACCTGGTCAGGGGTTCAAGGTGGACCCATGCAGTGGTAGGCATCGGGCTCAACCTCAATCAACTTGCTTTCCCGGAAGAACTGCCCAATCCCGTTTCACTAAGGCAAATTTGTGGGAGGCCAGTGGAGCCGGAGCCCCTGGCAAAAGAACTGTGTCGCAGTATTGAAAAGCGGTACCGATCATTGGATCCAAAATATCCGGATAAAATACTTAAGGAATACGAGAGCAGGCTGTTCCGTCTTCGTCAACCCGCGTTGTATCGCATGGGAACAGAAGTTTTCGAGGGTACAATTCAGGGTATAGCACCCGATGGTCATCTTATGCTCCAAAGAGGAACTCAGCTGCTGCAACTGCCGTTCGGAGCGGTCCGGTTTGTAGTTTGACGTCGTTATACTACAATCCGGGATTCTTCCAGGGATACGCTGCCAGTTTCTTCATCAATTTCTTGTTCTCTTGAAGGTCCTCTAACCGGGCTGCATGCCGGGCATGATGGAGATCGGTACCCAGGTATTGTACCAATTTTTTATCCATTAATTGATGTGCCGTTTTCTGAACCCTTTTCCCATATTGCCCCGAAAAGGATAAAATATTAAGTTGTAAAGCAAACCCCTGATCAACAAGATATTCGTATTGGTCAAAATCCTGATGGTAATAGGTATACCGCTCGGGGTGGGCAATGACCGGCTCATATCCTTTGATCCTCAAACGGAACAAAAGCTCATCGCGGTGCATCGGAGGCGTAACCATGGAAAATTCAACTAAAACTTTATTTCCTGATAAGGCCAGTAAGGGAATACCTTCTTCCAGGAGGTCCATCACATGGGTATCCAGGTAATATTCTGCCGCCACTCTGACCGGGAAATCCATTCCCGCCTTTTGCATTCCCAACTGGAGCTTTTCATAGCCTATATTTAGCGTTACGGAATTGTTGGGATAATAGTCCTGGAAAATATGAGGTGTCGTAATTAATTTCTTATATCCTCTTTTCTTAAGCTCCTTGATGAGGGATATGGAGGTGGCTACATCGGGAGATCCGTCATCAACACCCGGAATGAGATGGGAATGCATATCCGTGCCCAGAAAAGAAAAATCTGGCTCCGGGTTGTCGGTACCTTTAAAAATATTTCCGAACAGTGGCATGGAATAGAAGTTAGCGTATGAAGTAAAGGTAGTGTTTTAGCTAGAAGTGGAACGGTTGAGGCTTTTTATTCTTTTCTTTAAGCGTATCAAAGCAACTCTTTCAATCTGGACACTACCTGGTCTATTTCTTCTTGGGTATTGTTTTTAGAAAAAGAAAAACGTACAGGAACCTGATGGGAATTTTGATTGATGGCGGCAATAACATGGGAACCGGTGCTTGCCCCCGAACTGCAGGCGCTCCCTCCTGAGACACAAATCCCCGCTATGTCCAGGTTGTATAGAAGCATCTCGCTTTTTTCTGTTTTGGGAAAAGAAACATTTAGTACGGTATACAGGCTACGCCCGTTCCAGTCGCCGTTAAAAGTAACCCCTCTTATATTTTCTTTTAGTTGTTCGGCCATATAGGTTTTAAGTTCCTGGATGTAGGCGCTATATACTTTGTAATGTGCATGGGCAAGTTCCAGGGCTTTCCCGAATCCTACGATCCCGTATACATTTTCAGTGCCTGCGCGCATGTTTCGTTCCTGACCGCCACCGTGCAGCAAGGGTTTGATACGGATGTCCCTGTTGACGTAAAGCATTCCTACTCCTTTGGGTCCGTTGAACTTGTGTGCGGCGGCATTTATAAAATGCGCCTGAAACTTTTTTACATCAATGGGATAATGCCCCACCGTCTGTACGGTATCACAATGGAAGTAGGCGTCATACTGTTTACATAAAGCGCCCACGGCCTCTACGTCCAGCAGGTTGCCTATCTCGTTATTTGCATGCATCAGGCTTACCAGGGTAGCAGTATTATCGGCAGACAGCAATTTTTCCAGGCTGTTCAGGTCAATATGGCCGTCGGGCAGTAATGTTACATATTCCAGTTTGATGTCCGCTGCCTGATGTTCAAACTCGCAAGTATGTAAAGTGGCATGATGTTCTATGGGGGAGGTGATGATCCGCCTGCACCTCAGATCCCTGATCGCAGCAGTAATGGCCAGATTGGTGCTTTCGGTTCCTCCGGAAGTAAAAAAGATCTCTCCCGGTTTTGCATTTAACATTGCCGCCACACTCTTACGAACGCCTTCAATGGCCATCCGGGTCTCCCTTCCATAAGAATAAATGGAGGAGGGATTTCCAAATTTTTCCTTTAAAAAAGGAAGCATGGCGTCCAATACTTCTTTGTCCAATGCCGTGGTGGCTGCATTGTCAAAATAGATTCTTTGCACGATCGGTCATTTTAAAGGCAAAGGTCTGAAAAAAAAGTTAAGTGCAGAATTATTTCCATGTTTACGATTTTGGGAATAAAATGCATCAGATCAGTAAAAATTATAAAAGATAACATTGTCCCTTATGGGCATTACTTATCTTTGCCGACGTATTTATTTATAAAATCTAAAACGACGTACACATGGCAGAAACTACGATCTTAGACGTTACGAAGATTGAGCCCATGCTCAAACATTCGACCATATTTAAGAAGTTTGATGATCTGAAAGAAGGAGAAGCCTTTATCATTCATAACGATCACGATCCCAAGCCGCTGTATTATCAATTATTAAACATTCATGGTGAAATTTTTAATTGGGAATATCTTAAAGCAGGTCCCGATGTATGGGAGATAAAGATTGAGAAAAAGAAACTTAATTCTTAAACGCGCTTAACTTAAAAATATACAACTATGCCGGAAGCTATTGCAGATATTAAGGTTTTAAATGTTACCGAGCTGGAACCCCGGCTCAAGCATCCCACTATTTTTCAATACTTTGATAACCTGGAAGAGGGAGAAGCTTTTATAATCCATAACGATCACGATCCCCTCCCTTTATACTATCAATTGAAGAGCCTGAAAGGGGACATCTTTACCTGGGAATACCTTAAGCGGGGACCTGAAGTCTTTGAAATCAAAATAACCAAAAAGGTTTTTTCAAAAAAAGAAGAGGAAACCGTAGGTGAAATTGCAGCAAAAGATCTGCGTAATGCAGAAATATTCAGGAAATTTGGCCTGGAATTTTGCTGTGATGGCAAGAAGACTTTGCAGGAATCCTGTAAGGATGCGGGCGTTTCGGTTGACGAGGTCGAGAAAGCACTAAAAAGTTTGTCCGAAGAAAAACCGGGCGCCGCCCAGGACTACAATAACTGGAATCTGGATTTTCTGGCAGATTATATCGTAAATGTACACCATAAATTTGTACGGGATGCGGCTCCTATGCTGAGAGATCTGGCCGATAAAATTGCGGGCCACCATGGCAGCGCACATCCGGAGTTATTCGAGATCAAGCAACATGTAGATGCCCTTCTGGCAGAATTGGAATCGCATCAGGAAAAAGAAGAAAAAGTATTATTCCCCTTTATTCATGAAATGGTAAAGCATGAAAGTGAAGGGAAGCCTTTGGCCCCGGCTCCGACGGGGAGCCTGGATAATCCCGTAGAAATGCTGGAACACGAGCACGAAGAAGTGGGTAAACATGTTCATGCCATAGAAGAACTATCTGGGGGCTATGAGGTACCGGCAGACGGATGCGGGAGTTATCGCCTCTATTACAGTAAACTTCAGGAACTGGATAAGGATCTTCATCAACACCTTCATCTGGAGAACAACATTTTGTTCCCAAAATCCATTAAACTGGAAAAACAGCTGGCCGTAAAGTAAATAAATGCGCTATTAGTTAATAAAATAAAAAGAACGGATCATGGGTATAGAAGAAATTTATAAGAACAGGGGCTGTAAGGTACTGAAAGCCAAAATAGATGCAGGAGGGAAGATGCCTACCCACTATGCCACTTCCGAAGCGTTTGTTATGGTGATCAGGGGAGAAGCTAAATTTATTTCCAGCCATGGGGAGCATATCCTGAAAGAAAGTACTACCTTTAAGATTCCTGAGAAAGAACCCCATACCCTGCACATCATTAAGGATTTTGAGGCTTATATTGTGATTGGCGGGGCGGCAAAAATAGAGTTCGTGAATCAGGCTGAGGAAAAAGCTATGAACCAGGGATAGAACATCATGATTATTAATTCACGCACCAAGATCGCTTTTTTGATCAAGAAAAACCCCGAAGCGCTCGAGGTTATAGCAGGAATTAGCCCCAGGTTTGAAAGATTGCGAAACCCCCTTTTACGGAAATTGCTGGCGGGCCGTACCTCTATTCGTGAGGCTGCACGCATTGGTAAATGTGAAGTAGAAGATATTGTCGAGGCACTCAAGCCGCTTGGCTTTGAATATGTAGAGAAGGAGCACGATGAGCGCAAGACGACCGGTAATCCCGATCTCCCTCCCTTTGCGGCCCGTCTTGATGAATTACCCCGAAAGGTTCTGGATGTGCGTCAGGATCTGGCCGAAGGAAAGGACCCCTTGAAAAAGATCATGTCTGTTACCCGGGAACTTCCTTCCGATCATGTCCTGGAACTGATCAATACTTTTGAGCCTACCCCATTGATCAATCTGTTAAGTAAAAAAGGATATGAGAATTATGTAAAAGAGGTTTCCCCTAACGAGATCCATACTTTTTTCAAATTGAAAACTGAGGACTCAAAAGAGGAAATAACGGATGAAACGCCCGAATCGGTTCCGAAGGAGGTTTTCGAGGCCAAATTAAAAGCGTTTGAGGATAAGGTACAGCCGGTGGACGTGAGCAATCTGGAGATGCCTATGCCCATGGTTACTATTCTTGAAGCGCTGGAAGGTCTGCCCGAAGGATATGTTTTATCCGTTCAACACCGGCGCATTCCCGTATTTTTATTTAATGAATTAAAGGAAAGAAAAGCACAATATTTGCTCTATGTAGCAGGGGATACGGATGTGAAGTTGTTAATTTACCGGGAGGACTAACAAGGAAGACTATTGAGATGGCAGAATCTTAAACTTTTGAACTAACTGATCATGATCCCATTTGGAACACAAAAGGCGCCTTCTCCTGCTGCCGTGTTACCTTACTATGTTACGGCGGCCATTATTTTCCTTGTGCTTACCCTGCTGATGGCCTTCTCAGCCGCTGATTTTACGGGACATTTTTTTCAGCCGCATATTTTAGCCATCACGCATCTGGCTACGCTGGGCTGGGGGACCATGATTATTTTCGGCGCTTCTCATCAGTTGCTTCCGGTAGTGATGGAGGTCCATCTGTATAGTGAAAAACTGGCTAAGTGGTGTTATGCTTTGTTGCTGCCGGGGGTTATTTTATTAACGGTTTCTTTCTGGATATTTGCTACCGGCCTCCTGATGGAAACGGGAGCGCTGCTGATCTTGTCGTCGGTGGTCCTATATTCCGTAAATGTATATCGTACTGCCCGTCAAAATAATAAGTGGACAATTTCTGCCGAATGTATGGTGACCGCCTCATGGTGGTTGCTGTTCACAGCTCTTTTAGGAACCCTGCTGGTTTTCAACCTGCGGTTTGCTTTTTTTCCCCAAGATCACCTGTATTATTTGAAGATACACGCCCATCTTGGCATGGCAGGGTGGTTTTTGTTATTGATCATGGGAGTAGCTTCCCGCCTGATTCCCATGTTTTTGCTTTCACACCACGAGCCGGGCATGTATGTAAGAACGGCCTATTACCTCATTAATATCGCTTTAGTCGGCTTTCTGGTCATGGGATTCATTTTTAACACCGAGAAATACTGGCCCGTATGTGCTTTGTTGGTATTGGTTGCAGTAGTTTTATACTTTGTATTTATAAAGCAGACTTACCGGGTGGCGGTCCGTAAAAAAAAGATGGACATGCCTATGCGGGTCAGCCTGGTGGCAATTGCACTTATGATAATCCCTTTTATCCTGTTAACGGTTTTGGCTTTTACCTCCGGTGCGGATCCCCTGGCCATACCTTTAAGTATGGCATACGGCATGAGTATTCTTGGCGGGTTTATTACGGCCATCATTTTGGGCCAGACCTTCAAGACACTGCCTTTTATTGTGTGGATGAACCGATATAAAAAGCTGATAGGTAAAATGAAAACGCCGTTGCCGAAGGAATTATATAAAGAAAAGTGGGTAAGCTATCAATTTTATTGTTATATTATGGGCATGATTATGAGCCTGACCGGCGTTATTATGAAATTAACGCCCCTTATCCTCGCCGGTAGTATTGCCCTGGTTTTAACAGCCGTTTGTTATAACATGAACGTATTTTTTGCGATCACTCATAAAGTAAAGGAGGCGCCTTTAAATGTCGGACGAACACATCAACATCACGGATCCTCACGCATTTCTGAAAGCGGAGGCCGGACAACTACTTCATCAGGTTTACGACCCTGAGGTGGGACTGGATATTATGACCATGGGCCTGGTCTATGAGATCAGGTACGAAGAGGAAGAAAATACCCTTTGGATCGTCATGACCCTTACTTCCCGGGGCTGTCCTATGGGGCCCATGATCACGCAAAATATCAGCGAAGTTTTACAATCCAACTTTCCCGATAAGAATATCCATATTCACCTGGTATGGGAGCCTGCCTGGAATGTGGATATGATAAGCGATGAAGGCAAAGCCCAGCTGGGCTGGATGTAAATCTTTATTCCGTATTCCATAAGTGGCAGGTTGATAGCAGGAAGGGACTGACGGTTTTTCAAGTTAAAGTCCTGTTAAATCATGCTATTCCGGTTTTGAGCTAAAGCCTTAAAGCTAATTTTGTATCTTTGCCCACCCTTTCGTAAAATGAAGCGCCGGGTATTGAAAGCCGCTCATTTGCTATACCGAAAAGGCTATAAAAAAAAGAGATGGGTTTGAAGGAAAAAATTGATTTGCACCGTTTGCCAAACCATATTGCCATTATTATGGATGGAAATGGTCGCTGGGCCCGAGAGCGTAATCAGGATCGTCTGTATGGGCATCATGAGGGAGTTCAGAGTGTGCGCGATATTTCAGAGGCCTGTGCAGAGCTAGGTGTAGCCAATCTGACCCTTTACGCTTTTTCTACTGAAAATTGGGAGCGGCCGTCTGAAGAGGTGCAGGGAATTATGGAATTGCTGGTATCCACCATTCATAAAGAAGTAAGCACCTTACAAAAGAACAACATCCGCCTGCATATGATAGGGGACGAGAAAACCCTGCCCCCGAATTGTCGGGAGGAGCTAAAAGAAGCTATTGCGCTCACCGTTCATAACACCCGGATGAACCTGATCATGGCTTTAAGCTACAGTTCCCGCTGGGAAATAATAAGAGCGGCCCGGCAAATCGGTACGGACGTTAAGAATGGGAAAATTACCCCGGAATCTATCAATGCCGGGTTGTTTCAAAAATATCTTTGCACCGGCCCTTTCCCTGATCCCGAACTGATGATCCGTACCGGCGGTGATTACCGGATCAGCAATTTTTTACTTTATCAACTGGCTTATTCGGAGTTATATTTCACGGAAACCCGATGGCCGGATTTCAGAAAAAAGAACCTCTATGAGGCAATTATTGATTTTCAGTCACGTGAAAGGCGATTTGGCAAAACGAGTGAACAAATAAAACAGAATGAGATTATCACCCCTTAATTACTTTATTGCTTCTTGCTTTTGTCTACTGGCTGGAGTGGAAGTGGCCGGAGCACAGCAGCCCATGGTTATGGACACCCTTTCCACGACTAAGGATACAACGCTTGCCCCCTTTCCTGATGCAGCTTTATTTCCGGTTAAGGACACTACGGGGCCTGCCCGCCCGGATACAGCTGTTAACGAAAGTAAAACGGTTCCTTTTTCTTTTGATAACCCGCAGCATTATACGGTTGCAGGGATCAGGGTTACCGGATCAAAATACCTGGATCCCAGCCTGGTGGCTTCTGTAACGGGTATCTATAAAGGGGAAAAGATCATTTTACCCGGAGATGCGCTCTCGGATGCGATCAAAAAGCTATGGAGTCAGCAATTGTTTGCCAACGTGGCAATCCTCATAGACAAGATACAGGGAGATCAGATCTTTTTGAACATAAAAGTGACCGAGCGACCCCGGCTGGCACACTTTTATTTTAAAGGGATCAAGAAAAGCGAAGCCAGCGAACTGAAGGATAAGGTATCGCTCGTACCCAACAGCGTAATTACGGGCAATACCACCCTGACCGCAATAGATAAAATTAAAAAATATTTTAGTGATAAAGGCTATGGGGATGTAAAAGTGCAGATTGTAGAAACGCCCAGCAAGGATCTGTTGAACACGGTAGACCTGACTTTCCTTATTGACAAAGGAAACAAGGTGAAAGTCAACCAGATCTTTATTAGTGGTAATGATCATATCGCCGATCGAACCCTGATCGGTCAGATGAAGGGTACGCATGAGCGGACCCGTGTGAGCATTTATCCTTCCCCCGATAAGAACGTATATGGGAAGGAAACGTCTGTAAGTTTTAAAAATTATTTAAAGAACTGGGGCTTCCTTTCTTTCACCAAAACACGCCGATTTCTGGATCCCTACGTGCGTATTAAGTTTTTCAGTTCCTCCAAACTTAATAAGGACAAGTATAAGGAGGATAAAGATAAATTGCTCAGTTACTATAATTCTAAAGGATACCGCGATGCTACCATTGATGCGGATACGATATACAGGAGCCCTGATAAAGGGGTGGATGTAGCATTAAAAGTTACCGAAGGAGATAAATATTATTACGGGAATATTACCTGGAAAGGGAATACCCAATATCCGGATTCTGTACTCAACCGTGTCCTTGGTGTCAAAAAGGGAGACGTGTACAACCTCGAGATGCTGAATAAGCGGTTGGGCGTCACTCCTAACCAGGATGTGCTCAATGTATTCAGCATGTATCAGAATAACGGGTATTTGTTTTACAGGATCACTCCGGTGGAAACCCATATTTATAATGACACCATTGATTATGAGATCCGTATGGTAGAGGGGCCGCAGGCCGACATCAACAGGGTGACCATCGCGGGAAATGACAAGACCAACTCGCATGTGATCCGCCGGGAGCTGCGTACCATTCCCGGACAGAAATACAGCCGCGAAGCCATCATCCGCTCTATGCGGCAGATCTCCCAGCTCGGTTTTTTTGATGAGCAGAAGTTACCGCCTCCTGACATTCAGCCCGATCCGCAGAATGGTACTGTGGATTTAGGATGGCATGTTACCGAAAAACCCTCCGATAAGTTGGAGCTTTCTGCAGGATGGGGAGGGTATTTCGGACTTACCGGGACCATAGGAATGTCATTCAATAACTTTTCTATACGCAACATCTTTCATAAGGATGCCTGGAGACCGCTTCCCAGCGGCGACGGACAAACACTTTCTGTCCGTTTGCAGTCCAACGGGCGCTATTACAGCTCCTTCAACTTCAGCTTTACCGAACCCTGGCTGGGGGGTAAAAAACGGAACCCGTTCAGCATCACTTATTACCACAACAAATTCAGCAATCCCACGGGATATAAAGCAGGATATATCCCTATTTTCAGTAATGATGCATATATGAAGACCACCGGCGTAAGCGTATCCTATGGGAAACAATTGCATTGGCCGGATGATTTCTTCAGCTTGTCTTTCCAGCTGAGTTATGAGCGTTTTAAGCTAAAGAATTATTTCAGCGACCCCATTTTTTATAAATCGGGGCTTTCTACCGGCGTTTCCAACAACCTCTATTTGCGGATCACCCTGGACCGGAATTCCACGGACAAGCCCCTGTTTCCCACGAGGGGATCACATTTTTACCTGTATGGGCAGTTTACACCACCCTATTCTTTGTTTGACGGGCGGGAAGATTATGATCACATGACGCCTCAGCAAAAGTTCCGCTTTATTGAGTATCAAAAATACCGGATGCTGGCAGAATGGTACTTTCCGCTGGGCAGGCCCCAGGGTAAAGATCAAAAAACCTTCGTGCTGAAAGCAGCCGTAAAGATGGGGATTATAGGGCGCTACAACCCGCTCGTGCCGCTTTCACCCTTTGAGCGTTTTGAGTTAGGGGGCGACGGTATCAGCAACTATATTTATTATGGTAAAGATATCATTTCCCAGCGGGGGTACCCGGTTTATTACACTTCCGATCCGACCGTTAATCCGGATAATCAGAATCCCCCTACGGGCTACCAGGGCTTTACCATTTTTAATAAGTATACGCTGGAACTTCAGTACCCCATCAGCCTCAATCCGAGTTCGACCATCATCGCATTGGCCTTCCTGGAAGCGGGCAATGGATATGACGGCATTAAAAACTTCAACCCTTTTGAACTTCGCCGGGATGTAGGTATCGGCATGCGGTTCCATCTGCCCATGTTCGGTCTGCTCGGCTTTGATTACGGTATAGGCCTGGACAGGCTCCATAAGGGCGGCGGTCTGAAAAATGCAACCAAGTTCAGCTTTATGCTGGGGTATGAACCGGATTGATATATTACGATTTTAACAATTATTTTAAATTTTTTTTATCAATTTTACGCCTCATGAAGAAATTCGTCTGTATCGTTCTGCTGTTTTTGGGCGGTTTTGTAGCGGCTGATGCACAACGCTATGCGGTTATTGACTCTCATTACATCCTGGAGAAAATGCCCGCGTACAACCAGGCTCAGCAGAAGCTGGATACCATTGCCAAACAATGGCAGGATGAAATAGATGCCAGGTTTCAAAAGGTAGACCGGCTCTATAAATCGTACAATGCCGAGAAGGTTATGCTCTCAGAGGACCTGAAGAAAAAGAGGCAGGACGAGATCATGCAGCTGGAAAAAGAGGCACAGGATTTGCAAAAAGAACGGTTTGGCTATCAGGGCGACCTGTTTGATAAAAGAAAAGAGCTCATAAAACCCATTCAGGACCGGGTTTACAATGCAGTCCAAAAGCTTGCCGCTCAAAAAATGTATGATTTTATCCTGGATAAATCTACCGGAATGACGGTATTTTATGCCGATCCTAAGCTGGATCAAAGCGATGCGGTTTTAAAAATACTGGGAATAAAAGAATAAAAATGTAATTTCGCCCCGCTTTTTGAATATTACTAGGAACGGGAGTGAACTTAAATTTCTATAATTATTTAAAACTTTTTAATCAAAAACAAACACAATGAAGAAGGGAGTTATAATAGCGGCAGTAGCAATATTGGCATCTTTCAGTACCTTTTCAGTAAACGCCCAGAAAATCGGTTACGTGAATATGCAGGATGTGGTAACCAATATGCCCGAATATGCAAAAGCCGATACTGCTGTTACCAATTACAGCCAGGATCTTTATACGCAGATGCAAACCATGCAACAGGAATTTCAGGATAATGCCAATAAATTTATAAAAGACAGCACCACCATGAGCGATGCGGTGAAGGAAGTAAAACGAGGGGAGCTACAGGACCAGCAAAGGCGCATTGCACAGTTTCAACAATCCCTGAGGCAAAGAGTGGGCAGCAAACAGCAGGAATTATTGCAACCCATTATTGACAAGGCGCAAAATGCGGTAAATGCGGTAGCCCAGGCCAAAGGATACACCTGGGTAATGAACGTGCCGGGAGATAGCAGTCTTTTGGTGGTAAAACCCAAGGGAGACGACCTTACGGAAGCAGTTAAAACCAAACTTGGAATCAAGTAGGAACGTAAAATAAATTTTATTTACAGGCCGGAAACCCTCTTTGGGGTTCCCGGTTTTTTATTTGGGCCAAAACCTCTTATAGGCCATTAATAGTACCTTTAAACATAATAAATAAGGAGGGAAATTATGGGGGCATTTTATCGGAGCATAAAACGGATCAATATCGGCTTTGTCGTCGCATTCATCTTTTTAATTGCAGGATTTGTACTCACCCTATTTATGAGCACGAATTTTACTGCCCAGAGTAATCTGATAGCGGAAACAGATACGACCTTTGACCGCCTCACGGATATGCTTACCAACCTTAAAAGCGCTCAGGCCTCTCTGAGTGAATATGCGCTGACAAAAGATTATAAGATCCTTGATAAATATTATAGCAACCGCCAAAGAATAGACTCGCTGTTCAGAAAGATCTACCAGTTCCCGTCACAATCTGCTAAACAAAGGAACAGGCTGGATACCCTCGGAAATTTGTTGAGCGGCCTTTTTACAAAGGATAATCATGAATCACTCTTGAAAAACAGTAGGAATACGGTCGTATTTCTGGATTCTCTGAAAAAAAGCAGTATTCGCTCTTCCGGGGCCGTAGACAGTATTGCGGATGTCATTTCCAATATACAGCAAAGGATACAAAAAGAAGAAAAGCTTCGGAGACGGACCTTAAAATCTCTGGCTGTCTCAATAAAAGTGCTGGGATACAGCATGTTGGTAGTTGCATTCTTTTTGGCTATTTACATGCTTATGATCTACAATAGGGAGCGGCAGGCGAAGCGGGTGGCCAGAAAGAGAGCTAATGAATATCACCAGGAGCTGGAGGCCCGGATCGAAGAACTGCGACAAATGAACAGGGAGAATATGCGGCTGAAAAGCATGGAAAAGTTTAACAGCCTGGGAAGAGTGGCCGCCATAACGGCGCACGAAATTAAAAATCCGCTGACAAACATCAATCTCGCCGTTACCCAGCTGAAAGGTGAAATTCAGGAGGAAACGCTTAAAAATTATCTGGTTATAATAAAACGGAACAGCGATAGGATCAATGATCACATCAATAGTTTTCTCAGAGTGACGGCCCTTCCGGCATTGGAGAGAAAGGCTACTTCCATCAACAAAATATTGGATACCATACTGGCAGAAGCCGAAGACCGTATTAAACTGGAAAAGATTAAAGTACTAAAAGATTTTAGCCGTGATATTTGCGACGTATCCCTCGATGTGGGGAAAATTAAAGTGGCTTTTTCTAATATCATTTTTAACGCCTTTGACGCGATGGAAGAAGGTTGTGGTATTTTAAAGATTAAGACAGAAGGTAAGAACAATAAATGTATTATTACGATATCGGATAACGGCGCCGGGATGAATGAGGAAACACTCTCAAAGATATTTGAGCCTTACTTTACCACTAAAACCAAGAGAGGTAGCGGGCTGGGATTGATGCAATCGCAAAACATCATTCTTAACCATGGGGGGGAAATAGAGGCGGAAAGTGAACTCGGAAAAGGTACCCGTTTTATCATAAAGCTTGATTTTGAGAATTAAAAAACTTCTACGGGTGAACGGATTTCACATCCAAAGAATCAGCGGCTTTCTGTCCTGAGGTGATGGAGTCAATGTATGTTTCGACTCCGGGAGTACTTTCTTTTGCCCAGTTTCGGATAGCCTCCTCACTGCTCTTTTCCGCAGATCTCAGGGTCGTTAATGAGTTTTTGTGCTGAAAAAGGATCAAATTAAAATAGTTCTGTTCATATTCGGGACCCTTTTTTCTCGTTAAATCGGCCAACTCGTTTTTCTGTTCGTTGGTGATATCATCCGGTAGGCTGACATTAAGCTGATTGGCGATCTGTTTTATTTCCTTATTCAATGCAGTATGTTTTTTGATGAGATAGGAGGCTATATTTTTGGTACGGTTACTCGTCTTATGCGTTAAAGCGTCTTTGGATAATTTTAAGCTGAAAAGGCTGTTGGCATAAATATGGACCAAATAATCGGCCGATTGAAGCTTCAACGAGTTAGAATAGAATTTGGTCCTGTTAAGATTGCCTGCAGAATCTGTTCCACTTATGCCATAAGTGGTATCCGCGGCATTTCTCTTTGTATTCGTATTATGGCATGAGCTTAATGAAAAAGATAAGCCGGTGATCAGCAAGCTATAAAAAATCCGTCTTTCAAAATTTCGTTTATTCATTTTTCTGAAAATTTTTGGCCGGCGCATGTAAAGTCTGTAAAGGAGATCGGTGTCCAATTCAGCTCACATAATCCGCGACCATTTCTCTAAGTCGTTTTAAGCTGAAGGGTTTCTCTAAACTGTTTTCTGCTCCCGCTTCTTTTGCGAGGGACTTAATAGCCGGATTAGCAGAGATCATGATTATGGGAATATTACGGGTTTTCTCATCGCTTTTAAGCCTTCGGCATATATCCAGCCCGTCTATATCGGGGAGTTGTTTGTCAAGGATGATGATATCGGGCAGGTCGTAACAGTCGTTCAGCAAAGGAGCTCCGGTGGTAAATACCCTGATTTTATATCCTCCCTTTTCAAAGTTTGCCCGTACGATCTCCTGGATAAAAGGTTCATCATCCACAAAAACGATCTTTTTCATGATCAACAATTCTTGCCTACACGAAGGTTGTCTATCCGGCGGCAATTCTTTAAAAGAATAACAGGTCCGCCCCTCTCAGACATCTCACTTCCATCTCAAAGAACCAAGGTTATTCTTTTGAGGCAAAATTTATCTTAAGCACTCTTCAGCTTAAAGACCTTCTTTACCTCCGAACCCTTTTTTCAGTTAGGATGCTCCCATCATAAAAAGTGAGGAAATCTATTCCCAGGTTGAGGAAATCTCACCCCGTGACCTCATTTCTTATCTTCTCCGCCTGGTATACCCGGTAATGAGCGAGATAATAAAGAGAACAACAAAAATCCAAAATAAAATTTTGGCAATTCCAACTGCGCCAGCCGCTATCCCGCCAAATCCAAAAACGGCTGCGACGATGGCAATGATTAAAAAAACTACGGCCCAACCTAACATAATATATCGTTTTGATTAAAAAATGAGAATTGAACGATTACACTAATCGATTTTATACTTTTTGATTTTGTTGCTAAGTTTTAGTTATTTCCGGTACGCCGGTATAATATTTTCATACTTTTGGATCGCATTGACCAATCCATGAAAAAGATCTTTGTAATCGGTTTCCATTAAATGATTAGTGCAATAATTTCCGTATTCTTTCATAATTCTGATCTGACGACCAAACTTCCGAACTATTACAGGGGCAACCGGCCGCACATCATATTCCGTCTTCTCTACCTTTTCCTTTTTGAGAACCTCTGCCTGGTGAGATTCATTCTTATAGATGAAAAGGATGGTAAACTCTTTCATGCTTTTAACAATTTAACAAATGAGCTCTTCAATACCCCATTTGGTAATAATTTAGCAAATTTTGTGCCTTTTTGCAAGAGCAGGGTATTATAAGGCCTTTCTGGGACTTGGAAATTTCCGGGCAAGGATTCAATCGGATAAAAAACTTTAAATATATACTGTGGATTTTCCTCTACAATTTTTTGGTTTCCTTTCTTTTGGCATTTAATTTGATTCTCCTAAACGGCAAACACATTATTAAAACCTTTTCAAAATTATTTTTATGGATAAGTTGGAAATTAAAGGAAAATGGAATGAGCTTAAGGGTAAGCTCAAAAAAAGTTATTCAATGTTGACCGATGATGATTTGGTTTATGAGGAGGGAAAAGAGGATGAACTCCTTGGAAGAATACAACAAAAGACCGGAAAATCACGGGATGATATTGTGAAGTTCCTGAAGTCTTTATAGAATCCTTTTTAGCCATTTAGCCTTTCATTTGTTGAGAGGAAGTTTAGTAACTAAATAACTAGGAGAGGCACGAATTATAATTTTTATTTAACGGCATATGGGTTTTTAATAATAAATTATAATTTGTGCCATATCTTAAACTAAGTGGAAATTAACCGTTAAGTGAGTTGAAGTATGAGATCTTTAGTTGGAAGATATCTTCTTACTAGGCATTTTATTAAAAAATTAGTTATACTTCTTATTCCTCATGTTCTTCATGTCCTTTAATTTTATTATAAAGTGTTTTTCGGTCAATATTCAATATTTTAGCAGCCTTTGACTTGTTAAAATTAACAGATTTGAGTACGTCCATAATGGTTTGATATTCTACCTCCATGCTCACGCCTTTTAGGTCTACCTTTTTAGAAGGCGCCGGATCGCTTTCTTGTTCGGCCGGCCATTCGTCTGTATGAGAGTAAGTACTGAACAATTCCGAAGAAAGAACTTCTGTAGTGATTTTACCCGAAGGGGTAAGTAAAACGGCTTTTCGGATCATATTCCTGAGTTCACGGATATTTCCCGGCCAGGCATAGTTTAAGAATTTTTCCATCACCTCCTCATCAAACCCTTCGATGAGCTTTCCTGTCTCCTTATTCGTGATGTCCAGAAAGTAATCGGCAAGATTGGGGATATCTGTTTTTCTGTCTCTCAGAGGGGGGATCTTAATGGAGAACTCATTGAGGCGGTGAAAGAGGTCTTCACGAAAAAGATGCTTCAAATATGCCTTTCGCAGATCTTCATGCGAGGCCACGATAATACGGATATCCAGGTTAATTTCTTTGGTACTGCCAATACGTTTTATTTTTCTTTCTTGTATTACCCGAAGCAGCGAGGCCTGAATGTCAAAAGATAAATTGGCCACCTCATCCAGGAATAGAGTACCGCCATCTGCCATCTCAAAATGGCCTTTTTTATCCGAGATGGCGCCGGTAAACGAACCTTTCACGTGCCCGAATAGCTCGCTATTGGCCAATTCTCTGGAAAGGGTTCCGCAATCTAAAGCCACAAACGGTTGATCTCTCCTATTGCTTTTCTGGTGAATGGTCTTGGCTATTACTTCTTTTCCGCTTCCGCTTTCACCGTGAAGAATAATGCTGTAATCGGTGGGAGCCACAATTTCTACCTGCCGGTAAACTTCTTTGATCGGTGGAGAGCTGCCCCTGAAAAACGGATCCTTTTTGATTCCGTGTTTTGCTTTTGCTTTCAAAAAACCGATTGGCGAGGGAGTCTCTTCTTTTTGCCTGCGGTGCTCCAACGCCTTTTTAATAATATTAATTAATTCGTCTGGGATAAGAGGTTTGCACATATAATCAAAGGCGCCCGATTTGATGAGATGTACGGCGGTCTTAATATCCGAATATGCCGTAATTATAATCACCTCTGTTCGGGGGCAGTCTTTTTTTATAGCCGTAAGCACATCCAGTCCGCTGGTATCCCCCAGCCGGTAATCGCAAAAGACGATATCAAACTTTTTATCCTTTAATTTTTGGAATGCTCCGCTCGCCGATAGCGCACTTTCAGCCATGAATCCCTTTTGGATAAGGTATTTTTCCAGTAACGCGCAAATATCGGCGTCATCGTCTATAATTAAGATACGAGTTTTCATTTTATCAGTTTTCCAGATATAAAAAATTCAAAACTATGATCCTTCCGCGAAAAAATGACTTATTTTTTTTCTGGAAATTGTCGTATCGAAATTACAAAACATTTTATGATAACAATACGTTGAATGTTAAACAAATTGAAAAGAAAACAGAGATATCAAGAAGACAGGGAGCATACGATACACCCTCCTAAAAAAAGGTAGATCTGTCAAGAAAAAAGCTTTCTATAAACAAGATATATGTTAATTTCCTCCTTCACTCGTCATTTCTTATTGCTCCATAGCAGAAAAACCCATATGAACCGATAGAAAATGTACGGCAAAAAATTAACTTTGAATTTTTAAACCATGCGATGGATGATTTAATTATTTAACAATACTATGAAAGGAATAACCGGTTCTGAAGATTATGAAGAACCATCGGTTTTCACGCCGGAAAATTTATTAAGGGAAGCGAGGCGTCAGAAAAACATAAAGTACGGTAAGGTCCCTAAAGTATGTATATTGGATCCTGACGGCGATTTGGTCCGTTATTTGAAAAAGACCCGCCTGGCATGTCTTGATCCGTACTGGGCCTGTTATCACACTCATTTATACGATGTGGTGCAAAAAGGTATGGAATTTGGCGTTTTGGGTTGTGCCGTAGGCGCTTCATTTGCCGTTTTGGTTGCTGAGCAATTATTTGCCTCCGGTTGTGATTTTCTTATCAGTATCACATCCGCCGGCATTATCAATAAACCCAAAGAGAATACGAAATTTATCTTAATAGAGCAGGCGATCCGTGATGAAGGTACGAGCTACCGCTATCTTTCTCCTGCTCAAGCAAGCCGGATACATCCGGTTCTATTGAAAGGCCTTTTGTCTTATTACGATACTACAGATCTATCTTTAGAACCGGGGCTGAGCTGGACCACTGACGCTCCTTATCGGGAAACAAGAACGGCAATTGCCAAAGCTAAGGAGTTGAATGCGATATGTGTCGAAATGGAGGCGGCCGCATTATATGCATTTGCAGAAGCAAAAGGTAAAAAGGTGGTTTGTTTTGCCCGCCTCACCAATATGATGGCACAAACAACGGGCGATTTTGAAAAAGGCGAGGAAATGGGCAGCCTGGAAGATCTGGAACTTATTTCCCGGACCCTGCGGGCGATTGCTCAGGCGGAAATGATCGTGTGAACTTTATAATCCTTATCCAGCAGTACCCAATCTACCGCATATCCCGGCGCTATTCTTCCCCATTGATCTCCTTTTCCCATAACTTGTGAGGGGATCCCGGAAGCTTTTTTCAGGGCAGATTCAGGACTTAGGCCCATACGGATCGCTTTTTGAACGGCAGTCTCTATTGTCAGGCAGGAACCCGCAAGGACCCCCTTTTCAGTTATGTAGCGGTCTCCCTCCAATATATATTGGTAAGAATCTGTCCGTGCCTCGGTAATGGCGTCCGTAATAAAAAACAGACGGTCTCCCATCACCTCCGATGCAATGCGCAAGGCGGCCTCGTCTACATGCACGCCATCGGGAATAATGCTGGCATAAACTTCCCCGTCAAGGGCAGCTCCCACCAGCCCCGGCGCCCGGTGTCGTAATGGAGACATGGCATTGTATAAGTGCGTACAGGTAGTAATGCCCAGCTCAAACCCGCGTTTTGCTTCTCCATAAGTAGCATTGCTGTGCCCGGCAGATAAAAGGATCCTCTGATCCGCAAGATAGCGGATCACTTCCTCCGGGCAACGTTCCGGAGCCAGGGTTATCATTTTAATGGTCCCTCTGCCTCGTTCAATGAGCTTTTTTACTTTAGGCAGCTGGGGGATCTGGATAAACCGTTCAATATGGGCTCCTTTTTTCTCCGGATGGATGTAAGGCCCCTCGAGATGCAGGCCCAACAACCCGGGCAGCCCCTGTTTCCAATAGGCATAAACGGCATCCATTGCCGCCTCCATGAGCTCCGCGCTGCTTGTGGGTATAGTGGCCATAAAAGCGGTAGCTCCCCCGGACCGGCAATAGTTATAAGTAGCCTTTAGAGATTTAACCGAAGGAAACAGGGAAAACATTTGCCCGTTGCCGCCATAGATCTGGAGATCTTTATAGGCCGGGGCTATAGTCAGCCCCGTCAAATCCAGGACCTCCGCTCCATCAGGTATTTCATGATAGGGTATTAAAGCCGATATTCTGTTATTTTCTACACCAATGGCTAATCCGGTTTTGAAGGCTTCCCCGTCAAAGATGCGAGAGGGATAATATATTTTATTCGGCATAGCTGATATTATTAACACATCCGGGATCAAATGTGAAAGCAAGGTACAAATTGTATTTTTGAATGAAGTATTTAAAACTTGTAAAATTTAAAGATCGGTAAAAAACGTTGTATTTTCCCTATTTTTGCTTTCATGCTACCGTAAAACAAAAGAGTTTATCCCTGAATTATAAAAAGCCCTATGGTAAAATAATTGGTCATATAAAATCTTATAAAAATGAGTAAGAAAATTTTGATGTTCGCCGGTGATTTCGTGGAGGATTACGAATTGATGGTACCCTACCAGGCCTTATTGTCTGTGGGTTGTGAAGTGGATGTGATCTGTCCGGGGAAAAAGAAGGGAGATAAAATTGCTACTGCCATACATGATTTTACGGAATTTCAGACATATCTGGAATACAGGGGGCACAACTTTGAGATCAATAAGGATTTTGATTCTGTAAATCCTGAAGATTATGACGGCTTATACGTCACGGGAGGCCGTGCGCCGGAGTATATCCGGCTGGATAAAAAGATATTGGCCTATACCCGCCACTTCTTTGAAGCCGACAAACCGGTAGCCGCGATCTGCCATGGGATTCAGATCCTGACGGCTGCAGGCGTGGTAAAAGGCAGGAGATTAACAGCCTATCCGGCGGTGGGGCCGGAAGCTGTTATTGCCGGCGCGGATTATCAGGAAGTTCCGCCCACACAGGCGGTTACCGAGGGCAACCTGACCACCGCCCCGGCCTGGCCCGGACATCCGGCCATTCTGAACGCATTTTATGAGTTGTTGGGAATTAAAATTTCCGGATAAAGAGGGATCCTCCGGACCATCCGGGTCGCTCCCGAAAAGAGGCCTGTAGCCCGGGCATGAGTGAAAACAGAAGGCTTAAATCTTAAGTTTGAAGTGTAAATCCATCTGCATCATCGAGAAAAGGAAACTTTTCCCTTACGGAGGTTATTATTTCCTTTTTCAGTACTTGTTGCAGGCAGGTTTCCCGGTTTCCCGCTCCCTGGATTTCATTTCCCAGCGGATCATAAAAAGCGGAATGGCCGTTATAATCCAGGCCATAACCATCTCTGCCTATCCGGTTGACCCCTGCAACAAAGCATTGGTTTTCAATAGCTCTTGCTTTAAGTAAAGTATCCCAGGCCGCTATTCTGGTATCCGGCCAGTTGGCGCCGATGATCAGGAGATCATACCGGGCTCCCGGTTCCTTCCCTTGTCGCATCCAGGCCGGGAAGCGCAGATCATAACAAATAAACAATCCGATCTTCCATCCTTTCACCTGGGCCACCAGTCGTTTTTTCCCCGCTGTATAATATTGATCTTCCCCTGCGTAAGAGAACAGATGCCGTTTGTCGTAATATGCTATTGCTCCGTTGGGCAGTACCCATAGCTGGCGATTGAAATAATGCCCTTTTTCCTCAATAATGAGGCTGCCGGTTAAAATGACCGCCTGTTGCCGTGCCAGAATTTTCATCCATTGTACCGTAGGCCCATCCATTTTTTCGGCCAGTTCTTTGGCGTTCATGCTGAAGCCTGTATTAAACATTTCCGGGAGGACAACAATTTGTTCTTTTTTCAACGCCCTTATTTTTTCCCCGAACAGATCTAAATTCCGTGGAATATCTTCCCAAAAAGGAGCGGCTTGTAAGAGGCTAACCGTTAAATCTGGCATGTCATTTAATTTGTCCATGAGTAGAAGGCCGATTTTGTACAAATCCCAAAATACAAATCTTAAAAATCTAATAATGACAACCTCTAATCTTCAAAGTTACCCGCTCAAAATAGCGGAATCCCTGATGCAGTTTTTTCATTTACGATTTCGATCCATGGAATTTATCTGGAATTTGCCATTTGTTATTAGGAATTTATTTGGGATTTGTCATTTGATCCATGGAATTTATTAGGGATTTGCATTTGATCCTTGAAATTTATCATTTGATCATTCTCGCTTCCCCATATGAGGATATTATAATTCTCGGCGCTGATCTTAAAAGATCATAAAGATCCGCGTTCTATAAAACTCCTTTACCCTATAAGGCTCTTTCACCAACCAAGCAACCAGGCAAAGACCAATGGCGCCACGATGGTAGCATCACTTTCTATTATAAACTTTGGGGTATCTACATCCAGCTTTCCCCAGGTAATCTTTTCATTGGGTACGGCGCCCGAATAAGATCCATAGGAGGTGGTGGAATCCGAGATCTGGCAGAAATAACTCCAGAAAGGCGTGTCGGTACGTTCCAGGTCCTGGTACAACATGGGCACGACGCAAATGGGGAAATCTCCCGCAATTCCACCGCCGATCTGGAAAAAACCAATCCCTTTACCACCGGAATTCTGCGAATACCAATCTGCCAAAAAAGTCATGTACTCGATGCCGCTTTTCATAGTGGAAGGCTTTAATTCGCCCTTGATACAATAAGAGGCAAAAATATTGCCCATGGTGCTGTCTTCCCAGCCGGGTACGATAATCGGAAGGTTTTTTTCCGCCGCTGCGAGCATCCAGCTGTTCTGGATATCTATCTCATAATCCGCTTTCATGACGCCACTTAGCAACAGCTTATACATATACTCATGTGGCAGATAACGTTCTCCCTTGTCTTCGGCCTCTTTCCATATTTTGAAAATGTGATGTTGTATCCGCCGGAAAGCTTCTTCCTCCGGGATACAGGTATCGGTTACGCGGTTATAATTACTTTCCAATAGTTCTTTTTCTTCCTGTGGAGAAAGGTCGCGGTAATGAGGAACCCTTTTATAATGATTGTGAGCCACCAGGTTCATGATATCTTCTTCCAGGTTGGCGCCGGTACAAGTAATAATATGTACTTTGTCCTGCCGGATCATTTCAGCCAGTGAAATACCGAGTTCGGCGGTGCTCATGGCTCCCGCCAGCGTGATCATCATTTTTCCTCCTGCATTAAGGTGGGCTTCATACCCTTTTGCAGCATCCACCAGCGCAGCTGCATTAAAATGTCGATAATGGTGTTGAATAAATTGAGAAACAGGACCTTTATCCATGTTTTTGTCGGTTTTAAAAATAAAATTTGAAAGACAAAAGTAAGGAATTATGTAATTTTTATTGTATCTACGTTTTTGTCTTGATTAAAAAGATGCAACGTTTTGAAATTAAAAGAGGTCTGATATAAAAAAGCATTATGCAACGTTTGTGGTACGCTATTCTGTTCTTAGTATTATTTCCTTTAAGTGGCTGGTCACAGTCGGGTTGGGCTTTTTTCGTACAGGGAGGAGGTCTTTTATCCAATTCCTCGGGTGCAGATGCGGTGCGCCATACTTTTCTAAATCCACGTTTCATGCCCAATGATGCTTTTGATGGTTATTATGCCAATGACAGGGCGGGTAGCCTTTTTTATACCGGAGGGTCTGGAGGTATCGGAATAGAAAAAAGTTGGGGAAAGAGATTGAATCTTCAACTGGCGCTCAATCTTTTCTCTGTCGGTTCAAAGCTAAATACGAAATACACGCCTCCACAAGTTTGGGTTGGTCCCGATATACCGTCTCCACCGCCTGATTCTTTAAGATGGCATGGCCAAACCACTTTTTCTATCGTATATTTAAAATTTCCGTTCACCTTACAATATTATCCCGTAAAGGAAACGCCTTTTTTCATTTCCGGCGGATTTTATTATGCCAATAAATTGAAAGAAACAGAAAAAGGCTACCTTGTCAATAAGGCAAGCGGGAAGGAAACCCATTATCACCATCCGAATGATCACTATAAAAAAGCAGATCTTGGATATACATTAGGAGCAGGTTATGATTTTACGATGGCAGGAGGGCACTTTCTTCGTTTGTCCGGTCATTATTCGAGAAGTATTTTGACGGTCAACAGCAGGATGACTCCTAACA
>CAYZGR010000010.1:0-66691 GCA_964478125.1 uncultured Chitinophagaceae bacterium | reverse complement strand
GAATAACTGTGATTTATTAATGAGGCACAGCGTACAATCGGTTCAAATTTGGATACGGGGGATATGGTGCCAAAACGTTCTATCAAGCCTGCTCGGGAAATCTTACTATGCCAGGAATGTCACGAATAAAAAAGAATGAATAGCTGTAATTTATTAGTGGGGCAAAGGGTACCATCAGTTCAAATTTGAGTATTCATGGCATCTTCTAAATAGTCGGCTTTTCATAATCTCCTCGTTGTATTTTTAACATAGTGGAGAAAAAGATTAGGATCCGACAACCCAGACAAGCACATATTCTTCATTGGTCAGATAATGTAATTGCAGGTCTTCGTGTATTGATTCCTTCTGAAAATGACACTTTATAATGCCCCTTCTTTCCGGTTTGAATGGGCGTACATGAATGTGGGCCTTAAAATCCACACCTTTTTGGCCATGCCATTTGTAAACGGCTTCTTTTGCGCTCCAGGCCAGCGTAAACCATTTTAACGATTTGTCCGTCGGGGTTGTTGGTTGTTCTTTTAGGGTCAAAAATTTTGAGGCTATACGCCGGGGTTGGCGTGTAATTCTTTCAACATCTATGCCCACCCGGCGGTTATGGCTTAGGATGGCCGCTACATAGTTCCTGCTATGTGAAATGGAGAATTCATATTCCCCCTGAGGGATATAAGGCCTGCCGGAATCAGATATCCGGATGTGCTGCAAAGGGATATCCGGTTCGAGAATAGCTATGAGGCGCCTGCCGGCAAGGTGCTGTAATCTTTTATAGGGATGCGTTATTTTTTCCCGGATACCGTTGGTATTTAAAAAGAAGTCTTCCGGCTCCGATAATTTCCAAATCCCTATTTTTGTATCCTCATTAATTTGTATAGTGCGAATTAATGGCATAATTTTCCACCGCGAAAGTAACAAGTATTAAACAAAAACAGCATGATTCTCTCTGATACCCGCATTCGGGAAGAAATGAAAAATGGAAATATCATTATCACGCCTTATGACCCTAAACATTTAGGGTCCAATTCTTATGATGTGCATCTCGGGGATTTTCTGGCTACTTACAAAGATCCTATTCTGGATGCGCGTTACCATAATGAAGTGATCCATTTTGAGATCCCGGAGGAGGGATTTGAACTGAGGCCCGGGACGCTCTACCTGGGGGTAACCTATGAATACACAGAGACGCATAAACATGTTCCTTTCCTGGAAGGGAAATCATCAACCGGCCGTCTGGGGATTGACATACATGCAACAGCGGGAAAGGGAGATGTGGGTTTTTGCAATACCTGGACCCTGGAAATTTCCTGTACTCTTCCGGTGAGGATATACAAACGTATGCCCATCGGCCAGTTGATCTATTTTACCGTGGAGGGGGATATTGCCGTTCCCTATAATAAAAAAGGCAATGCCAAATATACGGAAAGAACCATCCGGCCCGTTGAAAGTATGATGTGGAAAAACAAATTTTAGATGCTGAAGAAAATGCTTCTTCCTGCGGTTCTACTCGTTGTAGCGGTAGTTTTGTTTGTGTTATATCGGAAGCAACATCATTTATATTTAAAAACCCTGAAGTTAAATCATGCGCTGACTTCCGAGATAAAAGATGTCCGGCAGGAAAATGAGACGTTTAGACAAACGATCGAACAAATGCAACAGGCGAAAGCCGCCAGTAATTTGCTCAGACCTACTTTTGTAGATCAACAGAAGTATTATCGGCAGAACTGGAAAAATTATATTCAGCTTTCACTGAATGATTATAAGACCGGCCTTATCGGAGGAGTGCGTGATGTAAAAATTGGCGTTTCCAATCATACGGATTATGTGCTGGACCGGGTGGCTGTTGCTGTTCAATACTTTCGGGCAAACGGGAAGCTTTTCAAAACGGAAACGGTAATCTTAAAAGATGTTGCCGCCCAAAAGAAGAAAGAGGTTGCCGCGCCCGACAGCCGTCGGGGGATGAGTGTAAAGGTCCTTTTTACACGTATTACCAGCCGCGAGATGAATTTCTGTTGGTGGAAAAACAAGAAGGTGCATGCAGATGATGATGACCCGTATCGTTGTGCCGGAAAACAAAACGGATGAGTTATGTAGTTCGCTAACGAGTTATAAGCGATCCGTTTCTGTCCTGCTATTCTTCTTTTTCTCCTTCTTTCAACAGTCTTCTTACATCCGTTTTTAGTTTCTGGAGATCGCTTTGTTTCAATCCGTCGTAGAAACCGCGGATCTGCCGGTTTTGATCAACCAATGCGAACCACTGAGTGTGAACATATTCTCCGTTTACCCCTACTGAATCGGCCGCGTTGAGCAGGTATCCCTGCGTAGCCAGTGAAAACAATTCTTTTTTAGGACCGGTCAGAAATTTCCACACCTTGGGGTCGGCATCCCACTGTTCAGCGTATTTTGCAAGAACAGGAACGCTATCGGTAGCGGGATCCACAGTATTGGATAAGATCTGGAAATGGGGCGTTTCTTTAAAAGTCTCATAAATCCCGTCCATGTTCTTGTTCATCTTCGGACAAATCCCCGTACAACTGGTATAGAAGTATTCGATGACGCTGACCTTGCCGTTAAGATTATTCTGAGTAATCGTATCGCCCTCCTGGTCCAGGAATGAAAATGAGCCGACTTTATGACCCGGGTTTCCGAGTACGGGCAGCGGAGGCTCATTCTTTTTCATGTTGATAAATGTGAATGCATAAAAAATGCCAATGAGTACTACAAAGAACCCAATGACATACCATCTTTTTTTCTTCATAAGAAAACCCTCCTTCCTTACAAAGGTACAATGCAAAGCAGGAACAAAAGCCGTTTCTGAAGTTTAGTCGTGTTAAAGTTTTGTAAAGGCGGCGTGTAATTGTAATAAGGAGTAGACAGCGGCAGCAGGCAGTAGCAGGTATTGAATACTTATGCTCATTGGTGTACGGCTAATCGACTTACGGGGCGGACCTCCTCAGCATCTGTATTTACTTTCGGGAAAGATCAAAGGCTATTTTAATCCCAAGTTCAATGTCGGGGAGCCAGGTAGTGGTTCGGGTGCCCTTGTTTTTGACGTGTTCATCCTGTCCGGAATGGACAAGCTGGAAGTCATCAAAGCGGTAGGTTTTGGCTTTTACCCCTAGTCCTACATATTTATCCAGGTAGAAGGAATGCCATTTATGTTGTCGCCCGATCAATAATTGCAAGCCGGATACATATTTAATGCTTTTCTCTTTGTAATTTTTGGAATCCAGTTCTTTTACTTTGTTGGGGTACCATACTTTCTTAAAAAGGAGCAGGGGTTCAAAGTATATTCCCGACGCCCGGGTGTCCGGTTTGGGAGAAATGATGTAGAAACGTGTACCCAGTCGCGTAGCATAACCTTTTGCATTGAGGTATTGGTGTTCATTGATATTGGGAATGAGCTGACCGAATTCCACCTGGTTCAAAATATTATCCCAGTAATCGGTATAAATAAAACCGCCGCCGGCCTCCAGCATAAAAGAAGGGCTGAATACCCGGCTCACATATACATCCAGCTCGTTGGGCAGGGTGAAGGGATTGAACTTGATAAACGTCTTCCGTTGGCCGAAAGCAGTGGCGGTCAGAAGCAAGGAGTATAACAGGATGGTAATATGCTTTTTCATGCTCTGAATTTGCCTATAAGTTATAGCTTTTTCCCAGAATTTTTCTGAATTATTTTTTCAATGGTTACCGGAAACCATTGATGTTCTAACAGCTGCACTTTTTGTGCCAGACTTTTTGCATCGTCTTCGGGCAGGACCGGGCATTCTTTTTGAAGGATGATTTCTCCTTCGTCGTAATTTTCGTTTATGTAATGAATGGTGATACCGCTTTTCTTTTCTCCATCGGAGATAACTGCTTCATGTACGCGATGGCCATACATCCCCTTGCCCCCGTATTTTGGCAAAAGCGCGGGATGTATATTGATGATCCTGCCGGGATACTGCCGGATAAGAAACTCAGGGATCATTAATAAAAAACCGGCCAGTACGATAAAATCAATCTTTTTTTCGATCAGTTGCGGAAGCAAAACAGCAGGATTATGGAGTTCCTTTTTGCTAACTACTAAAATAGGTATGTTTTCTTCTGTAGCTATCTGAAGTACACCGGCCTCTTTCTTATTGGAGAGTATCAGGGCTACGGTTGCGGTGTTTGATCGCTTAAAGTATGAAATGATCTTTTGAGCATTTGAACCTCTGCCACTGGCAAAAATGGCGATATTTTTCTTCACGCTTTTCAATATTTGTGTAGGGCAAGTTCCGTATAATTTCCTTTTTAGACAAGATTTCGAACATCATCCCTCAAAAATTTCCTTTTAATAAAAAAAAGATTTCCGATTTTATAATTAGATGAAAAATTTTGGATACATTTGTCCTATTAAAGTGGCAAAAAGAGCGGTGGAAAAAATTAGCAATTCTTTATAAATTGTTTGGTGAATGTCAAGTTTCTGTCTTACTTTTGTCCCGCTTTATAAATTTCATCAGGTCTATTTAATATTTTTATAATGGCAGTGAGTAGTCTATTCAAGACCAGAATGAGAAAATTAATCTCAATATTTTCGGTCGTTAGTTGTCTTGTCCTTTTTTCTTCCCAAATGTTATTGGCCCAAGATGATTCAGGAGCCCCAAAAGGGGATGCCAAAGCCGGTAAAACACTCTTCCAGACCAACTGCGCCTCTTGTCATAATCCGATTAAAGACATGACCGGTCCTGCTTTAAAAGGGGTGAGCGAAACCATACCGGGTGGCATGGATTGGATCTATGATTGGGTACACAACTCTTCAAAAGTCATTGCCAGCGGAGATAAATATGCCAATAACCTGTTTAATCAGTGGGGAAAGACACAGATGACGCATTTCCCTCAATTGACCAACTCCCAGATCGATGATATTATAACTTATGTCAATTCGTATGAAGCCCCTGCCGCTCCTACAGGAGGTACGAGTGCGGCTACAGGTAAAGCCCCGGCTTCCGGCGGTGGAAATAACAGCTTGCTGTTCGGGATCATCAGCCTGATTTTAGCCATTGTAGCGCTGATCTTGCTGAGCGTGAACAGAAACCTTCGCAAATTGGCCAACGAAAAAGAAGGAGAACCCAACTATAGACCTATTCCGTTCTATCTGAGAAAAAGAAATATATCCATTGTCGTTATTATATTGTTTTTCGTAGGGGGATATCTTTTGGTAGACGGGGCTGCTACTATTGGCTACAGTAAAAACTACGAACCCCGCCAACCCATTTTCTATTCTCATAAGGTTCATGCCGGCATCCAGCAAATCAACTGCTTATACTGCCATGCAGGTGCTGAAAAGAGCCGCTATGCGATGATTCCTTCCCCTAATATTTGCATGAACTGTCATAAAGTAGTGGATCATTATACCGGTAATACCCTTTATACTAAAGAAGGAGAACCCGTCGACGGAACTGCAGAGATTCATAAATTATATGAATATGCAGGATGGGATCCTGAAAAGAAGGCTTATACCAAGCCCGGTAAACCTATCGAATGGGTAAAAGTTCACAACCTTCCCGACTACGTCTATTTTAATCATTCTCAACATGTGAAAGTAGGAAAGGTACAATGCCAGACCTGCCATGGAAACATACAAGATGAAGACGAGGTTCACCAATATGCCACACTGGGCATGGGATGGTGTGTAAACTGCCATCGTACGACTAAGGTACAATTCCAGGATAATGGATATTATTCTATTTTCACTAAATATGAAAAACAAATTAAGATGCACCAGATAGATAGCGTTACCGTGGAAATGCAGGGTGGAACAGATTGTGCCAAATGTCACTATTAGTAAGCATAAAATTTGTTATAGGAATAATTTTTAATTAAAATTTGTTTCATTACATGTCAGTAACAATTAGTGGTTTACCCGGTGGTGATAAGCCCGATCCAAATATAAAAGACAAGAAGTATTGGAAAAGTCTGGGAGAAAAGAATGATCCGGAAGGTTACCAAAAGTCTATTCGGAATGAGTTTCGTGAGAAGCTTCCTTTTGATGAGCCCGATGAGCTTCTGCAAGCCAAAACCCCGCGTCGCGATTTTCTGAAGTACCTTGGTTTTGGAACTGCCGCTGCCACGCTGGCCGCAAGTTGTGAAATAAAGACCCGTAAGGTTATTCCTTATCTGAATAAGCCGGAAGAAATTACGCCCGGCGTTCCTAATTATTATGCCTCTACCTATGCTGTTGACGGGGAGTATTGCCCTATCATTATCAAAACAAGAGACGGCCGTCCTATAAAAATTGAAGGGAATACGGATTCCTCCATTACCCGCGGCGGCACATCTGCAGTAGTACAGGCTTCCGTTCTGAGTTTGTATGATGTTACCCGGCTTCGTTATCCTTTGGCAAAAGGTAAAGAGGCTACCTGGCAGGCGGTTGACCAGCAGGTAATGAATGGATTATCACAGGCAGGGGGCCCGGTAGTTCTATTGACTGCTCCGATACTCAGCCCTTCTATAAAAAGCGCTATAGAAGCTTTTTTAGCCAAGTATCCCGGTTCCCGGCATGTCGTTTATGAACCGATGTCTTATAATGGCTTGTTGTTGGGCAATGAGAAGAGCTATGGCAAACGTGCTATTCCGGCCTATCATTTTGAAAATGCAAAGTCCATCGTTAGCCTTGGCGCCGATTTCATGGGCACCTGGCTTTCCCCTATAGCGTTCACCAGACAATATATTGCCAATCGTAAGATTGACCAGAAAAATCCGGAGATGAGCCGTCATTTCCAGTTTGAAAGTGCTTTCTCGTTAAGCGGTTCCAATGCAGATTACCGTTATCCGCACCGGCCTTCCGATACTGCGGGTATTTTGATCGCACTGTATAACGAAGTAGCTGCGGGTGTGGGACAACCGACGTTATCGGGCGGCGGTTTGAAAGATCAGAAGCTGGTGAAGGGCGTTAAAAAAGCCGCCGGATCGCTTCTGGCAAACAGAGGGGCTTCTCTGGTGGTTTCGGATAACAACAATCCGGATGCACAGGTTTTGGTAAATGCCATTAACGACATGCTGGGCAATGGGGGACATACTATTGACTGGTCTGTTGAAGTAAATTATCACAGTGGTATAGATGCGGAGATGGAACAGCTGGTGGCCGACATGAATGCCGGAAATATAGGCGCGCTGATCCTGTATGATGTGAATCCGGTTTATGATTATTATGCACCCGATAAATTTGTGGCCGGCCTGAAGAAAACCGGATTAACTGTTTCGTTAAATGACCATAATGATGAAACCACTCAGCTTTGCGGCTATGCTGCACCTGATAATCATTTTCTTGAAAGCTGGGGGGATGCGGAACCACAGACCGGTTACTACAGTTTACAACAACCTGGTATATCCCGGTTGTTTAAAACCAGACAGGCGCTCAGTACCCTGTTGAAATGGGGAGGAGCGGCAGATATTGAACCATTAAATTACATCCAGAATTACTGGAAAGAAAATATTTATCCGAAATACGGACAAGGGGACCAATGGCAACATTGGTGGGATAAAACCCTGCAATTAGGTCTTGCTGAGCCTGTTGCTCCCGCTATCGGGACGGCCGCTTCTTTTGTAGGTGACGTAAATGGGGCCGCTTCCTCATTGAAAGCCACGGCTCCAAAAGCAGGAGGGGTGGAAGTGGTCTTGTATGAGAATGTGGCTATTCGAAATGGCCGGCACAGCAACAACCCCTGGTTGCAGGAAATGCCCGAGCCATTGACGAAGTGCACATGGGACAATTATGTATGTGTCTCTCCTGCCATGTCTCGTAAATTGAACGCTGCTATTAACCGTTTTAATGAGGTGAACTATAACCGTCCTTTGGCAAAAGTGACGGTAAACGGGAAGGACGTCTTACTTCCCATCATGGTATTGCCCGGAATGCATAAGGATGTGATCGCCGTGGCGGTGGGGTATGGCCGCGGAGGCAATGATCTGAAAGGAGAAGAGCTGAATAAATGGCGAAATGCCATAGGCCCTTCTGCCGCTTCAATAGGGAAAAATGTATATCCGTGGGTCACTTATAACGCTACATCCCAAAGCAGGATTTTTACTGCCGGTAAGGTGGATATTTCCAATACCGGAGAAACTTATTTGTTGGCTATTACGCAATCACACAGCTCCTTTGAAGGCCGTCCCATTATTGAGGAAACCACCCTGGATCAATTCAAAAAAGATCCTGAACACCTTCTTAAAGAAAGAAAGGAGGAGTTTTCGAAATATGGGGATGATTACGCGAAAGATGCGACCCTGTATCCGCAAATACACGATTACAGCCAGGGAATCCACTGGAATATGGCCATTGATATGAATGCCTGTATTGGATGCGGCGCCTGTACCATCGCCTGCTACGCCGAGAATAATGTATCGGTAGTCGGTAAAGAAGAAGTGGCCCGGGGACATGAAATGTCCTGGATCCGGATTGACCGCTATTTTGCGGGTTCGGAAGAAAATCCGCAGGTGGTTTATCAACCCATGCTATGCCAGCAATGCAACAATGCCCCCTGTGAAAACGTTTGTCCGGTAGCCGCAACGTCGCACAGTAATGAAGGGTTGAACATGATGGTTTATAACCGTTGCATCGGTACCCGTTATTGTGAGAACAACTGTCCTTATAAAGTTCGCCGTTTTAACTGGCGCGACTGGAACGGAGCGGATAGTTTTGATGCCAATATGTATGACGATCCCGTGGTGCTTGACATGAATAAGGATCTTACCCGCATGGTGTTGAATCCGGACGTGACGGTTCGTGGCCGGGGGGTGATGGAAAAATGTATGTTCTGTGTTCAGCGGTTACAAATAGCTAAATTAAATGCTAAGAAGGCAGGCCGCCCTGTAAAAGACGGAGAGGCTAAAACTGCATGTCAGCAAGCCTGTCCCGCCAATGCTATCAGCTTTGGGAACATCAACGATAAAGACAGTGAGATATATAAGATCACTAAGGAGGAGCAGACAACAAGGGGATATCACGTGCTCGAATTGTTACACACTTTACCGAATATTACTTATCTGGCTAAGGTCAGGAATAAAGACCAGGAAGATTTCTTCCATGAGGAACCACAACATACGTTGTAATTTGAATATAATATTAAGCGTTTAAAAATTGCTGTTAAGGCAAGTCATTTATTAATATATTATTTAAGATATGTCGCTGAAATACGAATCTACGGTAAGAGAGCCTTTGATAGACGGCACGAAAGACTTTCATCAGGTTACGGAGGATATCGTACGCCCGATTGAGAACAAGCCAGGTACTTTATGGTGGGTGGGACTGGTCATTTCTGTTTTGTTACTGGCCTTTGGGGTTTTTTCCGTTTATTGGGAAGTATATTGGGGAATCGGCGTATGGGGTGTAAATAAAACCATTGGCTGGGCATGGGCTATTACCAACTTCGTATGGTGGGTAGGTATCGGTCATGCAGGTACACTGATATCGGCTATTTTGCTGCTGTTCCGTCAGGGCTGGAGAACGGGAGTAAACCGGGCAGCGGAGGCCATGACCATCTTTGCCGTTTTGTGTGCCGGTCAGTTTCCAATCTGGCACGTAGGCCGTGTTTGGGATGTATTCTTTATTTTTCCATATCCGAATACGCGTGGACCGGTCTGGCCCAACTTTAACTCTCCATTGTTGTGGGATGTGTTTGCGGTAGGGACGTACTTGACGGTTTCTATTTTATTCTGGTACGCGGGTTTAATACCCGATTTGGCCACCATCAGAGACCGGGCCAGGACCAAGATCAGGAAGTTTACTTACGGATGGCTTTCGTTTGGCTGGACGGGTTCCGTGAAGAACTGGCAGCGGCTGGAGGCTTTATTTGTTGTTTTGGCAGCGCTGGCAACTCCCCTGGTATTATCTGTACACTCCGTAGTGTCCATGGACTTTGCTACTTCCGTGATCCCCGGTTGGCATACGACGATTTTCCCGCCTTATTTTGTGGCAGGAGCCATTTTTTCAGGTTTTGCAATGGTACAGACCCTGCTTATTGTTACACGAAAGATCCTCCACCTGGAAGAGTACATTACTTTGGGACATATTGAGGCCATGAACAAAGTGATCATGCTGACGGGAGGGATCGTGGCTATTGCGTACTGTAGCGAATTCTTTGTGGCTTGGTATTCCGGTGATTTTGGAGAAGGCGGCGCTTTCTGGTGGCGTGTTAACGGACCCTACTGGTGGGCATGGTGGTGCCTGATCACCTGTAACGTCATTTGCCCTCAGATGTTCTGGTTCAAGAAATTACGCAGAAACATTGCTTTTACATTCTTTATGTCCATTATTATTAATATCGGAATGTGGTTCGAACGTTTTGTAATCATTGTGTTGTCCCTGTTTCACGACTGGCTGCCGTCAAGCTGGACCTATTTCTCTCCTACATGGGCGGACATAGGATTCTATGTAGGTACTTTTGGATTGTTCTTTACCTGTTATTTCATATTTGCCAAATTTTTCCCGGTTATAGCTATACACGAGATCAAACATGTATTGAAGGTTTCCGGTGAAAGTTATAAAGCGACAATGGGGACCATTGAAGCCAAATCTACTGAAGAATTTGCAGTAGAAGCGGCACATACCAAACATGTTGAAACGGGGGTGGGCGGTATATAAAGAGAAAAAGCAATAAGCAGATCATATTAATAGAATAAAATATTCATCATGTCAGTAAAAAACTTTGTAGTTGGCTGTTTTAAGGAAGAAGACGGTATTTTTAAGGCCGTAGAGAAGGTACGGACTTCCGGCTATAAATTGCATGACGTTTATACGCCTTATCCGGTGCATGGTCTTGATAAGGCCATGGGGATGCGGATGACCAGCTTACATACTGCCGGATTTTTCTATGGATTGTTTGGTGTCATCGCGGCACTGGCGGGGATGGCTTTTGTTACCGTTCACAGTTGGCCGCTGAATTTTGACGGGAAACCCCATTTTCCCCTGCCTGCTTTTATCCCGATTACTTTTGAATTTACCGTTTTGATCTCTTCCGTGGGAATGACCATGACTTTTTGCTGGCTCAATCAAGTGATGCCCATGGTTAAAAAACATGTTTTTCATCCCAGGCAGTCGGATGATTTGTTGGTAATGGTTATTGAAAAAACGGAGCACTCCAATGCCGATGAAATTAAGAAGTGGTTTTCGGATCTGGGGGCAATAGAGATTTCAGAACAACGGGCCGAGGCCGGTTGGTGGTATGGTAATTTTGCCAAACCTTCCAAATTTGAGAGAGAATTACTTTCCGAGCAACAGCCGGCCACTCCTTAAGGTAAGGGAGTTGTTGTTGCAAAGGTTAGTGAAAAAAGGTTTTAAGTAATAAATGCATAAATTTCAGATGAAACGGATTAACACCATATCCTTGATTGTAGCAGGTAGTATCCTTATCTTGTCTGCATGTCACTCCAATACCTACCGTAAAGAGAAAGGGATTTACATGCCAGACATGGAGTATTCCAGAGCCTACGATGCCTATACTGCCAATCCTTTATTTTCAGATAACCAGACCAGCCGTTTGCCGGTAAAGGGAACGATTAAGAGAGGAGCGATGCTGCCTTATCATATTCCGGATAACGATTCGGGATATGCTTATTCGGGTACGGTTCAGAATCCATTGCATGTAACGGACAGCATCCTTAAAGAAGGGAAAAGATTATTTGATATTTATTGTGCAATATGCCACGGCGAAAAATTGGATGGGAACGGCCCTTTATATAATGGAGGCTCGGGCCCCTACATTGCAGCACCGGCTAATTTTATAGCAGGCCCCAAGTTGACCCTGCCTGAAGGAACTATCTTTTACGTTGCTACTTATGGTATTCGTAACATGGGAAGCTACGCCAGCCAGCTGGATAAGAAGCAGCGCTGGATGGTGGTGTCTTACATAAAGAGTGTACAGAGAAAAAATGGATCAACAGCCGCTAAAGAAGATTCTACCCTTCATGCATTAGAGCAGCAATACCTGCAAACCGTACAGTAAAAATTGCAGGCGGTTGGGTCGATTATTGAAATGAAAGAGATTTTGAAAATTATTATTTGAAATAAGATGAAAGAGCAATTTGTAATACCGGCAAAACTAAAGACAATCAGCATTGTGCTACTGGCTATTGGTCTCCTGGCGTTGATCCTTGGCCTGATTACCCTCAGTGATCCTCAGGGAGAAGCCCGCTTTTGGTCTGTTCTTATGTTCAATGGTATATTTTTTATGCTGATCGCTGTTGGTGCACTTGTGGTACTTTGTGCGGCCACACTGGCTCAGGGGAGCTGGCACATAGCTTATAAGCGAGTGATTGAGGCCATGGTCATGGCAATTCCCGTATTGGGCGTGGTCGCTTTTATTATCATGATGTTTGTAGTCTGGGGAGACAAGAGCGCCGTCTATGAATGGGTAGATAAGACCCTGGTTTCGGAGAGCCACCTGCTTCAGAAGAAATCAGCCTTTTTGAATCCCGGATTTTATACTTTTTGCACCGTGGTAACGATCGGGTTGTGGGCCTTTTTTGGATATCGTCTACGCAGGCTTTCCCTAAAGGAAGATCTGGCTGATAAAGGCACTACCATCATGTTCTGGAAGTCTTACCGTATCGCTGCTATTTTTGTTGCTTTTTTTGCTATTACAAATTCAACTTCTACCTGGCAGTGGATCATGAGTATTGATGTAGATTGGTATTCTACCCTGTTCGCATGGTATATTTTTGCAAGCCTGTTTGTATGTGCGATGGCCGTTTTAGCTATTTTTGTCATCATCCTGAGAAACAACGGATATATGGAATGGCTTACTTTTGAACATGTGCATGACCTGGGTAAGTTTATGTTTGCCTTTTCTATTTTCTGGACTTATCTCTGGTTTGCCCAGTTTATCCTGATCTGGTATGGCAACATCCCTGAAGAAACCACTTATTTTGCAATAAGGATGTGGGGATCCTACCATACGATGTTTTATTTGATACTTCTTCTTAACTTTGTTGCTCCGTTCCTGATTCTTATGACTCGTGATTCAAAAAGAAATTATACCATTGTGGCATACATGGCGCTGTTGGTCTTTATTGGTCATTATCTTGATTTCTTTATGATGTTCATGCCGGGTACCGTGAAGAACAACTGGCATCTGAGCTGGTATGAGTTGGGAATATCTTTAGGATTTATAGGGTTGATGACCTTTGTTGTCATGCGTAATTTGACAAAAGCGCCATTGTATCCGAAGAACCATCCGTATATGAAGGAGGCTATTATTCACGAATCCTGAGGCTGAAGTGAAAGGAAACAAGAACAAGCGTAGCGTTTAATTTTTGATATAAATAAATTTATATATTTTAATACAATGTCTGGTTTATTAATAGTAATAACTGTCGTACTGATTCTGATAGTCGTTATTCAGATTTCAAAGGTTAGTGAATATGTGGCTGTTTTACGCGGCAAGGACAAGGCACAGGAACATTCCAATAAACTGAATGCAGGATTGATGTTGGCGTTCCTGGTCATCGGGATGATCGGAGTTTACCTTTGCCATGAACATCTTAAAGGCTATCTTTTGCCCAAGGCGGCTTCAGTACAGGGGGAAGCTATTGATACGCTGATATATTGGACTCTTATTATAACCGGTATTGTGTTTGTGGTTACGCAGGTGATGCTTTTTGGTTTTGCTTATGTTTTTAGAGCGCGGCCAGGGCATAAAGCTACCGGTTTTCCAAAACACTCTCCCGGTCATGACAGGCTGGAAATTACCTGGACTTCCCTGACTTTACTGGTGCTGATGGTACTTATTATCTTTGGGCTAAAGGAATGGTATAAGATCACGGGACCTGCTCCTAAAGATGCTATGGTCATGGAGGTTACCGGTAAACAATTTAACTGGATGTTCCGCTATCCGGGCAAAGATGAAGAGCTGGGCCGTAAAGATTATAAACTGATTGACCCGGGTGCATCTAATCCGCTTGGCCAAGATTGGTCTGATCCCGCCAATAAGGATGATATTGTTTCCAATGGGGTGATGCATCTGGTGGTGAACAAACCGGTGAAGCTGATCATTAATTCTCAGGATGTGATCCATGATGTGGGTCTTCCTTATTTTCGTCTGAAGATGGATGCCCTTCCCGGCCAACCCACAACGTTATGGTTTACTCCCACGATCACTACGGAAAAAATGAAAGAAATTACGGGCGATCCGGATTTTGTATATGAACTGGCCTGCGACCAGTTATGTGGCAATGGCCATTATTCTATGAGAGCTACTATTATTGTAGAGACAGAAGCGGAATTTGCGAAATGGGAAGATTCACAAAAATCGCAATATCAGCTGGCCATGGCTTCTGAAACGCCTGCAAAATCAGACAGCCTGAAACAGAATAAAATGGAAACGGCGGCAGATAGCACTAAAAGTCTTGCCGTTATTCGATAGGATGAAAAGTAGAAGCATATAAATTTTAATAAATAAGCCGGTTTGTTCCGGGTTTCGATAAAAACTGTGATCATGAGTAACGAAGTAAATCAACCAATGGGTCAGGGACAGGCAGCACAGGCTGTTGCTGTACCTGTAAGTCAGGAGCACGGAGGTGTACATGTACATCACCACGAACCCTTTATCACTAAATATATTTTTAGCCAGGATCATAAGATCATTTCCAAGCAGTTTTTGATCACGGGTATGATATGGGCGACGATCGGAGGCTTTTTCTCTGTAATATTCAGGCTGCAGCTTGGATTTCCGGATACCTCCTTCCCCTGGCTGGAGACTCTCTTTGGTCATTGGGCGGCCGGCGGGCATCTGCAGGCAGAGTTTTATTATTCGCTGGTGACCATGCATGGGACCATCATGTTGTTCTTCGTGCTTACCGCGGGAATGAGTGGTACTTTTTCCAATTTCCTTATTCCCCTTCAGTTAGGCGCCCGCGATATGGCTTCTCCTTTTGTAAATATGCTCTCTTATTGGTTTTTCTTCATCTCGAGTGTAATTTTGTTTTCGTCCCTCTTTATTTCTACCGGCCCGTTTTCCGGTGGTTGGACGGCTTATCCGCCTTTGAGCGTTTTACCGCAGGCGATGTCCGGATCTGCCCGTGGAGCGGATTTTTGGATCATAGCGATGGGTATTTTTATTGTTTCGCAATTGCTTTCGGCAGTGAACTACATTTCCACTATCTTAAATATGCGTACCAAGGGAATGAGTATGGGCCGTATGCCGTTGACTATCTGGGGACTGTTGGTGACGGCTGTCTTGGGACTGCTTTCTTTCCCCGTATTACTTTCAAGTATGATCCTTTTGATGGCCGACCGGCATCTGGGTACAAGCTTTTACCTGTCTGATATTTTTGTAAAAGGCCAGGCTTTACCCAACGTGGGAGGAAGTCCGCTCTTATATGAACATTTATTCTGGTTCTTAGGGCATCCTGAAGTGTATATTACCATACTCCCCGGGATGGGCATTGTGTCCGAGTTACTTTCCACCCATGGGAAACGTCCGATATTTGGATACGTGGGTATGGTCATCGCCTTTTTTGCCATTATGATCTTGTCAATTACCGTATGGGCACATCACATGTTTATTAGTGGAATGAATCCCGTTTTGGGTTCTGCTTTCGTGTTATTGACATTATTGATCGCGGTTCCATCGGCCATTAAAGTCTTTAACTGGCTGGGTACTATGTGGAAGGCCAATATCACTTTTAACCCGGCGAGTTTGTTTGCTATTGGTTTTGTAAGCACCTTTATTTCGGGGGGGCTTACCGGAATATGGATGGGGAATTCTACTATTGACCTTCATATTCATGACACCTATTTCATTATTGCACATTTCCACCTGGTAATGGGGGTTTCCGCCATTTTTGGAATGTTTGCCGGTTTATATCACTGGTTCCCGAAAATGTTTGGCCGAATGATGAACAAGACCTTAGGTACGATCCATTTCTGGATCACCATAATCGGGGCTTATCTGATATTCTGGCCGATGCATTATGAAGGATTGGCCGGCATGCCGAGACGTTATTATAGCTACGAATCCTGGTATACCTTTAAGCCTTTTGACGGCGTGAATACTTTCATCAGCGTTGTGGCTATCATTGTATTCATTACACAGCTTTTATTTTTATTCAACTTCTTTTATAGTATTTTCAGAGGAAGAAAATGTACCGATCCCAATCCATGGAAATCCAATACGCTGGAATGGACCACCCCTATTAAACCGGGGCATGGGAATTGGATCGGAGAAATACCGACGGTCTATCGGTGGCCGTATGATTATAGCAAGAATGGGATAGAATTTATACCTCAGAACGTGCCTTTATCTCCGGAAGAAGAACAGGAACTGATCCCAAAGGAGCATCATAAACAGGAGACCTGATCATTATTTGATTCCGGAATGTCGTATGGAGAGGGCGTTCGGGAGATTGAGATTAAATTAAAAAACTGAAAGCAAGTAGAGGTGCGACGTGAGAGCAAATGTTATTACACGTGAAGATATGCCGAAGTGGACCCGGTTGGCCGTGGTAGTGGAAAAAGCGAGGGATTACTATCAGTTGATGAAGTTCACGTTGAGCTTTACCGTGGTGTTTTCTTGTGTGATTGCCTATTTGCTTGTGCCGGGACTGGATGTTCGCTTTTGGAAAGTTCTTTTACTTTTTGTAGGTGGTTTAGGGATTACCGGAGCGGCTAATGCAACCAATCAGGTGATCGAACAGGAATCGGATGGCGTGATGTCGCGTACCAAAAGGCGGCCGCTTCCCGATGGCAGGATGAGCAGAACCGAAGCGCTGTTATTCGCGGGCTTTTTACTTCTGTCCGGGCTGTTGATCATGGGGTTGGTATTCAACTGGATTAGTGCGGCTATAAGCTTATTTTCTTACCTCCTTTATGCCTTTGTTTATACGCCCTGGAAGAAATGGAATTCTTTGGCCGTATTTGTCGGCGCTTTTCCCGGAGCCTTTCCGCCATTGATCGGATGGGTCGCGGGGGCGGGTCTTAATTACATGTATGGAGCATGGATCCTTTTTGCCATACAATTTTTATGGCAGTTTCCCCATTTCTGGGCTATTGGCTGGGTGGCGTATGAGGATTACCGGAAAGCAGGTTTTAAGCTATTGCCTTCTACGGAGGGGAAAGATGGTTTTTCGGCCTTGCAGGCGGTGGCATATACTGTTATGTTAATCCCGGTGGGTTGGTTGCCCTATTATTTTCATATATCCGGCTTCATTTCTGCTATTATTGTTTTGCTGGCCAATGTTTATCTTTTGTTTAGGGCTGTAGAATTGTACCGGTACCGGGATGTAAATCATGCAAGAAAGTTGATGTTTAGCGCTTATTTTTATTTTGTAGTCGTTCAATTGGCTTTGCTTGCCGATAAAGTTTAATTTTGGAGAGGAAGGTATGAATATGGGAGTCACTACAGGAATGAATATGAAGAGAAGCAGAATACATCCGTACAAATTCAATATGTGGATTATACTGGTGAGTATAGTTATGTTTTTTGCCGCATTCACCAGCGCCTATATTGTGTTGCATGGACGTGATTCGTGGCAGTCGTTTAAGATGCCGGATGTTTTTTGGTTTTCTACACTGGTAATTCTGGTCAGTAGCCTTACCATGCATCTTTCCCTGAAAAGTTTCAGGGATCACAGGATGGGGCATTATAAGAAATGGATCACCTGTACTGCCTTTTTGGGTATAGTTTTTATGGGGCTGCAGCTTCTGGGTTTCTTAAATATGTATAAGGAAGGGTTTACCCTGTCCTGGAATATTTCGGCTGCTCTTCTGTTGGTAATAGTGAGTGCACACATCCTTCATGTTTTGGGCGGGGTGATAGCGCTTTTGGTTATATTTTTTAGAGCTTATAGGAGACGTGTCCGGACCTATGATGCCGTGCCCGTGGAAGTAGCGGCCACTTTTTGGCATTTTGTGGATGGACTTTGGATTTATTTATATATTTTTTTTCTGATAATAAGATAATTTATAATTTTATATTTTTTAAGTAATGAGTGATACGGTAACAATTTCAGGAACTGCAGATGATGCAAAAGAACATATAATCCATTCCGGCTCGGGATCAAGAGTTTGGAATGAACCTTTTAAAGGGGGAGTATCGCCTTTTAAGATCAGTTATGGGAAATTGATGATGTGGATTTTCCTGCTGTCAGATACCTTTACCTTTGGTTCTTTGCTATTTGCCTATGGAAGTACGCGCTTCAGTCTTTCGTACTGGCCTGATGCCAATGAGGTTTTTTCCAGTTTTTTTGGAATCCCCAATATGCCCATGGCGTCGGTGAGCCTGATGACCTTTATTTTAATTATGAGTTCGGTGACGATGGTGTTGGCTGTGCATGCGGGGCACCAGATGAAACAAAAGGAAGTTGCCAAGTGGCTTACCATTACCATTATTGGCGGACTGTTATTCCTCGGATGTCAGGCTTTCGAATGGACAGATCTTATATTAGAGGGGGTGACCGTGAGCCATAACATGCTTGGTCCCATTGTAGATGGACATCCAACGCCGGGTCCGGCGGCATTTGGCGCCTTTTTCTTTATGGTCACCGGGTTTCACGGGTTGCATGTGACATCGGGGGTCGTTATCAATATCATCATTTTAATAAACGTGATTAAGGGTACCTATGAGAAACGCGGGCATTACGAAATGGTCGAAAAAGTAGGTTTGTACTGGCATTTTGTGGACTTGGTATGGGTCTATGTATTTACCTGCTACTATCTTTTATAGGGTTTAAGATGTTTTGCTTTCAATTAATTTTTTTAAATATTGTAATTTCGCTCTTTTGAACCTAATCGAACATGGATAATACACAGGCAATAAATTTGGAAGATGTACAAGCAGACAATGGAGAGAAGAAAAAGGATCCGATTGTCAAAACGCTGATGAGGGTATTCTGGATACTCCTGGTTGTCACTATTGTGGAAATTTCTCTTGCCCTATTGCATTTTGAAGCCGGCTTTTTGAACAGGGGCGTTCTGAATGCCATTTTCATACTTTTGACGATCGTTAAGGCTTTTTATATTGTAGCAGAATTTATGCATCTGAAGCATGAAGTGAAAACATTGGTCTGGATCATTCTCATACCGCTTCTTTTCCTTATTTGGGGAATTGGTGCTTTACTGTGGGAAGGAGGAGCCACCAAAAAGATGCGAGAGGAACACCGTTCGGTTATTGAATCTACCACCCCCTGGGAAAATGTGAGGCACGAAACGCATTAATTAATTGTAAATGAAATAAGGAGAAGGTTACCTCTTGTTTTTATAGGAGGTAACTTTTTTTATAATGACTGTGATGAATACGAAAAAGGATCCTCCCAAGTTCACTTTTACCAAGGCACTCATTTTATTGGTGTTGCTTTTACCTTTTATAGGGTTCTTTATTACAAAAAGACTGAGCGATACCCATCTGAAAATGCCGCCTCATTATGTGGTGCAGAATGTAATACATTCTGAGAAAAACGGAGAAACAGAAACGGATACGGTTTATCACAGAATGCGTCCTTTTTCTCTCGTGAACCAGTTGGGAGATACCATTACTTTGAAGAACATTGACGGCTTTATTGTATTGATTAACTTTTTTCAAACCAACGACAGCTTAATTTCAGGTCCCGTTTCAAAAGTGCTGGAAAAAATGCAACGTTCTTTTGCAAGAAGTGATACGGGGCTGCATATTTTGTCCATTTCTACAGATCCGGTTCATGATCAGGTTTCCGAATTGAGAAAATATGCCGATGCCCATCATGCGGATCATGATGTATGGTGGTTTCTGAGAGGCCCTTTGGACCAGATTAAGGATATGGCGGAAAATGATTTTAAAGTAACTTTGAAGCCTGGGGAGGCGCAAAAAATACAGCCGTCTTCCCAAGTGATTTTACTCGATAGATTTCAGCATGTGCGCGGTTATTATAATGCACTGGACTCTGTGGATATCAGAAGATGTGTACATGATCTCTCTCTGTTAATGATAGAGAAGGAAAAGCTGAACGGCATTGAAAGATAGGCCTCAGGTCTTACCTGCTTTCATTTTAAAAGGAGAAAAATGTTTACGGGAATTATTGAAGCGATCGGTACGGTAAGGGACATACGGGACGAAAGGGGAAACAGGATCTTATCAATTTCATCTCCTTTGAGTTCTTCTTTACAACCGGACCAGAGCGTCTCTCACAATGGGGTTTGCCTTACGGTTACCGCTGTAAATAAGGATACTCACGAAGTGGTCGCTGTAGCGGAGACGCTTTCAAAGACCAATCTTAAAGGCTTGAAGACGGGAGATAAATTAAATCTCGAACGGGGCCTTACTTTGGAGAAACGGTTAGATGGCCATCTTGTACAAGGTCATGTAGATACGGTGGGTCATTGTATTGCCGTAATAAAAAACGAAGGAAGTACGCTCTTTTCTTTCCGTTTTCCCGAATCATATGCTCCATTGGTGATAGAAAAGGGTTCCATTGCTTTGAACGGCATCAGCCTGACCGTATTTGATGTGACGCTTCACAGTTTTTCTGTATCTGCTATTCCCTATACACTTGAGCATACTACCCTGCAAGCCCTCTGGGAAGGTGATGAAGTTAATCTGGAATTCGACCTGATGGGAAAATATGTGCTTAGAATGAATGAAGTAAAAGACAGGGAATAATTGGATTTTATCCTTTGTTCTCGAAAATGGGTTAAGTAGATTGGAGGCAGTTTACAGGTCATTAATCCCGCAAATTTTGATGAGTTTATACTTTAAAACGTCGGTTATGTGGTAGTTTTGCAAAAAATTATCCCAGAAATGAGTGATCTGATAGCAGAATTGCAATGGCGTGGCATGATACAGGATATGATGCCCGGTACAGAAGCACAACTTAAAAAAGAAATGACGACCGGTTATATCGGTTTTGACCCTACGGCCGATTCTTTGCATATTGGCAGTCTGGTCCCTATCTTGCTTTTGGTGCATCTTCAGAAAGCGGGTCATAAGCCGATCGTGCTGGTTGGAGGCGCTACCGGTATGGTTGGGGACCCGTCCGGCAAATCAGAAGAGCGCAGGCTGCTGAGTGAAGAGGTGCTGCAACACAATTTGGAAAGCATCAGGAAGCAATTGGAAAAGCATCTGGACTTTAGCGCCTCTATACCTCATGCGGCAGAAGTTGTAAATAACTACGATTGGTTTAAGCACATTGGTTTTTTAGAATTTATCCGGGATACAGGCAAGTATATTACGGTAAATTACATGATGGCAAAAGATTCCGTGAAGAAACGATTCCAGGGAGGGAATGGCATCTCTTTCACCGAGTTTACCTACCAACTGATCCAGGGATATGATTTTTATCATCTTTTCACGGAAAAAAACTGCAAGTTGCAAATGGGCGGCTCCGACCAGTGGGGAAATATCGTAACCGGTACGGAGTTGATCCGCCGCAAGACTGAAGGAGAAGCCTTTGCCTTTACCTGCCCGCTTATTACCAGGGCAGATGGAGGAAAGTTTGGTAAGTCGGAGGGAGGCAATGTTTGGCTGGACTCCAAAAAAACGTCCCCTTATCAATTTTATCAGTTTTGGTTGAACACGGCCGATGCCGATGCGGAAAAATACATTAAGATATTTACCTTTTTATCTAAAGCCGAAATAGAGACGCTTGTAATCCAACACGAGCAGGCGCCCCATCTCCGCATTTTACAAAAACGCCTTGCGCGGGAGGTGACTACTTTCATTCATGGTGAAAAAGAATACGAGTTTGCCGTTAAGGCCTCCGAGATCCTTTTTGGAAAGGCTACTACGGAAGCTTTACATGAGTTGAATGAGCAACAGCTGCTTCAGGTAATGGATGGAGTTCCACAGGTGGAAGTTCCTGCATCTGCAATAGAAAAGGGAAAAGATTTGATCAGCTTTCTTGCGGAAACAAAAATATATTCCTCAAAAGGCGAAGCCCGGAAAGCCGTACAAAGCGGCGGTGTTAGTATAAACAAAGAGAAAATTGCAACTCCTGATTTTAAACTGACTTCCGAAACACTCATTCAGGGATGCTACATTTTGGTTCAGAAAGGGAAAAAGCGATATTGGCTGGTGAAAGCCGTAGGATGAAGCCTAAAGAAGAGAGATCGGCCCCGATAAGCCTTGTCCGGGTATAAATGGCCGGAGCAGCTAAAAAAATTTTTTACTTTTATCCGAATCGCTTACCTTTGTGCTGCATGGCGCAACCTTCCATGAGAAGGGAGCGTTATTTTTTTTGTCTCCTGCCATAGCGCCTGGCAGGGGGTATTTTTTTATGTCCGAACCTAAAAAACAATAAATTATGGCAGACATAACTTATGTAACGAAGGAAACGCTGGAGAAGATGAGAGCGGAACTGAACGAGCTCAAAACAACGGGCCGTACAGCTATTGCCAACCAGATTGCAGAAGCAAGAGAGAAAGGTGATTTGAAGGAAAACGCGGAATATGATGCGGCAAAAGAGGCGCAGGGAATACATGAAGCTAAGATCGCACAATTGGAAGAGACCTTGGTGCATACAAGGGTTTTAAATAAAAAAGATCTGGACTTGTCCCGTGTCTCCGTATTGTGTAAAGTGACCCTGACCAATTTGAAAACAAAAAAGGCGGTTACTTATCAATTGGTTTCTCCGAAGGAAGCCGATCTGAAGGCTAAGAAACTGTCTGTTTCATCTCCCATCGGGAAAGGGATACTGGGTAAAAAACTTGGAGAAGTAGCAGAAATACAGGTTCCCGCGGGAAGAATCAGTTTTCGGATTGATGATATTTCCATTTAACATTTTCTTCTTAGTTTTATGCTAAAAAAGGATCATGACTATTTTCAGTAAGATCATAAAAGGAGAAATACCCAGCTATAAAATAGCCGAGAATGATAAGTTTTATGCTTTTTTGGATATCAATCCCCTCGTGGAGGGGCACACGTTGGTTATCCCAAAAGTAGAGGTAGACCGGTTTATAGATATGGAAAAGGAGTACCTGAGCGAGGTGCTCCTTTTTGCCAAGCCCATCGCGCTGGCCATCGAGGCCGCCTTTCCCTGTAACAGGGTAGGGATGAGTGTAGTGGGATTGGAAGTTCCCCATGCCCATTTGCACCTTATTCCGATCAACACCATGGACGATATTAATTTTACCCGGGAAAAACTATCTCCGACAGATGAGGAATTGAAGGCTGCGCAGCAAAAAATACGGGCGCATCTCTTTAGTTATCGGAATCCAGATTAAACCGGAATCCCACCCCGTGAACGGTGGCCAGGTCTATTTGAGAGGTGGATTTGAAGTGTTTGCGTAATTTAGTAATGAATACGTCCATGCTTCTGCCGAGAAAATAGTCGGATTTGCCCCACACGTGGAGCAGTATATCCTCCCGTCTTAAAGTCCTGTTGGGATTTTCGCACAAAAATTTCAGCAATTCTGCTTCTTTCTGAGTCAGGGAAATGGAAGATTGGTCGGGATAAATCAGCGAGAGCTCGGCATAATTAAAAGTAATACCGCAGAGGTTATAACTTTTATTTTTGTCGCTGTTGAGTGCATGCGTACGGCGTAAAAAGACCGCAATGCGAAGCAACAGTTCTTTCATACTGAAAGGCTTCACGATGTAGTCGTCGGCGCCCGCTTTAAAACCTTCGATCCGGTCGGCCTCCATAGAGCGTGCCGTGAGAAATAAAACCGGTATGATCTCATTTTTTTCACGGATTTGCCTGGCCAGCGTTATTCCGTCTTTTTTGGGCATCATGATGTCCAGAAGGACCAGATCAAAATTTTGTTTCTGGAATTGCTGCCAGCCGGATTCTCCATTATATGCAAGGGTAATATCGTACCCTGCTTCTCTTAGATTGTCGTTGATAACAAATCCCAGATTGACATCGTCTTCTACCAACAGAATAGCGGATTTCCTCTCCATATTATAAACTTATGCCTTTGATGATTGTGGAAAATATAGCGTAAAGATAGCGCCTTTTCCCGGTTTACTGGCAACCTGAATATGCCCTCCATGGGCCCGGACATAGGTCTTGACATAATTAAGCCCCAGGCCAAAGCCCTTGACCTCGTGCAAATTTCCGGTAGGAACCCTGAAGAAAGGGGTGAACAGGAATTTTTGATATTTCTCAGGTATGCCGGGGCCGTTATCCGCAATACAGATCCTGATCCCGTTTTTATAATCACAGGTGCGGAGCTTGATCTCCGGATGGGCTACATATTTAATGGCATTATCTATGAGGTTAAATATAATATTGATGAAATGGAGCCGGTCGGCCTCTATTACCGGTCGGGTAGCCCGAAGGGAAAGAAGAAATCGTCCGCCTTTCAGGTTGATCTTTTCTTTAAAACTCATGGAGGCGTAGCGGATGATCTCGTGAATATTGATCGGTTCTTTCTGCAGGATGATTTTGTTATTTTCCAGTTTGGCTACCTGCAAGACCCGGTCAACCTGGCTTTCGAGATGGTTTACCTCTTTTTCGATAATCGTGGCATACTGGGATAAGCGCTTGTCAGCCCGGATAGAAGCATTGTTTTTAAAGACTTCCGTGGATATCTGTATGGTGGAAATGGGCGTACGAAACTCGTGGGTCATGTTATTGATAAATTCTTTCTGGATCTCGGAAAGCTGTCTTTGTCTGAACAGTTTAAAAAGACTGATGCCGAAGCCTACGATCACCAGTAAAAGTAAAATAGTGGAAAAGACCCAGAAGCTCATTTGCCTGATAATATAGGTCTCGCGATGGGGAAAGTATACACCTATATAATTGTAGGGCCTTTTTAAAACAGGTAAGGATTGGGATTCATGCTTTGTTGTTTGCCCGTTATAGGAGATATACCGCACATGTCGCATTGAACCGGTCCGGCTGTCATACATGCCGAATTTGAAGCTGGTGAAGATATAGAACTCTTCAATGACTTTTTTGAGCTCAAAAGTTACGCTGTCGCTGTCGAGCGGGTACTTGGTTTGTGCTATGAAAAAATTAGGCAGCGGTTGGCTGATCCCTCCCGCGAAAGGCGTGGTGTCGTGTTTGGAGAAACGAATGGTCTCCATCATGGATCGCAAGGCACTGCTTACCTTGTTATTAAATTCGTTCTCTTCAAGCTTGTAGGTTTTACTGAGCCAGAATAACTGAACCCCCATAACTACCACCAGCAGGATCGTTACCCCGAGTACCATCGTTCTGATTGTGGAAGATTTCATGGAATCAGATTATTTGGGTGTTTTCACCGGCTGACTCTTTCGGGATGTTTTTGAATGAAAGCTTTCCAACTTCTCGGCGCATCTTTGGGACCCGGAGCTCCAGATTGAAGTTGGAAATGATGGCAAATGGCTACGGCTACCGCATCAGTGGCATCCAACTGTTGTTTGTCCACCTTACAGTGTAGAATTCGTTTGATCATTTCGCTTACTTGCTCTTTACTGGCATTTCCGTTGCCTGTAATGGACTTTTTCACTTTTCGGGGAGAATATTCGCTGGCTTTGATGCCGGATTGCAAAGCGGCAGCCAATGCCACGCCCTGTGCCCGCCCAAGCTTGAGCATACTCTGGACGTTCTTCCCGTAAAAGGGGGCTTCTATTGCAAAAGATCCCGGACTATGTAAACAGATGAGGGAGGACACCTTTTCATGGATCCTGTACAATCTCTCATAGGGATCTGTAACCTGAGCCAGTTTAAGCGTTCCCATCTCTACCAGCATTATTTTCTTATCCGCTTGCCGGATGATACCGAAACCCATAAAAAGGGTGCCGGGGTCTATACCCAGTATCGTTATCGGTCGCTTAGCTCCTGATTGGCCCATGTATATTTAAAATCATTTAGCAGAGAATATATTTTGTACCTTTCCGTATATTGCCTTACGTTTGCCAAAATATACCGTGTTAAGCAAAAGTACCAAAAAAATATTCAACTACAGCTTCGGCATGTTGCTGTTTATTTGGCTTTGCTACTCGCTATACAGACAGTTGACCCGGCAGGAAAACCTTCCTTTGTCTCTTAGCCGGGTTAAACATAACCTTCAGGACAATTGGCCGGCGCTTCTCCTGGTAGTTATACTCATGTTTGTCAATTGGGGCATTGAGGCCCGCAAGTGGCAAATTCTGGTAGCCCCTTTTGAGAAATTGCCTTTTCGAAAAGCCTTTTATTCTATTCTGGCAGGGGTGTCTATTTCTATCATTACCCCTAATCGGGTGGGCGAATATGGGGGGCGCGTCATGTTCTTGAAAAGCGGCAACCGTCTTAAGGGCGTAAGCGTTACCGGGGTGGGGAGCCTGAGTCAATTTATGACCACCATGTTTTTTGGAATGACGGGGATTTTGTATTTCATCTTTGCCTTTGATCCCATTCAAACCAAGAGGGAAAATGGCCTGATATGGGAATGGCTGTTTCTGGCGCTGGCCGTTGTCTTATTTGTGATGGCTCTATTGCTCTATTTCCATTTGGACAGATTGACATGGGTTTTTCAAAGGATCCGTTGGCTGCGCCGGTTTAAGGGTTTTGTAAAAATAATCAATGTATTTTCAAACAGCCGCCTGCTGGGTATTTTGGGACTTTCCGCGATCCGGTACATCGTCTTCTCGGCACAGTATTTGATTCTGCTTCAGGCGCTCGGAGCCAACGTGTTATGGTGGAAGGGCTTTATGATGCTGTTTTTAATTTATGTATGTTTGGCATTAATTCCCACGATCACTATTGCCGAATTGGGAATACGGGGAGAGCTTGGGATTTGGCTTTTAGGTCTGATCAGCGCGAATAAGGTGGCAATACTGGCAGCCACGTTAGGGATTTGGTTGGTAAATCTTTTAATTCCTGCTATATTGGGAAGTGTTTTGTTACCGGGGATCAAGGTGTTTAGTGAAGAACACGAGGTACGGCTTCCTTCAAAACAATAGGAATGAAACGGATTTTGTTACTTATTATACTCTCAGTTACATGGATACCCCCATTGGCGGCTCAGGGGTTTTGCGGCATTACCAATAGCGCATTTGAAGATGGAGAGTGGTTGAAGTACAAGGTATATTATAATGTAAGTTTCATGTATATCGGTGCTGGTGAAGTTACTTTTACCACCCGTCTGGTTAATTTTCAAGGACATCCTTCCTGGCATGTGGTAGGAAAGGGGCGCACTTTTTCCACTTACGATCTGTTCTTTAAGGTTCGTGATCAGTATGAATCTTACATCGATACAGCAAGTATGCTGCCCCTGGAGTTTATTCGCAATGTTTCCGAAGGCAGCTATACCAAGTACAATAAAGTCAGTTTTAACCATGGAAAACATACCGCTATATCGAGAAATGGTACGTATCAGATATTGAGATGTACGCAGGATGTCATCAGCGCTATTTATTACGCCCGAAATATAGACTTCAACAGATATAATCCCGGTGATAAAATCCCCTTTACCATGTTTTTGGATGATGAATTATATCATATATATATCCGATACGTGGGAAAGGAAACGGTAACTACCCACTATGGGAAATTCCATGCGATCGTTTTCAAACCATTGCTGATCAAAGGGACCATTTTCGAAGGAGGAGAGAAAATGAAAGTATGGGTAAGTGATGACAGGAACCGGATACCGCTTCGGATCAATAGCCCTATTACGGTAGGCAGTATAAAGGTGGATTTGGTGGGATATCAAAATCTCCGTAATCCCTTTTCAGCTCTGATAGAAAAGAATTAAAGAACTACTTTTGTAATCACTGATCACTACGGCAAAAAATCTTTTTATGCATCTTTCAGCCATTACCGCTATGGGGCAAAATAATGTTATCGGTAAAAACAATGCCTTGCCCTGGCGGCTGCCGGCAGATATGCGGTTTTTTAAGAAAACCACCATGGGACATCCCGTTATTATGGGGAGAAAGACGTATGAATCATTTAAAAAAGCATTGCCGGGGAGGACCAATATTGTCATTACCCGTCAAAAAGATTATACCCTTCCGGATGCAGAGGTCGTTCATGATCTTCCCGCAGCCATAGCAAGAGCTAAAGAGCTGGACGAAGAAGAGGCTTTTGTTTTAGGAGGGGCGCAAATATACGAACAATGTCTCTCTCTGTTGGATCGGCTCTATCTTACCCGTATTTATGAAGATTTTGAAGGAGACACCTTTTTTCCCCATTTTAATTTATCAGAATGGGAGCTGATTGGAATAGAACCTCATGAACCGGATGAAAAGAATGCTTATTTTTATGCTTTCCAGTTGTGGGAAAGAAAAAGGGAAAGATAGTTCAAAACTTCTATCTTTCGCAAGCTAATAGCATGTTAATAATAAGGAAAGTTTCTCTCTTTTTCGACGGAGGATAGAAGACGAAAAAAGTTATACTTCTAATTTATGGAGTAGTTTTTTAACTTCCTTATTCAGGTTCTGAGTTTGTTCGTTGGCGTAAGTGACAAAGCTGTCGTCTTCGAACTTACCCACGATCTTTTCCATTTCTTTTTTATTATCATAGACCATTTTCCTGAAAGGGTTGTTGTAATCTTTCCGGCGGGAAAGATTGACTTGATCTTTCACCCAGTTTGCTATTTGCAATCCTTCCTCTACCCATTTGATCCATGTTTCTCTGGTACAGTGCGAAGGTTCTATATCGTAGAGGGCTGGCAGGGTGGCCAATGAGTGCAGCAGCTTTTTCTTACGATAGGATCTTCCCAGATCTCTATAGTTATAATGGACTTCCTCCCAGCTTTTAATGTTTTTATCCGTTACGGCTCTCGTTAATTGTTCTACATCAGGTTGTGAAATAAGCTGGCCGCCAACATTGATCCAGGTGGAGCGCGCGGCTTTATTTTGAAGGCGCTTCAGGGAATTGAAACTTTTTATCAAACTGGCATTATTCTCATCAGTCAGTTGATTGATGGTATATAAATGAACCATCTTCTTGTATGCCTCATAGGCTTCCCGGATCTTAATTAGGATGACCGGTCTTTTAGAACTTTCTATTCCTTCTAAAGAAATGGTAAAATCGTTAATTAATTTTGCCTTTCGATTTAAAAGTGCAGCCCCTTTTTCCCTTATCTCTTTTTTGTCGGCAGGGCGTTTTTCTTTTTTATTTTTGTAAAAAGCTTTTCCCGTCGCATATTCTAAAAGAGGGAGTGCATTTAACATCTCTTCCACGGTATCCGGCGCCAAAAAGTCATACTCGATAAACTGTATTTTTTCCGTACGCTTGTCGCGGTGGTTGTGTTTCCAGGAGTTGCGTGCCAGCGCGTACATATTGTACATGAACCAATAGGCCGGCATAATGACAAGCTGGTCCTTACTGGTATCATTGCTTAGTAAGGAAAACGGTAACGGCAGGTTTATTTCCGCGGGGAAATCTCCTTTGGCAATCAGCGTGAAAGATGCAAAACGGGAGTTGTGTTTCAGGCTTACACAGAGACCGGGCCAGAACCCCCGTCCGGCTATAAGTTCGCCATCGGCTCCCCTGGAGTTGTGATTGGAGCCTATGGTCGCACCGGCGGCCATATTGCTTTGTCCCTGCAGAAGTGCTGCACAGAGAAAAGAATTGTTGTGGTGCTGTTCATGGGCCGGATAAATCAGGGAGTTCAATACTTCGCAGCAGGACACCGTGGCATTACTGCCCAGATAAGAATTCAATAACCGTGCGCCATATTTGAGATTGGAAAAGGGCGCCATCATAAATCTTACGGCTTTCACACCATAAAATATCCGGCAGCCATAGCCAATGATTCCATTGACCAGTTCACAGCCTTCTCCTATTTGAGTAACAGCTTCTTCTTTACTGTTGATGGTAAGGTTCTTTAATTTATTTGCCCCTTTTATGTAGGCGTCGTTTCCCACCTTTACGTCTTTCAGGATTTTACAATTCTTAATAATGCATCGTTCCCCGATGGTCCCGTAATAACCCCGGTGATGATCAATCCGGTTCTTGGTAAATTCTTCAAAGCGCCGCATCAGCTTTGCATTTGCCCTGTATTTGCTCCATAAAAAAGCATCTCCCGGCAACATGCCGTCAAACGGCATTACTTTCCTGCCCCCGTTTTCGTTACACAGCTCCATCCATATCCTGACACTTTCTTCTTCTCCGTCTTTGATAATGCCATTCCCAAATTTCGAATGAGATGTGGTGGACATCTCATTTACATTTACCAGGATGGATTCGTTGCCAATGATGTAATGGGCCAATGAATTCACATTGTCTACGACCACATTATCTCCTATATCACAGGAATTGACGGTACTGTTGTAGAGACCCACAGGTAATCTCAGGTTGTGAAATTCCAGATAATAAGGCTCCAGCTTTCCAATTCTTACCAGGCCGTAAAAGTGGCACCGTTTGACCAAACCGGCATCAAAAAAATCTGTTACCCAGATGTTGTTCCAATTATCCGAGGTATTGTTATTCCGGACCAATGTTTCCAGTTCTTTTGCAGATAAATGTCTGTAGGATTTGTCTCCCGGGCGTTCTGCATTCTGTCTGTTTCTCAAATAATATTCGTCCTGCCCTCCGGGCAGATATTTTTTTTCTACAAAATGGTAGCCCAGTTCCCTGATGGGTTTTTTGAGAATTCGATTCATAAACCTTGAGGCTTTATGATAGTTTAATGCGTTTCAAATTTAAAAAAAGGTGTTTTTATATCATGATAAAAGAGGAAAGTCCATCTTTCACGTGTCCCTTGCTCCAGATATTTTTGTCTCAGGTCCCTGCTTTTTTTGCCGTCATAATCATATTTGGCTATGAATCTCCTTTGGAGCTGAAACAATTGGGGGGCTTCGTCGGCGCCATAAAAATAAGTTGCATCCCCATCTTTTACCCAAAAGACCTGATGATAAGGGCAATGTCCTCCGGACCGTTCGTATCTGATATATCCGTCAATCATGCCGTTGTCATCCAACAGGACTACCTGCTCGTTTTGGGATAAGATCTTCAATTGTTCCCGTTGGTAGGAATGGCCGTCATGAGAAAGAGCATAATCCAACTCCCTTCTATTTATATAATAAGCAGCCTGTGGGAAGCTGAGTGCCTGTTTACCCTCTGGGGTTTTCATGCTCGCGCCGCCCGAATGATCTTTATGGAGATGGCTCAACATGACCTTTGTGATATCCCCGGGGGCAACTCCAACTGTTTCCAGATTCTGGTGGATTTGTAATATTCCTTTTTCATTTACAAATCCCAGCCCGCTATCCAGCAGAATATAGTCCCTGTCGGTTATAAGCAGGAAGGGTTGTACTTCTACCAGCAAGGATCCGGCCGGGCGTTGAGATAATTTGTCCGAGTCCGTTTTAAAAGGAACAAAAGATTTACTCCGGTCTACGGTAAATGCACCCTCGGAGAGGGGGATGAGCTTTGCCATGTGTCTCAGTTTAATCCTGCAAAGGTACAAGGAATATATTACCTCAAGATCATTTGCCGATCCATGTCCAGTTTGATTAAAATAAAGAGCAGCATGGTGAAAGAAAGCAGGGAAGATCCCCCGTAACTGATTAAGGGAAGCGGTATGCCGATAACGGGCATGATTCCGATGGTCATCCCAATATTGACGACCACATGAAAGAATAAAATACAGGCTACTCCATAGCCATATACCCTGCTGAATGTTGAACGCTGTCGTTCGGCTATTTTTACGGTTTGATAGATCATCAGCCCGTAAAGGATCAACAGTGCCAGGCTTCCGGCAAAACCGAAATCTTCTCCTATGGTACAAAAGATAAAATCCGTACTTTGTTCAGGTACGAAGTTGAAGCGGGTTTGCGTACCCTTAAGATAACCTTTTCCCAAAAGACCGCCTGAACCTATTGCGATCTTTGATTGTCTGACATTATAATCACTCATCCGGTCTGCACCTTTTCCTAACATGACATAGATCCGGTCTACCTGATAAGAATGGAGCAGGTTGTTGAAAGTATAGGGAACGACCACCATGACAAAAGTGGAACAGAAAGCCCAGATTCCTATGATCAGAAGCAACAAGGCTCTTCGTTTGGCGATCTTTTTATACAGGAAATAAATGGCCAGCGCTGCTAAGATCGTAAGAATGACAAACAACGTGATCTTATCCACCAATAAGGCGGAAAGCAACAAGACAATTAATGCAAAAGCGATGACCAGAATAGTGCCCGGCAATCCCTCGCGATATAATACCAGGAAAAAGCAAAAATAGACGAGGGCCACCCCCGTTTCATTCTGTAGCAGTATAATGGCTACCGGAAGCAGAATAAGTCCCGATGCGATAAGCCTTGACCGAAGCTTGCTGAAATCAACCTCCATGTTTGAGAGGTATTTGGCGAGCGCCAGGAGGGTGGTCAGCTTGGTGAGTTCTGCCGGTTGAAAACGGAAACTTCCTATGATCAGCCAGGAGTGAGAACCTTTTACATCTTTCCCGATGACCAAAACCGCCAGAAGCATTATAATACCGGTCAGATATAAGAGATTGGCGGTGGCGGTAAAAAATTTGCTGTCTATCAATAGAATGACGGTCCCCACGACTACGGAAATGCCTACCCACGTAAGCTGCCTGGAGAAATTGCCTCCCGAATGAGTGAGTACATAGAAAAGGCTCTCATTGGCCCGGTGTTCTACGGCATAGATGGATGCCAATCCGATCAATACCAGTAATGCATACAGGTAAATAAGGGACCAGTTGATCCCTCTGGTGAGGGTAATATCTTTTTGTGCATTCATTTTTCGGTCGTTCCTTCGCTGATCATTCCATGCTTTTTTCGGTATTCCATAATATTTTCCGGAAGGATGGTTGTATTTTCCATCCGTTTCATCAGGGCAGTCCTGTGCCCGTCTGCAATGGTATCATTCAGATATTTTTCGATCATAAGGCTGGCCATGGGCGCTGCATAGGTGGCGCCATATCCTGCATTTTCTACAATAACGGCTACTGCAATTTCAGGATGATCCATGGGGGCAAAGGCTGTAAACAAGGAATGGTCTTTCCCATGGGGGTTTTGAGCCGTACCGGTTTTCCCGCACATCTCCACGCCGGGTATCTGTGAAAAGCGACCTGTCCCTTGTGTAACCACTCCCCGCATCCCCTTGATCACTGTTTGATAATAGTGATCAGGGATATGGGTAACTGTGTGTTTCTGATGAAACGGCTTCAAGAGGGTGGTATCTCCATCAATAGCATAGGCCAGATGAGGGGTGTAGTAGTAGCCGTGATTAGCAATAATGCATACGGCATTTGCCATCTGAAGCGGTGTCTCTAATACTTCTCCCTGTCCGATCCCGCAAGATACGATATTACAGGAGTTCCAGCGTCCTTTTCCGAATATTCGGTTGTAATGAGCGGTGTCCGGTATATTCCCGGGGGATTCCCCCGGCAGATCAATCCCGAGTTTGTGCCCCAATCCGAAGGAATGCATGTAATGATTCCAATCTACCAACCCGAGGGCCGGATCGTGTTTGTGATCAATGATCTTTCTAAATATATCGAAGAAATAGGAATTACAGGACCAGATGATGGCGGTTTCCAGATTTTTTGAATGCCCGGCCCAGTGCTCTGTACAGTGTAATACGCGCCCACACCCATAGTAGGCTCCCGTACAATGGATCCCGTAATCCGGTGTGATTACGTTTTCATCCAGCGCCACAAGCGCATCGATGGGCTTAAAAGTGGAACCGGGGGGATAGGTTCCCTGGATGGCACGATTAAATAAAGGCTTTTCGGGGTTGCGAAGAAGCTTCATATAATTGTTCCCTTGATTGGCGCCGCTTAGCATATCCGGTGGATAGTCGGGACTGCTGACTATTGCCAGAATGCCGCCTGTTTTGGGATCGATGGCTACAATACTGCCGATTTTATTTTTTAATAACTTTTTACCAAAAAGCTCCAGATCCACATCCAGCGATAACCGGATATCTTTACCGGCAATAGCTGCGGTATCGTATTGGCCGTTGGCATAAGGCCCTACCACCCGGTTATACACGTTTCTTACCACATATTTGACCCCGCGCTTGCCCCGGAGAACTGCCTCATAGGTGCGCTCAAGTCCCGTTACCCCTGCCAGGTCGCCTGATTGATAAAAATAGTGACTTTGTTTTATCATGGCGGAATCTACTTCATGAATGTAACCGAAAATATGAGCGCCGCAATTATATGGATAATAGCGGGCAGGTCGTTTAACCAGCTCAAATCCGGGGAATAGATACATGTTTTCCTGAATACGTCCGTATACCTCTTTCGAGAGCATGGGCATGAAGATCGTCGGACGAACGTAGCCATTTCTGATGATGGCCCGGTGAATACGCTTTTTGAAATAAGCGGTATCAATATCCAATAACCGGCAGAAATGGACAGTATCAATATTTTTCACCTTGTTGGGAGTGACCATCAGATCGTACATGGCCCGGTTGTTTACCAGGACTTTTCCATTTCGATCCAGGATCAACCCTCGAGAGGGATATATTGTTTCTTTTTTAATGGCTTGATTTTCAGCAAGCTTACGATATTTTTGATCTATAACCTGAATATAAAATAACCTGACAGCAATAACGGCAAAAAGGATAAAGAAGATAAACAGCAGGATATTTTTTCTGGGTTGATTAGATGCGTCCATGCACTTACTGAAGGAAAAGTGAATAATATTGCAAACCTACGACCTAATTATAATCTGGCAAAGATCAAAAGAGAATTTTGGTTCAGGATGCCGCTTTAGAGGAGGTAAACAGCATTTCATATACCAGAATCATTGCCAGTGTTAAAACCGTTGATAACAATATTTTCGAAGAGATATAAAAAAAGTCATGGAAGTCGAATATCTCCAGTGTAAAAAAGAGCACATGATGGATAAAAGTCAGAATTGCGGCATATATCAAAAAAGGCACCCATCCCATAGTGGAGACGGAAGGGGTGATCCGGATGGTGTCGAATCCCTTTTGTGGTGTAAGTATATCCATGATGGTCGGTCGCAGATAGGCGATCAAAACACAGGCTGCAGCATGCATACCCTGGGTGTTCATAAATATATCCAGGCATAAGCCCAGCAGGAAACCACAAAACATCAATCCCCAGCGGGAGGTATTGAAAGGAAGCAATAAAATAAAAAGCAGATACAGGCTTGGCGTAACAAAATCGTAAATAAGGATGTGATTCAGTATGAATACCTGAATGATAATCAACAGGATAAAGCGCAATATGTTTTTTAATAATTCACTCATGATGTTCTTTCTCTTCAAGACTCTTTTGTTCTCCTGCATTCAGGTTTTTGATAACGTATACATATTGCAGGGACTGAAAGTCCGTGGCAAAGCGGAGTTTAATCTGGTAAAAATTGCCAGAACTGACGGTTTCTACCGTTTCTACGTATCCGATGGTAAGCCCGGGAGGAAAGATAGCCGAATAACCGCTGGTGACAACGGTATCTCCTTTGTAGACCGGGATATTTTTAGGTATATCCAGCAAAGAGCCAAAGCGGGGATCGGGGGGCTGAATATCCCACATGACAGAACCAAAGTTTCCGCTGCGCGGCAATAAGGCGCTGATGCGGGCCTCTTTGTTTAACAGGGATAAAACGATTGCATAATTGGCACTCACATTCCTCACAATACCTACCACGCCTTGTGGACCGATAACGCCCATCCCCGGTTGAATTCCCTGGTCCCTGCCCCGATGGATGGTGATGTAGTTTAAAACGCGGGTGACCGAGTTATTGACTACCCGCGCGGGATAATACACGAATTGCCTCTGGCCCAGGGAATCCCGTTGGATACCTGAAGCGGTATCCGGTCTTGAGAAGGCGGACGGAAGCCGGTTGAGCAATTGCGCATTCTGACTGCTCAAGCTGTCATTGATGGTTCTCAGATGGAAATACTCCCGGATGCCATGTGCTTTATCAAAGAGGTAACCGCATATCTTATTAGAGGAATTCAAATAGGAAGTGCGCTGATAATTATTATACGTGAATACGAGAGACAGACAAATTATCTCTAAGACGAGAAAAAGAAAAAAATTGAAATACCGCCTTATGAAAATAATCAGGTTTCGCACAGAAATGGATATCGTTTGAGGCTAAATATAGCCAATTATTCTTACTTGTTATATTGCTCAAGCCTTCTATCTTTTCCAATCATTGCATTAAGAAGGGATACTTTCCTACATGCTTTAAGGCTATGCCGGTTCCCCTTACCACTGCCCGGAGGGGGTCATCTGCGACGTGTACGGGCAGCTTGATCTTTTGGGAGAGTCGTTTATCCAAACCCCTTAAGAGCGCCCCTCCGCCTGTCAGGTATAGGCCTCTTCTATAAATGTCCGAAGCGAGCTCGGGAGGAGTGGTTTCCAATGCCTTCAGGATGGCTTCTTCAATTTTAAAAATGGACTTGTCCAGTGCTTCGGCGATTTCCTGATAAGATACCATGATCTGTTTCGGGATCCCTGTTACCAGATCCCTACCGTTTACCGGTATGTCGTCCGGCGGATTATCCAGCTCCTTCATGGCGGAACCTACCTGTATCTTTATTTGCTCTGCCGTTCTTTCACCGATGAGCAGGCTATGGTATCTTCTCAGTGCCTCCATTACATCGGAAGTGAATTCATCTCCCGCAATCCTTATGGACTGGTCGCATACGATACCGGCCAGTGCAATGACGGAAATGCCTGTGGTACCTCCCCCTATATCAATGATCATGTTACCTACCGGTTCTTCCACGTCAATTCCAATCCCCAGCGCGGCGGCCATGGGCTCATGTATAAGATAGACCTCTTTGGCTCCCGCCTGTTCCGCAGAATCTCTTACGGCTCTCTTTTCCACCTCGGTGATGCTGGAGGGGATACAGATGACCATTCTCCAGCTGGGAGTAAAAAGCGGCTTTTTGGGATAGATCATTTTGATGAGCTCGCGGATCATACCTTCTGCCCCGTTAAAATCTGCAATGACGCCGTCTCTTAACGGACGAATGGTCTTTAGGTATTCGTGCGTTTTCTCATGCATCATCATGGCCTTTTTTCCCACGGCAATAATTTTACCGGAGGACCGCTCGATAGCCACTATGGAGGGTTCGTCCACCACGACTACATCACTGTTTATGATCAGGGTATTGGCCGTACCCAGGTCAATAGCAATATCTTTTGTAAGAAAATTGAATAGTCCCATCAAGAATGATTAAGATCAATAGAATTGATAAATTGCTTGCAAAAATGAGTCTTTTTAACGAATTATTCGAGCGTTTAAGTATAAAAGTCATAATTTAATTAACCCGTCATCCACATCAATATCGCCAGCACCGTCCCGAAGAATACTACCATAAAGGCATAAGTTACGGGAAGCCATATTTTATGGTGTGCCGGTATGATAAATTCTTTTTTGTATTGTCTGGAAAAAGCAATAAAACGTATGCCGGCTGAAAGGGACATCAATACGGAGAAGATGACCAGTACACTTCCGGTAATCGTAGAGGTTGCACCGGGCGGGCCCAAAGGCGAATGCGGATAGCCGGATACGTCTCTGAGCATCAGCCCGAGCCGGTCAATGGCAATCCCAAATATCATGGCTGACAATGCAGTTCTTATCCAAACGGAAAGGGTACGTTCTGCGTTCATATAAGTTCTTCCTGCCGACATTTGTGTCCGTTTCTCGGACAGCTCCACAAGCTTTTGCATGGCTTTGAGGTTGGAAGCCGGGTTTGAATCTTTATCCATAAAATGGTTTTAGACAGTTAATCCAAAGGTACAAATATTGGTGCGTAGCCTTGAATTTACAAAAAATGTATACTTTTGTCAGACATTGATATGAAGAAGGCGTTAGCTGTTATATTGTTTATTCCTTATATGCTTGCTTCTACAGGAATGGTAGTGAGTTCTTATTATTGCTGTGGACGCTTGGATGGGATAGGCTTATCATTTGCCCCGTTTACTTTGAATACTTCCATGGGGGGACAGAATTCTACGATTGCTAAAGAGGCCGGATGCTGCAAAGAAGTTCAGCAACTATTGAAAAATACAGAAAGTCAGAACCTGCCTGGCGGCTTTTCCATCAATTCCCCCATAGCATTTAAAATCACAATTGCCGGTTTCTCATTAACGCCGGTTTTATTTCCTTTGAAGATGTGGCGCTATGATCGTACGGATCATGCTCCACCTTTATCTTCCTCTCCTGACCTCTACCTTAGAAATAACATCTTCTTGATCTGATACTTGTTTTCCCGTAATCTGCCTGTACTGTGCGCTTCCTTTGAGTAGCCGGATTTTTAGCAGGCTCCATACACTTTTCATTTCAAATTTCTCTCAGGGGAAACAATCATTTTATGATAAACAGGATTATTTTGTGGTCTATCCACAACAGGCTCATTGTGCTGGCCATATCTTTGGCATTGGCGGCCTATGGCGTTTATTGCATGATGCAAACGCCCGTGGATGCACTTCCCGATCTCTCTGATAAGCAAGTTATTGTCTTTACAAAATGGGCGGGACGTGATCCACAGCTTATAGAAGACCAAATTACCTTTCCGTTGGTTAGTAATTTACAAGGAATTCCAAAAGTTAAAGATATACGTGCCACTTCCATGTTTGGGATGAGCTTCGTACACGTCATTTTCCAGGATAAGGTCGACCTCTATTGGGCGAGAACACGGGTTCTGGGAAGGTTAAATTACGCACAGCAGTTCTTACCAAAAGGAGTGGCGCCTTCTATCGGCCCTGATGCAACGGGTGTGGGGCAGGTGTATTGGTATACTATTCAGGGAAAAGATTATGATCTTGGGGAGTTGCGGGCTTTGCAGGATTGGTATGTAAAGTACGCGTTACAAACCGTAAAGGGAGTAAGCGAAGTGGCCTCATTCGGCGGATTCCAAAAACAATACCAGATTACCCTGGATCCTCATAAGTTAAATTATTACCATATCACTTTATTGGATGTGATAAAGGCGGTCCGAAAAAATAATAATAATGTGGGCGGGGGGATGTTCTCGTTAAATGATGCCCATTATATAGTGAGAGGTCTCGGTTATCTTAAAAGCAGGGAAGAGATAGCCTGCCTGCCCGTTGCTACGGAAGGATCGATCCCCATTAGGATAAAAGATGTGGGGGACGTGCAAATAGGTGGGGCGCCGCGTTTGGGGATTTTTGATGAAAATGGAGAAAAAGAGGCTGTGGGAGGGGTAATCTTAATGCGCTCTGGTGAAAATGCAGATGCGGTTATTAAAGCAGTAAAGAAAAAGATGAACGAAATCCGAAAAGGCTTGCCTCCCGGTCTGACTTTTAAAACTGCTTATGACAGGAGCAAACTGATTAAGGCTTCTCTGCACAGTATAAGCAGGACTATCCTGGAGGAGATTCTCCTGGTTTGTTTGATAATACTCGTATTCTTATTTCATTTTCGAAGTGCTTTGGTAGTCATGTTGACAATTCCCCTCGCAATATTACTCAGCTTTATTTTTATTCATTTTCTGGGTTTTACTTCTAATATCATGTCGCTAAGCGGTATTGCCATTGCTATCGGAGTAATAGTGGATAATGGTATTGTGATGGTAGAGAATGCCTACAGACATCTTACGGAATGATAAAAGGTCAAGAGTTAAAACAAGATAAAGAAATGCCTCTTCATAAAAAACATAATAACGAGCAGAGAATTGTCCTTATAGCGCAATCGGCGAAGCAGGTAGGAAGGCCTATTTTTTTGGCTGTTTTGATCATTGTGGTTTCTTTTCTTCCCGTTTTTTTGCTCACGGGGCAAGAAGGAAAACTGTTCCATCCTTTGGCATGGACGAAGACTTTAGTTATGGCCTGTTCCATGTTTCTTACGGTGACCTTAATCCCTGTATTGATGGTATTGTTGATGCGGGGGAAAATGAGGCCTGAACATCACAATCCTGTGAGCCGGTTTTTCGAGAATAGCTATGAACCGGTATTACTATGGTGCTTTAATTGGAAAAGGACGATCCTGTCGATCAATTTATTGGGACTTTTGGCTGCAGGTTTTTTATTGACCCGCATGGGGCGCGAATTTATGCCGCCTTTGGACGAAGGTACTCTTTTATTTATGCCGGTTGCTTTGCCGGACGTATCCAATGCAGAAATAAAGAGGATATTACGGATTCAGGATAAAATTATTGCCCGGATGCCGGAAGTTCAAAATGTTCTGGGGAAAGCCGGTCGTATTAGCTCGGCCACCGATAACGCACCCATTAACATGATTGAAACCATAGTTATGCTTAAACCCCGGGCGGATTGGCCGGCGGGAATTACAAAAGAGGATATTGTGAACAGGTTAAATAGGAAGTTACAAATTCCTGGTGTAACTAACGGATGGACCCAGCCGATCATTAACAGGATCAATATGCTTTCTACCGGGATTGGAACGGATGTGGGTATAAAGATCTTTGGACAGGATCTGGATACACTGGCACAGCTTTCAAAAAGGATTGCGGCAGCATTAAAAGGTATTCCGGGTGTTGTAGACCTCTACCCGGAGCATATTTCCGGTGGGAGATTTTTAAATATAAAAATCAGAAAAGAGGCTATCGGACGCTATGGAATTACGACTGAGGATGTCGAAACAGTTATTGAAACCGCTTTGAGGGGCATGGATGCAGGTCAGTTGATCCAAGGGCGTGAACGTTACGATATCAATATCCGTCTGGCTCAGGACTGGCGCAACAGTCTTGAGGGGATTAAGCGAATCCCAGTGCAGACTCGCAAGGGTCAGATCCCTCTTTCAGTGCTGACCCACATATCCATTCAAAATGGACCTTCTATGATTAACAGTGAAAATGCCATGCTAAGAGGAGTGGTGCAATTCAATGTTCGGGGGCGTGATTTGGGGCAGGTGATTAACGCCGCCAGGAATCGTTTGGATAGATCGCTTATCTTACCCAAAGGATATTATCTGGAATGGAGCGGGCAATGGAAAAATGAGTTACATGCCGCTCGAACATTAAAAATTATTCTACCTATCGTGATCCTGCTCATTTTGCTTATTCTATATTTTACTTTTCAGGACTTCAAGGATACTTTGAATACTTTTTTGAGTGTGCCATTTGCTTTTACAGGAGGTGTTTTACTAACTTATATATGGGGGGAACAATTGTCGATAGCTGTCGCTGTAGGATTTATAGCTCTTTTTGGTATCGCAACAGAAACGGGAGTGGTTATGATGATCTATTTGGAAGAAGCGATGCAAAAGATGGTTAGAAAAGAAGGGGCTGCGGTAGATTTAAAGACGTTAAGACATTATATTGTCGAAGGGGCAGTCAAGAGGCTACGGCCTAAGCTTATGACCGTTTTTGTCATTTTATTGGGGCTGGTGCCGGTATTGTGGTCCAATGGGAGAGGTATTGAGTTGATGCGGCCCATAGCCCTGCCAATGATTGGAGGCATTGCCACTTCTGCCATAAGTATTTTGTTCGTGATGCCGATTCTTTTTGAAGGAATTAAAGAGTGGGAATTAAGGAAATATGGAGCGGTAAGGGTGCGACGGCAGCTACAGTAGGCAGCAGAAAGTGATTATAGGTAATGGCGGCTTATTATTTTATAATTCAATATTCAAAAGAACGATGTTTAAAATAAAAGAAGTACGTTTTTTTATGATGAGATCCCTTGTTTTTCTCTTGTTAACTGTTTTATTAGTTCGGCCGATCCGCACAGATGGGCAATCTAAGCCGATCCGAAATATTCAGGGCAAACAGCGGCTCAGTCTTCAACAGATACTGGACAGTATTGATGTGCATAACCCCGCATTACAGAAATTTGGGCTGCAGACGCAATATACTTATGCAAAGGCTGCAGCTGCAAAAGCCTGGAGCGCTCCAACGGTCGGTTTGGGAGTAAGCGAATTTCCTTATGGCAGAGAACAGGAGATGAACCGGATTATGATGCCACGTAAAATGTGGATGTTAAGCATACGGCAAATGTTTCCCAATTTTAGCATGCAAAAAAGAGAACAGGCTTATTATCAGTCGTTTAAAAACCAAAATAAAGATAGCCGCGCTACGTTGAAAAACGAACTCTTTGCAAGGGCCAAAATGGCTTATTATAATATCTTTATTTCGCAGAAAAAACGATCCATCCTGAACGAGCAACAGAAGCAGCTGCAATGGTTTATAAAATTGGCTAAGAACCGCCTTTCGTATGATAAGACACGATTGTCTAATATTTATAGATCTCAGGCAAGGTTAAGTGATCTGCAAACCCTGAAGATACAATTAGTAAGTCGATCCAAAGAGGCCATCACAGAGCTCAATCGTTTAATTGACCGGCCTTTGGATGCGCCTCTTCTTATTGATACTTCCTTTGATATTTCACAAAATTCCTTTTCTATTTTAAAAATGGATACTGCCTATATCCGTAACAATAGAAGTGATATCATTCATACTTCGGATAGGATTCATTCTATGAGATTGAAACAGAAAATGGCTTCTGAAAAGGCCCGGCCGGCTTTTGGAATCTCATGGGAGAACATGAGGATGCAGGGAGATAGGTATGCCTACAATGCAATGGTAACGATGACCATTCCTATAGCTCCTTGGTCTTCAAGGGAATACCAATCAGAAATACAGGCAATTGATTATCAAATACAGGCTCTGCAAAAAATGAAAGAAAGTCAGATCTTAGAAGCGCTTGGTCAAATCCGAAAAGATTGGATTCGCCTGCAGGCCGCCAAAAAAGAACTGAAGGTCTTTAACGATAAAGTTATTCCGGCTTACACGCGTACTTTCCATGCCAGCCTGGACGCTTTTAGTGAAAATACGGGAGATATCTATGAAACCCTTATGGCATGGAGTGATCTGACCAAGAAGCGACTGGAATATTATGATAAATTGAGAAATGTTTTAGCGATAAAGATTTTATTGGAAAAGGAAATCCAAAAGTAAAGGTCTGCAAAAAGACAAAATCATTTTTATCTCTATAGATTAATTGTGTCTAAAATGATATACAGAAGTTTATATACCGGAGTTTTACCCATTATATTTTTAATACCTTTTTTATTTTCAGGGTGTACATCCCATCAAAAGAAGGCGCAGTCAGAGAATGGAGTTTATTATACCTGCACCATGCATCCGCAGGTGAAGGAGGATAAGCCGGGTAAATGTCCCATCTGTGGAATGCCTTTAGTCAAAATGGATAAAACGGCCTCTGAAACAGATCTTATTGATTCTACCTTAAGCTATTGGGTCCGCCCTGCGATAAAAACAGTTATGGGTTCTTTCAAGGTGATAGAACCCGCTAAAAAGATGTTGTGCGATACCCTTACCCTGGAAGGATACGTTGATTTCGATAGGCGGTTTATATATCATATAAGTTCAAGAGTTTCCGGCCGTATTGTGAAATTGTATGTAAATTATAGAAATCAGAAGGTATACAGCGGGCAACCTTTAATGACGATCTACAGCCCCCAGTTGATGGCGACACAAAAAAATCTTTTGCAAACAATCCGGGATAAGAAGGCCTCTCTGACGGTCCAATTGAAGAGGAAATTATTGAATCTGGGCATGGGAGATCGTGAAATAAAAGAGGTCATTAAAAGAGAGAAGCCGATGGAAGCCGTCACTATTTACAGTCCTTATGAAGGTATAGTACAATCGGTTGGTTCAAAGCCCAAAAATTTTGCCCGGCCGGCCTTACCGGTTAAAGAAGGAATGTATATTAAGAAAGGACAGTCGGTTTTGTCCATTCAAAATAATAATAAAGTCCGGGCTATTCTTAATATCCGTAATGAAAATACAGGAAGGGTGAAAGTCGGCGATGTCGTTTATCTGTATGAAGATGCTTTTCCTGAAGATAAAATTAAAGGGAAAATAGATTTTATATCTCCTTTTCGCCTTAAGGATAAAAAAACTACTTGCGTAAGTGTTTATTTAAGTGCCATGCCTGAGCATTGGAAAGCAGGTTCATTAATACATGGACAAGTGATTATAAGAAGACCGGGAAGAAGTTGGTATCTTCCTTTATCGGCCGTAAATAGGCTGGGTATGCACGATGTAGCCTGGGTACAAGATAAAAAGGATACGGAAATTTTTCAGCCAATAGAAGTAACAACCGGAATGAGAACTGTTGATTCTATTGAAATAAAATCGGGGTTAAAGCCCGGAGATAAAGTAGTGGCAAATGCGGCTTTTATGGTAGGAAGCGAAAGCTTTCTGAGGAATATAGAAGATATAGAAGACAAGCCGGATGTGAGTAAAAAGGTTATTTTATCGCATAAAAGCCTCTCACAGGATGCCGGTACTTTCATTACCCTGTCGAAACGGCAGCAATATCTGGGAGATATTCAAATTGATACGGCCAGATGGGAGCCTTTTTCAAATCAATGGGTATTGACCGGAATAACTACTCCGGATCCGCGGAACGAACAGGTTATTAGTGCATGGGTAAGTGGGTGGATTGAGGAAATGTATGTTGGCAATCCGGGAGAATGGGTGGAAAAAGGTCAAAAATTGTATGATATTTACAGTCCGGATTTACTATCTGTAGAAAAGGACTATTTACAGGCTTCGGCACATAAGCATCTTTTTAAAGAAGAGTCGGCGCGTTGGTATAAAATTATAAATGCGTTGAAACAAAAATTATTGCGATGGGGGCTTTCAGAATCTCAGATTGAGAATTTGCCACGGCAAGCTCCTGCCGGACAGGTGACCGTTTATAGTAAGGCTTCCGGTTATCTTATTAAAAAAATGAATGAAGCGGGCGATTACATTCACGAAGGAAATACTGTTTTAACACTGGCGGACTATGATACCCTTTGGGTGCGGGCCGAGATGTATGATAAAGAGATCCCTCTTCTAAAAAAGATACAGGATATAAAGGTCGCGCTGAAAGCATCCCCGGGAGAAAAGATTCCGGGAAGAAAAATATTTAGCAGTCCGGTAGATAAAAACCGATCGGGTATTCATTTATTAAATATTGCTATTCCCAATTCAACCGGTACCCTTCAACCGGGTATGTTGGTTTATGTCTTTCTGAAAACTGGGACTCAACAGCCTTCAGTAATTGTTCCTGCAACTTCTATAATACGGGATGAAGATAACAACTACATATGGGTGGAAAAATCGAAAAATAGGTACCGACGTTATAAAGTGCTTTTGGGAGAGATTAACAATCATCAGGCACAGGTGCTGCATGGGATAGATGCGGGTGCAAAAGTCGTTAAATCGGGCGCCTATTTGCTAGATAGCGAATTTAAATTGCAATTGGGTAACGGGGTGAATTTATCAGGCATGGAGATGTCTGATATGAAAATGAAAGGTAAGGCACGGTGATACGGCTTGCCGACATGAAAGGTTCTTACGCGGTTTTATTGAGAAGCTAAATAAAAAGTACCTTTGTTGCGTTATTGCATGAAACGGAACCTATGGAAGAGAAACTCATTGAATTGAAAGGGGCCAATATATATCAGGGCCGCTCCCTGATATTAAACGATGTAAATATAGAGGTGGGGAAGGGCGCATTCGTATATTTGATCGGGCGTACGGGTACGGGGAAATCCAGCTTGTTGAAAACGCTTTACGGAGAACTCCCTTTACAAGAGGGGGAAGGGAACGTGGTGGGTTTTAATCTCAGGGAGTTGACTTGGAAAACCATCCCTTACCTGCGCCGTAACCTGGGGGTAGTTTTCCAGGATTTTCAATTGCTTACGGATCGAAACGTGCATGATAACCTGTCTTTTACCCTGCGAGCCACGGGATGGAAGGACAAGGCGCTCATGGAAGAGAAAATTGCAGATGTGCTGGAAAAGGTGGGGTTGAAGACCAAAGGCTTCAAAATGCCTTATGAGCTTTCCGGAGGGGAGCAGCAGCGCATAGATATCGCGAGGGCGCTACTCAATTCTCCTCGATTGATCCTGGCCGACGAGCCTACCGGAAACCTGGATCCCGAAACTTCCGATGGGATCATGCAGTTGCTCTTCCAGATCAGTAAAGATTATGGAACGACAATTATTATGGCCACCCATGATTATATTGTGTTGCAAAAGTTTCCCTCGCGACTTTTGAGGACAGAAAATGGGAAAGTAGTGGATAATGCAACAATTAATTTTGCATGAAAGTCATAAAATATTTAATATTTTGGTATTTATATTTCATAATTTGATTACCTTTGCAGCGCGAAAAAATGTAAAATTTATTATTTTTAGGAAATGCCATACTTAACAAAAGAACAGAAGGCTGATATTTTTAAAGAATTTGGTGGAAATGCAACCAATACCGGTTCAATTGAGGGGCAGATTGCATTGCTGACTGCACGGATCAATGGGATTGCAGGCCACATGAAAAACAATAAAAAAGATTTTTCCTCTAACAGAGGATTGCTTAAAATGGTGGGCAGGAGGAAAAGACTGCTCGCTTATCTTTCCCGTACAAATCTTCAGGGTTATAGGGCTCTGATTGAAAAGTTAGGCCTTAGGAAGTAAAATATGTGTATTATATTCAATTATTTATAACGTTGATCAAGATATATGTTCCCAACTGGCAATAGTTGGGAATACTTTTTTTATAGGATATTTAAATTATTTATATGAGTTTACAAGCCATTTCAAAAACTTTTAATACCAACGGCCGGGACATCACCCTGGAGACCGGTAAAATGGCCCGTCAGGCCGGTGGTTCGGTTACGGTTCGTTCAGGTGATTGTATTTTGTTTTGTAGCGTATGTGCTACAAAAGACCCCCGGGAAGGACAAAGCTTTTTTCCCCTTTCCGTGGATTATCAGGAAAAATTTGCTTCTGCCGGACGGGTTCCCGGTTCCTTTTTCAAAAGAGAAGGGCGCTTATCCGGTGATGAAATTTTAGTATCCCGTCTTGTTGACCGGGCATTGCGGCCTTTGTTTCCCGAGGATTATTTTTGTGATGTACAGGTTATTATTAACCTGATCTCTTCCGATCCGGAAGTGATGCCCGATTCGATGGCCTGTCTGGCAGCATCTGCCGCTCTTGCTGTTTCGGATATCCCGATTCAGGAGGTCATTTCCGAAGTGCGTGTGGGCCGGGTAGATGGGGAGATGGTGATCAATCCGACCCGCTCGCAGTTGGCCAAAGCAGATATGGAGTTTATCGTAGCTGCTTCCGAGAAAAATATCATGATGGTAGAAGGCGAAAGTAAAGAATGTGATGAAGAAGATTTGATAAAAGCTATTGAGGCTGCGCATGAAGCCATTAAGGGTCAGATCGCCGCCCAAAGGGAGTTGCGCGAGGCTGCAGGGTCCAAGCCCAAACGCACCGATTATCAAAAGCCTTATGAGAATGAAATACTTAAACAGCATCTGGCTGATTTCGCTACCGATAAGATCTATGAAGTGGCCAAGGCGGCTCTTCCAAAAACAGAACGGCAGGATAGATTACACGATATACTGGATGCTTTTGTAGAGACATTGGGGGAAGAACCTGATGAAGAGGATGTGAAGGCAGCCGGAAAATATTTTGACAAACTGGAAGCCCAGGTAGTCCGTAAAATGATCCTGGAGGAAAAAGTACGGCTGGATGGTCGGGCGCTCGATCAGGTCCGTTCGTTAGACCTGGAGATCGGGTTATTGCCCTCGCCTCACGGCTGTGCACTTTTTACACGTGGAGAAACGCAATCGCTTTCCACGGTTACCCTGGGAACCCCGGATGACGAACTGCTCATTGAGGATGCAGCAAACTCTAATTATTCAAAATTTTATCTGCATTATAATTTCCCTCCATATTCTACCGGAGAGGTGCGGCCTTTGCGCGGCCCCGGCAGGCGTGAAATAGGACATGGGAAACTGGCCGAGCGCTCTTTGAAACAATTGATGCCCGGAGCGGATTATCCTTACACGGTACGTGTGGTTTCTGATATTTTGGAATCCAACGGATCCTCTTCGATGGCTACGGTTTGCGCGGGTTCCATGGCGCTGATGGATGCAGGAGTGCCTTTCCCCAAGCATGTGGGAGGTATAGCTATGGGATTGATCTCCGGAGAAGATGGCGCCTATGCTATTTTAACTGATATCCTGGGAGATGAAGATCACCTGGGAGATATGGATTTTAAGGTAACGGGTACCCGCGATGGCATTTGTGGTACTCAGATGGACATAAAGGTGGACGGCCTCCGTATGGAGGTCATGCGTGAAGCCTTACAGCAGGCTAAAAAAGCCCGGCTTCATATTCTGGATCACATGTACCAGGCGATAGAAACGCCCCGTCCGGAGCCGAAGCCACAGGCCCCGCGGGTGGAGAAGTTTAACGTGGATCAGGATTATATCGGAGCTATAATCGGTCCCGGAGGAAAAGTGATTCAGGAGATCCAGCGCGAGACGGGGACCAACATTAACATTGAAGAAGTTGAAAATCACGGAGAAGTAAGTATCTATTCCTCCAATAAAGAAGGGTTGGACAAAGCCATGAAATGGATCAAGGACATTGTTGCCGAGCCGGAAATTGGCGAAACCTATGAATCTACCGTGAAATCCATCATGCCCTATGGCGCTTTTGTAGAATTTATGCCCGGAAAACAGGGGCTTTTACATATTTCCGAAATTTCCTGGACACGCCTTGAAAATATGGACGGCGTATTTCATGAAGGGGATAAGGTAGAAGTAAAGCTGACCGGAACCGATCCGCGTACCGGTAAATTTAAACTTTCTCATAAAGTACTGGTTCCTAAACCCGAAGGTTATGTGGCTCCCGAACCGAGAAGGCACGGTGGGGGACATTCTAAAGGGAGAAGGAATCACGATAGCAGGAAAAAAGAGGATTAGTACGAGCCTTAAAAAAATGCCGTTTTAATTTATCCCGGCCACGCCATTACCAAAATCCATACAAAAGGCGTGGCCAGGATGAGAGAATCGAACCGGTCAAGGATCCCACCGTGTCCGGGCAGGATATGTCCCGAATCTTTTATTCCTGCCAGGCGTTTTAATTTGGACTCCAGCAGATCTCCCACGGTACCGGAAATGGCTGCGACTCCCGCAAGGGCAATCCATAATCCGGTAGAATACATAGAGCCCAGGTACCCATACAAAGTTCCTGCAATGATCGTTAGAAGAATACCGCCCAGGGTACCTTCCCAGGTTTTTTTTGGTGAAATAGAGGGGAAGAAGGGGGTTTTGCCGATAAGGGAGCCGGTAATATAAGCCAGGCTGTCATTGATCCATAAAGAGAATAGGATACCCAGCGGGATAACCGGGAGATGCTTTATCGAAAAATTCCACCTTAAGTGGACCATTAGGGAAAAAGGCACCCCCAGGTATAATAATCCAAGAAGCCCGTAGCGCAGATTTTTGAGAGCTGCCGCCGGGCGTTTGCCCGCGCCTATTGGCAATACCAGCAACATCAGCAGAAAAGCTGCTAATTGTAAACCAAAAAAGAGTGCAGATTGCCCCAAAAGGTCAAAATGTGTTCCCGAGGCTATTAAGAAACCGGCGGGGATGAACAGCATTACGATCAACTGTTGGTAGAAAGGGATCCTTTTGTGATCTGGTCGAAGCTGTCGGATCAGCCTGAAGTATTCCTGTAATCCCAAAAGGGTTATTACGAGAAACAATGCACAAAAGGACCAGACATTCCAAAGCATGCCGCCCAGCATGATAACAGCAAAAACCAGGGCAGTGAGCGTTCGTGTATAAAAAGTCTTCATATCCGGTCACAAAATAAAACTAAATAATCGATAGCATCTATGGTTTGAGTATAATATCGTAATTTTAGATATTTATTTGGCTATGATCTACCGTTGTTTTTTAATGTCCCTGTCTTTATTTTTACTTGGTGGATGTGGTCTTTTTTCGGGCGTCAGGGGAGGAAAAGAAATCATCTCTGCTCCTGAACAGCCACCGGCCAGGTTGCGGACGGTCCTATCTTTCAGGCAGTTGACGGGCGGAGTTATTGTGATACGGGGGAGAATAGATACCTTCCCCGATACACTGAATTTTATATTAGACACGGGCAGCGGAGGCATTTCGCTGGATTCTTCTACTTGTGAGAGACTCCATCTGCCCGTGCAGCTTTCTGATCAATATATCCGGGGTATCGGCGGAATCAAGAGACTGTATTTTACGTATAACAAAACACTTGTATTTCCGGATCTGAAGATAGACAGCCTGGACTTTCATGTTATGGATTATTCGTTTATCAGCTCTGTATACGGGATACATGTGGATGGTATTATCGGCTATAGTTTTATCCATAAATTTATTTTAAAGATCAATTATGATGAGAAAAAGATATATGTATTTGAACCGGGGCGGTATCAATATGAAGAAGGCGGTTGGTTATTTCATCCGGCCTTGAGGAGAATCCCGGTCGTTTCAGCCACGATAACCAACAAAACAGCCCCCGTCTTTAAACGATATTATTTTGATATAGGCGCCGGCCTTTGTTTGATGTTATCCAATAAGTTTGTGAAGGACAGCAGTCTGTTTGCCACTCCGCGGCAGCGCCGGCATAAATTTGTTCCGACGGAAACGCAGGGATTCTCGGGTGCTTTGATGATGACGGAAACGGTTATCGGAAGCGTCAAAATAGGTCCCTATAAATTTCGTAAGGTACCGGTTTATCTTTTTGATGATGTGAGCAATGTGACGGCTTATCCCCTTTTGGGAGGACTGATAGGTAATGATCTGTTAAGACGTTTCAATACAACCCTTAACTATTCACAGGACGAGATCTATTTACATCCCAATACTCAATTTAAGGAACCTTTCGACTATTCGTATACCGGTCTTACCCTTTATTTTATTGATGGGCACGTAGTGGTGACCAAAGTTTTGGCAGATTCCCCGGCCCAAAAAGCGGGCTTTAAGGAGGGAGACATCATATTGGCCGTGGCAGGTAATTTCAGTAACGATATCGGGGTCTATCATAAGTTGCTGAAGGATCCGGGTAAAGTAGTAGAGATCCTGATTTTAAGAGAAGGGGCTCCGTTACAGATAAAGCTCAAAGTAAAAAGCCTTTTGTAATATCTGCAGCTCCACAAAAGTCGTTACCTTGCGGATTGTTTAAGAAAATAGAAGAATTTATGGTCCACTTTAAAAGGTTTCAGCTGCCAAATGGTTTGAAGGTTATCGTACATGAAGACCATACCACTCCCCTGGCGGTTGTGAATGTGTTATATGATGTGGGTGCGAGAGATGAAGAACCGGAGCACACCGGCTTTGCTCATCTTTTTGAACACCTCATGTTTGGCGGTTCCGTTAATATCCCGATGTACGACGCGCCTTTGCAACGGGCAGGCGGGGAAAATAACGCCTATACCACCAATGACCTGACCGATTATTATATACAGCTTCCTGCAGAGAATGTAGAAACGGCTTTCTGGCTGGAGAGCGATCGCATGCTATCTCTGGCCTTTAATGAAAAAAGCCTGGAGGTCCAACGTAAAGTAGTATGCGAGGAGTTTAAGGAACATTATATCAATAAGCCATACGGCGAGGTGGGCAAACTGTTGCGCGAGCTTACTTTTAAAAAACATCCTTACCGATGGATGACTATAGGACGCGAACTTTCCCATATTGAAGATGCCGGACTCGAAGAGGTAAAAGCATTCTTTACATTACATTATAATCCCTCCAATGCCATATTAGTGGTAGGAGGAAATGTGAATACAGAAGAGATAAAAAAACTGGCTGAGAAATGGTTTGGCCCCATACCTGCCGGGAAAAAGTATAAGAGAAAGCTGGAGAAGGAGCCGGAACAGCAGGAAGCTCGCAAACAGGAGGTTACCGCAGATGTTCCCCTGGATGCCTTTTATCGTTGCTATCCCATTTATGAGCGGTTGGATGAGCGGTATTATGTAACCGATATTATAACCGATTTATTGGCCGGAGGCCATTCATCACGTTTGTACCAATCTCTGGTAAAGCGACAAAAAATATTCAGCCAGGTTAACTGCTTTCATTACGGTAGTCTCGATGCGGGTATGCTTACCATAGAAGGGCGATTGGTGAAAGGGGTGAAAATGCGGGAAGCGGAAAAAGCCATAGATGAAGAGATCCAAAAGCTGACCGAAGATGAAACAAGCGAGCAGGAATTGAGAAAGATAAAGAATCGGATTGAAAGCCTTATTGCCTTTGAGGATATTGGGTTATTAAGTCGTTGCAGCAACCTGGCTTTTTATGAATTACTTGGAGATGCAGCGATGATGAATGAAGAATTTATGCGTTATGAAGAAGTAACTACCAATGACGTGTTGCGTATCTCCCGCGAAATTTTTCAGCCTGCTCACAGTAATACCCTTTATTATTTTGCTAAATAAATTGTGCCGCTATGAACAGAAAGCAATCTCCTATTATAAAAGACGCTACAGATCTTAAAATAGAATTACCAGTATACGAATCCTTTAGTTTAAAAAATAGTGTGCCTGTTTATCTTATTCCATTTAATGAACAGGAGACTTTGGAAATACAATGGGTTTTTGAAGCAGGGAACTGGTATGAAGCCTCTCCCATGGTCGCGCTAACCGCCAATTTGCTCCTGAAGAGTGGTACCAAAGATAAATCAGCGCCTGAGATAGATGAGATCCTGGAATATTACGGCGCCTTTGTGAGTATGCGTTGTCATCATGAAGTAGCCACATTGAGTTTACATTGCCTGGAGAAGCATCTGGATCATCTTTTACCGGTAATACGAGAGATACTTTCAGAATCGGTCTATCCCGACGAAGAACTTACACTATATAAACAAAATAAGAAACAGCAACTTTCGGTTAATCTTCAGAAAAGCAGTTTTGTATCTAATCAGCTTATTGATACCTATCTTTTTGGCGCGTATCATCCTTATGGCCGCCATAGTACGATGGAAGCTTATGATGCATTACAGCGCGAGACCCTCCTGGCTTTTTATAAACAGTATTATGTTTATAATCATTGTAAGATTTTTGCCGCCGGAAAGATCCCTGAAAGGTTCGAGGAAAAGCTCAATACGTTCTTCGGGGATGCCTGGAGTGAAAAAAAACAACTGCTTCAAAAGGACTACCCGATTCAGCCGGCTCTTGAAAAGAAACATCGTATTGATCATGCTGCAGAAAGCGTCCAGGGTGCCGTTCGTATAGCGCGTCCGTTTCCCAATCGCTATCATCCGGATGTCCCTAAGATGCAAGTTCTGAATACGATCCTTGGCGGATATTTCGGATCAAGGCTCATGCGAAATATCCGGGAAGATAAAGGTTATACCTACGGTATTTTTAGTTTCCTTTCTCTCTTCTCAAAGGAAGGGGCGTTGATGATACAAACAGAGGCCGGGAAAGAGGTTTGTGAAGCCGTAGTAATGGAAACCTTTAAAGAGATGAAGGTTTTATGTGAGCAGCCTGTTCCCGCGGAAGAGCTTAGCCTGGTACGCAATTACCTGATGGGAAGCCTCTTAGGGGATCTGGACGGGTGTTTTAAGGTGATCCGTTATTGGAAAAACCTTATTCTGGCGGGTTTGGATCAAGGCTACTTTTATAATACGGTGGAAACCATAAAAAAGATCAAGGCAGAAGACCTGCAGCAACTGGCCCAAAAGTATTTTGTTCCGGCTGATTTTTATGATCTGATCGTGATATAAATATTATTTTTCTTAACTTGAGGGAAAAACAAAGATATAATGGTTCCCTCAGATGATGTTTTATGGCTCCCCGAAAGACGGGTTAAGGCGCAATCCAATATAGCGGCTTATATGAACTGGCTGGCCGACAGGCAGGCGTTATCTTTTAAGGATTACCATGCACTCTGGCAGTGGTCGGTGGATCATCCGGGGGCTTTCTGGGAAAGTATCTGGAATTATTTTGAAGTCCGGTCCTATACGTCTTACCATACAGTATTATCAGATGATCCTATGCCCCATGCCCGTTGGTTTGAAGGAGCTACCCTCAATTATGCCGAGCACATTTTCAGAAATAAAACCACTGCTTATCCGGCACTTTTTTTTTGTTCTGAGATACGGCAGCCTTCTGAAATGTCCTGGAAAGACCTTGAGGCCCGAACAGCCGCTCTACAAGCCTATTTGGAGCTGCACGGCGTATCGGCAGGAGACCGGGTGGCGGCTTTTATTCCCAATATTCCTGAAGCTTCGATAGCTCTTTTTGCCACGATTTCCTTAGGCGCCGTTTGGAGCAGTTGTTCGCCGGACTTTGGAGCGGAAAGCGTGTTGGATCGTTTTCGGCAAATAGAACCGAAGGTCCTGATTGCTGTTGATGGGTATAGATACAATGGAAAGCCTTATGATCGTATTGGAGAAGTAAAACAAATAAAAGCGTTGTTGCCTTCAGTGGAGAAGGTCATTCTTATCCCTTATCTTAATAAGGCGGAAAGTACGAAAGATTTAGGTGATGCCGTATTGTGGGAAGAGGTAATGGCGACGGCACATGGGGCGTTGCATTTTACGCCTGTTCCGTTTTCTCACCCCATTTGGGTTTTATATTCTTCGGGGACAACGGGATTGCCCAAGGCGATTACGCATTGTCACGGAGGGATGCTGCTGGAGCACCTTAAATATTTATCGTTACAGAACGATGTGAAACCGGGAGAGCGCTTTTTTTGGTTTTCGACTACCGGGTGGATGATGTGGAATTTTGTGCAGGCTGCTCTTTTGGTGGGAGGTACAATGGTGTTGTATGATGGCAGCGCCGGATATCCGGGATTGGAGATGCTCTGGAAGCTGGCAGAACAGATCCCCATCCATCATTTTGGCACGAGCGCTCCATTTTTGTTGGCCTGTATGAAAAAGCAGCTCGCCCCTTGTGACCAGTTTGATCTGTCTGCGCTCCGTTCCATCGGTTCCACGGGTTCGCCTTTACCTCCCGAAGCTTTTAACTATGTTTACGAACATATTAAAAAAGAGATCTGGTTGTGTTCTATGAGCGGTGGTACGGATGTGTGTACCGCCTGGGTGGGAAGTTGTATCCTGAAGCCTGTTTACCGGGGAGAAATACAATGTCGATGCCTGGGCGCTTCTCTGTACGCATATAATGAAAAAGGCCGTCCGGTTGAAAATGAGGTGGGAGAGATGGTGATCACCCAGCCTATGCCCTGCATGCCCGTTTATTTTTGGAATGATGGGGATTTTAAAAGGTATCATGCCGGCTATTTTGAACAGTTTCCCGGTGTTTGGCGACATGGCGACTGGATACGTATTACTCCGCATGACGGCGTGGTCATATTGGGCAGGTCCGATGCCACGCTCAACCGGCATGGTGTGCGGATTGGAACAGCGGAGGTGTACCGGGCGTTGAATAGTTTAGGAGAAATAAAAGATGCCCTGATCGTGAACCTGGAATTATCCGATGGCAAAAATTACATGCCCTTGTTCGTCGTTTTAGAACCGGGTATAAAATTGACAGGATCCCTTAAAACAAAAATAAAGGAGACCCTGAGTATGCATTATTCGCCTCGCCATGTGCCGGATGCTATATTTGAAGCGCCGGATCTTCCTTATACGATCAGCGGAAAAAAGATGGAAGCGCCGGTAAAGAACATCCTTATGGGAAAAGCAATGAAACGATCTGTAAACAAGGGAACGATGAGAAATCCTGAAGCCGTAGCTTATTTTAAGCGTTTTGCCCGACGGCTTTCTAATGAATTGAAGATATGGGAGACCGCAAAGAAGCGCTAAAGCGCTATAGGACAGAAAGGGATGCCTTATTCTCTTTGATTATAATGTAGCAGACAAAATTGTTTAAAACGTGAATGCAGGTTGCTGTGCTGACCGTGCAGGCTTACGAATTGGAATGTTCGATGAATATCCAGATCGGAAATCTCGATTATTTTGAATTGGTTAGCGGCCAATTCTTTAAGAATGGTATGTATGGAAATAAACGCGTAGGCGTCGGAGTGACTCAGATATTGCTTTACACTTTCTGAACTTCCCAGCTCCATTTCTATTTGCAGGTCTTTCTCGGAAAGCGGTATTTTCTTTAAATTGTTTAAGACTACGTCGCGCGTGCCGGAACCTTTTTCCCTTATAACCAGAGGAAGCTTCCGGAGCTGGATCCCCTTTATGTTTTCTTCTTTCAGATCTTTATTTTCAGAACGGGTAACGAGTACGATCTCATCTTTAATAAAAGGATCATAATGAAGCAGGGGGTTAAGTGCCTGACCTTCAATAATTCCGAGGTCAATTTTCTGATCCAGGACATAAGATTCTATCATCCGTGTGTTCTCGCTGAGAAGATGAAGGCCGGTTTGCGGATAGGTATGCTTGAATTGGGCCAAAATGGCCGGCAGAATATATTGAGCAAGCGTGGTACTGGCTCCGATGTGAAGTTGTCCGGAAATGTCATGGTGCATTTCTTTTATTGCATCATCCAATTGTTCGTAAAGGCGCATGATCTTTTTGGTATATACCAACAACAATTTCCCTTCTTTCGTTAGACTGATTTGGCGGCCCTGGCGATGGAACAAAGGCCGTTGCATACTTTTTTCAAGTTCATTAATGTGTTTTGTAACCGCAGGCTGTGATATATAGAGGCTTCCCGCCGCATCGGTAAAGCTTAAATGTTCTGCTACCGTTTGAAATACTTTGAGCCTGAAATCAATGATCATCTGATTTTTGCCATAAAAATAAAATTTTTAAAGGGAGAGGATAAATATTATTTTCATTTTGATGGTTATGGAAGTAACAAAGCCCTTTTTGCACCTATTATGAAGGGCGTTAAAAATTGATTAATTTCGTGATAATCAGAGAAGCATCTCCTTTATACCTGTCTGAAATTGGTTATATTTGCAAGGTGTATTGTACCTAAATCGGTGAAAAACATCAATAAAATAGCGTATGACTGAAGTCTGGCTTATTGTTCTGGCCTATTTGATCGGCTCGATATCTAATGCGACCTGGATCAGCAGGTATTTCTTTCATCGGGATATCCGCGATTATGGCAGCGGAAATGCCGGAGCCACCAATACCTTCAGGGTGCTGGGTCCGAAGGCCGGTGTGGTGGTGATGGCATTGGATATGCTCAAAGGGATCGCTGCCGTCAAGCTGGCATTGCTTCTGCCGTATTATACCATGCCGGAGCATGCCACGCAACTGGTGAATTTCCAGATAGGTTTGGGCTTGTCCGCCGTTCTGGGTCATGTGTTCCCGATTTGGTTCGATTTTCGGGGGGGTAAGGGAATTGCCACCTTGTTTGGGATGGTGCTCGCTATTCAACCTTTGGTAGCGCTTTGTTGTGTGGGTGTATTTTTGTTGATCCTTTTTTTGACCCGTTATGTTTCCCTGAGTTCTATATTGGCGGGTATCGCTTTTCCCCTCTTGCTGATCTTTATATTTCGGGAGCCCGAATTGTTTTACAAAATATTTGCTATTGCTATTGCCCTGTTGATTGTTTTGACCCATCAGAAGAATATAGGAAGGCTGCTCAATGGTACGGAAAATAAAGTACATAGAAACAGACATAAGAAAGAAGACTAACCTCTTGTGCTATTCTTAGGTTTGGGCGGCTGTTGACCGAATTTTGATCATTTTGGTATGAAGCTTGCTTTTATTTGTCAAAAATAGAAAATGAAAAAGAAAAGTACCCTCCTGATATGCATCGGCATTTTATTAATAGTGGTTGCCTGTTCTCGTGTTCCCATTACAGGGAGACGTCAGTTGAACCTGGTGCCTGAGAGTACCATGGACCAGATGGCTGTGACACAGTATCGTTCTTTTCTCTCTGAAAATAAGGTGGTTTCTACATCGGGGAATAAGAATGCGGAAATGGTTCAGCGAGTGGGAAGCAGGATTGCTCAGGCGGTGACCAAGTACATGACGGAGAACCATATGGCAGACCGTATCGCCAATTACAATTGGCAGTTTAATCTCGTTCAGGACGATCAGGTCAATGCCTGGTGCATGCCGGGCGGAAAAGTAGTGGTTTATACCGGGTTATTGCCCGTGACCCAAACAGAAACGGCGCTGGCGGTTGTGTTGGGCCATGAGATCGCACATGCGGTGGCTCGCCACGGAAACGAACGCATGAGCCAGCAATTGATCGCGCAGGGTATAGAAATTGCCGGCGCAACAGCCCTTTCCAAAAATCCGACTACACGAAATATTTTTTTGCAAGCTTTTGGAATAGGCGGAACGCTGGGATTGAATGCTTTTAGCAGGAGGGATGAACTGGAAGCAGATCATCTGGGACTGATCTTTATGGCCATTGCGGGATATGATCCCCGACAGGCGCTCCCCTTCTGGGAGCGCATGGCTAAAATGAGTAAAGGCAATAATATACCGGTATTGTTAAGCGATCACCCCAGTGATACCAAACGTATCCATCAGATAAAGCGATTGCTGCCTGATGCAATGAAATATTATCAGCCACATTAGTGATAGAAAGATAAGGTCTTGTGTTTGGAACAGGGGAAGAATTCCATGAACAAGATTTTTCTTAGTTTTCATATAGGAATTTCAGTTAGGCCTTTTCAATAGAGATCACTTCTTTTTTGTCCTTCACCCGCATCTTTTCAGGGATAATCTTACCGATTTCTTTTTCCAATACATCTGAAAGCCCCTGTTTAATAAAGTTTTTATGGGTCACAAGACTGATTTCCCTCACGGGTTCCGGCTGCTTAAAGAAACGAACCATCTCCAATTGGTCGTCGGTGAGATCGCGAATAGACAATTCATTGAGGATGGTCCATCCGGAATTGCATTGTACCAGCCGTTTAAGGGTTTCTACGCTGCCGGTATTGTATTCCAGATTTTGAGAGGCTCTGGCATGGCTTTTACGGGAGCAGATGTTCAAGACTTGATTGCGCATGCAATGCCCTTCATTTAGAATCCAGATGTCCGTGGCGGGCAAGTCCTTTACCGATAATACTTTCTTTTTATATAGTCCCTGGGTGGGAGAGGTGTATACCACAAAGCTCTCATAAAATAAGGGCTTTTCATCCAGAACCTTATCATTTACAGGGGTGGCAAACAGGCCGCAATCCAGTTGTCCTTTTTTCAGATAATCCACGATAATCTCGGTAGTATATTCCCAGATCTCTAATTTTACTTTAGGATAGTGTCTGGCAAAGCGGGATACGAGGGGAGGCAAAATATAAGGCGCAAGGGTGGGGATGATGCCGATCCGCAACAGCCCTTTTACCTCATTTTTATAGGAAGTAATGATCTCGGGAATGCGACCATGCTCCTGAAGTACCACGCGTGCCTGTTCAATGATCAGTGCTCCTATCCGGGTCGGGATGATAGGGGTGTGGCTCCGATCAAAGATCCTGACATCCAGTTCATTTTCCAGCTTGTGTACCTGCATGCTCAGACTGGGTTGCGTGACAAAGCACTTTTCTGCGGCCGTTACAAAGCTCCGGTAGGTGTCCAGAGCTACAATATATTCTAACTGGATGATGGTCATGTTAAAACTCCAGGAGGGTTTCTACCGGATCCTTACCAAACAACAGTTGTTCGGGATGCTCCAAAAGCTCTTTTACCCGCGCCAGAAAGCTGACGGATTCTTTCCCGTCAATTACCCGGTGATCGTAGCTGAGCGCCAGGTACATCATGGGGTGAACCTCTACCTTGCCATTTATCGCTACCGGCCGGTCTTCGATCTTATGCATTCCCAGGATAGCGGATTGTGGCGGATTAATAATGGGGGTGCTCATTAAGGAACCAAAAACGCCTCCGTTGGTAATAGTAAAGGTACCGCCGGTCATTTCATCCAGTGACAACTTATTATCGCGGGCTTTCTTGGCAATCGTTATAACCGCTTTTTCTATTTCCGCCATGCTCAGGCTTTCTGCGTTACGAATAACGGGAACGACCAGTCCTTTAGGGGTACTTACGGCAATGGATATATCACAATAATCATGATAGATAAGATCGGTACCGTCAATATAGGCATTTACGGCAGGCCAGTCTTGTAATGCAAAACAGCACGCTTTGGTAAAAAAAGACATGAACCCGAGGCCCACGCCGTGCTTGTCCTTGAAGGGCTCTTTATATTTCTTTCTAATCTCTTTTATCCGGCTCATGTCTGCTTCATTAAAAGTAGTGAGCATGGCCGTATCGTTTTTGGCCTCTACCAGCCGGCGTGAAATGGTTTTACGCAGGTTGCTCATCTTCTGCCGACGTACCTCGCGGCTGAAGAGAGGCTTGGCGGCGTTTGTTCCGGGATGTTCCAGGGCGGCCAATACATCTTGTTTGAAGATCTTACCGGAAGGGCCGCTGCCTTTTATATCAACCGCTTTCAAGTGCTTCTCAGCCATAATGGCTGTTGCAAGCGGGGTCGCCTTAGCCGGTTTTTCCCCGGAGGAGGCCGCATCAGCGGAGGCCGGTTCCTCACGGACCGGCTTTTCGTCGGTGTCGGCAGTTTCGGACGGCGCTTCCTGCTTGTGGGCAGGGACGGATGCATCTGTGTCAACGGTAGCTACTACCTGGCCGATTTCCAGCGTATCGTCCGGTGAAGCCATCTGATGAAGGATACCGGCTTCTTCCGCATTCACCTCAAAAGAGGCTTTTTCGGATTCCAGTTCGCAGATGACCTCATCCTGTTCCACATATTCTCCTTCTTTCTTTACCCAGTTCAAAAGCGTTACTTCGCTAATGGATTCTCCTATCGCGGGTATTTTTATCTCAATAATACCTTTCCCGGCGGGAGCGGGGGGAGGGGTACCGGCTTCTCCCGGATCGTTATCTTCCGGAGATCCGGTTGTTTCTCCTTTTTCATTCTCTTCTTTATCTTCTTCCAGTTCGGTTGTTTCTTCAGGTCCGGCTTTGTCCGGTGCAGAAGCCGTTTCATCTATTTGTGCCACCACCTGGCCTATTTCTACATCTTCACCTTCTGCTACCAATATCTTCAAAGTGCCTGCTTCTTCTGCGTTGAGTTCAAAAGAAGCCTTTTCGGATTCCAGTTCGCAAATAACTTCATCTCGTTCGACATAATCCCCCTCTTTTTTTAACCATTGTGTGATGGTAGCTTCGTTAATGGATTCTCCTATGGCCGGGACTTTTATTTCTATCATAATACGTTGGTTAACTTCTTACTGCTAATTTAGTATGGAAAAAGCAGTTTCTATAATTTCATTTTGTTCTTCTTTATGTATTTTTCCATAACCGGTGGCAGTAGAAGCGCTGGGATGCCGACTAATGATCCCGAAATTGATGTTAGAAAGTACCATTCGCAAATACCAGGCTGCACCCATGTTTAAAGGCTCTTCCTGTACCCAAAACCAGTTAGCCTTATTATACTTTTCATATAAAGCATCCAACTGTTTTTGGGGTAATGGGTATAATTGCTCCAAACGAATGATGGCCACTTCTTTTCTTTGGTCCTCTTCCTGTTTTTTACTCAGGTCAAAATAGACTTTTCCGCTACAAAGCAATACTTTTTTTATTTTGTCGGGATCTTCTTCACAATAAGGATCTGTAATGATCTCCCTGAAACCGCCTTTTACGAAATCTTCTATTGGGGAGTAGGTCTGGGGATGACGTAAATTGGCCTTAGGGGAAAAGTTGATGAGCGGTTTCCGGAACGGATAAGCCATTTGACGCCGCAACACATGGAAGAAATTGGCGGCAGTGGTACAGTTCGTAACTATGACATTATATTCTACGGCCATTTGCAGGACACGTTCTATACGGGCGCTGGAATGTTCCGGCCCCTGTCCTTCATAACCATGAGGGAGCAACATGACAAGCCCGTTCATGCGTCCCCATTTCTGTTCTCCTGAAACGATGAATAAATCAATGACCGATTGTGCTCCATTGGCAAAATCTCCAAACTGTGCCTCCCAAACGGTTAAGGCATTGGGGTTAGCCAGGGCATAACCGTATTCAAACCCCAGAGCGGCAGATTCGCTCAGCAGAGAATTAAATATTCTAAATTGTCCCTGCCCATCTTTCAGGTTGCTCAGGCGGTTGTAATTTTCGTCGGTTTGTTCGTCTCTTAAAACGGAATGGCGATGGGAAAAGGTCCCCCTTTTAACATCTTGTCCGCTCATTCGCACATCTTTACCTTCCAACAGGATACTGCCATAGGCGGCCAGTTCGGCCATGGACCAGTCTAATACACTTTCTTCCTCATAGAGCTTTTTCTTTTCTTTCAGGAGCTTGGCGACTTTTCGAAGAGGATGGAACCCTGCCGGCAGGGCGAGTGTTTTTTCAACCAACAGGTTGAGCTCTTCTTTGTCAATGGCCGTATCGGGAGACTGCTCAAAATCTTCGGGTGTCGATTTGCGCAGTTCCTGCCACCAGCGTTCCGGCGTCTGGTAATATGATTTTAACGGATGCTGCTTTATTTCGTCCAACCGCTCCTGGAGGATGGTCCAGAAATGTTTTTCCATTTCCTTAGCAAGTCCGGCCTGTATATCTCCCGTCCGGGTAAGTTGCTTGGAGTAAACTTCTCTTGGGTTGGGATGCTTGTCGATCAACTGGTAAAGTTTCGGTTGGGTATATTTGGGATCATCTCCCTCATTATGCCCATGTTTCCGATAGCAAACCATATCAATAAAGATATCGCTATTGAACTTTTGCCGGTAATGTGCAGCCATTTCGGCGACTTTAGCCACGGCTTCCGCATCATCTCCATTGACATGAAAGACGGGCGCTTCGATCATGGCTGCAATGCTGGTACAGTAATCTGAAGAACGGGCATCGTCAAAGTCTGTAGTAAAGCCAATCTGGTTGTTAATAATGAAATGGATGGTTCCGCCGGCATAATAGCCGCGTAGCTTGCTCATTTGCAGTACCTCGTATATGACGCCCTGCCCGGCGATGGCAGAATCACCATGAATGAGAATAGGTAATATTTTATTGAAGTTGCCGTTATAGATAACCTCTGCTTTGCTGCGGGCATAACCGGTGACTACGGGGTCCACCAGCTCGAGATGAGAAGGATTGGGAACCATCTGAATATTGACCTTTTTATCGTTTTCGGTGGTAATATCCGAACGGAACCCCACGTGATATTTTACATCACCGCTTCCCATGGTTTCCTGCTCTTCTGTTATATGTCCTTCAAATTCGTCAAATACCTGTCCGTAGGTTTTACCCAAGATATTAGTAAGTACGTTAAGCCTCCCTCGATGGGCCATTCCCAACACAACTTCCTGTACCCCGCCGTCCGCGGATTCGCGGATAATAGTATCCAGTGCAGGGATGGTATTTTCTCCTCCCTCAAGGGAAAACCGTTTCTGCCCGATGAACTTGGTGTGCAGGAATTTTTCAAATACGGTGGCCTCGTTCAGTTTTTGCAGGATTCGTTTCTTCTTTTTTAAAGAAATCGGCTTTAGCAGTTCAGATTCTATCTGGTTGCGAAGCCAGTCTCGTTTTTCGGGATCGTCAATATAAAGGAATTCAATTCCGATGGAGCCGGCATACCACTTCTGTAGCAGAGAAACAATTTCTCTCAGGGGGGCTTTATTTTTGCCGATGAATGTAGCGGCATAAAATTCCCGATCCAGATCGGCTTCGCCCAGGTTAAAGTATTTCAGATCCAACAGGGCATGCCGGTCTTTACGTGGACGAATCGGATTTGTTTTTGCTATAAGATGGCCTCTCTTGCGATAGGCCTGAATAAGCTGGTAAACAGAAAATTCTTTGCTAATTTGTTTCGGACTCAGCTTCCCGTTTCCTCCCTGTTTCCCATTGGCGTTTAGTACTGCAAAATCGAATCCTTCAAAGAAGTGTACCCATTCTGCATCAACAGTTTCCGGGTCTTTTAAGAAGTCCTTATAAAGGGATTCAATATAGGCAGGATGCGCATTGGAAACAAAAGAAAAGTCTTTCATCATCAAGGATTTTACTCTCTGGTTTCCGGAGATTTATTTATAAACAGTGTTTATTATGCAAATATCGGCCTTTTAATGTAATTCCATACTTTAAATTTCACAAAAGGGGAGTTTGCTCAAAAAAGAAGCAAAGGTATTCAGAAGGTTTTATTTAGCAAGGCCGGGAGGCCTGAAATTTTGATATTTTTATTTGTTCAGAAGGGCGATACAACTGTCGATTTCGTGAATATAAGAATTGAGTGTGGCGCGTATTTCTTTTCTGAGTTCCGTTTCCGTTCCGGCGTTGTTTTCTGAGGAGGTGATCATTTTCAACATTTTGATTTTCTCTTCGAGATCGGTAATGTGTTGTTGCTGATTTTGGATCTCTTCTATGCCCCCCTGTACCTGTATATTCAGTTTCTTGTTCTCATCGCGCAAAAATCTGATTTGTTTTAATAAAACCTGAAATTTTTTATCAATATGAGACAAGTTGATGTCGGGCATAAAAAAACTTTTAACTCCTGATCTCGGCTCCCAGATGTTTTTCAAAGGTTTGAATGATCCGTTTCATTACTTTGTCTATTTCCCCATCAGTCAGCGTTTTTGTAGGATGACGGAAAATAAAGCTGATGCCGAATGATTTTTTCCCGGGGCCCAGCTTATCGTTTTCAAAAACATCAAAAAGATTGATCCGGTCTAAGATACGTGTTTTAATGTCGCTAATCGTATTTTCTACGGCAGCATATGTGATTCTTTTATCCAAAATCAATGCCAAATCACGTTTTACAAAGGGATATTTGGGGATTTCTTTAAAGGTAATTTCTTTTTTTGGAAGGCAGACAACCAATTTTTCAAAATTAAGGACGGCATACCACACAGGCTCTTGTATATCAAAGATCTTTCTTTTTGAATCGGATACCAGTCCGAGCGTACCGATCTTTTTTCCTTTAATGTGAATGTCAAGCGCTTGTTGCAAATCCCGATTTTTTGAAGGAATCATGGTCGGTTCTGAAAAGGGAAGGCCAATACTCGTCAATATATTTTGAATATGGCCTTTCAAGAAATAAGGGCCTACGGGACTGGCAGGGTGCAGCCAGCTTTCAGGTAATGTATTACCGCAGGCATAGAGCGCCAGACAATTTTCCTCTTTATCCTCCTTTGGAAGGTAGATCTTTCCGGTTTCAAAAAAGAGGATATTTTCCTGGCGGCGATTGAGGTTGTAGGCCACCGACTCCAATCCGGTTTCTAAGAGAGAGGGGCGCATGATGTCCAGTTCACTACTCAGGTTGTTGATGAGATGAATCAATGATTCTTTTTCCGGATAATATTTGCTGTTGGTAATAGAATTGGTCAGGATCTCGTTAAACCCGTTATTAATAAGGTATACCGCCATACGTTCCTTCATCCGCTCCGTCGTATGCTCGGGATTTAAAGAAGGCGCTATGCGAATATGGGTAGGGATCTCAATATTATCATAACCGTCTATGCGCATGATTTCCTCCACCAGGTCTGCTGCTACGCTCATGTCCGGCTTGCTGTGTGGAACCAGGGCCTTTAACATTTGTGGGGTTTGTTCCGGGATCTCAAAATTTAAATTTTCCAGAATGGAAGCTGCCTGTTTTATTGAAAATTCCTTTCCACTCAATTTTGTAAGATAGGATCTCTCTAAAACAATTTCCGTTTTTTCTTTGGGAGCCGGATAGCAGTCTGTAATTTCAGAAGCAATATGGGCATCACACAGTTTGACCATCATCAAGGCCGCTCTCTTGAGCGCATAGATCACGCCGGAGATGTCCACACCCTTTTCAAAATGGGTGGCGGCATCGGTGCGCAATCCATGCCGGAAAGAGGTTCGGCGGACTGAAACAGGATCAAAGCAGGCGCTCTCCAGGAATATTTCAGTGGTTTGTTCTGTTACGCCTGAATACAGGCCTCCGAAAACGCCGGCTATGCACATGCCTTCGTCCGCATTGCAGATCATCAGGTCTTCAGCGTGCAGTTTCCGGGTTTCCTTATCAAGGGTAACAAAAGGGGTATCTTCAGAGAGCTTTTTGATATTGATTTGACGGCCCTTAATGGCTTTCAGGTCAAATGCATGAAGCGGTTGCCCGCATTCGTGTAATACAAAATTGGTGATGTCCACCACGTTATTTATAGGGCGCACACCAATCGCCTGTAATTTTTGTTGCAACCATTTTGGTGAGGGGGCCACTTTTATATGGCTTAACGACAGTCCGGAATAACGGGGACAGGCCGCCGGATCCGCTATGGTAATTTTAATAGGCAGCGAATGGTCCGTTGCTTTAAAATGAGTTACGGAGGCAAGTTGCGGCTGCCATTTTTCCCCGGTATCGTGACTAAGCTTCGCACATACATCACGGGCCACTCCTATGTGGCTCATGGCATCCATGCGATTAGGGGTCAGTCCGATTTCATAAATCCAGTCCGCTCCGGGTTTAAAATAATCTCTTGCATCCATCCCGGCCGTTGCATCTCCATCTAACGTCAGGATCCCTTCGTGGCTTTTTCCCAGGCCGATCTCATCTTCTGCACAGATCATTCCGAAACTTTCTTCTCCCCGGATCCTGGCCTTTTTCATGGTGACCGGCGTTCCGCTGACGGGATAAATGGTGGTACCTATCGGGGCTACCACGACTTTTTGCCCCTCGGCTACATTAGGTGCGCCGCAAACGATTTTCAAAGGAGCGACTTTACCAATGTCTACTTGCGTGATCTTTAGCCGGTCTGCATTGGGATGTGGAGTAACTTCGGTTACCCTGCCGATGACCAGTCCTTCCAGCCCTCCCGGAATCTGTTGATACCGTTCTAAGGATTCCACTTCCAGCCCGATGTTGGTCAGTATCCTGGATAGTGTTTCCGGATCTCTTTTTTCATCTACTGTACGTGCAGGTAAATAATCATTTAGCCAGTTATAAGATATCTTCATTGGGGTAAATCCTCGCCTTTGAAATTCTTTATTAATAATTGCGTGTTGCAAAAGTAGTATCCTTTTAGGAAAATACGGATTTTTAGTGGGGGCGAGTCTCTTTTAACCGCTTTTGGTCGCCGGTAAGGTATTCAAAGGTTTTAAAGGCATTGAAGCGAAAAAGCTTGTCTTATTTTGCAAGTAATTTTTTGCTTTTCCGGGAAGGATAAATGAAATTTCAGGACATGGGCGAAGCATGTAATTCAGGAAGAATGGCTTACATTTGTTTTTCTAAAAATAGAGGGATTAGTGACATTATCTCAAAAGTTACAGCATATCTCGGATGG
>CAYZGR010000009.1:42483-67876 GCA_964478125.1 uncultured Chitinophagaceae bacterium | reverse complement strand
CATAGATGGTTTGCCACTCCCCTTTTTTATCCGTGAAGATAAATTCAAGCCGGGGCTCATAATGATAGTCCGGCCAGAAGAAGGCAGCCACATCATATTTTTGTTGTCGTTTACTATTGTCTGAATGGCAAGCTTGAACTAAAATAAAGACGGCTAAAAGTATCATTAAGGGAAGAATCCAGTTCTTTCTTTTCATTCTTAACTTGTTTATTTTATATTATAATTATAAGGGTGTACTATTACTTTACTTCATCATTTTCTTATTTCTCTAAAAGATTTGGTACGCGGACAACCATTTCAACCGATAAATGTGGGATAACTACTCATTAAGATAGTCATCTACACTCAATAAGGCCAGATAATTTTCCACTAAGAATCCTTCATATCCCCAGCATTCCCCCTCCCAGGTCTTCCAATCTCTGGTCTTTTCACTCCTGGTACAATTCCCGCTAAAATTTCCCTCCTTATAGCTTTCTAACATTGGGAATAAAATTTTTTCGGCCTCTTTTCTCATTCCCAGTTTTAAAAGGGCCTGAATGGTAAAGTAAACATAGCAACCCGTAGCTCCTCCATTCTCATAAGCTTGAAAATTCTGGTAACCCCAGCGCGGATTTTTGTCCACATAATCAGCATCTGCAATCGGTATGAGATTTCCGGGTAATCCCAGACTGAAATCTCTATAGCCAGCTTCACTCATTTTGGCCAGCATAGTGAGCATAATATTTTTTCCCGGTTCCTTATCAATAAGATCATAACATATTGCCACGCTGTTTACAAAAGTAAAATAATAATCGTGTAACTCTCCATCCGTGCTCCGCCATCCTCCTAACACTTTCGTTTCAGTATTATAAAATGTTGATAAATAGTTACTTTTAAGTTTCTTTGCAAAATTGTCGAAATATAGATAATCATTTTCTTTATTTAATTTTTTGGCCACGTCCGTAAATAAAGTACAAGCCTTGTATGCCAAAGCATTGGAATAGGCATCATCGTGCCCAAAACCGATCGTATCCCACCAGTTGGCCGGGCGTCGAAAATTTTTGTCTTTTCTGCTTACCCAACTTCCGGAATTGCCTGAATAACCATACTCAATAATTCCATCATGATTTCTGTCCATGGCCCTCATTCTTTTAGCCCACTGTTTGATTCCATTATAGTTGTCTCGTCCCCATCGAAGATCATTCGTACTCAAAATATAATAGCAGGCAGTTATGATTAGTGAAGGAAGACTATCTAAAGAATCATATTTACTCTGCCATGCAGGATATCCTACAAGTCCGTATCCTTTCATTGAACCCAAATACCGGTTAAGTGTGTTGCGTACCAAATCCATCGCCGTAAGTCCATTGACCAGTTCAGGTGTTTGCCGGGCCATTTCAGCATAAAAATAGGTGGCAAATGTTACAACGTCACTGGCAGAATTGTTTGCCAGGGCGCGATAATGTGGATTCATCTGAAAAATGTTGATGTAATTTTTCTTGAAGCCGTCAAAACGATCATCATTTTTTATTTTTTTATAATCAGGATAAATAGCAACAGAATCAAAGCGATAAGTAATATTTGGATGAGCTGAATTTGCAGCCTCCATTTGTATTTTTACAAAAGGTTCTTTTACGTCTCTGTTTGCATCATAAAACAAAGACACATCCGGTGCACTGCAATAGACACGAAATGTCCCCATCCCCGGGAAATGCAGAATACAGGGAAATTGTATTTTATTTTCCTCTTCCATTACTCCTAAAACAGTACAATGATTGGCTCTTTGAGAAAATGTAATATCGAAAGGATCAGAATCAATTCCGTCTTTCCAATGGGTTTGGAAGGTGATTGATCTGGGCGCCATTTTACATTCCCAGACTGGTGTTTGTTGAAGGAACCAGGTAATGCCATTTTTTATGATTTTGCTTTTATGTTTTGTCTTCACTTGCCTTTCTGTTATCAACAAGGGACTCACAGAAAATTGTTTCTTACCTAAACTGTCCGTGGAGAAATAAGAAAATTCAGGATAATCTGTATTTAATTTTAAATTGAGATAGTCTGATTGATAAGAAAAGAGTTTATCTTCTCTCATTCTTAATGAAAGACCTTCCGGTACTGTAAATATCATTCCTGCTAATGCGGTCTGTTGAATAAAATGGCGCCGTGTCGACATATATGTTCTATTTTAATTCTTACTACATTTACTTCCGTCTCTCTTCTTCCAGCAGCTGTGGTTTTCCTGCCCAGTTAACAATAGGATCATGTCTTGCTTTTAGACTGATATACAGTTTACGTTTTAAATACCTTAAAGTGTCTTTATATTTAGGAACAGAGATCAGGTTTGTCATTTCTTGTGGGTCTTTCTTTAGATTATACAATTCATCAATATCCGTTAAATTCCAGATATATTTCCAATGATTATTACGTATCATCCGTTCAACGTATAGCCCGAATTGTGCACCATTATAATTACTAAAAGCAAATTTCCTCCATGAGACGGGTCGTTTCCCTTCTAGTAAAGGCAATAAGCTTCTCCCCTTACTTTGCATAAATTTGAATCCTGCAATAGCGGGTATAGTAGCCGATAAGTCTAAACCGTTTATCACAAATTTGTTACACTCGTTGTCAGGTTCTATTACCCCATCCCATTTGATAACCAAGGGTACATGGACCACCTCATCATACATTACATAGTGTTTGTCTATCATGCCATGAGCGCCGGCCATGTCTCCATGATCCGCAGTAAAAATAACAACTGTATTTTTTTCTATTCCTATTTGATTAAGGAAGTCTAGTACTTTTCCAATGGCATCATCGGTCTGGCTAATCATGGCATAGTAATGCTTCACATATACGGCCCATTGCTTCCATGTATAGTCTTCAATTCCCCAATTATAAAGCTGTTGTTTCTGGATATAAGGTTTATGGATAAGCGAATCTGAAAAATTCTTCCAGGGCTTAATGGCAGAAGTATCATACATTTCTAAAAACCTTTTAGATGGATTGCATGGTAAATGAGGCTCTCTGAAACTTAAAACCATATTCCAAGGCTTACCAGCCTTATGGTATTTCTTTATAAGCCGAATGGCTTTCCCTGCTAACCAATGCGTATGTTGTTTCCCCAACGGTGCTGGGTCCACGCCTCCCATCCATGTATTATTTTTAATAACCGGAACTACTTCTGGTAAATTTTGCCTGTTTCTCCATATAGGATATTGTTCATCAGAGACATAATCATCGAAACCAAAATCTATGGGTGTTTTCTTTGCACTGACATGCCATTTACCTATATAACCCAATAAATAACCATCGTCCTTCAAATCTTCAGTCCAGGTATGTGAATCAAATGGAGCTACAGGCAGGGTGATATCATAATTCCATAAACCTTTATGTTGAGCCGGCCATAATCCGCTGAATAAGCTTTCCCGTGCAGGACAACAGGTAGGGATAGGAGTAAACGCATTATTAAAAAACATGCCTTGGGCCGCCAGTTTATCAAGGTTCGGCGTATTCACTATAGGATTGATCCTTCCCTGGCAATCGTATCTAAGTTGATCACATATTATAAGAAGGACGTTAGGTTTAACAGATTTTTTTTTATCTTGTGCATGAACTGAAACAGAAAAAGTTATTAAAAGTAATAAATGAATAAGACAAACTTTCTTAATTAAATCAGCTATTATACCAAAAAAGGATCTGTCTGGGTTTCTCATATTGAAGTCTTTAAATTCTACAAGGTGAGGTTTAAACAAGATAAAATATCCAGCAGGAAATTAAAACTTAAATATTTTTTTACTCTATTTCACTTATTTGATCCATTTCTTAAGTTCTCCATATCTTCTCCTTAGCTTTAACAATTCCATTCCATAAGCCGTGTCTTCTGCCAGGTTAGTTGTTTCATGTGGGTCATATTTTATATCATATAATTCTTCATAGTTATGTTCTATATACTTCATGTATTTAAAACGTTTAGTCACCACTCCTTCTACTTTGGGTATCCTTGGGCTTCCCCAAAAATAATGTTGATAGAAAAAGTCTTTACGATCCGGGATCTTGTGCTCTAAAAGTGCAATGAGATTTACACCTTGCATACTGTCCGGGACTTCCACCCCTGCAAGGGAAAGGATAGTGGGAGCGATATCAATATTTAGTGCGATTTCCTCCGGTCTTGTTTGTTTAATTTTGTCTGGTAAAGAAGCATCATAAATCAGAAGGGGAATACGGATAGAGCCCTCATAACCATACCACTTCCCCTGCATACCGTGATCTCCCATCATAAAGCCATTATCGCTCATAAATATGATCACCGTATTCGAATCAATACCTAACTCCTTTAATTCAGTAACCATATCGCCTACTACGTCATCTACTCCCGTAATCAGACGATAATAATTTTTAGCATTCTCCTGAAAAAGGCGCGGAGTAAAATACATAGGTAAGTACCTGTACCTGGCTACATTTGTATCTGTCCTGAAAAAATCAGGAAATCTATTCCAGTATTTCGGTTTTTTAGTTACGGGTTCAAGGATTCTGCTATTCTTATAGAGGTCCTTATAACGATCTTGAACAATATATTTCCCAGGATTACCATCCTGAATATGGGGGGCTTTAAAGCTTACAGAAAGACAAAAAGGTGATTCTTTATGCCCGTACTGCTTCAGAAACGCTGAGATCGCATGATCAATCGTATCTGTATCATGGATCTGATACCCATTTTTTCCTTTAATAAGGTAATCTGGTTGGGTTTGACCTCCGCTCTCTGTATTTACAAAAAAATTAAAGAGAGAATCAGGTGGATGTGTTCCTACTCCAAATTTACCGATAAATCCAATATTGTAACCCGCTCTTTTCAATATTGCAGGATAGGTTTTTGCCAAGGCACGGGCTGTAAAATCTGTTTTAAAGTTATTTATATTATGCCTGGATTCGTATTGACCGGTTAAGATGCTGGCCCGGCTCACAGCACAAATAGAAGTAGTTACATATGCGTTTTTAAATAAAATACCGGCATTAGCAAGCTTATCCAGATGTGGTGTTTGAATGATTGAATTACCCATACAACCTAAAGTATTCCAGCGTTGGTCGTCCGTGATAAGAAGGATTACATTTGTAGGCTTGTTAGTTTTTATGCTTTGAGCCTGAAGTGATGATAAAGTAGAAAGAAATAATACTAAAAATACCAGGACTTGAATCCCTCTTTTTAGCACATATGCATATTCATTCATTTTAGCTTATTTATATCTTTGTAATGGATCTATATATTCCCATGTAAAGATAATCTTTCATTTATAAAATCCATAGAGATTCAAACTGATATTTTTAAGCTACCGGACATCCCACCAAAGAGGTTGCGCAGCACTATCATGCCCATTAAGGTATTTGCTTACCGCTGCATCTACCTGGGCCTGTGCAGCGTTGGTTGCCGAAGGAGGATAAGTCAACCTCTTTATAAAAGTACCTAATGGAAGATCAGGATTAGTGCTAACCATAATAGGATACATTTTAGGATAACCAGTTCTTCTAAATTCGGTCCATGCCTCTGTTCCTTCCGGATACATTGCGATCCATTTTTGTGTAATGATCTTTTCCAGCTTTTTCTGAAAAGAGGCATTATTATCCCATTTAACCGTAACGTCAGTTAATGGAGGAGAATCATTAGCAGGATTCTTTGGATCAACATAGGACGTCTGAGTAGTGGTACCCTGTAAATAAGCCTCTACATCGGAAACACCATTTTCTTTAAAAGAGGCTCTTACCCCTTCTTCATAAAATTGTTGGGCCGTACCTCCCATATTCCAGCCTCTCAAAGCACCTTCAGCCCTTAAAAAGTAACTTTCTGCCACATCCATTATTTTAAGGGGGGTATTAGGGCTAACATTTGGCTTTGAAAAGCCTACATACACGTCTTTTGAAGGTTTTACAATACCCGGTCTGATACCAACTATTTTTCCATTTAATTCCGGATCTTCAGCCGTAAGTGCATATTTTGCTAATCTGGGGTCTTTAAACCCTTGTAAATAAGTTTGTATAGAAGCAGAAAGGCGGCTATCTCCCCATGCATTAATTATCGTATAATAAGGATTCGTCGGAGTAGGTTCTACGGAAAAAGATCCTTCATTTGAAGTTAACACTCCACCATTAGCAGGATCAACAGCTTCTTCAGCCTCCTTTTTTGCCAGATCTGGTTTCACCAGTGAAATATGCATGGCACAACGCAATTTCAGTGTATTGGCCAGTTTTATCCAACTGGTATATTTACCTTGATAAAGAGACCTATCCCACTTTTCAAACCGGATTTTACCGGCGTTGGGATTTATAGCTAAAGCGGCTCGCAATGCAGCTATTGCTTTATCAAGATCATTAAAAATGGCCTTATAGATAGTTTCTCCAGAATCGAATTCTACTTCTGCCGAACTTCCATATTTAGTATAAGGATAGGGGCCGAAGGTATCGGTCAATCTTTCTCCGGCAAATGCCTTACATATCAGGGCAATACCATATAAATCAGGAAATTCCGTTTCATAACCTTCTTTATGCATGAGCAGCCAGTTATTCATAACCCCGTCCGTAGGACGATCCCAAACAATATCAATCCAACCACCTACCATAAAATATGTCATAGTATTTTTATTATCAAGAAAGGGAGTTGGCGATTCATGATAACCAGCATAAGAATTGGCAACCAGATCCTGCTGAATCTGGACACCTACTTCATTAGTGATTATTCTATTTATCATTTTAGGCAAAAGAAATCCTCCCGCATTGGCATCTGCTTTAAGTTGTTCATCAGATATCTCTTTAGAATCTTTATTAAGCCTTTCCATTTGTTTTGTACAGGAATTGATGGCCATCATCAATAAACATAAGCCCATCAACTTATAGTTTATTCTTTTAAAATATTTCATAATAGATAAATTTAAAGTTTTTAAAATTTGGCTTTTAGTGTAACCCCGTAGGACCTGACAGATGGTAATTGAAAAGCATCAATGCCTTGCATTCCATTAGCAGTAGTAATGCTCACTTCGGGATCAAATGGGGCATCTTTATAAAGAAAGAACAAATTCCGGCTCGTTAAGGAAACGCTTAGGTCTTTAAAAGCATTACTGATATCTGGTAAATGATATCCAATAGACAGTGTTCTCAAACGAATATTTGTCGCATCATAAGTGTATTCTTCCGCAGCAGCAGAAATATCAGCTTTACCGGAAATAAATTTATAATACTTTTCTGGATCTATACTTTTTCCATCCACCATCACTCCGCCATTCTTTCTGGCTAAGCCTGTTCTTTTAGATAAACCTTTAAAATCAAGCCATTGTTGTGTAGAAGAAATGATTTGGCCGCCAAACCGACTGTCAATCAAAAAGGATAATGAAAAACGTTTAAAATGAAATTCATTATTAAATCCAAACAGAAAATCAGGGTTTGCATTTCCTAAATATTGATCTGGTTTGGCAGATAACACGGGTAACCCATCATCGCCATACACCATCTTTCCTTTATCATCCCTCTTATAGGTTTTGCCAAACATATCTCCATAAGAGCCGTATTTCTTTTTACCGGCTAAGCTCGGGCTTTCCGGCCGGGTTAAAAACAGTTGTGCAAGTCTAAAAGTGTTTAATACAAACCGGTCTGCTTTCAATAAATCACTTAGCTTTCTTATCTGGTTCACATTTTTAGAAAAAGTCAACCCGGAACTCCAACGAAGGTCTCCAAAATCAGCCTGGTAACTCACTAAAGCTTCTACACCTTTATTTAATATAGTCCCTCCATTGATCCAGAAATTTGTCGCACCAGCGCCTGCAGGAGCATCAATCTGAAAGACCTGATCAAAAGTAGTGGCATGATAGTAAGTGATGTTTACACTTAACTTGTTTTCAAAAAACCTTAGATCAGCCCCAAACTCATAAGACCTGGATCTTTCCGGTTTTAAATTAATCGTGTCAGTACCGCTAAAAAACGGCATGGCACCTCTGCCGTTTACATTGCCATTGGGCTGGACGGTATAATTAGGCCTTTTATTCGCAACACCAAAAGGTAAAGCATTGCCGACTTCCGCATACGACCCTCTGATTTTGGCAAAAGATAAAATATTTCCTGATCCTATAGTATTGGTCAATACATAAGTCAATCCGGCAGACGGATAGAAAAAAGGTGTATTTACTGTTGAAGACCATTCATTCCGGCCGGTTAAGTTAAGGAATACCGTGTTCTTATATCCAATCGTTGCAGTTCCGAATACCGCTTGAGATAATCTTTCCTGTAAATGTTCTGAATGTGCAAAATCCCCTTCCAACCCATATACAGAAAAGAAATTAGGATAATACAGTGTTGTATTGACTCCATTTGTGGTTAAATTAATAGAATGATGAATATTTTGAGTAACGCTGGTCCCTAATGTTGCAGATAAAGAAATCTTTTCTCCAAAGTTTTTTTTACCAGTCAATAATAGATCAGAATAAAACCTCTGAGTACTACTTGGATTTTTTGTATAGGATCCATTCTTTCCTACCAGGATAGGATCTGTTGATGCATATAACCGACGCTCGTAATCGTCCTGAGTTCTGTCATAAGTAGCTCTCCCTGTAAGATTTAACCAGTCATTAATATCCCATCTTGCAGAAAAATTAAGTATCGCACGATTACGTTTTGCTGTACTCAGGTTTTTATATTGAATCCAATAGGGATTTTGATTTGAGCTGTGTTGATTGCGGATATAAGGCCAGTTTTGTACATACATATTTCTGGTAGAGTCAAATTTCTGATAGTTACCGCCACTATATTTAGAAAAATCATCTCCCACCGGAAATAAATACAAGCTAAAAAGAGGACTGTAATGCCATCCTGATAAGGGGCGATTTTTAGAAAGCTGCTGGATATACATTACAGACCCATGTACCGAAACTTTGTTATTCAAAATTTGGGAACTGCCTTTTATGGTAAAATTATTTCTATTATATGATTGATTAGGAACTATTCCTGTAGAATGAGTATTGGCGTAGGAGATATAATATTGTGCCTTATCCGTGCCATTGGTAACGGACAACGAATTGATAAAAGTCTGGCCTGTCTCAAAGAAGTCTTTAATATGCGCATCACTTCCATGATCAATTTTAGGTCCCCAGCTATCATTAACAGCTTTATTTAATTCCCCATTCGATCCTCGTCCATAAGAGGTTTGTATTTGGGGATATACCATGGGGGTTCGAAAGATAACCGAAGAGGAAAAGTTAATGGCAGAAATACCTGCATGTCCTTTTTTAGTAGTAATTAAGATGGCGCCATTGGCAGCCTGGCTGCCATATAAAGCACTTGCTGACGCGCCTGTCAATATATTTATACTTGCAATATCTTCAGGATTAAGATTGGATATTGCATCCCCACCATCCCGGGTTCCGAGTCCTGATAAAGCTTCAAGGTTGCTCCCTTGAGGACCATTAGCACTGCTCATTGGAATACCATCAATGACATATAATGGCTGATTGTTGCCATTGATTGATTTATTTCCCCTAATGATTACTTTTGCTGAAGCTCCAGGTCCGGCATTTCCTTTTGTTATCACAGCCCCGGCCACTTTTCCAGTCAATGCATTCATCAAATTCGGATCTTTTACTTCATTCAATTCTTTAGAAGAAATAGATTGTGACGTATAAGGAGTGCTTATGGCTTTTTCTTTTATGCCTAAAGCTGTAACCACTAGCTCATGCAAGCCTTTTGCAGATGATTGTAAGGTGACATTAATGGTGTCCTGATCACCGACAGCGATATGTCTTTCTGAGAATCCTACATAAGTGAAGGTCAGCGTATCTCCCTGTCTGGCACGGATAGTATAGTGACCGGTAGCATCGGTAGTGGTACCCCGGGAAGTACCTTTCACCTTTACTGTGACTCCTATCAGGGGATCATGTGTTCCTATAGACGTAACAATACCCTTAATATCCATACCAGGTTGTTGAGCATATGCGGTAAAGTCAAATGCCAGAAAAATAATCGCGAGGCAAACTCCTAAAAGTTGTTTGATGTTGAAAGTTTGATTTTTGTTCATAATAAAATATTTATAGTGATATAAAAAGTATTTCTTCCATAAACCTCTGTTAGTTAGTATATACTAAGGGATTTTGCTCCGCATCGCATAATAAATCACCTATTCTTAATTTGGCTACCTGCTCATCTGATAAAATATTTTGAATACCATTAAAAGTGGCGCCATCCGGCATAAAAGCACAAGTCATTGCCCGACGGAACCCTGGGGTCATATTGGCATGCGCACCATGAATGGTTAATCCATTATGAAAAGAACAACTGCCTGCCTTCATTACGCCGGCATAAAATTTATTATGTATCAACTCGGGATATTGCTTAAAGATATCGCCATTATTTTTTCCAATTCCCGCCCGTTTTAGGCTCGTCTTTTTATGTGTACCCGGTAAAAAGAATAAACAGCCATTCTCCAAAGTGGCATCATCTAATGCCACCCAAATAGAAAGGGCTCTTTTATCGCTGAATGACCAATAAGGAGTATCTAAATGTAAGGTGGTTGGATTAGCCCAGGGCCTTTTTATAAGCGCTTGATCGTGCCATACCCTGACTGCTTCTATTCCTGCCAATTGAGCAGCCATTTTACCAATCCGTTCATCTAAGATCAAATTTTTTATTTTATCATTGTCTTTCCAAAGGTTGATAAGCTGATCAAATACTTGATCATAATATTCTTTTTCCTGATCGTCACCTTCCCCATACACCGAGGCCCTGTCCGGAAGTTTATTTCCATGTCTTTTTTCCACAGCTTCCTTTAGTGCATTCCTCCATGTCTCTAATTCATCTTTATCTAAAAAATCTTCGATAACAAGAAAACCATCATCTTGGTATTGATCTATTTGCTCTGGAGAAAGTCTGTTTTTCATACTTTTTTATTTTAGTTGGATAATCAAAAATGAAAGGTTAAAGATAGGTCCGGTAATTTTTTAGAAAATACACAAAATGTTATTTTATTTATACTTCTTGATATTTTTGCTGAGTACAATTATTTTCTATACATTAGATAAACAGACAATGAAAAATTTTTACAAATACTTACCGATAACCCATACGGAAATGAATTGGGGATATTATATTAATACAGTAGGCTATACACAGACTAACCCTATGGAAATATACCCGCCCGCCAAAGGACATCCCAGCACGCATGCATTCACCTGGAACAAAGGCAGGATTTTAAATGGTTATTACCTCGTATTTATATCCCATGGACAAGGTATTTTTGAGTCTGCCTTAACTGCACCGCGTCATATTTCGGAGGGGACCTGTTTCTTTCTTTTCCCTAATATTTGGCATCGCTATAAGCCGGACATTGAGACGGGATGGGAAGAATACTGGGTTGGGTTTAAAGGAAGCTATCCGGATAATCTGATGAACAAAAACTTCTTTAATCCTAAAAATCCCTTTGTTCATGTGGGGCTAAATGAACATTTATTGGTTTTATTTCAACGTTTGTTAGAAACAGTAAAAAATGCAAACCTGGGATATCATCAGGTAATCACAGGCATTACCCTCGAGATACTAGGACTGGTCAATACAATTTCCATCCATAAAAACCAAAGTGAGGATCCCGATATACAGCTTATTTATAAAGCGATGTTTTTATTAAGGGAATCTCTTGAAAAGCCTATTGATATGCAAAAATTGACACGGGAATTGCCCATGGGCTATTCTAAGTTCAGAAAATTATTTAAAGGGACAACCGGACAATCTCCTCACCAGTATCAGCTTACTTTAAAAATAAATAAAGCAAAAGAGCTATTACAAACGACCAGGCTGAACATTAACGAGATTTCCTACCAGACAGGCTTTGAATCAGAGTTCTACTTTTCCAGATTTTTTAAAAAGAAAACAGGTCTATCTCCTACTCATTATAGATTCAGAAAAAATTTGAGAAGTTAGTCCAGATTACCCTTGATATAAAGATATTTTTGTACATGTATACAACATAATATATAGAGCTTTCATAAATCAATTTCCGGAATAACAAAACGTTACTTCAGCCAACCATTCGTCTTCATCCAATATTCCACCTCATTCATCCATAGCGCCCTTGAAGGCCGGTGCAAATAGCCATGACCACCCTTTTCATAAATATGCATAGCTACCGGTACGCTATTCCGTTCCAAAGCCTCATAAAAAACAATACTATTTTCTACCGATACCGTACTGTCATCGCTTGCCTGCGTAATAAAGGTCGGGGGTGTTTCTTTATTCACCTGTTTCTCATTTGAAAAATAGTTTATTTCTTTTTTTGAAGGCTGTTTTCCCAATAGATTGTTTCTTGATCCACTATGTCCGATACGATCCGTCATGCTGATGACCGGATAAACCAATATCATAAAGTCCGGACGGAGGCTAACGCCTTCGCTATCCGAAATAAAGACGCTGTCAAAATGAGTCCCCGCTGTTGAAGCTAAATGTCCGCCTGCAGAGAATCCCATAATGCCCACTTTATGGGGATCAACATGCCATTTACTTGCGTTATTTCTTACTACTTTAATCGCTTGTTGTGCATCCTGGAGAGGACCTATTGATTTGTCGACCATAATCCGATCATTAGGTAAACGATATTTTAATACAAAAGCTGCCACTCCCATTTTGGCAAATCTTTCGGCTATATCAAAACCTTCCCGGTTAATGACCAGGGCATGATATCCTCCACCCGGACAGATAATTACTGCAGTACCATTGGCTTTTCCCTTTGCAGGCAAATAAACAGAAAGCGTGGGATGTGAAACCTTAAATACGACGGTATGGGCCGAATTCCAATACGCTTCATCCGGTACCGGCCTGGAATTGGGTATCTTATTCTTATATAAAGGAATGGTCTCTTGTGCCTTAGAGACATAAACTGCAAAAACACAGATCACCATAACGACAGACGTTCTCATCATAAGACTATAATGTTTATTTCATAAAAAACATAGGTTTAAGTTCAACCGAAACAGGTGAGAGATCTTCATTGGTATCCATAATGTCTGCCATATACTTCCACCATTTTTTCATTACGGGATCTTCAGATAAAGTTGACTCATCAAACTGGTCCGGCAGTTTCTGTATGGCAAAAAGTATATTGGTTTCCTCATCGAGCCAGATAGAATAGTCTCTTATCCCCGATTCATTTAAAAGTGTTTTTAACTCGGGCCAGATACGGTCATGTCTTTTTTTATATTCATCAGCATACCCTGGTTTTAACAGCATTTTGAATACGCGTTGTTTCATGGGTTAAATGGTTATATGGTTGAACGGTTATATAGTTTTCTGGTTCTATGCATTTGACCTCTTGTTGTGTTGGTTATATTCGATCAGAATGCTCAATTTACATCTATGCTTTGGCTTCCTTCATGCAATTGAATCTCTTTCCCCTTCCAAGCAAAGACACCGTCCATATTTTCCGGAAGAATAATCGTTCCTTTTAATCCCTCTTTTCCCACACGTTTAAAGTGTACTTTTATTTTTTCCTCTGAAAGTCTTCCCGGGAGGGGCATGCTTGCACTCACTTCATTCAGCCCTCCCAATGCAGGAGCAATACGCACTTTTTTAAATCCCGGTGCATCCGGCATGATTCCGCAAATAGTAGCTAAGAAATCATAGTTGGGGCTGGCCGACCAGGCATGGCAATCCGAACGTGTGGGATCGGGCTCTTCAGCAAAAGTCGTTAATCCCGTCTTCAACATATCTCTCCAGGGTGTCAGTTGAGAATAATATTGATCTCCATTTCCTGTTTTTATCAGCGCCCGCATGAGATAAAATCTAAAATAAAAGGTCGCCTGACTTAAGGTAGTGTCTTCTAAGATATTTCTCATCACGCTTTGTTCCTCGTCTGCAGGAATGGCATCTGCCAAAAGCGCCATAATACCGGCATGCTGGCTAAACTTTTCTTTCCGGGGTTGGTTGGCCATCTCCATCCTTTGATGATCAAAGCAATTTTGATATGTTTGACCCGCGAGATCACGAGCCAGCTTGAGATAATGCCGTGCCGCTTCCTTCCGGTTATAATAAGCAAACAATTTAGAAGCCTGCTGTAAGGTATATGCATACTGTAGCGTGATGACCGATGAGTGCCCGTCTGTTGCTCCGTCCGGCACCCCTCCCCGGAAAGCCTTATCCCAATCTACAAAATTCCACCATTCCATAGCGCCCAACATCCCCTCTTTGGGATCAATATGCCGTTCATACCATTTGAGTATCAGATTCGCCGCATCCAGATATTTTTCAAGAAAAGCAGTGTCGGGACAAAGCATCCAGTAATCGTATAACATTGATACCCAGAAAAGCGCATAGGGAGGAATGATCTGCATCTTATTGCTGGGATAACGCCCTTGCGGAAGCCCGTTTGGGAAGCGGGAATTATAAAAGTCATTAATGGCTTTACGAACCAGCCGGTCATCTCCCGTATTATACAAAGAAATCAACGCCTGTATGCGGGTATCTCCCTCATATTGCAATTGTTCATAATAGGGACAATCAAAATAGGTCTCTCCCGCACAAAGTCTTGCTGTGCGCCATCCGGTTTTCCATATTTTCTTCAAAGAAGGATCACTGCTGCTAAAAGTAGCTTTCTGTTCAAGAGGATAAGCGCTGAAAATCCCATAAATATCTTCCAGCTTCAAGGGCTCGTCCCTCGTCTTTATCTTGATTTGTAAATAACGCCAGGTACGAACCCAAAGGGTACTAAAACTACGATTTTCTCCTCCATCAGGATAAAAAATATCATATAGGCCCCTGATGGTTTTCCCGGCGATCTCATTACGGTTCCCCTTACGCCCGTTTTTATCAAATAAAGCCTCTGCATACGTTAATTTGATTTTTGCATCTGCCCCGCCACTTACTTTCAAAACCGGGTACCCTATGGTCTCGTAAGATTGATCCAGCAATAAGGTAACCTCAACGTGTGCGGGAATGGTCACGGGAGCATTCCCTTGCAAAAAATCTTTATTTACTTTTATCCCGCCGGTTCTTCGGAGCTTTTTGATCCGTTGCATCCTTTCTTCCATAGGAGGAATGGTTCTGGGAGACAGTATCCATTTATTATCCGTACCATATCCCGACGGGACGACCGGAGTATGGATCACTTTTGCCTGTTCCCAGGCAGACGCATCATAATCCGGCTGTTGCCATCCCCATGGATAATATTTCCCCTGCACCTCATCACAGGCGCCTACAGCCACGTAGCTGTGCAATAAGGCTCCCGCGTCCAAAGCGGTTGGGCGGTAAGCGGAATCCTTTAAAACCTTCCAGGAATTATCCGTGTTCACAATTTGCTCCGCTATATCGTCTCCCTGGACCAAAAATCCCGTTTGCCTGGAAATTTGTGCAACCGGGGCATATTCCCCCATATTCCAAACCCCGGCCGCCAGCACATTCGTCCCTGCATGGAGATAAGGAGCAATGTCATACGTACCGAAATTCCAGTTATAAAGGCTGCTTCGTGCGGGCCCCCGGCCAACAGAATGACCGTTCACATATAAATGGTAACGATTATCCGCGGATACATGGATAATAAAATGATCCGGTTTAGACGGCAGTTGCACTGTTTTTCTGAAGTGATAAACTCCATAAGCCTTAGCCTGAATATCCGGACAGGCGATCCAATGTGCAGTCCATGTTCCATGCAGCAACTTGGGGTTAATTTCTCTATTCTGGGCAATGGAATAGGAAGAAATAATAAAAATAAAAATTGGAATGAACAGCCCTGATTTATAAACTTTCAAATTCATAATCCTTAATTCTTAATTTTTGTGAAAGTTATTTCAAAATTTAAAATAAGCCTTCCTGTACTATCCTGTTTTTGAAGTATCTTTCTCATTTTCTTCTTTTATTTCTGTATTTTGGCCCCACAGTTAAATTTGAAAAATGGATTCAGAGCTTGAGATTACTTTTCTTCCCAATATACCAAAATATTTATCCGTTTCGGAAGCTATTTTAAATGCCATACGGGACGGCGTTTATAAACGGGGTTATCGGCTCCCTTCGATAAATGAACTAAGTGCCGAATATCTTTTATCAAGAGACACGGTAGAAAAAGCGTACAAGGAGCTGCGCAGGCAGGGAATCATAGAATCCGTTAAGGGAAAGGGATATTATGTTTTGCGTACCGACGTGGAGGCGCCTCTGCACGTACTTTTGGTATTCAATAAGATCAGCAATTATAAAAAGCAAATTTATAATGCCTTTGTACAAACATTAGGAACCAAAGCAAAGGTAGATCTACAGATCCATCACTGGAACGTTCAGGTACTGGAGTCAATTTTAAATAATCATCTTGATCTGTATGATTATTACGTGGTTATGCCTCATTTTTATGAACACCATGAGGAAGCTTTAAAACTTTTAAAGCGCATCCCAAAAAATAAACTGATCCTGTTGGACAGAGATCTGCCGGAATTGGGCACGCATTATGCCGCGGTATACCAGGACTTCAGAAAAGACATTATTGAAGCGCTCGAAAGAGCCAGACCCCTTTTAAAAAAATATCACAAGCTGGTATATGTCAATCCAGACGTAGTCCCCTATCCGCCTGAAATTATGATCGGGTTTCGCAGCTTTTGTAAAATGTATGATTACGACTATTCCATCATCGGTGATATGGATGATTCTATTCCCGTAAGCCGAGGAGAAGCATATGTTGTAATCGAAGAGACAGATCTGGCGACTCTGGTTAAAATATGTAATAAGAAACAGTTGAAAATCGGGAGGGATATCGGTATTATTTCCTATAACGAGACACCGCTCAAAGAAATCCTGCTGGATGGCATCACCGTCATTTCCACCCATCACAAAGCCATGGGAAGCACCGCCGCCCATTTGATCCTGGACAAGCAAATAACAAAAGTAAAAAACCCCTTTACCCTTTTACAACGGCGATCTCTCTGAAACAGGACAGGGCTCTTTTTTTATACATAAGAAGGCTGAGACAGGTTCTTCCTTCTTTTTTTACGCAGAAAAGAAGCACTCAATGCGGCAAAACCGGCTACTATGCCACCCAGGAGACCGGAAACCACACACATCAAAATTGGCGATGAAACCTTAAAAAACAAGAGGGCCATCCGGTTGGCCAGGATATGATCATTGGCCAGATCTATAAAAAAACTGAATCCAAACCAAAAAACAAAGACCGAAAGGAATGCCGTAAAAAAAGCTTTTAACGGATGCTGCCGGATGATCAATGCAATAACAAATGCCACCACGGCTATACTCCACCAGGGATAAAATAAACCTGCGACATAACTTAAAACCCCGGTCAGCAAAAATGTAATAAGCCCTTTCATCCTTTTTTATTTTGAAAAGATCATGCGATATCTAATGGCCGTACTGTTGCTATCTAACGGCGTTAAAAGATGTAATGGATAATACTTTCCTTTTTCCCAGTTTTGAATAAAATCATCATAATACCGGCTGCCGGGATTTCCACTCTGTCCTCCCGGATATACTCCATAAGCTTCAACAGGATCGCTCATCTGCACGATCATCCGCCACGATGGCCCCATGCTCTTGCCGTCTTCATCTTTTTTGTTTGCATTGACGGTAAGGCGGCTTCCTCCCGTAAAAAGATGCTTCCGGCTAAATGCAGGAATACCGGTAAGATGCATAATATTGGTTCCCTGATAGATTCCCCATTGGCGTAAGCTGTCCGTTTTCAGTTTCGACAGGGAGTCTGCCGTTTGCTTAAACGTTTGATTGAGCAGCGCGCTCAGCGTTTCCTTTTCAGGGGTATTGCGGTTGTCCACATAAGGCATTGCCGTGTCGCGCTCAAGCCATTCAATGGTGGTCTTATCCGATGGACGGGCCAGGGAAAGAGAATCGGATCTTTGCAGGTCATCATCCCAGATGGCCTTTTTTAAATTTTTCCACCAGTTAAAGAATATCGTTGGGCTTATGCTTTCGGGTACCATTTGGTAATCCCAGCTTTGCAGACTGTCTCTGTATCTTAAAGCTTCCTGATTCATATTGATCCCTGTAGTCATATGCTCCAACATAAAAGGAAGGGCTTCAGCAGCAAATGCACTATAATAATCGGTCTGTAAATACATCATATCGGAAACAGTCATCTTGTCATGGGCCTGTAGAAAGCGTGAAATATGCTCCGCCCTGTAATAGACAAAATTTCCAAAATAAGGATAAGGATAAGTGGAATCGGTCGGATTTTGATTTGCAGAAAAAACATAATTCGACTCCGGATCAAAAATATTGGGATTTTCGTCGAAAGGTATGGATCCGTGCCAGACATAAGTGCTGTCATCGCCCGGCAAGATGAATTTTCCCTGATTTTTCCATCTTACGGGAAATTTACCCTGCTCCCACATTCCTATATTTCCGGTCACGTCCGCAAAGGCAAAATTTTGAGCCGGACAATCAAAGTATTGTAAAGCCCTTTTAAAATCATTGTAATTTTTAGCATGATTTAAAAGATTAAATGCCTTCAATTCGTTAGTAGAGTCATTTGCTGCCCAGTGAACGGCCAGCACCGGAGCATTGGACAGGGTATCCGGGAAGGTACGATCGTAAATCACCGGACCGAAAACCGTATAAGCCACCGTATCATAATAAGGCGCATGCCCCCTGATATTTATTTTCTCAACCCGTAACCTCGTATCTTTCCAACCGTTATCAAACCAATATTGCTTTTTACGCTTATCTTTAAAACGGATGGCATAAAAATCTTTTACATCACGCATGGCATTGGTAAGCCCCCAGGCAATGTGATCATTAAATCCTATAACCACCCCCGGCGCGCCCGGTAAAGAGACGCCATATACGCTCATGCCGGGCGCAGATAACTGTACTTCGTACCAAAGGGAAGGTAAATTCAAGCCTAAGTGCGGATCATTACATAAAATAGCGGCGCCGCTTTTGGTCTTTTTACTTCCTACCGCCCAATTGTTGCTCCCATTATCTTTGTCCGGCATGGGAGGAGAAAAGGGAACTTTTTGAGGGATCCATAAACTATCCGGCGGTGCGATTCCCAAGGGTACGGAGGGATTATAATAGGGCGTACCGGCAGGAATAACCGGGAAGTCCCTCTGAGGAAAATCAGGATAGATCTTATTAAATTGGGCTAGTGTAAAATAATTCAAAGCATTGGTATTTTTCAGATCATTGGTATAACCGGTGAGATAATCTCCCAGGTACTTGATCAATAATGCCGTTTTCAAATTGCTCCATTTTTCGGGCTTATAATCCAGAAGCTTGTATTCTAAAGGCAAATCTGCATAATCCAGCGTTTTAATATAGGCATTGACCCCTGCAGTATATGCATTGCACATTTCCATAGTAGCAGAATCGGCCTCCATTGCAGCCAGTGTTTTTTCTGCTGCCGAAACCATGCCCTTTCTTCTTTGCAAACGATCATAACGCAGAGCCTTCGGCCCCAAAATCTCCGAGACATATCCCCCTGCAGCCCGTATTTGCATTTCCATCTGCCAAAGCCGGGCCCTGGCCGTCAAATATCCCTGTACATAATAAGCATCCCGGTCATTCCGGGCAAAAATATGGGGAACCATGCGTGCGTCTAACCACACTTTCACAGGCTGGTTGACAGCGGGTACCCGGATATGTGTGGAGAAATCTTTACTGACCGGTTCCGCATTTCTCCATAACCCTTCCTGCGGGCTCAATAATTTCCCCATCGGAGGCAAGGATCCCCATTTCCGATTCAGTACAAAAATCAGGATCAACGTTATGATTAAGGAGATAAAAAAACCTTTCCAGTGCATGGCCATTCAAAATTGGCAGTAAGTTATAAAAAATCCGGTAAAGAAGGAATCCTTACTTTGGAATGGAAACATCTGACTATCATGAATCGAAATCGTACTCTAAGGGTCTGCCTGTGGCTATTTCTTTTTCAAGTATTTCTTCCGGAGAAAGGTGTTCCAGGTACATGACCAAAGCTCTCAAACTGTTGCCATGAGCCACGATCAGTACATTCTTATGTTGTGTTAACTCAGGTTTGATACATTTTTTAAAATATGGAATCACCCGTTCATAGGTGTTTTTCAGGCTTTCTCCACCCGGCGGGGCCACATCATAAGATCTTCTCCATATATGTACCTGTTCAGCTCCGAATTTCTTTGCCGTTTCCGCTTTATTCAGGCCTTCGAGATCACCGTATGAGCGTTCGTTGAGCGCTTTGTCGCTCATAACGGGAATATCTGTTTTACCTATTTCCTCGAGGATAATTTTTAAGGTATGCTGCGCCCTGATCAATTTAGAAGTAAAAGCTACCGCTATATGCTCATTTTTCAGAATTTCTCCCGCATGCGCTGCCTCTTCTTTTCCTTTTGAAGTGAGATCTATATCTTTCCAACCGGTGAAACGGTTCTCCAGGTTCCACTGGGATTGTCCATGCCGGACTAAAAATAATTTCGTCATCATTCAATTATTTTATTCCATTTCGGGGATCCGGTTCAAAATGAAACTGATATTCTTTTGGAGGCGTTTTCCCCAATAGGTTCTTTACAAAATAATCCCATCTACGGCGCATCTCATAAAAGTAATATTCCCCATATCCATGCCGGCTGTTGGGATAGATCACCAGATCAAAATCTTTATTGGCATCCTCCAATGCCTGTACCACAAGCAATGTATTTTGGGGCGGTACATTATTATCCATCAATCCGACTACCAACATCAACTTTCCCTTGAGGTTTTTAGCATATGTTTCATTCGCTTGTGCGGCATATTCTTTATTATGGATCGGGCCGTTAAAACGATCTCCCCAGTCTGATTCGTAATTGCGGTTATCGTGGTTTCCCGATTCCGCTATCCCCACCTTAAAGAAATCAGGGTAACGAAACAGGGCCGCAGCAGTTGCAAAACCACCGCCTGAATGGCCCCATATACCTACTCTCGTGGTATCTATATAGGGATACCGTTTGGCCAGTTGGCGTATCCCCGCAATTTGATCAGGTAAAGTATTTATAGCCATATTCCCATAGCTCCTGTCCTGGAAATCCTTAGTACGTAAGGGATTGCCGGTACCGTTAATAGCAACGACAACGAATCCCAATTCGGCCAATGCCTGATTATCACGCCGGGAAGGGGTAAAGGACCAGTTTCCTATACTTCCGGCTTGCGGGCCGGGGTAGATATAATCTATAATGGGATATTTTTTATTTTTATCAAGATGAGTAGGAGTAAACAAGAGTCCATAAATATCCGTCTGGCCATCTGCCGCTTTTACGGAGAAGGGATGAGGGGGTTTCCAGCCCCTTGCTTTCAGCCGGGAAACATCTGTTCGGGCCAATGTAAGAAGGACTTTTCCTTTTATATTACGTAAGACGGCCACACCAGGCACATCGGGCTTTGAATAACGATCAATAAAATAATCCCCCGAAGGAGAAAGGGTAATACGATGATCTCCGGGCTCCGGCGTCAATTCTTTAAATCCTTTTCCATCAAACCGAACTTTACAAAACACTTTAAAATAGGGATTCTCTTTTTGCAATCCGGTTGCCATGAAATAAATGATCCTGTCCTTTTCATCCACTTTTACAATCTTATATACTACGTAATCACCAGCCGTAATTTTGTTTTTCAGTCTTCCGGTCCTCGCATCGTATAAATAAAGATGTCCCAGGTTGTCCCGCTCGGAAAACCATATAAATTCATTAGAACGGGACAAATAACGCCAATTGATACCGCCATCTCCCGACTCAAATTGGGTGGAAACCTTTTCCTGAAAGACTTCGCGAACCTTTCCTGTAGTCGCATCCGCAATACGAACTTTTTCGGTTTTATGATAACGGGATGTTGAAACAAAAGCCAGTTTGCCGCCATCCGAACTCCATTGTACATCCGCCAGGTGCCCGTCATATATGATGTCATCCATCATTGTCGAACGCCTGGGATCGGCGGGTATATTCAAAAAAACTACTTGAGGCGTATCTATATTAATAATAACCCGATGTATTTTCATGATGACAGAATCACCCGGAAGCTCATATTTCCATTCTTCCAAACGAGGAGCTCCTACATGGGTAGAGACCAGGTACATATTACTGACTTTTCGCTGATCCTGCTTATAAGTGGCGATCTTTTTGGAATCCGGCGACCATCGCAGAATGGGGCGGTCGCTGTGTCTCCAGCTTGCATTATCTGTGGCATAACCAAAATTTTTAATACCGTCCGTCGTTAATTGGGTTTCTTCACCGGTGGCCAAATCCCGTATCCACAGATTGTAATTCCTGATAAAAGCAGCTTTTTTCCCGTCAGGAGAAAGCACCTCGTCGCTCTTTATGATGGGACCGGAATTGCTGGATTCTCCAGTTGTTTTCGTGCATTTATAGGTGTTCAGATCACATCTCCAATGTTGTCCGTCCACATAAAACAGCAGAGATTTTTGGTCCGCTGCAAAACTAAAAGACCGGAAGGGCAATTTTTCTGCTGTATAACTTCTCCCCGTAGCTTCAGACAGGGCGGTAGCGAGCTTCTGTTGATCAAAGGCGGCCCTCTTTACCTTTTTATGAGGATTTACCCATATAAAACGGCTGCCGCCCGGAATGAGATCCCGAAACCAAAATTGGTCATCAGACCGCCAGTTAGGAGTTACCTGTCCGTGGTCTACATAACGAGCCGTATTATAGGACATAAATTGTGCTGCATGGGCATAATCCTGCGACGCCAAGCGATTTTCGGGAGATTGAGCTTCTACTGACAGGGTTCCTATTAAAAACAAAATAACAAAAAATCCCCGCTTCATGTCTTTAGTCTTTATTGGTAATCCACTATAATCCAGCCATTTGCAACGGGACGTTCCCGTTTTCCCGAAGGTTTGTTCCGGTTGATCCATTGCCCTGTTTTCTTATCCAGAGAAATTAAGGTAGAAGAACCGCCGCCATCAAGATTTAGGGCGGTTTTCGATCCGAGTTTTTTCATCAAATGCGCCAATTCGTCCAGCGGCATGCCATTGGCATAATCCGGCTGACGCCCATCTACCACTACGAATACCACTTCATGCCTGTTGATGACCCCTACTGCTGTTCTCGGATGCCGGGTCAGGCTGAAACTATTGTGTTTTTGAGGGACTTCCCTCCCCTTCTCAACCAGGATATTGGAACCGCCTGTAGCTTCTACCAGTCTTTTTTTCTTTTTCCTATACAGTCTGGCATCTCCTATAATGACTTTGCCATTTTTTAAAACTCCGACAAATGCACGATGAGGTAAAACGGTATCCTTTAAGATCCTGCCTTCTTTGATTTCTACTTCCACAGGATCTCCCGTTTTCATGTTGAAGAAACCGGCATTTACTCCTGCTATCACCTTGTGATTGGAGCCGTTTTCATATTTCATCTGGTTCATCATTGTCTGCCTGGCGAAAGTATCTTTATTGAAAGGCGTAGTAGCTTCCAGTCCCAGTTTATGTTTCTTCAAATCTGCATGAAGAATATAAACGGCCATAGGCTTGTCCGCCTTATTTAAATAATAAAGATTGGTTTCACTTACCCCCGGCGTAAGGATAAAAGTAGTATCCCGGATCATTTGGTTCATGAGCTGCGCATCCAAAGGGGTTTGCCCACGAGAAGAAAAAGAAAGGACAAAGGCCAGAATGAACCAGATTATCTTTTTCATGGCAACAAGTTAAGAAAGACAATAAAAAAAGACAGACAGCATCTATCCTTTTCGTTTGATAGCCATCTCGGCTGCACCTATAATATGTGGTGCGCTGAGGCCATATTTATCCAGTAATTCATTGGGCTTTCCACTCTCGCCAAAAGTATCATTGGTGCCCACAAATTCTATAGGAACCGGGAAATGACGGGCGGCCGTTTGTGCAATATAGTCTCCCATTCCTCCCAGTACATTATGTTCTTCACAGGTCACCGCACATTTGGTTTTTTTCAGCGAACGAATAACGGCTTCCGTATCCAGGGGTTTAATCGTGTGAATATTGATCAGCTCCACACTGATCCCCTTCTCTTCAAGTTCCCTTCCGGCTTCAATGGCTTTCCAAACCAGGTGGCCACAGGCAAAAAGGGTTACATCGGTACCTTCGCTCAATACTTGTGCTTTACCAATCTCAAAAGGCTGATCTTCGGGAGTGATAATAGGCCACTTCGGCCGGCCAAAGCGAAGATAAACAGGCCCGACATGGTTCGCAATAGCTTTAGTGGCTGCTTTGGTCTGATTGGCGTCACAAGGCACAATAACCGTCATGCCGGGGAGCATTTTCATCATCCCTATGTCTTCCAGTATCTGATGAGTGGCGCCGTCTTCCCCCAGGGTCAAACCTGCATGAGAAGCACAAAGCTTTACATTCTTCTGTGAATATGCAATAGACTGACGGATCTGATCATATACACGACCCGTTGAAAAATTAGCAAAGGTAGTGGTATAAGGGATCTTCCCTCCAATGGTAAGACCGGCGGCAACGCCCATCATATTGGCTTCAGAAATTCCGCATTGGAAGAAACGTTCGGGATGTTCTTTTATAAAAGGAGCTATTTTCAGAGAACCCGCCAGATCGGCCGTCAATACAACCACATCGGGATTCTCATTTCCCAACTCATGGATACCGGCGCCGAAACCATCTCTCGTCGCTTTTTCTCCAAGAACCTGAATATCTTTCAACATACTTTTCTATAATTATTTAGATTAATAAAAATGCAGGGCGAAGGTAAAAATAACTTTCTTGTAATACAACTTCCACGCTTATCCCGGCATACGGGGAATATATTTGTCCAATTGCGAAAGTTGAGAAAGGACCTCGGGTGAAGAAGGATTTTGATTCTTACATAATTTATGATAGCGACGAACCCCTTTAAAATCCCGACGGGCCATGGCTATGGATGCCAGCTGCAAATAAGCCGCCGCACGACTCTCTCTGTCCGGCAAACCGGCATTAACCGCTTTCTTTAAATATTCATTGGCCTTTTTCATATTGCTCTTCTGATAAGAAATATTACCCAATTGAAAATAAGCCTGAGCCTGAACTTCCTTCATGGGGGTACCCAGCGAAACACATTTCTGCATGAAATCTTCCGCTTCATCCAGATTTTGTTTCGTGCTGGCCATAATAGATTTTAAGAAATAAAATGTAGAACGAATGGGTTTATAAAGGAGGCCCGGGAATTTGATCTTTGCAAGAATGGATTCCGCACCTTCAAGATCTCCATTTTCCAGGTATCCTTGTGCAAGGCCCAACGGGCCCAAAAAGAAATGAGTGAAGATCAATATCAAGGCAACCAGGTAAAATATCCAGGCCAGGTTGATTCCCGATGTGAAGTTTATAAGGATGCCCAAAAGTAAAAACAACAGCCCCAAATGAAGGCGGTAAGTCAAAAAAAGTTTACGGACCATAAATATGCTCTTTTGAAATCAATCAGTCGGCAAAAGTAAGAAAAAAGAAGATGGTTTTCCGGGTTAATCATGAATT
>CAYZGR010000009.1:38390-42383 GCA_964478125.1 uncultured Chitinophagaceae bacterium | reverse complement strand
ATCAGTCGGCAAAAGTAAGAAAAAAGAAGATGGTTTTCCGGGTTAATCATGAATTTCGTCAAACACTTTCCCCCGGCGCTGTATATGATCCGATAAATCTTTATTGGTAATATTATTTAAAATATAAGTCTATTTTATAAGACAGCAACAAGTCATCCAGTTCATTTTCTATCCTGAGTAAGCGCAATAAGTCTATATCTTTCCCTTTTAAAGTTAAATCTATATCAGAATTAAGACGCTCGTTTCCTTTTGTTCTGGAACCATACAAAATGGCCTTTTCAACCTGCGAATATTTTGCAAATACGCCGTTGATCTGATCGATTGTCTCTTGCTTCAATCCGTATGGCATTTTTTATGATTTTATTACTTCCATTTTATGTTGAAAGGCGGTAAAAGCAGGGTGGTATTTATAAATGATCTGGTCGAAAATTTCATTTGCAGTTTGCTCCTCATATGTATGCGAGGTTTGGTTTCTGATTTTTATCATCTCCATCCATACATCTCCATCCGGGATCAGTCCTAAAGCAAAGGCCTCTCTTGTGGCATCAGGCGAGCCATGTACATCTTTATTTCCCTGATAAATGCTGTAATCTTTCATGGCTTTCCGGGCAAGTTCGTGTGTATAGTCAAAACTTTGAACCAGTCCCCGTTTTACTAAATCATTCCAATACCTCGTCAATCCCGTCACCGCCAATTGACAATCCTTCTTTTGGAAAATGTTCTTTTATATAGACCACAGCATCTTCCCATTTTTTCAAGGCCTTTTTATAATTATTAAACTGCTGAACCCATCGAATATCTTGTTTAGCCATATTTTAATAGTGCATTTCCGCCATTCTATCCCTTTTCAGCCACAATGATCGTTAACGGCGGATGGGTATCAAAAAAATAAGTGCCTGCTTTATGAACCTTCATACCCATATTTTCAAAATGGCCTTTGTATGCGCTGATGTGTATAAAATCCGAAATAATGGCCTTACCCCCGGGCTTTAAGAGCCTGAATATCTCTTTACAAGCCTGTTCTCTACCCGCTTTTTTATTAATATTATGTAGGCAAAGATTGGAAACGATGACATCAAAAAATTCATCCTCAAAATCAGTCTGTTGAATATCCTCTTCTCTGACAATGGTTTTTTCTTCCACTTCTTCCAGTCGAATGTTGGTCTTTAGCTGCCGTAAAGTATTACTGGATAAGTCATAGGAATTGAATATGTCTATTCCGTATGATTTTCCCATTGTTAATCTTTTTGCCACTCCTATCATTAAAAGCCCGAGGCCGGCACCCACATCCAGTACGTTTTCATCCCCTCTCCAGGGAAAAAGAGAAAGCATTCTATCCCGGTGCCGGAACTTGCCCCATTTGGCATAAAGCAACATTAAAAGTCCTTCGACTACCATAAAAAGCCCCGGCCAAAAAACCATATGGGCAATGAGCCCGCTCAATGTCGAATACCCTATAGAAGGCAGAAATACAGAGATCAGGATCAATGCTCCTCCTATCATCAATAGATTCCGAATGACCACAGGGGCATCAATACCATAATTGATCTTATCCATGAAAAGACTTTAATGAAATACAAGCGTACTTCCCAGATTGTTATTGATATAACAGCTAAAGGTAATGTTTTCCTCAAAAAATGAGTATTTTTTGTATTTTTAAAAACCAATCGGAAAATCACTAAAGAATGAAGAAGAAATATGCATTGGCGCTAAGTGGAGGCGGTTTTAAAGGAGCTTTCCAACTGGGGGCCCTGCAATACATGCGGGAAAACTGGAAAAGCCTTACCGGGCAGGATGATTTCCGCTTCGATATCATTTGCGGCGTGTCGGTCGGTGCGTTAAATGGTATCCTGACGGCCGGCAGACAGCTTGATGACCTGGAGACACTCTGGAGACTGATTCAAAGAAATGGTGGAAAAGAAATATATCATTCCGAATACATCACCCGTGAAGGAAAAATCCAACTTGATTTTTCACAACTGAAACAGGACTTGCTCCCGGGATTTAAGATTAATTTTGGAATGATGGCAAAAGGAGGGTGGAATTCGGTACGTCGTATATTTGATAAAAGCGTCCCTGGAATGATGGCCACCATCCTGAAATTTGCAGAGCAGGATTTTGACAAGAACTTTCCCAAATTCAAAGCTCTGGCCAGTAATAAACCACTGGAAGAAAAACTGACGAAATATGTAGACCTGAATAAAATACCGGAAGACACGATCTATCATTGCGGTACCGTATCGTTGAATGACGGATTGTACTATTCCCTTTCCAATAAGGAATTTAACAATAATGCCGATTTTATCCAAGCCATTCTGGCATCCACCGCCATGCCCGTCATCTGGGCGCCCATTACCGAAATTAAACAACCGGTGATACAAAAAGTAGTAAGAAATGCTATCGATGGGGGCATTCGTAATAATTCTCCCCTGGTAGATGTGGTGGACCGGATCAAAGCAGATCCCGAAGACCTCCCGTATGAGGTTATTATCATCAATTGCAATAGCGGCTATATAACACCCATGAACGAGGCCTGGAATATTGGCGATATTGCTTTACGAAGCCTTACGGAGATCACGCTGGCTGAGATCTTCAACGATGATATCCGGGAATTTATAAAGGTAAATGCCCTGGTAAAACAAGCGGGAAAAACCAAGCTCAGATGGAATGGAAAGATCTTAAAGTATTTTGATTATAAAATTATTCAACCCCTGAAAGATGAATTGGGAGAAACGCTGGACAGCAGAAATGAAGTCATTGAAAAACGCATCCGGCTGGGCCGCCAGGCGGCTCAAAAGGCCTTTGAAAAGCCTGCTTTGACTCATCCCCCTCTGTTATAAATACCCTGTATATTTAAACAATAACATCCCCTTTATTGTCAATATTTCAAAATAATTCAAAAATGGAAGCCTCTTTTAATCGGGATAGACAAAATAAACTGACAAAAAAATTTCATGCGCTGCATCACGCTACAGAAACGCTGCTATTGCCCAATGCATGGGATTGCACTTCAGCCAAAATATTTGAACAGGCGGGTTTTGCCGCCCTTGCCACAACAAGTTCAGGAATATCATGGTCCTGTGGTTATCAGGATGGAGAACATATTCCTCCCGAATTGATGTTGAAAGTGATCAGCCGCATCACCCACCAGGTATCCATTCCCGTTACTGCCGATATTGAGGGTGGATATTACCGGGATATGGATAAGTTCGCTCATTTTATTAACGATCTTATCGAAGCCGGCGCCGTCGGAATCAATCTGGAAGACATCCATTCACAAAATAAAATATTAAATGATATAAATCATCAGGCGAAAGAAATTGCATTGATAAAATCCATTGCTAAAGAGAAGAAAGTCAATTTGTTCATCAATGCCAGGACGGACGCGATGGAAAAAGTTCCCGGCGATCTGGAGAGCAAGATCAAGGCCTGTATCGAACGGGCAGAGGCCTTTGCAGATGCAGGCGCCGATGGTATTTTCGTGCCGTTCGTAAAAGAGATTGAAACGGTTGCCCGCTTAAAAGAGGCCATCCGGTCCCCTCTGAATATCCTTTTTACCGATACGCTCCCCCTTTCAAAACTAAAACAACTTAAAGTAGAACGAATCAGTACAGGCTCAAGACCCATTCTGGCTACTTTAAATCTGTTGAAAAAAGCGGCATCCGAATGGCGTACCGGGAATGATTGGTCCGTTTTCCATAATAAAGACCTCACCTATCCCGAAATAAACAGTTTTTTTAAATGAGCTATTATGACCCAAGGAAAAACGAAAAAAATGGTGTATGATCCCGTTAATAAATATATTCTGCAAGCTTTGTCTCAAGGGAGGGCCTATACGGCAAGAGAATTAGCCCGCTTTACCAATAAAAAGACAGATGGCATTTCTGCTCATCTTGATCTTCTCAAAAGCTCAAAAGTAATAGAAACAGAAAGATACAACGGGCATGACTACTTCAGGCTATCTGATCCTGCTGCTATCAAGCAAATTAAAAA
>CAYZGR010000009.1:22378-38290 GCA_964478125.1 uncultured Chitinophagaceae bacterium | reverse complement strand
ACGGGCATGACTACTTCAGGCTATCTGATCCTGCTGCTATCAAGCAAATTAAAAATTACATCGAACCAGACCTGGAAATTGGAACGAAAAACATAAAAGACAAGGGTACTATACCACCGCTCCACTATTGCCGAAGCTGTTACGGGCACATGGCGGGAAAGATCGGTGTGCAACTCACGGAAAAAATGCTGCAACAGGCGCTTCTTTTAAAACAGGAACAAGAGTATAAAACCGTCTTTTCTTTAACTGCAAAAGGAAAAGCTTTTCTCAGAGAATGGGATATACATACCCATGTTCCCAAGGAAAAGCCCGGAGCCTTTTCTAAGGCCTGCCTGGATTTCAGCGAACGGAAACACCACCTTGGAGGGGCATTAGGCAAGGCGTTATTGGAAAAAATGTTTGAAAAGAGCTGGGTGAAACGGATCAATAATTCCCGGATCATTACCGTTACTGAAAAAGGGCAAAAAGCATTGGAGAACATGCTCAATATCAGATTTTGAATAGCCGATATCCTATTTTATTCCGTTTTTATGTGGTGGAAGGGGGGAAGCTACCGTGCCGCATAGAAGGATCAAAAGACTGTAAGAATTATTATTCAGGGAGCGGTACCGGCTTATATAAACCTTTTTATTGGATAATAGAAAATTTACAGTTAGTTTTGCATTTCCTATTAATCCTATAGACTTATAAGAATGATGAATCTCCAAAAAATAAACCAGATATTGCATGAAAAGCGCCCGGAAGATATCATATCATGGGCCCTTAAACAAGGGAAAAAGCCCGTCATTACTACGAATTTCCGGCCCTATGAAAGCGCCATACTCCATTTGGTGACGAGGGTACTTCCTTCCATTGATGTCATTTGGTGTGATACCGGTTATAATACATCGGCCACCTATGAGCATGCAAAAGAACTTATTGAGCGACTACACCTCAATATTCATATATATGTGCCCCGGCAGACCGTCGGTTTCAGGGATGTGATGCTCGGGATCCCCGAAGTAGGAACGTCCGAACATCAGCTCTTTAGCGAACAAGTAAAACTGGAACCTTTCAAACGCGCCATGAAGGAACACGCACCGGATATCTGGTTCACCAATTTGCGCAAGGGACAAACCGCTTTCCGCGACGGAATTGATATCGTTTCCGAAGGAGAAAACGGAGTTCTAAAAATAAGTCCTTTTTACAATTTCACAGATGAAGATCTGGACAGATATCTTGAGAAATATCAGCTGCCCAATGAAAAGAGATATTATGATCCTACGAAGGTCTTTGAAAACAGGGAATGCGGAATTCACCTTATCAAATAAAAAAAGCCCGGGGCTATCCCACCGGGCAGATAATAAACTTTAATACGCGCAGTCGTTCTACTTCTCTGCGATGATCGTTCCGTGCATCGTCAGATGATGGCCGGGGAAAGAGCAAAGAAAAGGATACCTACCTGCTTCAGGAAGTTTAAAGGTAATCTGGTCTGATTCTCCCGGTCCTAACATTTTAGTATGTGCGATTACCTCATCACTCTTATCAGAAGGAATATAGCCTTCATCCTTTGCATTTACCGCAGCATTACCATAATCATTTACGCTGGATCCCGGCTTTAAAATAACTACGTTGTGAGACATGGCGGCGGCCGGCAATTCACCAATATTTTTCATATCAAGCGTGATTTCCTGACCTGCTTTTACCTTAAATAAGGTGTCGTTATATTGCATGTGGTCATCACCGGTAAGATTAATGTGATCGGTTACCTGATTGTCGGCATCCGTGGCATTAGCCCCGGAAGTTTCTTCAGGAGCAGTTGCAGGGGTTTCCATCGCATTGGCTCCGGTGGTATCGCTTTCATTGTTTTGATTGTTATTGCCGCCACAGGAAGCAAAAAACAGCACTGCGCAAATCGCAGATAAGGAAATAATCTTTCTCATGATAAATAGTGTTTTGTTATTTCGGGCAAAGTTATCTTAGATTTCTTAAAAAAGAGGTTAAATAGATCTTATTACTCAAAAAAAATGACAATTTCCTAACAATTTAATTTTGCACGGATTAATAATTATAAATAGGTTGGAGCTCATAATGAATAAGTTGTTCTTTTGTATTTTTCCAGTCTTGCGTAAACCCCAGCATAAAGCCTCCCCCGCCGGCCCCGCAAAGTTTAATAAGATAATCTCCGTTATCTAAGCCCTTAGCCATGTCTTTCCGGAATAATTCGGGAAAGAAATCTTCCATCTCATTTAATTGAAAGATACTCAGATTATATAATGAGCGATAAAATGATTCCACATCGTTTTTCAGGAAACTTTCAATAGCCTGGTTATTATTAAGGATCACGTGTTCATCGAATTTCTTCTTAAAATCCGGATGATCGTACAGCGATGTAAATCTATCCATCATTGTAGAAGTGCAACGGCTATGGCGGGTATTGATCAGAAAGATCGTATTCTTTTTCTCCTCAGAGGCTTTTGGCAATTCGGTGGTAACGATATCCTGCGCATTCTTGTAAAGAATAGGCTCATTCAAGATGATACTCAGGGGATCCAGTCCCGAGCTGACGCCATGAAAATAAGATTCTAATTTCCCCAACCCTTCTTTTAACTGGTGCAATTTTTGAAAAGTCAGGGCTTTCAGATCATCCTTAATGGTCTTGGCTTTTTTCAGATAACGAAGGAAAATAGCGGCTACCAGCGCTCCGGAGCTACCGAGCCCATAGCCTTGCGGGATAGTACTCTTGAAGAACAACCCCTGCTCCAGTTCTCTTTCAAATAATTTCACTTCCAGGAGAAAATCTTCATCCATGTGACCTGCCACGAATTCGCAGAATTTCTTCAAAAATTTATTGGACTGAAGGGCAAAATTTTTGTTGGTTGCGGCCTCGTAAAAATCCAGGCGTCCGCTGTAAATATCGCAGGGGATAACGAGTGCCATACCCTGATGTAAGACGGCATACTCGCCAAAAAGCAAAACCTTAGAGTTTAATTGCTCCATGCCATATAAAATTAAAAAACAGTTCCTCCTGTTCCGGCCTGATCATAAACGACAAACTTCAGGCCACTCTTAATATTATTCTTTATGAACGAATCTACCTTGTCCCGGATAGACTCAGGGTAAAGCAAATGCACGTTCGGACCGGCATCAAGGGAAAAACAAATTGGCAGTCCCGTCTCTTTTCTAAACCGGAAAACCTGCTCAATGATCTGAATCGTAGCGGGTTTAACCAATAAGTAGTAATCTCCTGATGTCATCATCATGGCATGCAAAGATAAGGCTTCTCTCTCTGTGATGGAAATAAAAGCATCAAAATCTCCGCTTTTTAGTGCAAAAAGCAGGTCTTTGCAATGGTTATCTGCCTGTTGAAACCTCGCCTTCGCCAAGGGATGATCTTCCATCAGGGCATGGCCCCTGCTGCTGGAAACCGCTTTGGGACGGTCTTCAACGATCAGGATGGTATCTCTCATGTTCTGAAAGCATTCATGTATCTGCAAAACGGGAATGGCAAAGTCGTCGCTGCTGCCGGCAACCTCCTCAAGACGTCCCCACAGGCTGAAGGGCCCAAAGAAAGACCGGCAGGCACTGCCGCTTCCCAAACGGGCCAATCTGCTCGCCTCACGGGTAAAATGATCTTCAGCGGCGCCTGAAGCTTTCAGGAACGCGGCCGCGATCGCAGCGAAAGCGGAGGCAGAGGATGCTATACCGGCAGAATGAGGAAAACTGTTTTCCGATTCAATACGTATAGCATAATTATTAAGCAGATCGGAAAATTCCTTTTGCCCTAATAAATACCGCAGTACCTTCTGGCGAAAAGCTTCGTTCTGCCTCCCTTCAAAATAGTAAGAAAACGCTATTCCCCGGTCTTGTTTTTCGGTACGATAAAGCTTGACCGCTGTTCGGGCATTACTTAAGGTCATACTCAGAGAAGCATTGCAGGGCAACTGATTATCCCGTTTCCCCCAGTACTTCACCAGGGCGATATTGGAAGGATAGTATGCTGTTATCGGTTGGTTCATTCTATTTAACAAGTGCCTTGAAAGTATAAACCGGGCTTTTATTTTTATTCAGAAAATAATTTCTTGCCTCTTCGGTATCTCTACAGGAAGCCATGATAAAATCTCCTCCCCAGGCTCCCAGGGACTTGATTTTATATGGATAATCGCTATAGTATTTCTCCCTTACCGGTCTTTGCCCCAAAACAGCCGATAAAAGCTGTTCGCTCTCCTCCATCAGATCTTCCCAGGCCTCAATATGAGAACAGGAAGCCGCTTTTTCCACGATGGCATTCATTTCAGCTATTTGGGTAGCGCGAACCGGCCGATCCCTGAAATGAAATACTTCCCTCGCACTATTTTGTTTTTTCCCGGTATAAATAAATAACAAATGCCGGGTGATATGCGCCGGAAGAGCGAATTCCCGGATTCGCCTTTCGGTTATCGAATAAAGAAAGGGCTTTTGAGCCGTGGCTGCCGCCACATCAAACCCTGAGCCGCCAAATGTTTTCTCAAGGAAGGAATAAGGATCAACACCCGACCATTGGCTCAAGAGAGAGACCAACGTTGCACTGCTTCCCATGCCATACTTACGTTCGAAGCCCAGGTCAAACCTAAGATCGAGATGAGCCGGGATCCATTCCGGTTTTAGTCTTTGTATAAATCGCAAGAGCTCCCGAGCCGTTTTTGCCTTTTTAGAATCCGTTGTTTCTACAATTTCCAATGATTCCGAAAAAAGGGTATCAAACCATTTTTCCCCATGTTCAAAGCTACGCCACAAAACGCCTTTACCCTTATAAGCAGATACGGTAAGCGTTTGTCCGAGAGACAGCGGCATCGCCAGGCATAAAGCGCCTCTTAGGACGAGATATTCTCCAAACAACAGAAATTTCCCGGCAGATTCATAAGTTACTTCGCGCATGTTAATGACCGGGAATCTTTTTAGTTTTCCATTTCTCCGTCAGTTGGCGAACTGCCGAAACAGAAACTACTTTATCTTTAAAATACTCAATGACCTCCGCCTTTCGGCTTTCGGGAACTTTAAGCTGCTTTAGAATATTCAGCAAATGCATTTTCATGTGCCCTCTTTGAATGCCAACCGTCACTAAGGATTTAACGGCAGAAAAATTGTTTGCAAGTCCCGCCGCCGCGGCTATCCCCATGAGCTCCCTCGCAGAAGGGTAACCCAGAAGCTCCAGGCTTAATTTTACCAAAGGATGCAAGTTGGTCAAGCCTCCCACCACTCCCAGAGAAAGGGGTATTTCCAGAATGAATCTGAAAGTTTCTTCCGCGAGTTCTACTCGGGTCAAAGGTCGGTATTGCCCGCTTCTGGCGGCATAAGCATGGCCACATGCCTCAACGGCCCTGAAATCATTTCCGGTGGCTAATACCACTGCATCTACACCATTAAAGATCCCTTTATTATGGGTAGTGGCCCTGAAAGGGTCGACTTCAGCCACACGTACCCCGAGATAAAACCTCCTGGCAAACGCTTCGCCCGTCATGCCCGGAACAACATCATCAAGCTGATCAAACGAGGCTTCCACACTACATTTTACGCGGCAATCCGGGGTCAGGTTGGAAAGGATACACATAACCACCTCCAGTCCATCTTCCGAAAATTCCTTTTGGGCCGCATGCCATTGCTTAAAGGTTGCTGAAAATTGCTCCAGACAAGAGTTAATAAAATTAGCGCCCATGGACTCTACCGTATCAAAAGTAGCATATAATTGCATGAGCCCCGGCTCTTGCTCACTCAAATCCCTGAGTTCTATATCCAAAATACCTCCGCCCCGCCTGATCATATTTTCAGTAATATCAAAACATGCCCTGATCAGGCGTTCTTTTAATTCGGGAAAGCGTTCGTAAAGGATCCTTTTATCATCCTTCCACAAAAAGTGAACCTGCCCTACTTTTTCAGTGTCAATAATTTCTGTTCTGAATCCCCCTTTCGTAAACCAAAATTTGGCGCTGCTTGCCGCAGCTGCAACTACCGAGCTTTCTTCGATCACCATAGGAACCATGTAGGCACGCCCATTGACCAAAACATTGGGACAAATACAATACGGCAACGGAAAATTGGAAATGGTATTTTCGCTAAATTCCTCCAAAAGTTTCTGGATCTTTGCCTCCGAATGATGAAAGCTCTTATATACTTCCAATGCGCTCAGGTGGTCTGCATGATATGCCGTAACCAGATCCAGCTTTTCATCCCTGCTTTTTTTGGAAAATCCGTGTATTATGTTTTGCTTGTCTTTCATTCTGATACATCTTTTACCGTTAAAAAGGTACGGGCCAGCAGCAGACCTTCGATCTGATACTGTATAAATTCCTCCAGGTCCTCCTGGGATTCTCTGGCATGTTTCAGGAACTCAGAAGCTTGTCCATACAGCGCATTGGTTTTTGATCTTTGAATATAATAATATCCGTCAAGAAAGTTTTTAATCCCTCCACTGATAATGAGTGTCGGGCACTTTACCTTATCTCCCAGTTCCGTAAGCAGCCGATTGCTCAGTGCCAACATTTCATCTGCCGATTGCCCCACATGAACAAAAGGCATGAGATATTTGCTCTTGGTCTGATTGCGGATCAGTTCTAATTTCGAAAAATTGGTCCCCCCGTTAGCAGCAAATTCAATAGCGGTCAGCGGCATTTGCATGAGTCGCTTCATGCTTTCATAACCAAATCCCTGTCCGACTTCCTTGATAATTAAGGGCAAATCCATCTCTTCCAAAAAATGCTCAATGGTATCTACCGGTGCAACCTGAATTTGATCACCTTCGGGCTGCATCCATTCCTGGAGCGGATTTACGTGTATGATAACGCCATCTGCATCAAGCTGTTGTACCAGTTGTTTTATTTTTTGCAAGGACCGGCTGTGCGTTAACTTTTCTATCTGGGAAATACCAAAGTTAAGGAAAAGCGGGCATTCGGTTCCCAATAAAGGACGCAATTTGAAATCCGCGACTTTTTCAGGCCGCTCCAATGCAATACGGGCAGAGCCCACCCCCATTCCCAGGCCGAATTTTCCCACCGCTCTTGCGAGTCTCTGATTTATCTCATTGGTCTTGGAAGTACCCCCGGTCATACTGGATATCCAGATGGGGAATTTCATATTTTTGGCGCCCACCCTGACGGGCCAAACCGCATTCTTATCCGGATGAGCAGCCAGCATAGGTTCATAATAAAAACGGGGATCAATGGTATCATTCTGCGAGGTCAGCGCCAGCTCTACATGGCTATCTTTGCGAGATTCTGTTTCTGATACCGTTTGGGCTATTTTAATATTGCTGGTGCTCATGTTAGAAATAAATGCTCATCGCTTTTTGCTTCAGTAGAATTTATTACACCAAAGCCGACCTAAAGTTGCAAAAATACATTATTATAATAGTCATTTAACCGTAATTTTGTGAAAAAAGGAAATAAAACACTATTTATGTCTGATAAGGCTACCATTTTAGGGCTCAAGCTGCCTACCGACCCCCGCTGGATCAATCTGGCAAGCCTGTCTCTCGAAGAAATACTGACCGATCATGCCTGGTGCGAACAAAAGGCGGCTACCTCTTGTATCTCTCTTATTCAGCGTTATCCTGAGAAGCAGAGACTGGTTCAGGATCTGGCGCCCGTAGTAACGGAAGAATGGGGGCATTTTCGCATGGTACTTGCCGAAATGACCAAAAGAGCATTAAAACTTGGTCCCCAGCGTAAAGACGAATATGTAAATCGTCTGTTACAACAGGCGCAGAAAGGAGGCCGCCGGGAAGATCGGTTATTGGATCAATTACTTATTTGTGCCCTGATAGAAGCCAGAAGTTGTGAACGTTTCCGGCTTTTGAGCGAGGGATTAAAAGACACATATCTCAGGAAATTTTATCGCCGCTTTATGGAAAGCGAAGCGGGGCATTACACCCTGTTTATCGCTCTTGCAAACGAATACCTGCCGCCGGAAAAAATTAAAATACGCTGGGCGGAGTGGTTGTCTCTGGAAGCGGATATTATAAACAGCCTCCAGGTTCGGGGAGACCGAATGCATTAATTATTTCTACATATTAACTCCAAAAAAGTAACCCACTAAAGCCGTCAGTCCCATCGCTAAGGTACCCCAAATGGTGATTCGTATAACTGCTTTTACGACGCTTGCCCCGCCTGTTCTTGCGGAGGTGGCCCCGAGAACCATGAGAAAAATAATGGAAAATAGATACAGGTAATATTTCATAGATGCTACAGGAGAAAAAGAGGCGACCAATAGGGGTAAAAGACCGCCCACGGTAAAAGAAGCACAGGAAGCTAATGCAGCCTGGATAGGCCGGGCCTGGGTAATTTCATTAATCCCCAACTCTTCTCTCGCGTGAGCCGTAAGCGCGTCTGATTCCGTTAATTCTATAGCCACTTGCAGCGCGGTAGCCTCGCTGATCCCCCTGCTTTCAAAGATCTCTGCAAGTTCCTGAAGCTCTTCTTCAGGACTTTCCTCAAGCTCACGGGCCTCTCGTTTTAGATCATGTTCTTCCGTATCTGCCTGGGAGCTCACCGATACGTATTCTCCGGCGGCCATGGAAAGGGCGCCGGCAACCAAACCTGCAAGCGTCGCTAATAGAACAGGGCTCCGGGTATGGCTTGCAGCAGCCACTCCCACTGCAATACTTGAAACTGAAAGTATACCATCATTGGCCCCAAGTACGGCGGCCCGCAACCAGTTGCTTCTTTGCATGAAATGTTTTTCCGAATGCTTCTCCATGTTTGTATAAAAGTTTAAGACATGTCCAATATTAATGAATATGAATAAAAATATCCGGATTTTTGAAGATTGTATTGAAAATTTATACTTTCAATGCGTTTTAAACTACCCTTTCTATGAATAAATCCAAAGAACTTCACCGCACACTGGGTTTGGGCCTTGCCGTTGTACTTGTACTTGGGAATATCATTGGCTCGGGCGTTTTTAAAAAGGTGGCCCCCATGGCAGCCGAACTGCATTCTTCCGGCTGGGTACTGATCTGCTGGGTATTGGGTGGGGTGATTACCATGTTTGGCGGAATCAGTAATGCTGAAATAGCAAGTATGCTGGCAGATACCGGTGGTGAATATGCCTATTATAAAAAAATATACAACCGCTTTTTTTCCTTCATTTACGGCTGGTCTAATTTTGCAGCCATCAAAACCGCGGCCATTGCCTCCATAGCCTATGTATTTGCACAGTCTCTTAACAGCATTGCCCCGTTTCCTTCTATCCTCACAGCTCTCAGAGGGTGGAATATTTTGGGTATTTTCTATCCCTTTGAAGGATTTAGTGTCAAATTGGTAGCCATAATACTTGTTTTACTCCTTACCTGGTTCAACAGCAGAGGGCTAAAGCTGGGGGCTAACCTGAGCACCGTAGTTTTATTATTGGTCATTACCGGTATCGTAGTCATTGCAGTAGCCGGCAACCTGAGTGAAAATGCCCATATCAGCAAGGCCTGGAGCTTTACCCCCGTAAATGCCGGCCCGGTAACCATAAGTGCGGTTTTCACAGCTATGCTGGCCGCCTTTTGGGGATACGAAGGATGGAATTCAATTGGTTTTTTAGGAGGCGAAATTAAAAATGCGCATCGAAATCTTCCATTCGCGATCATTATCGGATTGTTTATTATCATTCTACTCTACCTGGTGGTCAATATGAGCTACCTGTCTGTTCTATCTATTCCCGAAATGGAAGCGATCAATTCGCAGGTCAGCAATGTGGCGGCCATAGAAACTGTCCGGTCCTTTTGGAGTACGTCCGGTGTAATATTTATTTCCGTCGTAATTTGCCTATCCACCTTCGGCTGTACGCATGCCACCATTATGAGTAATGCAAGAACGTCTTTCGCCATGGCAAGAGAAGGATTGTTTTTTCCAAAAATGGCAAGAGTCAACAATTATAACGTTCCGGGAAATGCCTTATGGTATCAGGGGGTATGGGCCTGTGTTTTAGTACTTTCCGGCACTTTCGACCAACTTACGGACATGCTGATCTTCGCCGCATTTATTTTTTACGGAGCTACCACGTTGGGGGTCTTTATTCTCCGGAAGAAAATGCCTGATGCATCCAGACCTTATAAAGTATGGGGATACCCGGTTATTCCGGCCCTTTTTATCCTGTTCTGTATTTTCCTCATAGCCAATACGATCTATGCCCGGCCACGAGAGGCGGGAATCGGGCTGGTATTGATCTTTATCGGAGTTCCCTTATATGCATGGTTTAAAAAAATTCAGAAGATTTAAAATATTTTGTCCTTACGGGATCAAAATACAATAAATATGGAGGATAGGCGCGTTTGCCCCGAAAGGCAAAAGATCGGTAAAAAAGCAGAACAAGTTATTTTGTTGCCCCCTAGGACAAGGCATAAACACCGTATTCCTCACTCTTTTAAACAAAAACCTTCCAGACTTCTTTTTGTGCTGCCTTAAAAAGATCCTCCTTTATAGAAAGAGCTACCGCTTTCTTTCTTAAAAAAGAGAGCAGGTCTTCCGTCAATATATTACCTACCAGCTTATCTTCGGCCATGGGACATCCGCCGATACCCTGTATGGTGCTATCGAAACGACGGCATCCACTATCATAAGCAGCGGTTATTTTAGGTTCCCAGTTATCAGGAGCAGAATGAAAATGAGCGCCGAATTCCACTCGGGGAAATACAGGAATCAGATGAGAAAATAAATAAGAGATGGTTTGGGGATCTGCCAGGCCTACCGTATCCGATAAAGAAATGATGCTTATTCCCATTTCGGAAAAAGCACCCACCCATTTCTCCACTATTTCTTTGCTGTAAGGATCACCATACGGGTTGCCAAAGCCCATTGAGATATAGATCACCAGTTCCTTCTGAGTATGGCTACAAAGATCTCGGATCTTTTGCACAACTAAAAGCGACTCTGCTATCGTCCTATTGGTATTTCTGAGTTGAAAGGTCTCGGAAACAGAAAAAGGATACCCCAGATAAGTTATCTGTTCATGCCGGATAGCCTCTTTTGCACCCTGTTCATTCGCTACTATAGCCAGCAGTCGGGTGGCCGAATGGCGCGTATCAAGTAAAGAAAGTACTTCCGCGGTGTCCGCCATCTGGGGAACCGTTTCCGGAGATACGAAACTGCCAAAATCCAGGGTATCAAACCCGACCTTCAGTAAAAGGTTCAAATAGGCCGCTTTTTTTTCAGTAGAAATAAGGGTTCCCCATCCCTGCATGGCATCACGCGGACATTCTACTAATTTAACCTGGGATATCTCTCCGAAGCGAACCATACCGGAAAGATACAAAATATTGATTATTCAAGTCCAAGCCACTCCGGATTAGAAATAAATTAAGAATACTTTAAACTTTATCCCGGGAACGGAACAATTGCTCCGCCACCTGCAGATCTACGGGCAGGGTGATCTTTATATTTTCTGTTGCGCCCTCCACCAGATGGATCTGGCGCCCCGAATATTCTACCACCGTGGCTTCGTCCGTGAATTCTTGCCGATAGGGTTGTTCAAAGGCCGGTAAAAGGATTTCGGACAAAAAGGTCTGCGGGGTTTGGACCGAACGGAAAAGATCACGGTTAACGGCATAATTATGTCCTCCCTGCACCTGCCTGATGCTGTCTTTCAATTTGATCACAGGTACGGCGCTTCCGAATTGCAGGGCTTGTTCGTAACACGATAGAATTAAAGCGATCGGAAGCAAAGGACGAACACCATCATGAACAAATATAACGGACGGGTCTTTCACCATCTTCAATCCCTTTCGGACCGAATCATAGCGAGTCGCCCCGCCTCTCACCGTAATAATTCGTTCTTTGGGAAACAGATCCAGGACCTCTTTCTCATGAGAGCTTTCCTTATCGGGAGGGAACACCACGATAACCTCCACCTCTGAAAATGCATGCAGAAAAGCACGAATACTATAATAAAGCAACGGTCTTCCCACCAGGGGTAAAAACTGCTTCGGGGCGGCCTTTTTCATACGAACGCCCTTTCCTGCAGCTACCACTATGGCATATTTTTTTCTCATGCCGCTATAAAATCAGCATGGCATCCCCGTAACTAAAAAAGCGGTATTTTTCTTTAATCGCTTCATGATAGGCATGCATGACAAGCTCATAATCGGCAAAAGCAGAAACCATAATCAATAGGCTGGTCTTGGGCAGATGAAAATTGGTGATCATGCAATTGGCAATACGAAAATCATAAGGGGGATGTATGAACAGGTTAGTCCAACCTTCATCCGTCCGCAACAGATTAGAGGAGGTCACAGAGGATTCAATCGCCCGCATACTGGTAGTACCCACGGCACAGACCTTGCTGTTACTTTCCTTAGCGGCATTCACTATATTTGCCGCTTCCCCGGTAATCCGAAAATATTCTGCATCCATCTTATGTTTGCTCAGGTCTTCCACTTCTATGGGACGAAAGGTCCCCAATCCGGTATGTAATGTTACTTCAGCGAAATGGATTCCCTTTATTTCAAGACGTTTTATTAATGTTTCGGTAAAATGCAAACCCGCGGTAGGAGCCGCCACGGCACCTTCATATTTGGCATATACTGTCTGATAACGTTCTTTATCCGCGGTATCCGGTTCACGTTTGATGTATTTGGGCAATGGAGTCTCCCCCAGCCTCGTCAGGAGCGCCTTGTATTCCTCATCGGTACCGTCATGTAAGAAACGGATGGTACGGCCCCGCGAGGTCGTGTTATCAATAACCTCTGCTACCAGTTCATCATTTTCTCCAAAAAATAATTTGTTCCCTACTCTGATTTTCCGTGCAGGATCCACGATCACATCCCATAAGCGGGTATTCATATTCAATTCACGCAGCAAAAACACTTCTATTTTTGCCCCCGTTTTTTCCTTTCGTCCATGAAGACGGGCAGGAAAAACCTTGGTATTATTTACGATCATCACATCCTGATCATCAAAATAATCCAGTACATCTTTAAATACCTTATGTTCAATTTTCCCGCTGTCCCTGTGAACAACCATCAACCGAGATTCATCTCTCTTTTTGGTAGGCCGTTGTGCAATTAAATTAAGTGGAAGATCAAATTTGAATTGGGATAATTTCATCTTACGGTATGGATTTAAAGGCTGCAAAGGTACTGAATTCGTACGATATTCCATATTAAAATTACTATGTTATTCAGTATGAAACAATTATAAAGCCAAAAAGGTTTACTTTTTTCTTTAAATTTCTGAGATTATCGGGGAATAGCAGCAATAAGCTGCTGTGTATAAGGGGTTTGAGGATGGTGATAAATCTGCTCGGCCGGGCCGATCTCTTCTATGCTTCCTTTATTCATTATCATAATGCGGTCACACATGAATTTAACCACCGACAAGTCATGGGAGATAAAAATACAACTGAAATGAAACTCCGATCTCAATTCCAACAGCAGGTTCAGTACTTGTGCCTGTATACTAACATCCAAGGCGGAGACCGATTCATCACAAATAATAAATTCAGGCTGCAAAGCCAGGGCCCTTGCTATGCAAATCCTTTGTCTCTGGCCCCCTGAAAATTCATGCGGGTAGCTTTTTACCAGATCCGGATCCAAATCCACCTTCTGAAGTAATTCACGGATCTTTTTTCGCCTGTTCCGGTCATTTTTATGAAGCCCGTGAACCTGCATCGGTTCCAGAATAGATTCTCCGATCGTCAAACGGGGATTCAGGGCAGAATAGGGATCCTGAAATATAAGCTGTAACCGGGGACGCATCTTCCTCAGATCCTTTCCCGATAAGGTACACAGGTTACGCCCTTTAAACCATACCTCTCCGGATACAGGCCGGATCAACTGAAGGATCGCACGCCCGAGCGTGGTTTTCCCACAGCCGGATTCCCCTGCCAAGCCCAGCACTTCTCCCTGTTTCACATCGAAGCTCACCTCATTCACTGCCAGGGTCCAGTTCAATATTTTCCCCAAAAAATTTTTCTTACCCGGAAAACGAACGACCAGGTCTTTCACCTCCAACACCGTCTCCTTCATTGATTCCCTTCGGGCATTTTTTTCCGCAGGGTCCATCTCAAGGGAACGGATCAATGGCCCCATATCCGTACGCCGGGAAACCATTTCTCCTCCATCCATCTGGATAAAATCGGACATTACAGGCAATTTTTTTAAAATACGGTCCGTGGGAGGACGGCAGGCCAACAAGCCTTTGGTATAAGGATGCCGGGGGTTGGAAAAAATATCGTTAATAGCTCCCTGTTCCACGATCGTCCCTTTATACATGACCAATACCTTATTTGCAATGGCCCTGATCACTCCCAAGTCGTGCGTAATAAACAAAACGCTGATCCCTAGTTGCTGTTGCAAATCCTTTAGCAGATCCAGGATGGCCCTTTGAACGGTGACATCTAATGCCGTAGTGGGCTCGTCTGCTATAATGAGATAAGGATTACAACTCATTGCCATGGCGATCATGACCCGCTGTTTCTGCCCTCCTGAAAGCTGATGCGGATATCGGTGAAATATTTGTCCGGGTTGGGGTAACTTCACCTTATTAAACCATTCTTTAACCTGGGTCTCCGCCTCTTTTCGAGAAACCTTTTGATGTACCCGGATTCCTTCTGCCACCTGCTCCCCGCAGGTAAAAACCGGATTTAGAGAGGTCATGGGTTCCTGAAAGATCATACCGAGCTTGTTGCCCCGATATTGCCGCATTTCTTCTTCAGGAAGTTTAAAAAGATCTACCTTTTTCCCATCATCATTTATATAAACGGAACCGCCCGTACGACATTTTTGGGCGGAAGGTAAAAGACGCATTAATGAAAGGGCGCTTACCGACTTCCCGGAGCCGGACTCTCCTACCAGGCCGACAATATCGCCTTTCTGGATTTTAAAAGATATGCCATGCACTACCTCATTCTCCGTTTCTCCGGCAATAAAGCGAATAGAGAGCTCCTGGATGTCTAACAGCGTACGCATTATAAGAGCGTTATTCCGCTTTAGGGGCCTTTCCGTATTTACCCGGAGTAAACGTAGCCTTCAGGTATTCTCTATTGGCATTGGCTATGTGTGTTATAGGGATGTCTTTAGGACAGGCCTGTTCACACTCCCCAATATTGGTACAGCTGCCAAACTTTTCTTTATCCATCTGGGCCACCATATTCACGACGCGCGAATCCCTTTCAGGCTGACCTTGCGGCAAATGGGTAAACTGCGAAACTTTCGCACTTAAGAATAACATGGCCGAAGAGTTGGGACATGCAGCCACGCATGCGCCACAACCGATACAGGTAGCAGCTGCAAAAGACAGATCAGCCTCTTCCTTTTCTATAGGGATGGAATTGGCATCTACGGCATTTCCGGTATTTACGGATATATACCCACCGGCTTCGATAATACGATCAAAGGCGCTCCGGTCAACCGCCAGGTCTTTAATAACAGGAAATGCACCTGCTCTCCAGGGTTCCACAACAATAGTCTCCCCGTCATTAAAATGACGCATGTGCAATTGACAGGTAGTAGTACCCGGCATTGGGCCATGCGCCCGTCCGTTAATATACATGGAACACATGCCGCATATCCCCTCGCGGCAATCGTGGTCGAAGGCTATGGGTTCTTTTCCCTCACTGATCAGTTTTTCATTCAACACGTCAAACATCTCCAAAAAAGACATGTCCTCAGATATATCCTGAACCGGATAAGTTTCAAAATGTCCTTTATCCTTTCCGTTTTTTTGTCTCCAGACCTTTAATGTTAAGTTCATATGGATTTTATTTTATAGAACACTGATCTTCATGATCGGTTATGATAAATGATGATCCTTATATTCGTTTGAAAAAACTTTCCTCTTTATTTGAGGCTCTTTGCCAAAATTCAATAATAATCCCACTCCCAAATCGGTTGCCTTTAAATAATTAATCAGCTGTGTTTCATGCTCTTCATCATAAAAAACATCAATCGGTGATTGTTGAACGACTTTTATTCCCCAG
>CAYZGR010000009.1:0-22278 GCA_964478125.1 uncultured Chitinophagaceae bacterium | reverse complement strand
CTCTTCATCATAAAAAACATCAATCGGTGATTGTTGAACGACTTTTATTCCCCAGTTATATCATATTCGATTACCATCGCATTCTCATACACTTTTTCGAGAAAACCATAACCCGGCTTATTGTATACCTGATAGAACGATCTTATAATCTTATCAATGATCTCCGCATGTTTAAGATTATCATCCATAGATCATAATCATCATAAAGATCTGTGTTCTATTTATATCATTTATAGCTTCGCTGTGTCAAATGCACCACCTCAAATTCCAAGGGCTCTTTATGCAGTTCAAAATGATTGTCTGCTTTATATTCCCAGGCGCTTACGTAACAGAAATTTTCATCATCTCTTAATGCTTCTCCATCCTCTGTTTGGTGCTCTTCCCTGAAATGGGCGCCGCAACTCTCATCGCGTTGTAGCGCATCTTTCGCCAATAATTCACCCAGCTCCAGGAAATCAGCTACCCGTCCCGCTTTTTCCAATTCCGGATTGAATTCTTTGTCGCCGCCGGGCACACGCACATCTTCCCAAAATTCTGCTCTTAATTCCCGGATTTCATGAATAGCCACCGTAAGCTCTTTCTCATTCCGAGACATTCCACATTTATTCCATGTTATTTTTCCCAGCGCTTTATGAAAATGATCAACTGAATGCTTTCCCTTTACATTTAAAAGTTTATTGACCTGCCCCTTAACTGCATTTTCGGCTTCCTCAAATGCCGGATGATCCGTAGAAATGGGTTTGGTATTAATTTCTCCCGCCATGAAGTTACCCATGGTATAAGGCAGAATAAAATATCCATCTGCCAGTCCCTGCATCAGAGCGGAAGCCCCCAGGCGGTTGGCGCCATGATCTGAAAAATTACATTCTCCTATGGCAAACAGTCCCGGAATGGTAGTCATCAAATTGTAATCCACCCACAACCCTCCCATCGTATAATGACTGGCCGGATATATCCGCATGGGTACCTCGTAAGGATTCTCCGCGGTTATCCTTTCATACATTTCGAAAAGATTCCCGTATTTTTCTCTAATTACCTGCTTTCCCAGGGCGATAATTTCTTCCCCGGAGACATCGGGATTTTGTAATTTATGAGCTTGTGCCTTACCATAACGCTTTATGGCCGAAGAGAAATCAAGATATACGGCCTGTTTGGAAGCGCCCACTCCATAACCGGCATCGCAACGCTCTTTGGCGGCGCGCGAAGTCACATCACGGGGACCCAGATTGCCAAAAGCCGGATAACGGCGCTCGAGGTAGTAATCTCTTTCTTCTTCCGGTATGTCATTGGGATTCCGGTCATCCCCCTTTTTCTTCGGCACCCAGATCCTTCCGTCATTTCTCAAAGACTCACTCATCAGGGTCAGCTTGCTTTGATAATCCCCGGAAACCGGGATGCAGGTCGGATGTATTTGTGTATAACAGGGATTGGCAAAGTACGCCCCTTTTTTATGCGCCTTCCAGGAAGCTGTTACATTAGATCCCATCGCATTGGTAGACAGATAAAAGACGTTCCCATATCCTCCGGAAGCCAATACCACGGCATGACCAAAATATCTTTCCAGTTCTCCCGTCACCAGATTACGGGCAATGATCCCTCTGGCCTGCCCGTCAATGATTACCAGCTCCAGCATTTCGTGGCGCGCATGCATTTCTACTTTCCCCAGCGCGATTTGCCTTTCTAATGCAGAATAAGCACCGAGCAACAATTGCTGACCGGTTTGCCCGGCGGCATAAAAGGTTCGTTGAACCTGTACCCCGCCAAAAGAACGGTTGGCCAACAAACCGCCATATTCACGTGCGAAAGGAACACCCTGTGCCACACATTGGTCAATGATATTAGCGCTTACCTCAGCCAAACGATAAGAATTGGATTCTCTGGAACGAAAATCACCTCCCTTAAGCGTATCATAAAAAAGACGAAAATCTGAATCCCCGTCATTTTGATAATTCTTGGAAGCGTTAATTCCCCCTTGTGCGGCCACACTATGGGCACGACGCGGACTATCCTGAAAACAAAAGGTCTTTACCTGATAACCTTGTTCCGCAAGCGTAGCGGAAGCGGAAGCGCCTGCAAGCCCCGAACCGATAACAATGATTTCCAATTTACGCTTATTCGCCGGACTTACCAGCTTACTATGATTCTTATAATGCGTCCATTTTTCAGCCAACGGACCTTCGGGAGATTTTCCATCTAATTTCATACGATTCAAATATAAAGTGAATTCATTTAGCTTAACTTATCCAATTGAAGTACATAGCTATAGGCATAAGAGCAAAAAGGATCGGAACAATTATAGAAAAAGCGATCCCGACGCCTTTTACAATTGAAATATACTTGGAGGAAGTCATTCCCAGTGTTCTAAAAGCGCTTTGGAAACCATGCGCCAGATGAAATCCCAGGGCAATCACCCCTATGATATATATTATTACAATCCACAAATGGCTAAATACCTCTTTCATCTTTCCATAGAGATCATCCACGGCTTTTCCCTGGTAGTCTACTTCTTTTACCCCGCCAAAGATACTTCCAAAGCGGGTGTGGATCCAAAAATCACTCAGATGAATGATTAGGAAGAGTAAAATTAAAATACCGAGTAAGCCCATTGAACGGGAATACCACTTGCTGGTACTTTTACGATCGGTTACTGCATATTTTATCGGCCTCTTGCTTTTGTTCTGTTTGGTCAATACAAGCCCCTGAATGATATGGATTATAAAGCCGGCAAAAAGCCCCACCTCCAGAATATGTACAATCCAATTTTTACCTAAAAAGTGAGATACCTTATTAAAGGTAGCCCCCTGATCCGGAACAAAGATGGCAAAATTGGCGGTGCAATGTACGATAAGAAACAAAATAAGGAAGATTCCGGTAAACGCCATAACCAGCTTTTTACCGATAGCGGAAGTAAAGTATTTTCCCCACTTCATAAAAAAAAATTGAATTGTTAGATGTGTAAGTACTAAACTAGTCGCAAACTTACAGCAGAAATGGGAATTTGTCAAAAAAAGATAACCTTATCGGTTAACCCCATCGAGTACTTTGATGATCTGATCATCAATCAGTTGGAACAAGTTTAAGGGCGTAAAAGTACGCCAGTGATCATTCTCGATAAGGCTAACATAACGGTTCAAGCCGGAATCAATAAATTCTCGTGCAGTTTGTTCAGGCATGTTTAAGCAGACGATCCATCCCCCTTCGTCGGCGATGTCCTCCCACCATTCTTCATAATAACAATCGTCGGAACTATGAAAATTAAGCACATTTTCCGAAATGAGAATAAATTTACTGATCCCCTGATTGGTGAGAGCGTCAATAATCTCTCTTTTCAGAATCATGATATCGTTTTCTATACAGTCGTTCCATTCTCCAATCAACTCAATGATAGAAAAGTGATACTGATAATCGGTAAACAGGATTTTCAGATAAAGATTTTCCGATCCGAAATAATCCCATTGCGGATGAATATAATAATTATAGATCTTCTGAGTATAGGCAAACTCGTTATATTGTTTACCATAAAATGGAGAGTGTTCATCCTCTTCGGCGGTATAAAGATGCCTCCAGTTAAAAAAGGGCTCTATTTCATGCATATCCTGCCTCCTTTCTCTTTTTCTACACAACGCAAATGTAAGCGTTTATTTAAAAAGACAGCCCTCTTTTACCACATGATCCGGATATTTCTTATCTATTTTATCAAATTATTAATTATGCAGCTTTACCAGAATACCCCTTTCTCCGCGGTAAAGAAGATCAGGCAAAATGAGGCTTAAAGGCTTCCCTGATCTGGTCTACGAAATCCAGCTTTTCCCAGGTAAACAACTCTACCTCGATAGCTTTCTTTTTCCCTTCAGGGGTTTCAAAGGTTTTAGTAACCACAACATTCTCTCTGCCCATGTGTCCGTAAGCCGCCGTTTCTGAATAGATAGGGTTCCTCAGTTTTAGCCGCTTCTCAATCGCATAGGGACGCATATCGAAAAGTTCTTTAAGCCTGGCAGCAATGGCCCCATCGCTTAGCCGCACCTTTGAAGTACCATAGGTGTTCACATAAATACCCGTCGGCGCTGCCACACCAATTGCATAAGACACCTGGACAAGAACTTCATCCGCCACACCTGCAGCGACCAGGTTTTTGGCCATATGGCGCGCGGCGTAGGCGGCAGAACGATCCACTTTTGAAGGATCTTTTCCCGAGAACGCGCCTCCTCCATGTGCGCCCTTTCCTCCATAGGTATCGACGATAATCTTTCTTCCGGTGATACCCGCATCTCCATGAGGCCCTCCTATAACAAATTTCCCGGTAGGGTTGATATGATATTTAACTTTATCACTAAATAATTTTTGCAGATCCCCGGGGAGTTGTTTTTTGACACGCGGCACAAGAATATGGATCATATCCTCTTTAATCTTTTGTGCCATTTTTTCATCACTGTCAAACTCATCATGTTGGGTCGAAACAACGATACTGTCAATACGTACCGGCTTTCCCTCATCATTGTATTCGATGGTGACTTGAGATTTTGCGTCCGGACGGAGATAGGTTATCTCCTTTTTCTCCCGGCGCAAGGCGGCCAATTCCTTCAGCAGCTTATGAGAAAGATCCAGAGACAGGGGCATAAAATTTTCCGTCTCATTGGTGGCATATCCAAACATCATTCCCTGGTCTCCGGCCCCCTGCTCCTCTTTATTTTCCCGGTCTACCCCTCTGCTGATATCGGCGGATTGTTCATGAATGGCAGACAAAACGCCACACGAATCAGCCTCAAACATATAAGCGCTGTTTGTGTAGCCAATTTTTTTAATTACGCTACGCGCTATTTTCTGGACATCCAGATAGGTAGTCGATTTGACTTCTCCCGCCAGGACCACCTGTCCGGTAGTTACCAGCGTCTCACAAGCCACCTTGGCATCAGGGTCAAAAGCTAAAAAATGATCAACTAAAGCATCCGATATCTGGTCTGCTATTTTATCGGGATGGCCTTCAGAAACAGATTCTGAAGTGAACAAATAAGACATTTCTATAAAAATTTATAAAATGAGTTAACTGAATTGCAGAGCGAAAGTAAAATACTTTATTGAATATTTGTAAATACCACATGTAGCTTCATGGAATACGTAGAATGGTTGCCTCCTCCTAAAACGACACGGCCGACGTCGCGTCCCCTTTCCAATGGATCCATAATTCCAAGCCGGAACCCGTAGTTGGTTTCTTTGTCAGAAGCAGTGGGCGTAAGCAGATGCTGCAGATAGCGTGTAATATTAAATCGATACTGAACTACTTTTTTACCCTCTTTATTGGTAATCATTTTTGCCAATCCACCAAAATAATTCATGTTGGTAAACTGCGTCCCATATATAGAACTGAAGGATACGCCTGCATCCACAACATATCCCAAAGAATCTTTCTCCGCATTTTCATATTGCCATAAGAAGAGTTCATAGGGCGACTGAAAAGTTGCATTTCCCGGATCATCCACCTGGGTGAGGATGAGTTCTGCTTTATTAATTAAGGCAGGAGGGAAGTCCTGTAAATAAGGGAAATGGATATCGGCATATAAGCCTGACTGATCCTGAAGGAAAATAACAGAGTCCGATACGTTGGCAGAATCCTGCAGGTGAACAGCTACTTTTGACCCCTCAAAATTGTGTTGAATATAATTAGACCAAACGCCTGTTTGGGCCTTGAACGGGAAATAAACCGTTAAGGAATCCGTTGTACTGTTTTTATAGAATACCGTCATTCCCGTATAAGTGTTGTTTAATTCAAAATACATCAATGAGTTTCTGCCTGCAGTGGTGCTATCCGGAACCAGAGCAAGGCCCTTTAACCATCGATGAAACGCAGAATCGTTAGCCAACGCTCCGTCACTATCCTGGTGAAGCAATGTATTGCCAAAAGCCTGGTTCAGCTTTATCCGCAACTGGGCAGGTTCTTTGACGCCGTATATGGACACGGAATCTCCAAGGCCCTTCGGCGTCACAGTAGCCGTTCCTAAAGGGGTAGATCTGTCAATATCAAATTGTTGATGAATATAGTACTTCAAGGACGTATCGGAGAAGGCCGTATCCACGATCCTGTATATCGTATAGGTCTGTGCTCCCATCGAATCGCCATAATAGCCTGCATATCTCAAAGAAAGTACCACAGAATCCAAAACCGGAGCCGGGCCGGAGAAAGAAGCCGATGCAGAAGGCAGGCCGAGTTGCAAATAAACCATGCCCACTGTTTTTCCAAAAGTGGGATCGCTGTTAATGGTGCCCGCGGTTACATTAGTCGTGGTGGTACCGTATGCTGAATCCTGGTTGCGAAAAATGGTTCGGGTTCGAACGGTAAAAGTGTCCGTTTCCATGGCCGGTGTATCGCCATTCCCATGAGCAATGGATCCGCCTAAGATGGTAGATTCGTTGCAACTCTGCAGGACATAAAGGGCTATAACTAAAGACAAGCAAAGCATGCTTATCCTTTTTAGCTTGTTCATTTGCATAAAACAAAATTAGTTTTCGGAAATTCAGGAGGTAGGCGCAAGCTTTTCATAAAAATCCATATAGAGATCCGCGATACCTTCTTCATCAGTATATGGAAAGATCTCTTTCCCTTTTCCTGCTTCCGAAAGAATATTTTCATCTACCGAGCTGTCTGCGACGGCTATTCCGTCAGCGAAGGCACAACCTCCCAAATTTAAAGCGCTGTTGGTCCGTTCTGCAAACGGAGCCAGATCCTTCTCCTTTACAGCATTACTTATACGGGCTTTTTTCACAAAAGAGTCATCCAATACCTCATCAAATGAATTTTCCTGCAAGGTATAAATACTCTTTGCATTTGAAAAGACCGGTTCTTTTTTATAAGCCGTTTTTAGAAACAAAGGAATAAGCGAGGTCATCCAGCCCGTACAATGAATGATATCGGGAGGCCATCCAAATTTCTTTACCGTCTCCAAAGCGCCTTTACAAAAGAAGGACATCCGCATGATATTATCGTCAAACCAATTGCCTTTACCATCCCGGAACACGAATTTTCTTTTAAAGAAGTCCTCATTATCCATAAAATAAACCTGTAAGCGCGCATTCGGCAGGGAAGCCACCTTGATCAACAGCGGATGATCATCATTGTCGATAATGACATTAATACCCGAAAGCCGAACAACCTCATGAAGGCGGTGTCTTCTCTCATTTATCACACCAAAACGCGGCATAATGATTCGCACTTCCATATTCGAATCATTGGCTTTTACAGCCACATCATTCAATAACTTTGCATAGTCTGTCAATTCTAAATAGGGGGACAATTCTTGTGTAATCAATAAAACGCGCTTCTTGTTATTGGTAATCATTAAAAGCTAAAATTGGGAAGTCAATAATTAAAAACCGCTGCAAAGTTACCGATTTTTTTGGATATTAGCGTGATAATTGCAGAACCAGCCTGAATCTGAACCTCTTACAGGCTTAAAAAGCTTGTTAAAAAAAACATAAAAGAAGAACCCAATCTGAAATCTCCGAATGTATATTTTCAAACAAAAGGCAGCTCTAAAAAGACATCTCCGCATATTGCGGGAGCGGCAGATCCGTATAGGATATGTTCCTACTATGGGAGCCCTTCATGAAGGACATTTCGCTCTTATCGAAAGGGCAATATCAGAAACCGATATCGTGATCTGTTCTATTTTCATTAATCCCACTCAGTTTAACGATGCGCAAGATCTTAAAAGGTATCCGGTACAAACCGATTCGGATATTCAAAAATTGTTGGAACATGAAATGAACATTTTATTTCTGCCTTCCGTCAACGAGATCTACCCGGATGGACTCAAACATCTGGAACATTATTCATTCGGAGCACTGGAAACGATGGCGGAAGGCCTCCACCGCCCGGGACATTTTCAGGGCGTGGGACAAGTACTCTCCAGGTTCCTGGAGATCATCAAACCGGATAGAATGTTCATGGGTCAAAAGGATTATCAACAGTTGTTAATGACCCGAAAGCTGGTCAGGCTGGCGGACCTGAAGACAGAGATCGTAGCCGTACCTATCCGGCGGGAAAGAGACGGCCTTGCCATGAGCAGCCGAAACATCCGGTTATCAGAAGAGGCCCGTAAAACCGCTCCCGAACTGTACAAAACCCTTTATTTTGTTTCAACCAACCTGGATAAGCAACCGCTTGATGCATTGCTGGAAACGGCCCGCAAACAATTAGAAGAAAAAGGATTTAAAGTAGACTACCTGATACTCGCGGATGCAGAAGATCTGCAAGCGGTAGACCGGTTCACCGAAAAACAGTCTCTTGTTCTATTAGCAGCTGCATGGCTGGAAGGTGTACGGCTCATTGACAATATACTTGTAAACACCATTTTATCGTAACTTTGCAGCATGCAGATCGAATTAATGAAATCCAAGATCCATCAGGCGGTCGTAACGGAAGCCAACCTCAATTATATAGGGAGCATTACCATTGATGAAGAACTTATGGAAGCGGCACAGATAGTTGAGAATGAGAAAGTTCAGGTGGTTAATATAAATAATGGTTCAAGGCTGGAGACTTACGCTATAAAAGGGGAAAAAGGGTCGGGCGTGATCTGTCTCAATGGTGCAGCGGCTCGATTATGTGCTGTGGATGATCTGATCATTATCATATCCTATGCGCTGATGACTCCTGAAGAAGCCAGGGGGTTCCGGCCAACTGTGATCTTCCCCAAGGCGGGAAACAAATTATAGCCCTGCGCAATATGGAGGGAAGAAAACGTATTTTATTTTGACTTCATGAAAAAAGCATTAGGGCGCACCGTCAAATTCATTTTCTTCCTGGCGCTTGGCCTCTTCTTTATCTGGCTGGCTGTTAAAGATTTTAATACCCGGGAATGGCAACATATTCTCGAAGTATTCCGGGAGGCCCATTACTGGTTGCTTCTTCCTATATTGATCATTGGTTTTTTCAGCCATTTCTTCAGGGCCCTCCGCTGGCGCCTGCTTATCCGGCCGCTGGGCCATGAACCGGGGATCTGGAATATCTTTGGTGCTGTAATGACCGGATATCTAGCCAACCTCGCTGTTCCGCGGCTGGGCGAACTGGTACGTTGCGGCGTTTTGTCGCGCCAGGAACGCATACCGGTAAACCAGGTAATAGGCACAATGGTGGCTGAGAGAGTAATAGACATCCTTACGCTGTTCGTAGTAATCCTCCTTACCCTCTTTACACAGCCGGATAAAATAAAACACTTCTTTTACCGAAATATCTGGATAGGATTCACAGATTCTTTTTTTTCCGGCAGGTGGATTTGGGGTATTTTGATCCTCTTTTTGGCCGGCCTGTTGATATGGGGAACGGTCCGATTTTCCCGAAAGACCCGCTGGCATGGCAATTTGGTGAACCTGATAAAGGGTATTAGAGAAGGGATTCTTACGGCTTTAAAACTACCTGAAAAAAAATTATTTTTTGCCTATACTTTTCTTTTATGGTTATGTTATTTATGTATGATCCTTATTGGGTTCTACTGCTTCAATTCAACTTCTTCATTAGGCTTGAATGCGGCACTTTCAGTTTTAAGCTTTGGAAGCATCGGTATGGCACTGACACAGGGAGGATTAGGAGCCTATCAGCTTTTAGTAGAAAAAACATTAAATCTCTACGGGATCGGAAATGCCTATGGATTCGCCTTTGGCTGGCTGAGCTGGCTGGCTCAAACCGGGCTCATTATTTTGCTGGGACTGGCCAGCATGATTGCATTACCTTTTACACGAAGGCCTGCCCGCCCCTAAAATTTTTTTCCTAACTTCGATCCTTCTTAAAGGATAAAATATGTCTGTTCATAATAAGGTCAAGCGCGTTACCACGCACACCCTTCAGAAACTAAAGGCAGATGGAGAACCCATCAGCATGCTTACGGCCTACGATTATTCCATGGCCCGCATCATAGACGATGCAGGCATGGATGTAATCCTTGTAGGGGATTCTGCTTCTAATGTCATGGCCGGACACGAGACCACTTTACCCATGACGCTGGATCAGATGATCTTTATGGCCTCATCCGTGGTTCGTGCTGCCAAACGTGCTTTGGTAGTGGTAGACCTTCCTTTTGGTTCTTACCAGGGAAATTCAAAGGAAGCGTTGAATTCTGCGATAAGGATTATGAAAGAAGCCGGGGCCCACGCTATTAAACTGGAGGGCGGGGCCGAAGTGGCAGAAACCATCAAGCGCATTGTTTCTGCAGGAATTCCCGTAATGGGGCATCTCGGGCTTGTACCCCAGTCTATATATAAATTCGGGACTTATGCCGTACGGGCTACCGGAGAGGAAGAAGCGGAACGGCTTATGAAAGATGCCCTGTTGATTGAAGAATCAGGCTGTTTCGCGATCGTATTGGAAAAGATCCCGGCCCTTCTGGCGCAAAAGGCGACGTCCAGGCTCTATATTCCCACTATCGGGATAGGCGCCGGCCCGCATGTAAACGGACAGGTGCTTGTTATGCACGATATGCTGGGGATCAATAAAGATTTTAAACCCCGGTTTTTAAGGCGTTATGCGGATCTGTATACCGATATTAAAGTGGCTGCCGGACAATATATCAAAGATGTAAAATCCGGAGACTTTCCGAATGAAAAAGAACAATACTAAGTGGTATGGAAATTTTGGAAAATCTTTCGATCGAAAAAGAAAACAGCGGGGTTTCTACGGGAGAAAAATGGTTAAAGCCTACGGGAGGATCCGTAACTTCCCGTTCTCCGGTAGATGGGAAAGAACTGGCAGCCGTATCTATGCCCTCCAGGGAAGATTATGATAAGGTTGTAGAAACGGCTCATAAGGCATTTTTATTCTGGCGCAATATTCCCGCTCCCCAACGGGGAGAGATCGTACGCCAGATCGGTATGGCGCTTCGTGATAAAAAAGAAGCGCTGGGCCGCCTGGTATCCTATGAAATGGGTAAGAGCCTTCAGGAAGGTCTGGGGGAAGTACAGGAAATGATCGACATCAGCGACCTGGCGGTAGGGATGTCCCGCGAGTTGCATGGATTGACCATGCATAGCGAGCGTCCCCAACACCGGATGTATGAACAATGGCATCCGCTGGGAGTAACCGGTATTATCTCCGCTTTTAATTTCCCGGTCTCCGTATGGAGCTGGAATGCCTTTATTGCATTGGTCTGTGGAGATACCCTTATATGGAAACCTTCTGAGAAAGTTCCGTTATGCGCCATCGCCTGCCAAAAAATAGTAGCGGCCGTTCTAAAAAGGAACCACATGCCGGAAGGGATCTGTAACCTCGTTGTAGGAGCGGCAAATGTAGGAGAATGGATGGCAAACGATACCCGTATGCCTCTTTTGTCTGCAACCGGTTCCACTCGTATGGGGAAAGCTGTAGCGGCGGCAGTGGCTGCGCGATTAGGAAGATCCATATTGGAACTGGGCGGAAATAATGCCATCATCATTACGGAAAATGCAGACCTGAATACCGCTTTAACAGGATCTATTTTTGGCGCTGTAGGAACTGCCGGGCAGCGGTGTACGAGTACCCGGAGGTTGATCATCCAGGAAAGCATCTATGATACCTTTAAAGAAAAACTGGCGCATGCTTATAAACAACTGCGCATAGGCAACCCGTTGGATGAAAAGAATCATATCGGCCCCCTGATTGATAAAGCAGCAGTGGAAATGTATAGCAATGCTTTGAATGAGATTGAAAAGGAAGGGGGTAAATGGGTCGTGCCGGGAGGCGTACTGACCGGAGAAGGATATGAAAGCGGCTGTTATGTAAAACCCGCTATAGCCGAAGTAGACAATGATTATCAGATCGTAAGAACTGAAACCTTCGCGCCTATCCTCTATTTGATCAAATACAAGACCCTGGAAGAAGCTATTGCCTTGCAAAACGGCGTTCCACAGGGCTTGTCCTCTGCAATGATGACTTTAAACCTCAGAGAAGCCGAGCAGTTCCTTTCCGTTAAGGGTTCCGACTGCGGAATTGCCAATATCAACATAGGCACCAGTGGTGCAGAAATAGGAGGCGCTTTTGGAGGAGAAAAGGAAACGGGAGGCGGTAGGGAATCGGGTTCGGATGCCTGGAAAGGATACATGCGCAGGCAAACCAATACCATTAATTATTCTACCGAGATCCCCCTGGCCCAGGGGATCAGATTTGACCTGTAACCGGCTTTTTCTTTTTTATCCAGATAATAGCGAATCGCTTCTCCCACCACAATAAGCGCCTGACCATGCAGACACTCGCGGTTTACCCTGGATTCAATATCATCAATAAGGCCGGTAATAAAATGCTCATCCGGCAGGCTGCCATTAATGATAATAGCGACAGGCAGATGGGCTTTGCCTGCTTCTTTATATATTTCGACTATCTCTGCCAATTTTTTTAATCCCATCAATATGACGGCAGTAGCTTTCGTTTGAGCAGCCAGAAAAATATCGTTGGATAATTCCTGCGTTGCCGTCGTTCCGGTCAATACCCAGAAACTCTCATTATGTTCCCGGGTAGTCAAAGGGATCTTCTTCAATGCCGGTAAAGCGGTAGCGCTTGTAATACCCGGGACCACGGTAGTCTTGATATCAAAGCGCTCCGCATAAAGCATTTCTTCGTAGCCCCTGCCAAATACGAAAGGATCGCCGCCTTTCAGACGGACCACCTGCCCGTAAGTGAAGGCATAATTTACGATCATTTCATTAATGTCTTCCTGAGAATAAGAACAAAGACCGGCCCGGTCTCCCACAAACCTTTTGAGGGCTTTAGGAGAAGCATATTCCAGGATCTCCGGATGGATCAATGCATCATACAAAACCACATTTGCATTTTTCAAAGCCTTAATGGCTTTTAAAGTGAGTAATTCCGGATCTCCCGGCCCCACCCCTACCAGGGTCAATCCCGGGGTAACCGTTCGTGTGTTAAAAGTTGTTGCCATTGTTTAATGATTACCTTTGCACCTTTTAGGTTGGCTTTGTTATCTATATATCATCAAATGATATAATGGTATATAGTCTATAGAATTAGTATACTAATGCAAATATAGAATCTAATTTTATTCTGACAATAGAAAAGCCCTCATTTTTTGGAAAGCACAGGCGTAAATTTTTTAAAGAACGATGATAGAAACCGTTATTTTTGACATGGACGGACTTCTGGTAGACAGCGAACCGCTGTGGAGAGAAGCAATGGCAGCAGTTTTTGAAGGCATGCATATTCGTATGGAGCCGGAAGAATATATCAAAACGACCGGCATGCGGACCAGCGAGGTCGTAGAATATTGGCACAGCATGCTGAAGTGGGAAGGAAAATCCAACAAACAGATAGAAGAGGAGATCCTGGAAACCGTTATCCGGAAGATTAAACAAAAAGGACAGCTGATGAAAGGGGTGCCTTGTATTTTAGACTTTTTTAAGGAAAAAAATTTAAAAATGGGACTGGCTTCCTCCTCTCCCATGTCTGTAATTCATACGGTATTGGATCACTTTAACCTGGCCGATTATTTTGATGCATTGCATTCCGGAGAACATCAGGATTATGGAAAACCGCATCCCTCCGTCTACTTATCCTGTGCAAAAGAGCTGGATACCGCTCCGCTGAAATGCCTGGTTTTTGAAGATTCAATCACGGGCCTGATAGCCGCCAAAGCTGCGAAGATGAAAGTAGTAGCAGTCCCCGAGAAACCTAACTTTTCTGATCCTCGTTATGCACTGGCGGATCTGAAACTGGCATCACTAAATGATTTTACGGATGCATGTCTGAATGCCCTTTTATAAAAACAAGTAGTAAGGGCGCAGTAAATCCTCAAATTCGCTGCTGTATCGTCCATCGGCCCCCTTTATCATCAATTTCCGGAACAAAGGAGTTTGCTCTGTTCTTTTGAAAAACAAGACGGCACGAAAAAAGGAATGTTTTTCCGTTTGCCGGATCTTCCATATTTCGGACGGATAAAGTTTTCTCGAACGGGCTATGGCTACAAAAGAATGCATCGAGGCATGGGGAACCATAATGCAGCAACTCCCCGCGGATGTAAGCAAATCAGAAATCCGGTTAACAAGTTCTACATAGGTCAGATGGCTGGCATGCATGGCCGTATTTTTTATATCCGAAGGGCTCTTCAAGGCGTTTTCATAAAAAGGCGGGTTTGAAATGATAAATTCATATTCCTGCTGAAAAGTGAAAGCGCGTACATCTCCCTGGAAAAGACGGATCCGATCTTTAAAGGACGAAGCTGCTATATTTTCCCTTGCCTGTTCAGCCGCTGCTTCATTGATCTCAATAGCATGCTGGCGGTTAAATCTCATATTCTGAGCCAGCATAAGGCTCAGCAGGCCGGTTCCTGCTCCTATATCCAATGCGGTTTTAGGTTTTTTGACTGCGAGCGTCCTGGCTGCAAGGGCGCCCTGGATACAGGCATCCGTACAAACCTTCATAGCACAGCGATCCTGTACTATTCTGAATTTTTTGAATTGAAAATAAGAACGGGGCAAGCTTTTCTGCAAAAATACACCCTATTTGTTTTGTATATACCTTTGTGTTCCTATATCAAAATTTAAATTTTCAAATAACCAATAAAATGAACACCTTTTTAAACGGGTTTTCACAACCCTGGCCCTGGTATATTGGCGGACCGTTAATCGGACTGATCGTACCCACCTTACTGATCTTAGGGAACAAAAAATTAGGGGTTTCTTCCTCCTTGCGCCATATCTGCGCCGCCTGTGCTCCTGCCCATATTGATTTTTTACATTACGATTGGAAAAAAGAAAGTTGGAACCTCTTTTTCGTAGGTGGAATTTTAATCGGCGGTTGTATTGCCGGGTTGATTTTCAAGGACCCGCTGCCCGTGGCAGTCTCTGCCGCTACAGTCCGCGACCTGCATCAAATGGGAGTAGGAACCTCCGGGGGGCTTCTTCCTCATGACCTTTTTAACTGGAACAACCTGTTGTCTCTGAAAGGCATACTGATCATGATAGGAGGCGGCTTCATGGTAGGTTTTGGGACACGATATGCAGGCGGGTGCACGTCCGGGCACGGCATTATGGGCTTGTCTGCCTTACAATGGCCCTCGCTCATCGCGGTGATCTCCTTCTTTATCGGGGGAATCATTTGCACTTTTTTTATTCTCCCTTTTATACTTCAACTGTAAAGAAAAAAAGATGAAAAATATTAAATATTTAATCGCAGGTATTATATTTGGCATTATCCTGACTAAAAGTGAAGCCATATCCTGGTTTCGCATTCAGGAAATGTTTCGCTTCCAGGGATTTCAGATGTATGGTATTTTTATGACCGCCATTCCCGTGGGCATCATCAGTATCCAAATTCTCAAAAAATTCAATATCAAATCGCTTGACGGCGTTCCCATTATCATTCCAAAAAAGAAATTCCATAAAGGATATGTTATTGGCGGCTTTATCTTCGGACTGGGTTGGGCGCTGACCGGCGCCTGCCCGGGACCCTTGTTTGCCCAGGTCGGAGCGGGATTTACCGTAATTATCATCTCCCTATTAAGCGCGATCCTGGGAACCTGGGTGTATGCACGTTTCCGTAACAGACTGCCTCATTAAAAAGAATGCCCTCATTATGAAAAATATTCTAGGAAGGTTATATGCTTTTTGGTTAATGCTTTGTTTTGCCATTACCCTGTTATTAGTGGCTATTCCAACAGCTTTCTTCCACTATACCATAAAAGATGAGGTAAAAAAGACGACAGCTATCCTAAAAGGATATCGCGTATGGATGGGCATATTGATGCCCATGGTATTTTGCCGGGTGACCCTTAAAGGAAGAAACCATTTCAGAAAAGGCCAAAACTATATTGTCGTCTGCAATCACAATGCGCTATTCGATATCCTGGTCTCCACACCGAGCGTTCCGGGAGCCAGCAAAACCCTGGCCAAGGAAGAACTCGCACATATTCCTGTTTTTGGGTTAGTTTATCGCAGCGGTTCCATTTTGGTCAATCGAAAGAACGCCCGCAGCCGTGCCGAAAGTATGGAAAAGATGAAAGAGACCTTAGCCAGGGGGATGCATCTGATCCTCTACCCTGAAGGAACCCGAAACAAAACCGACGCCCCGCTAAAATCTTTTCATGACGGCGCTTTTGCACTGGCCATAGAAATGCAAAAACCGATCATTCCTTCCCTGCTGTTCAATACCGGGAAAATACTGCCATCAGGTAAAAAATTCTTTGCCCTGCCCTACCCCGTTCCCATGCATTTCCTCGAACCGGTTTCCGTAGAAGGCCTGACCATGAAGGATGTGCCTGTACTTAAAGAAAAGATCTTTCGAATGATGTCGGAATACTATGAAGCACACAGCAAGTAGTTTTTACTCGTATCTTTTTACAATAAGGCCCGTTGGATTAAAGGGTTGAAGATAGGTACTTATTCCTACAGTTGTTGTATATACTGCTGTTTGAAGGCTGTATTTTATTTCTTTACGCTGCAACTTCATTCCTCATCTCTTTAACCGGTCTTTCCTAAGTTGGGAGGGACGTGGGCAACAGCATTTTCTATTCTGCATTTACCTGATTTAAAGCCGCATCAACCGTTAAACAAGTCATCAAATACCGCTTGATTGCCGCCGGTTCACCTTCGGTTCCGGTCAAATACATCATAGAACTGCCGGGTGCGATTGATCCGGAGATCATGCAAAAGGCCCGAAGTAGGGCTGATGGTAATGCTGAAAGACTTATAAAATCCCATAGGAACTACATTGATGGACAAACGCCAACAATGAAGATCACGGGTAATGTTAATAGTTGAATACGTAAGTTTTTTATGTATAAAATCAAACCCACTGCTCAATCCGATCTTCCACTTTGGCGACAGACTGAAGTCTCCGCTGAAATTGAGCGATTGCACAAAGATCGTGGTGTCCCTCTTGTAATCGGGGGTACGGGTCTTGTTAAAATTTAGACTGTAAGATAGATTAACGGACCAGGGAATGTCAAAATCTACATAATCGCCCGGATTTTCCCTTTTACGCCGCATCTCTTCCTGCGTACGGGACAAGGGGTTTTCGCTATCTGTCAATGGATTTTCTTCATCAGGGTTTTGCTCTTTTTTCTTGCCCTGCTTAGACTGGAAAGAAGTGCTCAGGCTGACAGACCCGTTGGTAAGCGAACCGATACTGGCCTTTCCATTCTGCCAGACGTATTTATCTATCCGTCGGCCATGCGCATCATGTACATAAGGATCAATAGTTCCGTTGGCAGATATGTTTACCTTTTTAAATAAAGTGGTACGCGCGTATAATGAGAAGGGAGATAGCTTGAACGAATCTGCCACGAGGTTATAAGAACCGGTTATTCCAAAACCCTCGATAAGTTTCACTTTCTTGATCCCTCCATTCGTGGTATCTTTATCACTATGGACTTTCATTTCCAGATTGTTGTCTAAACTAAACGAAATCCCTCCAAATTTTCCTTCGGAAAAGGGGCCGTATCCGATATTATCAAAGTAGGAGAAACGTTGCCAGGGAACCATACTGGAAGTATCCACCCGCACGCTATAATAATTCCCTTTATTCAAATCCGGTTTGTAGCTCAGACTGATACTCGGCCGCATCACATGACGAATGGCCTGTATCTTTGCCTCTTTATTTTTTTTATTGAACTGAAACATTCCATAAACCGAAGAGCTGAGCGAGAGCCCGGTCGTAATTTCTCTTGCCGTATAAAAACCAAACTGGGTAGTGGTATCCAGCCTGTTCAGCTTGCGATCAAAGTCTAAAGCACGCTTTTTGGTATACCAACGTTCGGTATAGCTTACGCTGGGAGAAATAGTCAGAAACTTAAAAGCGGGAAGGGATAAGGAAATAGGCACCTGATGCTGGATGCCGGTCTTGAATTTTTCAAAAAACCCCGGTTTTAGAAAAGTAGTATCTATGAAATCTACAGAGTTACGCAAGTTGAGGGAATAACCAATACCTATCTTTTGATACCACTTGGGCGTTCCCACAAAATCCTTCGGTTGAAACGGATAAATGGTATTCATGTTAAAAGACATGGACGGCAATGTAATATTGACCTGTCGCGTACTGGTATTTTGGCTATGGTTGGCGCTCAGCGTCAGATTAAAGGGAGTCCCCTGCCAGTTCTTTGAAAAAGCAATAGAAGAATTCAGGAGGTTGTTCAAACGGGTTTGGGCATCTGTCACATTATAATAATTATAAGTAGAAGTACCTGCATTCACACTGGCCGAAAAGGTAACTCCCGGATGCGCTTTACTGTCCATGCTGTGCGACCATGTCACCCGGAAATCCCTGGATTTGGTAAAATCCGGCGTTTGAGGATCCCCAAAGCGCGTGGAATTTACGCTCAGCATGAAAGAACCGCTGTAGTGGTAACGTTTATAATACCTGGGATTCAAGGTCAGTCCCCAGCTGCCGTAAGAATAGATATCTCCCCGTACCGTCAGATCCAGGTGATCGCCAAAACCGAAATAGTATCCCCCGTTGACCAGGCCGATCCCTTTTTGTTGCGTTACCTCATAGGTGGGTGGAAGCAAACCCGTTCGTTGTCCGTGAGATAAAGGGAAAATAGCAAATGGAATAAACAAAGGAGTAGGAACTCCCTCTACTTCCAGGTTGGCCGGCCCGGAGATCAATACCTTATCAGGGATAATTTTCACCTTCTTTGCATGGAATCCAAAATGAGGCGGGTCTACATCACAGGTGGTAAAGAATGCAGATAAGCTGTTAATGCTGTTATCTGCCAGTCTTTTGACCTGATCGCTATACAAAAAACCCTCCCCCTGTTTGGTTACCGTGTTAAAGATCTTCCCTTGTTTTGATTTGAAATCATACAACATGGAATCCGATTGAAAAGGATCCTGTCCTTTCTGGGCAAAGATAGGGGCGCCTATATGCCTGCCGGAATCCAGTGCATATTTCGCTTTCAGCATATTGGTAGATTGGTCAAAATCAACCCGCGCGGCCTTCAGGTTAATATCATTGAACTTGGTAGTCGTTTTGCCGTAAAGATGAAAAGTTTTGGTAGGAATATTTAAAACGACCGAATCTTCTGCCTGGTATTCCACCGTGCCGCTAAGCGTATCTTTTGAAAGAGGAATTTCGAGGGTGTCTATCAGCGTGTCATTCGGCATAATTGTTGTATCCACGGTCAATCGTGCGGAATCCCTGAGCAAGGGAACAGAATCCTGTATCAATCGGGGAGTATAATTGATTCGGGGCAACCGGTCGGCGAGACCCGGGATGGTATCTTTGGAAAAATCGTGGAAGCTATGAGCTTCTCCTCTAACATGAGATGTAAAAAAGATCATGATGGCCATAAAACTGTACCACAAAGCACGGTAAAGCACCTTCTTCCGAGGAAAACCGATTTTATCTGAAAAGGCCATACTATTAAGCCGCAAACCTACGAGATTTCCTGCATTTCTCCGACGTTGATCGACAGACTTAATTCGCTTGTTTTATTTTTAATCCTTAAAAACCATTTACTTTTGCAAAGTAAATTTTAGTTCGTGTATCTTTAAAAACCTGTATTCCAGTGCAAAAAAAGTCCTTCAAGAATATATTTATATTAGCGTGCATTATCCTGCTTGGAAACCGGCCGGTCCAAATAAAAGCGCAGGGGGTCAGACCGGAGGGGGAGAAACCCTTCATTGTAGTCATTGATCCCGGGCATGGAGGTTTTGATGCCGGCGCTCACGGCAGATATTCCACGGAGAAAGAGATTGCACTCAGTGTCAGTCTGAAAACAGGAAAATTAATCGACAGGATCCCGGGAGTTAAAGTTATTTATACCCGTACGACGGATATCATACCCGGAAATAAGACCACCAAACGCGACGGGTTGCATTATAGGGCCGATTTTGCCAATAAGGTAGGGGGGAACGTTTTTATTTCCATTCACTGCAACGGCGCCCGCAACCGAAGCGCACAAGGGACAGAAGTGTTTGTTTGGGGACTCCGGAAAAACAGCGATAAAGCCCTTGCCTTAAGGGAAAATGCCCCGCTGCTGAATGACCCCGAATATAAAGCGCTTTTTGATTCTTCCGGTTCCGCTGTGAATACCATTTTCTGGAATACTGTACAACGTTCTTATATGCGGCAAAGCCTGACGCTGGCAAATGATGTGGAAACCCAATTTACAAAGATCCATCGTATTAAAAGAGATGTGAAACAACGTCAGATAGGTATCTGGGTACTGCATGCCACGGCTATGCCCAGCATTTTGATAGAACTGGGTTTTATCTCCAATCCCAAAGAGGAAAATTATCTGAACCATCATCAACACGAACTGGCCGAAAGTATTTATAAAGCTTTTGTAACCTATCTTGCCGGATTAAAAGGCGTAACCACGGAGCAGCTCCTCGCAGGCGTCAATCCTGATGAGACTAAAAAAGCCCAAACAGCTTATCCCGAATATCATTATAAGATCCAACTCTTTGCCAGCAGCCATATCATTAATACTTCCGACAAGAGATTTTCAAAACTGGACGCCCCGGTAGCCCGCAGGGAAGTACAAGTGAACCGCGAAAAAATGTACCGTTATCTGCTGGGGAATTACAAGACCTATCAACAGGCGGCCGATAAACTGAGCAGGGTAAAACTAATGGGCTACAAGGATGCTTTCATCGTTACCTATAAGAATGACATGCGGCTGGATAATGAATAAATATTTCTTTTTCAATGGATTCGAATAAGAGTAAGAGGACTAAATTTTCTATTTTTGCTTATTATTAAAACTGAATATTTTGAAAATACCTAATGAAACTAAAGTCGGTGTACTTGTAGTTATTGCGGTCGTACTGCTCATCCTCGGATTTAATCTTTTAAAAGGGAATGCTATTTTTTCTTCCAGCACCACGCTGTATGCCGTGTATCATAACGTGAACGGCCTCTCTGCTGCAAATCCGGTTAAGGTAAACGGCCTGAAAGTGGGAAGTGTTTCCGACCTGGACGTGATGGATCAACAGGCCGGCTCCATTTTGGTAAAGCTCACAATCAAGTCGCAAATCAAGATCCCATCCAATTCCGTTGCCCGCATTGAAAGTGCGGATCTGCTGGGGAGCAAACAGGTCGTCCTGGATTTTGGGAATGCCAATACGTACCTGCAGGATTACGATACCATCGCCTCCGCAGTCAGTACCCCGCTCACTTCCAAATTAGCACAAAAACTGGATCCCATTTCAGATAAAATCCAGATTACCCTCACGGCCCTGGACACCGTACTGGGAGATATACACAGTTCATTGGATACCAAAACCCAAAATAACCTGCGCAGCGGTATTGCCGCTTTAAGCCAGACCATGAAACACTTCGCGGCAACCTCAGCCAAACTGGATACGCTGATGAACAGCTTTAATCATTTTATGAACAACATTAATGAGCAGAACCAAAATATTAATCAAATACTGGCCAATACCAGAACCGCTACTTCTGCTATCGCAGATGCAGACCTGAAAGGGACCATTCAGAATCTGGATACCACGGTCAGCAATCTCAACGCGATCCTGGTCAAAGTCAATAAAGGAAGCGGATCCCTTGGCGCCCTGATGAACGACCGCCATCTATACAACAATCTTCAAGCCGCAACTTACAATCTCAACCTGTTGCTTGAAGACCTGAGGCTTAACCCCAAAAAGTATGTCCATTTTTCTATTTTTGGCCGCAAAAGCAAATCTCAACCTTTACCTTCAGACACATTAAAATGAATCAATGGTCAGAAGGGTTGACATAAACCGCTTTTTCTTTATCATGAGCATCATATGCCTTTGTTCTTTCCGGCAAGGTTTCGCACAGGTTCAGGACTCCCTTCCTGCACCAAAACACGTAAAGGATACGGGACAGATCATTCATTTATTAAATGCGGACATCCTGCTGGGTATACAGGGAAATGGAAAAGACTCGGGGCAAATGCAAAAATTGATCGGCCACGTACGGCTACAGCAGGGCCAAACCATTTTCACTTGTGACAGCGCATTGCAATACCTTTCTAACAATACCATTGATGCTTACGGCCACATCCACATCAACCAGGCAGATACGATAAATACGTATGCCGATTTTTTACATTATGAAGGAAATACAAAAATGGCCACGCTGAAAAACAATGTAAAAATGACAGACGGGCATATGATATTGACCACTAACTTCCTTACCTACGATATGGACAGCCATATCGGAAGTTATCTGAACGGAGGTAAGCTGGTCAATCAGGAAACCGTTCTAAACAGTCAACGCGGCTATTATTACGCCGACACAAAAGACGTTTTCTTTAAAAACAGGGTAAAACTCAACAATCCCCAATATACTTTAACAACCGATACTTTAAAGTACAACACCCT
>CAYZGR010000008.1:0-77214 GCA_964478125.1 uncultured Chitinophagaceae bacterium | reverse complement strand
TCCGGTCATTATTCGAGAAGTATTTTGACGGTCAACAGCAGGATGACTCCTAACACGCTGGAATTTTATAACCAGACTTTTTCTCTGGGGGTGGCTTATGGTTTTCAATTATAAATTCTATTAAATATTGAACACTTCATGATGAAAAATATTTTATTGATAGGGTTGATTGTGTCGGGCGGACTTTTTATCACTTCATGCCACAAGCATCACCCGGCTCCTGCAAAAACGGGAGGCTTTAACGGCTCCTGGAAAGTGGTTCAATATGAGGACCTGGTATCGAATCAAACCTTCACTCGCTCTTCACATGAGAGCGGGATGGAAGATTTTAAGGGAAAGAACGTTATTGTTACGATGGAACAACAGGGGGATTCTATACAATTGCGAGGACATACCATCTCTAATGAAGTTGTTGGTCTTTTAAAATTAAAAAACAGCGATAGTATAAAATGCCTTTCTATAGGAGGTACATCGAATAGCGAGCCCCGTTGGGGGAGCTGGTTTATGGATGCCATTTTTAGTGCGCAGACTTACAAATTATATAAAGATACCATCTTTATTGATTACAATTTTCAAGATTATAAAAAAGGAAGTTGGCGTGTAATTTTAAGCCGCGAATAAAAAATAAAAAGCCATGAGATATTTCTTATTTATCCTCTTGGTTTCCTTAGGGGGATTCTTGCCAACAGGCTGTACCCGGCACACTGTCGCTCTGGATAATGAAAGCTTAACCGGCATCTGGAAAGTGATTTCCTATGAAAATCTGGAAACGGAACAGGTGTACACAAGATCTTCTCCCGAAAGCGGGATGGCAGATTTTACTCAAACCGATATTGTTGTCACCCTGGAACAAAAAGGGGATACGATACGCTTAAAAGGACATACCATTTCCAATGAAGTATTCGGTACTTTTTTATTAAAAGCAAAAGACAGCTTGCATGGTCTCCGCTTTGGCGGTACTCGGGTAGGCGAGCCCCATTGGGGAAGTTGGTTTTGGGATGCCATGTATAGCGCGTCAACCTACCGTCTAAAAAAGGATCGGCTGACGCTCGTCTATGTCTTGCAGGATAACAAACCAGGGAAATGGGAAGTCCGGTTCAGGCGGCAATGAGGTTAGAAAAACCGCTTAATCACTTATCTTTACCTTTGAATGGTACGAAGAAAGCATACCCGACGCTCTTTTAGCGCTCAGGCCTGGAAGCGCCTTAAGAAAAATACAGGTGCGATAGGTGGATTGGTTATTATCATTATTGCCGTTCTGGTAGGCGGTTTTGCCTATTATCTGGCCCCGGATCATACGCCCAACGCCAATCAGATGATTCTTGAACTCAGTGGAAAGGGATTGGGATATGAAGCTCTTCTTCTCGGCCAACACAAACAGGTGCCGGTAGAAAAAGTTTCTTTTTGGAAGCGTTTGCTCCATGGGGCCCCTTCTGCCTATCATTATATTCCCATTCAAAGCTGGAAGTTTGAGGGAGACAGTCTTACATACCAGCGTTATGTGGATGAAGATACCGCCATCGCAGAATCCATTGACCTGCTGCACCTGGTTTATCGTTTGCCTCCGGGAGAGAGGCTGATCCGGAAGGCGGGTGATACCCTGGTTTTTAAAAACTCCAGTGACGACATCAGCAGGATAACCCTATCCGCACTGCAGCGGCAGGTAGAAAAGCACCAGCTTAAGAAGGAAACTTTCTGGCTGGGAACCGATAAATATGGAAGGGATATCCTGAGCCGTATCATCGTGGGGGTGCGGGTAAGCCTCAGTGTGGGCATGGTAGCCGTACTCATTTCATTGTTTATCGGGATAACGCTGGGAGCGGTTGCCGGATTTTACAGGGGGAAAATGGATGAGGTCATCATGTGGCTGATCAATGTGGTATGGTCGGTCCCCTCCTTATTGTTGGTGTTTGCATTAACGATTGCCATTGGAAAGGGTTTTTGGCAGATTTTTATTGCGGTGGGCCTCACGTTGTGGGTGAGTGTGGCACGTATTGTCCGCGGTCAGGTCCTCAGTGTTCGTGAAATGCCGTATATTGAGGCTACCCGGGCATTGGGCTATCGGCCCGGACGTATAATCGTCCGGCATATTCTGCCTAACATTCTCGGACCCGTGTTGGTGATTGCGGCCAACAACTTTGCCACGGCCATTGTGATAGAGGCCGGTCTCAGTTTTTTGGGTATCGGGGTACAGCCTCCCACCCCTTCCTGGGGACTCATGCTGAAAGAAAATTACGGCTTTATCATTACCCATCATCCGTGGCTGGCCCTCATACCCGGTATAGCTATTATGATCATGGTCCTGGCCTTTAATTTGCTGGGAAATGGCCTGCGCGATGCAGTGGATGTAAAGGAGAAGTAACGCTTTTAAGGGGAACTTCCTATCTTTTTAATTAATTTTACACACCTTAAAAGGATAGCATGAATTTTGATTTTTATCAACATATATTAGAACGGCAGCAAAAGGTAGAAGCGGTCCCTCCGAATGAGGTAATAGCAGGTTGGGCTGTTCAGCTTATCCGGTTATTGTATCCCGAACAGGCTAAAAAGCCTTATGAAAATGTAGAACAGATCAGGGATGCTTTCGAGTCCTCCCGATCAAAGCTGGTCGGTATTTTAAATGATACCAAAGCTTGTAGCGATTGTAACAATGATAAAGTGGCTGCTTCTTTTTTTGAAAGGGTTCCTACCTTGTACGAGATGTTGCATAAAGATGCACAGGCCATTTTACAGGGAGATCCTGCAGCCATTAGTGAATTTGAGGTTATCCGCACTTATCCTGGTTTTTTCGCGATCTCGTTTTACCGGCTGGCCCATGAATTGCTTAAGCTGGAAGTGCCTTTGCTGCCACGTATATTAACAGAATATGCCCATTCGAAGACCGGAATAGATATCCACCCCGGCGCCCGGATAGGATCTTATTTCTTCATTGATCATGGGACGGGTATTGTTATCGGGGAAACATCGGAAATAGGAGACCGGGTAAAGCTCTATCAGGGGGTCAATCTGGGTGGCTTGAGCGTGGAAAAGAACCTGCAATCCATCAAGCGGCATCCGACGGTAGAGAATGATGTCGTCATCTACTCCGGAGCCACCATCCTGGGGGGGGATACGGTCATCGGTCATCACAGCATTATTGGTGGAAATGTCTGGCTGATCAAGAGCGTTCCGCCACATTCTAAAGTATATCATAAACCGCTTATTGAAGTGGTTCAAAACGATCACGTTTAATCCTTATATATGGCATCCATAACTGAAATCATTGGTAGAACCCCCCTGGTAGAACTCAAAGATATAAATCCCAATCCGGCGGTGAGGCTTTTGGCAAAGCTGGAAGGCAACAATCCGGCCGGCAGCGTGAAGGACCGCCCGGCATATAACATGATCCTTGCGGCTATGGAGCGGGGAGATATTAAAAAGGATACCAAAATAATAGAAGCTACCAGTGGAAATACCGGCATCGCACTGGCCATGATAGCCGGGTTATTTCATCTGAATATTGAGCTGGTCATGCCGGAAACCGCTACCCGGGAGCGGGTGCTTACCATGCAGGCTTACGGCGCTAAAGTGACTTTGCTGGAAGACATTGAAAAATGCCGCGATTATGCCGAAGAGAAAGGGAAGGAAGATCAATATTTCATGGTCAATCAATTTGCCAATCCGGATAATTACAAAGCTCACTATAAGACCACCGGTCCCGAAATATGGGAGGATACAAAGGGAAAGATCACTCATTTTGTGAGCGCCATGGGGACCACGGGGACCATCATGGGAACTTCCCGTTATTTGAAAGAACAGAATGAGGAAATCCAGATCATAGGCTGCCAGCCCACGGAAGGCTCCCGGATCCCCGGTATCCGTCGTTGGCCGGAGGCCTACCTGCCCAAAATATTTGAGCCTGAAAGGGTAGATCGTATCATGGATGTTTCTACGGAGGAGGCTTCAAAAACAGCCAGGAGGATGGCCAGAGCAGAAGGCGTGTTTGCCGGTATGAGCAGCGGAGGAGCCGCGTCAGCCGCACTTCGGCTGGCTGAAGAACTGGAGTCCGGACTGATCGTATTTATCGTATGCGATCGTGGAGACCGGTACTTAAGCAGCGATCTGTTCGGATAGATAAGAATCAAGAAACAAGATCCAATTTTTATGTTATCCGCGCAAAAATAGAAGGGGGGTTTGGGGCCTCGATCATTGGAATTTATCTGGGATTTGTTATTTGATTATTGGGATTTATCGAATGGGTCCTGAGTTTTTTCCGTTGGGAAGGTCTAGCTTCCCTCGTTTTTATTGTGATTGGAATTAGAAGATTTAGTAAAATCAAAAAGTCAAGACGACTTCCTCATTGCTAATCCTGTTAGTAAATACAGCTAACAAAAGTAGTAAAAATTTAAAAAATAGTATATAATGGAGGTAAATCCTGCCGGTACTCATCCCTTCGCTGCCCGCAGCAGCTCCAGATCGGTATATTTCAGGTCGAAACGACGGCTCAGGTGATAGTTGGTTAAAGCGCCTTTATAGAGATAAATACCTTCTCTCACCCCCGGTTTTTTCCATACTTCGCTATCAAAACCTCCTTCATCGGCAGCCTGTATCAACAGGGGCATCAATACGTTGCTGATGGCTTGGGAAGCGGTGCGGGCAAAGCCTGAGGGTATATTGGGGACACAGTAATGCAGGACGTCGTATTTCTTAAAGACCGGGTGCTCCTGGGTGGTGATCTCGGACGTTTCAAAGCATCCCCCGCGATCGATACTCACATCCACGATCACGGAACCGGCTTTCATGTTACTCACCATTTCTTCCGTTACTACCACGGGCGTACGGCCGTATTGTGAGGTTAAGGCCCCGACGGCAATATCGGCATCGAGGAGTTGGTCGGCCAGTATATGTGGATTCAAAACGGAAGTGTATAGACGAACCCCTATGTTGTTCTGCAGGCGTTTTAACTTATAAATGTTGTTATCGAAGATCTTCACGGAAGACCCTAGTGCCAGTGCCGCGCGTGCCGCATATTCTCCCACTACTCCCGCGCCGATGATCACCGCCTTGGTAGGAGGGATGCCGGAAATTCCGCCGAGCAATACGCCTTTTCCAATGTTCGAATTACTCAGGTATTGCCCCGCAATGAGCATGGAAGCGCTACCTGCGATTTCACTCATGGAACGTACAATGGGATAGGAGCCCGCGTCATCTTTCAGGTTTTCGAAACACAGGGCCGTCACATTCTTTTTCATCATTTGTTTCAGATGGGCCTTCTGTAAGTGAGGCAGATGTAGCGGGGAAATCAGGATCTGATCGGGATGCATCAGTGCAATTTCCTCCTCCTGAATGGGAGCGGATTTTAAAATGATCTCGGCCTTACTATACAATGTTTTTTTATCGGGAACAATATGGGCGCCGGCTTCAGAATAATCGGTATCGTAAAAATGAGCCCCCTCGCCGGCTTCATGTTCTATGGCCACTTCATGACCGTTGCTTACCAGTACGCTGACAGCCTGGGGAGTGAGCGCCACGCGATCTTCATGATAGGTATATTCTTTAGGGATACCGATGAATAACCTGTCCTGATTCCGGCCGACATCCAGCATTTCTTCCTGGGGTAAATAGGTGATGGACGGGCTGACAATGTTTCTTTTTAACTCCATGGGCCTACATATCAATTAAAATGATCATGTCAAAGATAGGAAAATTCATGAGGATTTTTGAACCAAACTTTTGATGATCCTGTATAGCCTTTTCTTTTATAGATGAATTTTCAAACGGCGTCTCTCTTTTTCGACGGCCATTTCCATATGAAGCGTATTTTCCGGTAGCAGGTCCGGGATCTTTTCGGGCCATTCCACGAAACAAAAGGCCCCGCTCAATAAACAGTCTTCTATACCGGCGTCAATGGCCTCCGCTTCGTTTCTTATCCGGTATAGATCCAGATGATAAGCGTGTTGTATATTTCCGTCTTTATCTTTCAAAAGATAATCGTTGACGAGTGAAAAAGTGGGGCTGGAAGGCTGGTCTATCACTCCCTTTGCTTTGCATAAGGCGGAAATAAAAGTGGTCTTACCGGCGCCCAGCGGCCCCTGAAAAGCAAATACCCGCCGGCTGCCCACATATTTCCAAAATTGCCGGGCCGCCTGATCTATTTCATCCAAAGTGAAATGTAATTCCATTTTGCAAAACTAAATCATAAAGTTTTGATCCTCCCAAAGTAAAATCTTTGGCAGAGCGGCAAAACTCCGTAACTTGCCGTTTTCTGTACATAAATGTATCTCAGCTCATGATGATAGACACCCATGCTCACCTCTATCTTGAAGATTTTGATAAAGATCGCAACACGCTGATGCAACGTATGCAAGATGTGGGAGTGGAAAAGGTCTTCTTACCCAACATCGACAGTTCTACCACGGAGGCGCTTTTACGAATGGAAACAGCATTTCCCGCCAGAGCCTATCCCATGATGGGGTTGCATCCTTGTAGTGTGAAAGAAGATGTGGAAAAAGAGCTTCAACAGGTCAATAAGTGGTTGAGCAAACGAGACTTTGCAGCGGTAGGAGAAATAGGCCTGGATTTTTATTGGGATACAACTTTTAAAGAACAACAGATACAAGCCTTTTCCACTCAAATTGATTGGGCGCTGCAACACAATCTTCCTATCGTTATTCATGCACGAAATTCCATAGATAAATGTATAGAGATAGTCAGCGCTAAGCAGAAGGGGGATCTCAAAGGAATTTTCCATTGTTTCTCAGGTACAAGGGAGCAAGCCGAAAAAATTATTGAATTGGGATTTTTGATGGGAATAGGAGGCATCGTGACTTTTAAGAAATCATTGCTTCCCGATGTTCTCAGGAATATTGATCTTGATCACGTGGTTTTAGAAACCGATGCCCCTTATCTGACCCCTGTTCCTCACCGGGGAAAACGCAATGAAAGCAGTTATATTCCTTTTATAGCAGCTAAAATAGCCGAAATAAAAGAAATATCTGTGGAAAGAGTAGCCGAAATAACCACTTCCAATGCTTTGCGGTTATACAGGTTATAAATTTTAAAAGTTACTAATAAATAAAGGCTTTCGGTAAATAGCATGCAGCATTGCCGACTGAAAGGCAGATACCTTGAAAAGATCAGGCGTTTCACTACAGATTTATTTAACAGGCTTGCAGGGGAAATTCGAAAATTATGCTGAATTTGCTCTTTTTGAAAAAGGAATTGTCGCCCCATGCAAGGTTATATCCCCGGTAATCCTAAGATTTTGGTTATTTACACCGGCGGTACGGTAGGGATGATTTATGATAATAAGCTCCGTACGCTTCGGCCCTTGGGCTTTTCTGAGATCAAAGAAAAAATGCCCGAGATGTACCGGTTGGGGTATCATTTTTTTGTACATTCCTTCGTGCCTCCTATTGATTCTTCTGATATGCATCCGGATATCTGGATTGAGCTGGCAGATATCATAGGACAAAACTATCAATATTACGACGGATTCGTCATTTTGCACGGTTCGGATACCATGTCTTTTACCGCTTCTGCTCTGAGTTTTTTACTGGAAGACCTGGGGAAACCGGTGGTCATAACCGGATCGCAGCTGCCCATAGGAGAAATCAGGACGGATGCCAGGGAGAATATTATCACGGCTATTGAGATAGCGGCGGCCAAGGACGAAAGAGGACGTGCACGTATACCGGAGGTCTGCATTTATTTCGATTTCAAGCTTTTCAGGGGCAATCGAACCAAGAAATATGATGCCGAAAAGTTTGAAGCATTTTATTCAATGAACTATCCGGCCCTGGCAGAAGCCGGTGTTTCTATAAAGTATCGTGATCGATTGGCGCTTTCTCCCCCGCTAAAATCCATGAAAGTACATCAAAAACTGGATAGGAATATCACCGTGCTGCGCTTATTTCCAGGCATACAGGAGAATACGGTAAATGCTATTTTGAATACAAAAGGTATTAAAGGTATTATTTTGGAAACCTTTGGGAGCGGAAATGCGAGTACGGCCCCTTGGTTTATTCATTGCATAAAAGAAGCGGTAAACAAAGGCCTCATCGTATTAAATATTACCCAATGTGATGGGGGCGCAGTTTCCATGGGGCAATATGAAACCAGTAAATATTTAAAAGAGGCCGGTGTGACCACGGGTCATGACATGACTTTTGAAGCGGCAGTGACCAAGTTGATGTTCGTTCTCGGGCTGGATAAAGAACCCGGCTTTTCAAAAGAATTATTGCAAAAACCGCTACGCGGAGAACTCACCCCGATAAAAGAAGGAGGCCGCTATTGAAAGATAACGAGTGTGTGGCCTGAAGATAAATAAAAAAGGCGGACTTGCCGTTTCCTTCTGTTAAAGATGTAATTTTGTAAGGAAATATGCTGTTATCACTGAACTTTTTTCACAATGTATGATAAAGCTACCGGCAAGGCGCTGGACGAGAAAGCCAGAAACTTATTGCAGAATGGGAATACAGACCGATCTCCGTCTGATTTGATCCGGCAGCTTAAGGAAGTGATCAATTACAACGACTGGCGTTATTACGTGAAGGATGATCCGGCCCTGGCAGACCAGGAGTATGATCGTCTTTTTGCATGGTTGAAAGAGCTGGAAGAAAAAAATCCGTCGCTGATCACATCGGATTCTCCCACACAGCGGGTGGCCATAGGGTTGACCAAAGAATTTCCTACCGTGTCCCATTGGGTGCCCATGTTGAGTCTGGATAATTCTTATAATGCTGAAAATCTGAGGGATTGGGACCGGAGAGTAAGAGAACGGGCGGGTAATGCCGGGATGGAATATTGTGTGGAGCCCAAGTTCGATGGCGCCGGGATCTCCCTGATCTATGAAAAGGATTTCTTGATACGGGGAGCCACTCGCGGAGATGGGGTGCAAGGAGACGATATTACCGTCAATGTCCGGCAGATACGATCCATCCCTTTGTCCGCACGCCTGTCTTCCCTGGGAATAGACCAGATGGAGATCCGCGGGGAAGCCCTTATCAATAAAAATACCTTTGCAAAGTTTAACAAAGAAAGGGCGGCAGCGGACCTCCCTCCGCTGGCCAATCCCCGTAATGCAGCGTCAGGTTCCCTTCGTATGGTGAACCCGGAAGAGGTGAAAAAACGCAAGCTTGAAGTCTTTTTATACCATGTAAGCTTTCTTGAATTGAAAGAGGGTACAGAAGTCCCCCGCGAACTGAAAACCCATTATGGTACTTTAAAAGCTTTATCCGGCATGGGATTCAGAACGCCGGTAAATATTATGAAGGTGTTTCAAAACATAGATGATGTGATTGACTATTGCCATACTTTTGAAACCCGGCGCGATGAATTGCCTTTTGAAATTGATGGCATGGTGGTCAAAGTAAATGACTTTGATCTGCAGGAAAAACTGGGCATGACCTCTCACCATCCGCGGTGGGCTATGGCATATAAGTTCAGGGCGCGGCAGGCCAGCAGCAAATTGCGTAGGGTGGAATTTCAAGTGGGCAGAACGGGAACCATTACCCCTGTAGCCAAGATTGATCCGGTGCCCCTGGCAGGGGTGACTATTTCCTCTATTTCTCTTTTTAATGAAGATGTGGTCCGAGAGAAGGATGTCCGTATCGGGGATACGGTTCTTGTAGAAAGGGCCGGGGATGTGATCCCTTATATCGTGAAGCCTTTGACGGACTTGCGCGATGGCAGCGAAAAGGAAATTCATTTTCCCGGAGATTGCCCGGTCTGCGGAGACAAGCTTGAAAGAGTGGAGGGGGAAAGCGCCTGGCGTTGTGTAAATCTCAATTGTGAGGCACAGGTGGTAGAGCGTCTGATCCATTTTGGAAGTAAGGATGCCATGGATATTCGAAGTCTCGGAGAAGCCAATGTCAAACGCTTTTATGAGTTGAAACTGTTAAAAAATCTACCCGGTATTTATAAGCTGGATTTTGAAAAAATAAACCGGCTGGAAGGGTTCGGGACAAAATCTGTAGATAACCTTAAAAAGGCCATTGAAAAATCAAAACAACAACCCCTGCACCGGCTGATATATGCGTTGGGTATTCGTTATGTCGGAGAAACAACTGCCAGAACCCTGGCACAATCCATCCATAATCTAATGGACTTGAGAGAAATGAATGAAGAACAGCTGCTTGCCCTCGAAGATATCGGCCCCAAAGTGGCAAGCGCTATTCAACAGTTTTTTAACAATGACGATAATATTCGGATATTGGAAGAGCTGAAAGATTTGGGGGTCCATATGGAAAAGAAACGGGACGAGAATGGAAATCCGGGAGAATTGGGCGGCCTTACTTTTCTTTTTACCGGCACTTTGTCTATGAAGCGAAATGAGGCGAAAGCCCTCGTGGAAATGCATGGAGGCAAAGTAGTAAATGGCGTCAGCAGCAAATTAGATTACTTGGTGGCGGGGGAGGCAGCCGGTTCCAAATTGGACAAGGCCAAAAAAATGAATACGGTAAGAATTATTAATGAGAAAGAATTTTTGGATATGATTCAATAAAAGTTTTTCCATTCCAGAGGGCAGGCCCGTTAGGTAATATGCCCTGTATCCTCCCGGGTATATTAATTTCCTACTTTTGTAAAAAACGAACGGAATTTATCATGAAACCTATACAGGTTGTTGTTCAAACCTTTTTAACTATTACATGCTTGCTTGCCCTGGGAGTCCGATGGGGCACGGCCCAGACAAAAGATCGTATTTCGGAGGATTCCGTTTTGTTGAAAGGGCAACTTTCTGAGGTGGTGGTGAATGCTTTTGAACAAACAAAAAAGTTGTCGGATCAGCCGGCCGCCATCTCCTTTATTTCCGCAAAGGCATTCAACAGGTACAACAGCCTGAATATAGTTTCTGCTATGAATGCGGTTCCCGGTGTTCGCATGGATCAGCGTTCTCCGGGTAGCGTGCGCTTAAATATCAGGGGCAGTTCCCTGCGTTCCCCTTTTGGCGTGCGCAATGTAAAGGTGTATTACAATGGCATGCCGCTAACGGATCCCGGCGGAAATACGTATCTCAATCAGCTTGGTTTCGATGATTATGGATCTATTGAAATTATTAAAGGTCCGTCAGGCAGTTTATATGGAGCAGGCACGGGTGGGGTGGTGGTTATCAGGAGCCCGCTCTTCGCCCAGCTGGGACCAACGGAGAATAGCGTTGGGATAAATTTAGGCACGGGAAGTTTTGGTCTGAAAAAAGGAGCGGTTTCGCTGACATGGGGAGGAAAGAAAAGTGGAAATGAATGGCGTTATTCGGATATTCAAAAAGAGGGCTATCGCAACCATACCCGGTTGCGACACCAGGTAGCTTCTTATAGCACACGTTTAAAGCTAAACCATAAAGAAACGCTTGATGCTTTTTTTCACTATACCAATTTATATTATCAGACCCCGGGGGCGCTTACTAAAACGGAATATGACCAACATCCCGAGTGGGCGCGAACGGCCTCAGGCACCCAGCCTTCCGCCGAAGAGAGTAAGGCGGCCGTGCATCAAAAGGCTTTCTTTGCCGGAATAAAGCATACGTATTATTTTCGACCGGGCTTTCAAAATACCACGGTGCTATATGGTTCCTATACAGATTTTACAAACCCTACCACACGGAACTATGAACTGCGTAAAGAACCGCACTTTGGAGGGAGAACCGTTTTTCAATATCACCGGGAAGGAGAAAAAATTCAGAGCCGGTATTGGCTTGGCGCCGAAGTTCAGCAGGGCTATTTTAGCCAGAAAGATTTTGGGAATGATCACGGCAGACCCGACACACTCCAGATCATTGATCGGACAAACGAATTTGATGCGCTTCTTTTTGCACAGGCGGAGTGGCGTTTTTTGCATGGCTGGGATGTGAGCGCGGCCTTTAGTCTCAACCATCAACAGTTGCAATTCACCAACCTTTATCCGGGGAGGGCCGCTACCTTTAATAAGAAATATCCGTTGATAGCTGCTCCGCGTATTGCCTTGTCGAAGAAAATAGCACCGGATATCTTGTTGTACCTGAATGTATCTAAAGGGTTTTCTCCGCCTACGGTTGCAGAGTTCCTTCCCTCAACGAATGTTTTAAATAAGAATTTACATGCGGAACAGGGGATTAATTATGAGTTGGGGAGTAAAGGACATTTTATTAAACACCGGTTGTACTATGAAGCGAGTGCGTTTGTTATGCATCTGACACAAAGCATTTCTCAGCGGAGAGATAGCAGCGGCGCCGATTACTTTGTCAATGCCGGAGGCGCTTGGCAAAAAGGACTGGAAGCTTTCTTGTCCTACGATCTGTATGAAAACCAAAATTCTTTTCTTAGAAGCATACAGGCCTGGTTAAGCCAAACGTTTTTTGATTTCCGATATAAAGATTATTTTTCTGATGGTAAAGATTTTTCGGGAAAGAAATTTCCGGGAACTGCTCCTTATACCCTTGCCGCGGGAATTGATATTCAAACGGGAGTGGATCTTGCCGCCCACGTTACCTTCCAGCATACCTCGAAGATGCCTTTGAATGATGCCAATGATGTTTATGCATCTTCTTATAGCCTGCTGGGGTTGCAGTTGGCTTACCATAAAAAGATCGGCAAACATATGATATGCGAATTATCTGCGGGGGGAAATAACCTGCTGAACGAAAAATATAGTTTGGGTGATGACGTGAATGCTTTTGGCGGGCGGTATTATAATGCGGCGTCTCCCATAAATTTTTATACCAACGTAAGTTTTAAATACATTTTGAATAAGTGAATCACTGGGAAGAAGATGAGAAATGGATGCAACAGGCATTGAGAGAGGCGAAGAGAGCCTATAACGAAGGAGAGGTCCCGATAGGAGCGATCGTGGTTCAGAAGAACCGGATTATAGCACGGGGTTATAACCAGACGGAAACACTGAATGATTGCACCGCGCATGCCGAAATGATCGCCCTGACTTCCGCTTTTCATTATCTGGGGAGCAAATACCTGCCGGATGCCCGGCTCTACGTAACTGTGGAGCCCTGCCTGATGTGTTCAGGAGCCTTGTACTGGAGTAAAATTGGTTATGTCATCTTTGGTACGAAGGATGAAAAGAACGGCTATAAGAAGACTACGGGAACCGCTTCCCCCTTTCATCCCAGAACTGAAATTATTACCGGTGTACTTGAGGATGATTGTAAACAACTTATGCAGGATTTTTTCAGGGACAGGCGAATGAGATAGTTAGGCTATCTCTGCCTTCAGGCTTAGATCCAGACTGGTGGCATGATGAATAACCGCGCCGGCAGAAATAAAATCTACCCCTGCCCTGGCATATGCTTCAATCGTATCTAAAGAAATGTTCCCCGAGGCTTCGGTCTCACATCTGCCGTTGATAAGTTGTACGGCTTCGGCAGCGGCTTCGGGCGTAAAGTTGTCTAACATGATACGTTGTATTTTACCTGCATTTAAGATCTGCCGGACTTCCTCGATAGAACGCGCCTCTACCTCTACCGGCAGCTGTAGACGGTTTCTCTTTAAATAGTTTTGTACCCTTTGCATAGCCGGTGCTATACCTCCGGAAAAGTCAATGTGGTTGTCTTTTAACATGATCATATCATACAATCCCATGCGATGGTTATAGCCGCCGCCTATACGAACGGCTTCTTTTTCGAGCATGCGAAAATTGGGTGTTGTTTTCCGGGTATCCAGCAGCCTGGTTTTATACTTTCCTATTTTCTCAACGTATTGGCTGGTCAGGGTGGCGATACCGCTCATGCGCTGCATACAGTTTAATACAAGCCGTTCCGCAGATAAAAGCGTATGTACCTTGCCGGCCACCTCGAACGCTTGCTCTCCGGTCTGCATATTTTCCCCGTCTTTTTTAAAGGGAGTGAAAGCGACCCCTTCTTCCAGGTATTTAAAGATTGCATGCGCCGCTTCCATACCGGCCAAAATGCCATTTTCTTTTATCTTTAAGATGGACTTCCCTTCTGTATCTTCCGGAATGCAGGCAAGCGTACTGTGATCTCCAGCGCCTATATCCTCTTTTAAGGCGGCGCTTATAAATTCATTTAATCTTTCTTTATCAAGCATCGTTTGTTCAGGATTCTGTAGTTTTTTGATTCCGCTTAGGTGTAATGTTATGACGTTTTCACGGGTCTTATTGTTGGGATACCTCTTTCATCTTTTTGATTTCCGTATACCGGAAACAGCTCGTGACATGGTCATTAACCATTCCGGCTGCCTGCATGAAGGCATAACAGATAGTCGGACCTACGAACTTAAATCCCCTTTTTTTCAGATCTTTGCTCATTGATTCGGATTCGGGAGAAGTGGTAAGGGGCGGATCCTCAAGGGCTCGATTCTGTACTATGGTTTCATAGCCTACGAACTGCCATATATATTTGTCAAAAGAGCCGAATTGTTCTTTTACCTCCAGAAAGCGGCGGGCATTGATTACTGTGGTGCTTATTTTTCTTTTATTCCGGATAATCCCGGCATTTTGCATGAGCGCCCGGATCCTTCTTTCCGTGAACCGGCTTACTTTTTCCGGATCAAAGTTTGCAAAGGCTTTTCTGAAATTTTCTCTTTTGTACAAAATAGTTTTCCAACTCAACCCGGCCTGAAAGGCATCCAGCACCATAAATTCAAATAATTTTTGGTCATCATGTAGCGGGGTTCCCCATTCTTCATCATGATATCGGATCATGAGTTCGTCATCTGCCGGCCAGAGGCAGCGGGATCTGTTTTTATTCATTAGGTTTTCCTTTCCATTTTCGTTTCCAGCGGCGGTGGCTCCAGAGCCAGCTGTCGGGCTGTTGTATGATACAATTTTCCATAAATTTGACGAAGGCTTCCATGATTTCTCCCTTTTGTGTTTCGCGGGCATCTTCAAAAGCCAACCGGGTTTCTATTTTATAATACCCGCGTTTCACCTTTTTTATATTTCCAAAAACAATCGCCATATGGTTTCTCTTGGCATTAAACTCGGGGCCCCTGTAAAAAGCGGTCATTTTATTTAAAAAGGGGAACCAATAAACCCTCCGTCGGCCGCCCGGATTTTGATCGGCGACCAATACGCTGGTGTATGATTTATCTTTAAAAGGCTTCATCTCTGCCTGTACGTTATCCGATGCTATTAGTACACTTCCAAAGCGGGAACGCATGTATCTGAACAATCGATTTGAAGTTTTGTCTTTTAGGGGTTTATAGGTTACTAAAAAGGGCTTGTTGGTGATCAGACTCATATAAAGATTGGCCCATTCCCAGTTAAAAAAATGACCTAACATGACCTGGCAAGAACGATTTTCTTTCTCCAGCTTTTTAATAACCGCATCTTTATATTCAAATCGTTTCCGGATCTGTCTTTTATTAATGCTCATCATCTTGATCATCTCTACCAGCAGGTCAGCCAGATTCCGAAAAAATCTTTTTGCTATCCGGATCCTTTGGCGGGCGGTTTTTTCAGGGAAAGCCTGTTCTATATGTGCAAACACCACCTTCTTCCGATAGCGGATGACATGGTACAGCAGAAAATAGATTATATCCGATATTTTGTACAGGACCCAAAACGGCAATAGCGATATCAGGTAGATGATGCAGAACAGAACGTAGTACATAGGCAATGTTGGACAAAAAAGTCTGTTTCAGCTTGCAAGGTACAATAGATTCTATATCTTTACTTAAAAATTGAGTTATGAGAAGGGGTACAAAGATTGTCATTATCATCATAATTGTTTTAATAGTTATTCAGTTTTTCCGTCCTTCCAAAAATACATCTGATGCGGATCCGGTTAATGATATTGCCACAAAATATGAAGTTCCGATGAATGTGTTGATGGTCTTAAATGACGGTTGTTATGATTGCCACTCCAATTACACAACCTATCCATGGTACTACAACATCCAACCCGTAGGCTGGTGGATGAGCCGGCATATAAAGAAGGCGAAACATCACGTCAACTTTTCTGAATTTGCTCAATACAGTCCGAAAGAAGCTGCTCATAAGTTCCATGAGATCAGTGAGCAGATGTCCGACCATGCCATGCCTATAAAGTCTTATAAGCTTATGCATAAAAAAGCACAGCTGACGGATAAGCAATATAAACAGGTAGCGGAGTGGGCCGCAGACATGGAGGATACGATAGAAAAGGGAATATATACGGGACCGTAATCCTTATCTCCTGTTTTCGCCTGTTAAATTTTCCAGTACCTGATTCACCAATCCGGGTTCATATCCTTTCCTGATCAGGTGTTGCCTGGTTTTGTATTTTCTGCGGAGGTATTGCTCCCTTTTAAGATGAGAGTATTTTTTTTCTGCCAGGGATGTAAGAGTAGCCAGGTATTCTTCCTCGTCGATCTCCTGCATGGCTTTTTTTATACAATAAGCGGAGATCTGATTGGCTTTTAACGCAAACCTTATTTTGTTCCGGCCCCATTGTTTCATCCTGAATTTTCCGCGGGCAAAGCTGCAGGCATACCTTTCTTCATTCAGATAGTCTTCCTGTATCAGGGTGGATATGATGGCTTCTGCATCATACCCCCAGACCTTTAGTTCATGAAGTTTTTTTAATGCTTCTTTATGGGAACGTTCCTGATAAGCACAATAATGCTTGAGCTTTTCCAGCGCTTCGTCAGGAGTAGCCATTGTTTACACTTCTTTTTTAACGATCATCAGGCGGGCATAGTTGAGCATGATCTTCTTTTCTCCCGCTTTCTGGAAAAAAATGGTAGCCATGCGGTTCTTGGGATTTCCTTCGGTACGAAGTACTTTCCCGAAGCCGAATTTAGCATGTTCTACCTCCATGCCGTTTTCGATTTCATCTGGATTGTCGGCCTGGAATCCGGTAGAAGGCGTATGATTTATCACAGTAGGCTTGCCGGTCCTTTGCCGGCCAGATTTTTGCCCGTTTTGTTTTGAACCTGCGGTGGCATTGGCCCTTTTCCCGGACCAGGCCCCGCCGTCTGTGTAGTTCTGATTTTCCGGAAAACGATTGCTTTTGGGGCTATAAGCTTCGGACAAAAACTCGACGGGCAGCTCTTTAAGGAACCTGCTGGGTTCGTTTTGGATCAGGTTTCCGAAGCGGTAACGGGTGCTGCAGTGGGTGAGCCAGAGCTGCTTTTCCGCACGGGTGACCGCTACATAAAACAACCGGCGTTCTTCCTCCAGATCTTCACGGGAATTGATGGCCATGATATTGGGGAAGAGCCCTTCTTCGAGCCCTACTAAAAAGACACAAGGAAATTCCAGCCCCTTGGCGGCATGTATGGTCATTAAGCTTACCACATCCTCGTTTTCTTCCCCCTGGTCTGCATCCGTGAGCAGAGCGATCTGTTGCAGATAACTGCCGAGATCCTTATCCGTGATTTCTCCATCCTCGGTGGGGGTTTCGGTAAATGATTTGATGGCGTTCAGTAGTTCTTGTACGTTCTCGTAACGGGCAATTCCCTCCGTGCTTTTGTCGTTAAAAAGCTCCTTTACCATGCCCGTCTCCTTCCCTACCCGAAATGCTACGTCGTAGGCATTGTGTTTTTCGAGCATGGTGCGGAAACTTTTTATCATCAGGACAAAGTTTTGGATGGCGTTTAAAGTACCTGCCCTGAAGCCTGCTTCCCCGGCTTTTTCAAACACTTCCCAGAGCGATATCCCGTGTTGGTTGGCGACGACGGTGGCTTTTTCCATCGTGATCCGTCCAATACCGCGGGTAGGATAATTGATGATGCGGCGGATGCTCACCTCATCCTGTGGATTCACGATCACCCGCAAATAGGCCAATAGGTCCTTGATCTCTTTTCGCTGATAAAAGGATAAACCGCCATAAATGCGATAAGGGATATTCTTTCGCCGCAGGTTCTCCTCGAAGCTTCTGCTTTGGGAGTTGGTACGATATAAAATGGCAAAATCTTTATCTTGAAAGTGATTGCGCAATTTCTGTTCTGCTATCACATCGGCTACATATCTTCCTTCGTCGTTGTCGGAGGCAGTTTGCATGAGATGGATCTTATCTCCTGTCAGGTTATCGGTCCAGAGGCGTTTTTTAATTTGTTTTTTATTTTGTGCTATTACGCGATTGGCCACTTCAATAATGGTCTTTGTGCTGCGGTAATTCTGTTCCAGCTTGATCACTTTTACATTGTCATAATCCTTTTCGAATTGAAGGATATTCTGTATGGTAGCCCCGCGGAAAGAATAGATGCTCTGCGCATCATCCCCTACCACGCAAATGTTTTCATGCACATCTCCCAGCAGCTTGATAATGGCATACTGTGCCGGATTGGTATCCTGATACTCATCGATTAATATATATTGAAATTTATGCTGGTATTTTACGAGTGCTTCCGGAAAGCCGGTGAGCAGATCATACATTTTCAAGAGCAGGTCGTCAAAGTCCATAGCGCCATTTTTGAAACACCGCCTGCAATAAGTGTGATATATCTTATAGATCAAGGGCCGGGAAGAACGAAGGTCTTCCTGACGCAATTCAAATTCCTGTTCATATAACTCCGGATGAATAAGTGCATTTTTGGCTGCGGAAATGCGATTGAGGACCAGCTTGGGCTTATATATCTTTTCGTCCAGTTCCTGTTCTTTTACAATGGACTTGATCAGGCTTTTGGCGTCATCGGTATCATAAATGGTAAAATTGGAGGGATAACCCATCCTGGGCCCTTCGGAACGAAGAATACGGGCAAATACGGAATGAAACGTTCCGATATACAGGTTCCGGGCTTCCGTTCCGCCCAGTATACTTTCCACACGGTCTTTCATCTCCCGGGCAGCCTTATTAGTGAAAGTCAGTGCCAGAATATTGAAAGCATCTACGCCGCTGTTGAGCAAGTGTGCGATCCGGGTGGTCAATACTTTGGTTTTTCCCGATCCGGCGCCTGCAATGATAATGAGAGGTCCTTCTTTATGTAATACGGCTTCCCGTTGTGGGGAATTGAGCCCTGCTAAATAATCCATATTTTATAAATTCCGTAAAGACGCTGATCGATTAAGAGCGTCGGCATTCTGTCTGTCACATTCCCTTTATAGAAAAGGTAAAAGTACGGATATTCGGGAAGACTAAACAGGGATGTGGAAAAGAAATCGCTTATAAAAAAACACCCTGCAATAGGGATATCACAGGGCATTGAAAATGAAATAAGAGTTAGGCTTACTCGCTCACCACTTCAAATTCGAGATCAATTTCCTGTTTGTTGGGGAAGGTGATCTTCGCCTTGTATGTGCCGAGCTCTTTTACATCGTCCAGTATGTCTACATGCCGGCGGTTGATCTCATAGCCTTTTTGGGCTTTGATGGCCTGAACCAATTGCAGGGTAGTTACCGAGCCGAATATCTTTCCGGAAGTACCCGTTTTGGCGCCGATCTGCAGCGGGGAAGCAGCCAGGGCTTCTTTAACCTTGGCGATCTCTGCGAGCATATGCGCTTCTTTTTGTTCCTGTACCTTTTTGCGTTCTTCCATCTGTCGCAAATTGGAATGGCTTGCTTCTACGGCAAATTTATGCGGGATCAGATAATTTCTGGCGTAGCCGTCTTTTACCGTTACCAGTTCGTTGTAAGTCCCCAGGTTCTTAACATCTTTTATAAGAATGACTTGCATATTGTATTACTTTAAAAGGTCTGTAACATAAGGCAGTAAAGCCATCTGGCGGGCCTTTTTTACCGCCTGGGCCACTTTACGTTGATATTTGAGCGAGTTGCCCGTGATGCGACGGGGTAATAATTTCCCCTGCTCGTTCAGGAATTTTTTCAGGAACTCTGCATCTTTGTAATCTACATACTTGATACCCATCTTCTTGAAGCGGCAATACTTCTTGTGATGTTTTGGCACGCGTGCGGAAGCCAGGTATCTGATTTCTTGTCTTGCCATAATTTAAGCTTCAATAGTTTGAGGTTCTTCTTTACTCGTTTTCTTACGTTTTTTCTCATTGTATTCTACGGCATATTTATCAAGCCGGGTGACGAGATAACGCATGACATTTTCATCCCTGTTGAGTTGGATTTTCAACTTTTCATTGAGGTCGGATGGCGCCTGATATTCCAGGACCCAGTAGAGACCCGTGGTCTTCTTCTGGATCGGATACGCCAGTGATCTAAGCCCCCAGGGATTGGTGTGCACAAGCTTGCCGTTGTTTTCTTTAATAAAAGCGGCAGCCTTTTCCTGCGCAGATTTAAAATCTTCGTCAGAAAGCACAGGGGTAAAGATCACCATCAATTCATAATCGTTCATGATTTCCCTGTATTTTAGTTGTTTAAAAAATTAAGGGTGCAAAGGTAGGAAAAAAATTATACATCCAACTGTGCGTATTGGGCATGCTTTTCAATGAATTCCCTGCGCGGAGGTACTTCTTCCCCCATCAGCATGCTGAACACGAGATCTGCCTCGGCGGCGCTTTCGATGGTAACTTGCTTAAGGATACGGGTTTCGGGGTTCATCGTCGTGTCCCAGAGTTGTTCTTCACTCATTTCACCTAAACCTTTATAGCGCTGTATGTTCACATTTTCTTCTTTGCCGCCTTTGGCCAGTTTCGTAACCGCTGCACGCCGCTGGGGTTCCGTCCAGCAATAGACCTGCTCTTTCCCTTTACTTACCTTGTACAATGGGGGTTGAGCCAGGTATACGTAGCCTTGTTCAATTAAAGCTTTCATTTTTCGGAAAAACAACGTGAGAATAAGCGTGGCAATATGAGAACCGTCTACATCGGCATCGGTCATAATAATGATCTTATGATAACGGAGCTTGTCAAGATTGAGTGCTTTTTCATCTTCTTCCGTACCTACGGTTACGCCGAAGGCCGTGTACATATTTTTGATTTCTTCGTTCTCATATATTTTGTGCTCCAGTGCTTTTTCCACATTCAGTATTTTACCCCTGAGTGGAAGTATAGCCTGATAATTTCTGTCGCGGCCTTGTTTGGCTGTACCGCCGGCCGAGTCTCCCTCTACCAGGAAGATTTCACATTTTTCGGGATCCCTGTCCTGGCAGTCCGCCAGCTTCCCGGGCAATCCCCCGCCGGTCAGCACATTTTTCCGTTGTACCAGTTCCCTGGCCTTCCGTGCGGCATGGCGGGCCTGGGCTGCCAGGATCACTTTGCTGATAATGGCTCTGGCCTGTTTGGGATGTTCTTCCAGGTAGTTGGTCAGTACGGAACTTACGGCATTGTCTACCACTTTCATTACCTCTGAATTGCCGAGCTTGGTCTTGGTTTGACCTTCGAACTGCGGCTCTGGAACTTTGACGGAGAGAATGGCGCTGAGTCCTTCTCTGAAGTCTTCCCCGTTGATCTCGATTTTTACCTTTTCAAAGAATTTATTCTTTTCACCATAGGATTTGAACACCCGCGTAAGCGCGCGCCGAAAGCCGGATACGTGCGTACCCCCTTCAATGGTGTTGATGTTGTTGACGTAGGAAAAGATATTTTCACTAAAGGAGTCATTATATTGCATCGCTACTTCCACGGAAACCGTTGTCTCCTCGTCCAGGGTCTCCACATAAATAGGATCTTCAAGCAGGGGATGGCGTTTACTCCGACTGTCGAGAAGTTTTACAAATTCTACAATTCCCCCCTCGGAATAAAAAACTTCGGAAAGGGGTTTGCCATCCGCTCCTTTTTCCCGCTTGTCTATTAATTCTATATGGATTTTCTTGTTCAGGTAAGAGAGCTCCCTCAAGCGGGAAGCCAGGATCTCCCGGTTATAAACGATGTCATTGAAGATCGTTTCATCAGGCCAGAAGTGGATGCACGTGCCGGTTTCATTTGCCTCGCCGGTCACCTTCACCGGTTCTTTGGGAATCCCCCTTTCGTAATCCTGTTCAAAGACCTTTCCGTCTATTTTTACCGTAACATGAAAATTGGATGAGAGGGCATTCACGCAACTAACGCCTACGCCGTGTAATCCTCCGGAAACCTTATAGGTGCTTTTGTCAAATTTCCCCCCGGCATGTAGTACGGTCATCACCACTTCCAGCGCGGATCGCTTTTCCTTTGCCATGATGCCGGTAGGAATGCCGCGACCGTCATCGGAAACGATGATGGAGTTGTCTTCCTCTATGCTCACCTTTATATGAGAGCAATAGCCTGCAAGCGCCTCGTCTATGGAGTTGTCTACGACCTCGTATACCAAATGATGCAGTCCTTTGCTTCCAATATCTCCAATATACATGGCGGGTCGCTTACGAACAGCTTCCAAACCTTCCAATACCTGAATACTATCTGCCCCGTACCCATTTTCAGAGGTCAGGGCCAGCGATGCCGCCTGATTAATTTCTTCGCTCATTTTTAAGTCGTGAATTTCTCTTTTAGATTCAAAAAATGATATGAACATGCAAAAATACGTAATTTTAAGCGATTTTCAAGCGTTTGACTACTTTATAGTCCTTCCCTCCTGAATAACTTTTCGAGGCGAAATTTGTATTCATTTAGTCGATAATCGTATTGTCAGTAAATTGTAAATTCGGGCGCCGATGTCTGGCAGCGCCCCGTTATCGTATGTGTATTGCTTTTATGATAAGATTAAAATAGTACCTTTGTCCTATTATGAAAATGAACAGCCGGAGAAAAGATTCTCCTCCAGATATATTATCCATTGCTTTACCTCAATCCTGCCTTGAAGACGAGCTAAAATTGATTGAAAACGAGGAAGAGGAACTGGAAGATCAGTTGCGTGTGGAAGTAAAGCGTTATGCATTTCCGCAGGCCTGGCCGGTGGAAGATGTGGGAATAGTATATTGTAATACGCAATCCAGGGAAAAAGTTCCCACTATTGAGCTTCGTTATTGCCTGGTGGGAAACCGCTATTGCAGCAATCCCGCCTGCCAGAACTCCGGATGTGAACTGTCCAGAAAACACAAGCGGAATAAGCCCGCGCCTGTTATGGAAGTGATCAATATCAGTTATCATCCCGGTTTATTGAAAAGTCTGGATACCACACAATTGACCACTATTTTTGAAACAGGAAACCAATACTTCAAATCGCTTTCTCCCGGGACAAAAACCAAGATCGCCCTTGAGCAGATCATTCATCATCCGTATAAGGGCGTATTAAAAAATATTTTCCTCCAGAGCAAGAGCATGGAATTGTTACTGTACAGTTCAGACCAGTTCATAAGAAACAACAACCGGGAGCAGAGATACGGGTGTCGCTTTTTGACTCATGCAAAAGATAGGGAAAAGATCATGAAAGCGCGTACGATCCTGACCGAGCGCCTGGATTCTCCCGTAACCATCAGAGAGCTTGCCAGGATGGTAGCTATGAATGAATGCTACCTCAAAAAAGGATTTAAAGCCATGTTTGGTTCTACCATTTATGACTATTTTCAGAAAGAACGTATGGAACGTGCACGCTATCTCCTGAATGAAAAAGGCCTTCCCGTTTCTGAAGTAGCTGTTATGATGGGCTATTCCTGTATTTCACATTTTAGTACCGCCTTTAAGAAACATACCGGGTTGAAACCCTGCGAATTGCTGCGCTAAAGAACTTTACATAGGATTTGGCAGAGACTGCTGTTGGAGTCAAGAATACATCCGGGACGTATTTATTGTGTAGTCGTCAAAAATAGCTTTGGGAGAGGACGTGTATCCATCCCACCAAGCTTTAATTTCCGATTCAAAAAACCTTTTTCCAGATAGCGTAAATAGAATTATATCACTGCGGAGTAGTTTTGCCGCCCTAGCATACAGACCATAGGGGTGTGTGAGCTCTGGTTTTATTATAAAATAACAAAACTTTCCGGTGAAATTCATCATCCTACTTTTATTCAGCATCATTATATGGTACTCCGGCCTATTCGCGCAATCTTTACATCAGGAATTTTTACCGGCCCGGGGATGGGAACTGCCAGGGGACAGTACGTTGGATACGGAAAGTAAGCCGTCTTCTTCTTTAAAAGATTCCATCTTTAAATTAAAAGGAATAACAGTGGCTTTTGGCCGTAACAAGTTTGCCGCCTATTCAAGTGATTATGTGGCCAAGATGCCTTTGACCAATTTAGAAAACCCGCAGGTATATAATACGATACCCAAAAGTGTGATGAGTGAACAAATGGCAGTGAATTATAATGATATTTTTAAAAATATTGCGGGTACGGAGATCCCGTCGTATGCTAATAATGGACGGATGGATATTTCTTCCAGGGGATTTAAGGTACGGAGCCAGATTGTTAACGGGATGAGCGGGTATACGATGACTGATATAGATCCTGCGAATATTGAAAAGGTGGAAGTTATCCGGGGACCTTCCGCCACTTTATTTGGCAGTAGCCTCACCTCATACGGAGGACTGGTAAATATTGTGACCAAGCAGCCGTATGATCATATCGGCGGAAATCTTTCTTATACTTTCGGAAGCTTTGGGCTCAACAGGCTTACCCTTGATCTTAATACACCGTTGAATAAAAAACATACGCTGCTTTTTCGTATCAACGGGGCCGGTCAGACCGAAGCATCATGGCAGGATGCAGGTTTTGCAAAACATGTTTTCGCTGCCCCTTCCTTATCTTACCGGATCAGTAACCACGTTTCTGTTATCGTGGATGGGGAATATAACAACCGGAAGGCCACTTCTCCCTTTTGGTTCACGCCCTATGCCCAAACCGGGGTTTCGGACGTGCGTGATCTGCCGCTTGATTTCAAACATGCTTTCACAGATAACGATGTGTTTTATCACGCGCGGCAGGCCAATGTCCGGGTAAGGGTAAACGCGAAGATGAATGATTCCTGGAAATCACAGACCGGCTTCGTAAGAACCTCTTCAGATTTGGAGGGCCTCATGTTGTCGCTAATAGGCGTTTCGGATTCCGCTCTAGCCCGTTCCGTCACTGCGGGGCCGCATAATTATTCAACTACAGAGCTCCAACAAAATTTTTTGAACAACAGTACCTTCGGGAAATTCACTAACCGGCTGCTCCTGGGGCTTGATTTTTATCATTATACCTCTAAAACATCGGAAGCCAATATTAAAATGGATACCGCTAATTTTATAAAAAAGGGGACAAATTATAATTCTTTCAGCCGGGCCCATGTGGACGCCCGTCTGGCGAACGCAACTTATAAAAATAAATCGGCCGATCAGAATACGTATAGCGCTTATGTCTCCGATGTGTTATCCTTTAATAAAAGATGGTCTGTCCTGTTGAGCTTGCGGGTAGATCGTTTTGAGAATAAGGGGACCCCCGAGCCGGCTACAGGACGGGTAAAAGGGCAATACGGACAGACCGCTTTTTCTCCCAAGGTCGGATTGGTGTATCAACCGGTTATCGACAAAATATCCTTGTTCGCGAATTTAATGAACGGCTTCCAGAATGTAAATGGAACGGACTTCGAGGGCAAGACCTTTAAACCGCAGGAAGCCAACCAGCTGGAAGCGGGGATAAAAGTAAAAGTGTTACATGGAAGACTATTAAGTACGCTCAGCTTTTATAATATACAAGTAAAAGATATCTTACGCGATGACCTCAAGCATGAAAATTATTCTGTCCAGGATGGTACGGAGTTAAGCCGGGGGATAGATTTCAGTGCAACATTCAATCCGCTTCATGGCCTGAACGTTCTGGCAGGTTACAGTTATAACTTTTGCGAATATCAAAAAGCGGATGACGGAATGAGCGGTTTACGCCCGGATGGCGCGGGACCGGAAAACACGGCCAATCTCTGGTTGAGTTATACCATAACCCGCGGAATATTTAAGGGATTCGGCATAGGCGGCGGCGGAGTGTACGGTGGCCGGGTGCATACCATTAAACACTTTGCTTCCAAATTTAACCTACCCGGTTATACGGTTTTGGATGCCACGGTCTTTTATAAACATAAATTTTATCGCCTGGGTTTGAAACTGAATAACCTGACCAGTGAACAATACTGGGACAACCGTCTTCGCATTCAAGCGCCGCGGAACTTTGCCGTGAATCTTAAGCTCTCTTTTTAAATGTATTTATTCTAAATTCTTAGGGTATAAAGCGGTTTGTCTACATGTTTGTAAAAGGAATGTAAAACTAATTAAGAGGTAATTGTCTTGTTTGGAGGATTTCATAATTTTGATCCCGTAGGGTTTTAAATAATGGTACTTCCACCTGGCTAACAGTGCCTGGCGAATAGCGTTTTTGAGCCCCGTTCCGGCAATTGATAATTTGAATGCGCAGAAAATGCAGCCAATAGAAAAGAAGGGGCTTTCCATTGTTTTATTTAATCTATTGATCGTGGCCACGGCGGGCCTGATACTCCGGGCCTTTCGTTACACGACCGTGCCTTTTCTTGATTATTCCAATTTTATGGAAGCTCATTCTCATTTTGCCTTTGGCGGTTGGGGGTTCATGGCGCTGTTTATCTGTTTCTACCATGCTTTTCCGGATAAGAGGAAGATCAAAAACAAAACCTATTCTTTTATTTTTTTCGCGGCGTTGTTTTCTGTATGGGGAATGTTTTTCAGTTTCCCGTTTCGGGGGTATGCGGCTGTTTCTACTTCCTTTTCAACGCTTTATATATGGGTAACCTATTGGTTTGCCGTGCGGTTCTACAGGGATACGGTTGGAGGCAACCGGCGTTTTTCTTTAAAGCTGGCGAGGGCGGCTTTGTTCTTTCTGGTATTTTCTTCTCTGGGCCCGTATACAATGGGCGCCCTGATGGCCTCAGGCTATGGTGGAAGACCGGAGGCGATGAATGCCATTTATTTTTATCTTCATTTTCAATATAACGGCTGGTTTATATTTGGGATGCTGGCCTTATTCTTTAATTGGCTGGAGAAAAATCAGATCAGTTTTTCTAAAAGACGGGCCTTATGGTTTTATCGCCTGTTGTTCTGGAGTTGTTTGCCGGCTTTTCTTTTATCTGTTCTGTGGTCTAAGCCGCCCGCGTTCGTTTTTATTATAGCCGGACTGGCCGGTTTGATCCAACTATTTGCCCTGGTACCTCTTTTTCAATTGCTTTATAAGTGTAGAAAAGAGATCAGGGCATGTTCCCACCCCGTTGTGTATGCGACAGGCGTCCTTGTTTTTATCTTTCTTACCCTAAAATATTTATTCCAGTTTTTAGGAGCGTTCCCGGATATTGTCCGTATGACGGTGAGCAACCGCAACCTGATCATTGCTTATTTGCATCTTGTCTTTTTGGGCGTTTATACGCTTTTTATCCTGGCTTATTATATACAAGAGAGAATGCTACTGTTCCATAAAGTGACCGGAACGGGACTATGGCTGTTCCTGACCGGTTTTATACTTACGGAAATCCTCTTGTTCGGGCAGTCCGGCCTCCGGCTGCTCAACCTGTATATACCTTCTTTCAGCTCATGGATGTTTTATACCACTATACCTTTATGGCTGGGACCGGTATTGTTATGGACCGGTCATTTTAGAATAGTCTTCAGCGCGTTATTTGAAAAAAAGAAGTGTACTTCAGGTGTTACTGCGCATCAATCTCTCGCTACCGCGGAACCGGGTTCTCAACCGGCATAGACCGTCCTTAATGTTTTTCTGTTTCGATCAGGCCTAATATGGATTCTATCATATTGTTGCCATAATACTTGATATCAAATCTGAAGTCCGTAGCTTGCCATTTTTGCATTTGCAGGTGGAAGGTACGTATGATAATATGGGTTAAATTTCTGGTGTCCACCACCGTGGTAAATAATTTTGACTGCTGTCCCTTGAGGATAATGGGCTCCAGATGTTTTGTGATTACGGCGATGTTCTTCAAGATGTTCTGGTTCAGGCGGGGGCTGATTTCCTTCAGGTCTTTGGAAAACATGGCCATTACCATTTGGGGGTGTTTTTCAGCAAACGAGAATTGATTTTGAAAGAGCGCGATAAACTGAGCTTCCGGGTCCTGGTCGGGAGAAATAGCTTTCTTAAACCGATCATCCATATCTCCGGCCATATAATCCAGCAGGGCGACCATAATTTCTTCTTCATTATCAAAATGTTTATAAATGGCGCTTTCCGGGATTTTCATTTCCTCTACCAGCGTCTTTATGGTGAGTCCTTTGACGCCAAATACCGTCAGCAGCTTCCCCGCCGCCTCTATGATTTGGAATTTTTGTTCTTCCATGGCCTGATAAAAGAGATGAAAATACTTTTACTAAGGTAAAAAATTTTATAGAAATAGGGATATTGTTCTATTAAGCCCTTAAATCAGTTCCTTTCGTCGCTACGCGATTCCTATAAAAATGGGAACTATAAATTTTACCGAACTTATGCCGCTCTGCGACTGACGGGGTATCGCCGGCGTGCCCCGGTAGGCAGGTTAGGCATGAAAGGTCCGGTAATAAAAGCAATAAACCGCATACTAAACTAAACATTCATCGTTCAAAACCATTGCAATTATGGTATGTGTCTTCAACCTGATTCTGAAATTTTATCTATTACTTAAATTCCCTATAGGAGATTGGATAATTTTCGCCATCCGGACAGCTATCCGGCTCAAAAATTAAAGCGGGTGTTTTATCTCCCGGAAAGGTATTGCTGGAGGTCGCTTATCGTAGTCACATGTAGTCTTTTAGCCTGCTTTTGGCGCATTATTATGGCATAGGTATTGTTGAACCCGATGGGTTTTAACCATTCCAGCCGGTACCTTTTCTCAAATTGTTCCTTTATATAGGAATAGCGCCTTTCTTTTTGAGCTTCCAGGGAATCCATTTTTTCCTGCGGCGTCTGCAGGATCACCTGCAGAGCCGTGCCCGTGTATTCCGGATACAGGTCAATCTGATCGTTCAGCAGCGCGTCGAAACAAATTTTCGTACCGCCAAGGCCTTTTACTGTTTCAACCTCCAGGTTAGTGTTTCCCTCGATCAGCCGTCGGTAGATCTCTACAAGAATATATTGTTCCGAAAATATCTTGGAGCCGATCCGGACCGTCCCCCGGTGACCTCCGCGTGGCGGCTTGTAAAGCCCGTGGTCCTTAAGGAACGTTTCTGCCACCTGTGCAGGACTTTTTTTCAGATAATCCACTTTGTAGTTCATGCGTAACATAAGGGAATCGGTGATCTTTCCGGCCAGAAGGTTCAGGGAAGATCGCAGTGCGGGATACTTCTTCAAAACGGATTTCCTCACCAGCGGCGCCGCATAATAAGGGGGAAACGCGTGTTTATTATCTTTCAGTATCTTTAAGTTATAAGCTTTTATCCGTCCGTCGGTTGAGTATCCGCTGATCACATCCACCTGTTTTTCTTTAACGGCTTTATACAGCAAGGCTTCATTAACGACCAGGGTACTGATCTTGAGATGATATGTTTTTTTCAGTCCGGGATATCCATCCGGCCTCCCCATGAATTCCGCGGGGAAGCCCGCGATCAACTTGCTCCCGAAAACAGAAGGAATGAAATAAAAAGAGGAGAGTACCAGAAAGCCGACCAGTACGATAATCCCCGTCTTTTTTATCTTCTTGATGGAAGTATGCTCTAGTCTGGATAATAAGAAATCGAATAACAATGCCAGCAAAGCGGCAGGAACGGCACCTGCCAGGATCATGGCGGAATTATTCAACGCGATGCCTCCGAAAATAAATTCTCCCAGGCCTCCCGCGCCAATATAAGCCGCCAGCGTGGCCACTCCTACGTTGATCACCGTTGCAGTTCGTATCCCGGCAAGGATAACCGGAAATGCCAGGGGCAGTTCTACTTTCAGCAAAACCTGCCATGGGGTCATGCCCATGGCCACAGCAGACTCTTTGACAGCGGGATCCACCTCGCGGATACCCGTGTATGTATTCCTGAGGATCGGTAGTAGTGCATATAGAAACAGGGCCACGATGGCCGGTTTTACCCCTATGCCCAAAAAGGGGATGAGGAAACCCAGCAGCGCGATACTGGGGATCGTTTGTAATATACCGGCAATACTCAAAATGGTCCTTGACCATTTCATTTTCCGGCTGATCCATATCCCAACAGGCAAACTGATGAGGAGCGCCAGGCAAAGGGACAGGAAAGTGAGGCCGGAATGGACCAGGGTCTGTTGAATCAGTTTATCCGACTCCCGGCTGACAAAACTTGCAAGCTGATGCAGGGTATCCATTATCGAGGCGCGTTTACTCTTTGTTGAAAAGCGGCGAGCAGATCTGTTAGGTTCAAATCATAATAATTCCCGTTATCTCTATCAAATGCGATTAATGGATCCGCTCCCGAAGGGTGATCTGAAAGCCTTTCTATCGCTTCCATCATATTTGCATCTGGCGGAAAAGTGTGGGGAACCTGAACAGAAGGTATGGATTTCAAATAAGGAAACAGCTCTTTTACTTTTAAGGCCATCAATTGCAGCATGAATTGGTCGTCAGAAAAGAACCGCTTAACGAAATCATTTTTAGGCTGTAGCAATAATTCCAGGGCGCTGCCCGTCTGTTGTTCTCTGCCGTTATCCATCAGGCAGATCCGGTCTCCTAATTCGATGGCTTCGGGAACGTCATGTGTAACTAAAATAATCGTTTTCTTCTTCAGCTCATCCAACTGTTTAAATTCTTTTCTTATCCGGTGCCGGGTAATGGGATCCAGGGCTCCGAGCGGCTCGTCCATCAGCAGGATCGGGGGATTGGACATTAATGCCCTGACAAGGCCTACCCGTTGTTGTTGCCCGCCACTGAGCTGATCGGGATATAGATCAAAATAAGCGTCGGGCGAGAGGTTGAATTTTTTAAAAAGGATCTTTGCCCTGGAATAGGTTTTTTCTCTATCCCATTTTAACAGATCCGGGACAATACAGATGTTTTCTTTTATGGTATAGTGGGGAAACAGGCCTGTATCCTGAAGCACGTATCCTATACTGCGCCGGAGTAACTCCGGCGCCTGTTCACGGGTGTCTTTCTTATTGATCCGTATGCTTCCGCTATCAGGTTGCAGCAGGCGGTTGATCATTTTCAGGGTTGTTGTTTTTCCACAACCGCTGGTTCCCAGTAAAACGAAAGTTTCCCCTTCTTTTACTTCGAAAGAGAGATCCCCGACGGCCTTTTTGGAGCCAAAATACTTTGTCAGATGGTGAACTTCAATCATGAAAGCCGGTTTTTCAGGATTAAAGTTCAAGGTAAGCAATTAAAATAAATCTATCCTGACGCCGGCGTTGAAGTTGAATCTTCTGGTTGCAAATCCCGTTGTCTCCGTATACTTGCTATCCGTAATATTGTTTAAGGCGACGAAGGCATGGTAACGATTTTTAAACTTATATTGAGCATAAAAGTCGAGGAGGTAATAGGCTTTTAGTTCTCTTATCCTCTGAACATAAGTGACCGGATCGATGGGATAGAAAAACAGGTCCTGCCGGTTGCCGGTATATTTCCCCTGCAGGCTCACATACAATTGGGGTAGAATCTGGTAGCCCAATGTGGCGCCCAGGCTGCTCTTGGGGCGCTTGAAAAGATTATTGTAGGAAGAATCTTTTCCGGCGATTGCGTTATGGACGGTCACTTCTCCGGTTACGTAGGCATAATATGCCGATAACTTCAGTTTATCGGTAATGTTATAGGTGAGTATGGTTTCTCCGCCGGACTCTTTTTGTCGGTCGTAATTGATATAATGCAAATTTGCAAATGCAATGAGATCCTTACTTCTCCGGTGAAAAGCAGTAAGGCTTAGATCTATTTTTTGATGTGCAAACCAGGCTTCTATACCCGCTTCGTAGCTTTTCCCGGTTTCGGGCTTCAGATCGGCGTTTCCATAAGCGGAATATAACTGATACAGTGAAGGGGAAGTATAGGAAGAAGCCACGTTAGCAAAGATCTTGATCCTGTTTTTGATCATCCAGGAGGGATTAAAGGAAAATACCGGATGAAATCCATAGCTCTTATGCTGGTTAAGACGTCCGCCCAGTTCAATGTTCAGACCCGCGGGAGCATGATAAAAAACGGAACCGTAAATACTCATGGCATCCGCCTTCGCGGAATCTGAAGAAAGCGTTGTTTTGCCGAAATCATTTTGCGTTTGCTGGTCTGTTTTTTCCAATCTCAGGGTGTTGCCGATCAAAAAAGAAAAACGGTCATGAATGTCATAATGGAGGTAAACATCTGCGACATGCACACGGCTCTTGTAGTCTTCTTTTATAAAACCCGCCCGGTCGGCGGTATCGTTATCATAATGTCGTTCAATGGGGTTAAAGTGGTATCTGAAGGTCAGGTCTCCATGTTGAAAGGTATGCCGGATGGAGATCCCCGTTTGAAAATAACCGGAGGTGTAATAGTAATCTTTGTCATCGGTATATACGTCCGCGTCCAGACCGCCCTTTTGGTAGGTATACCGTATAAAAGGCCGCAAAACCCAGTGCGCGTCCGGATGATATCCCAAATTGGCAAAGACGGATCTGCGATGGTAGCCGTCTTTATCAAATCCTTGTTTACCGGTTGTATCCAGGGCAGATGAAAATCCCTTGCTGTCCTCATTTCCAAAGCGTACGCTGTAATCTATCTTGTTCTTACGGCCATGTAAGCTCAGGTTTTCTTTATAAGTATTATAGCTGCCCGCCTGCAGGCGAAGGGAAGCTTGAAAGGGTTTGGCGCCCCCTTTTTTTGTAATAATATTGATCACACCTGCGGCTGCCCCGCTTCCGTAGACCGAAGCATATCCTCCCTTCATGATCTCAATTCTTTCTATATCGGAGACCGGGATCAGGTTGATATCAAAATAGCTGTTGATCTGGGAAATATCACTTACGGGGATACCATTTATCATGATAAGGGTATATTGTGGATCGGCGCCTCGCAGATAAATATTTTGATTGGTTCCTAAAGGCCCGGAACTCCCGTTAACGGTTAGTCCCGCCTGCTGGTTCAACACCTGCCCGAGGGTTTCTCCGCTTTGATGCTCCAGATCCTTTTGGGTAATGACGGTAACCACTTTCCCGGTCTGGGAGGCTTTCTGGTCAAATTTGTTGGCTGTGACGACCACCTCGTTCAGCGGCAGGGTCTTTTGTTGTGCCATAAGGGGGCCGGATAAAAAGGATATTCCGGCGGCAAATAATAAATGCTTCTTCATTTTAAAAATTATTTTCCTTTTGCGGGTTTCTAAGGTTCACACGCTCAGGCGAGCGGGTATGATCCGCGAAAACCGACGACATCTATAGGACCATAGGTTCCATAGGTTACGGTCACATTTAAGAAAGCCATGCAAGTGGAGAAATACAAGAATTTCGCACCGCATGCTTCTATTCCCGGAAGCCATGGTACAATAACCGATTTGGGCAGGTCTTCTGACTTACGTTCTTTTTTGACGCCTTCCCTTCATCTGCCGTGGGCAAACGAAAGTGGCAATGGAGAAGTCAAAAAATAAGAACGCTTACAGCATCGGGTAATGTCCGGGATTTACACCCGGTTCCCTTTTCATTTTCATCGCCAAAGGCGGTGAAAAAACCTAAATCGGCGTAAAGATAGGTCATTTTTTAACGAGAAGCTTATAATTTACGGTAACTTTTCCCTTTGTAATGTTGTCCAACTTTTTTTTGAGCAGTCTTTTCTTCAGGGGTTTGAGATAGTCAATGAAAAGTTTTCCCTCAATATGATCATATTCATGTTGGACCACGCGTGCAGAAAGGCCAAAAAAGGTATCGGTATGCGCTTCAAAGTTCTCATCTAAGTAGCGGATGGTTACAGATTCCGGGCGATCCACATCTTCTCTGACCTGGGGAATACTGAGGCAGCCTTCTTCAAAGGCCCAGGGATCTCCGTCAAAATCTATGATCTTTGCATTAATAAAAACCTTTTTGATGCCTTCATCACCCTCATATTCTTCTTTTTCTTCCTCATCCATGTTTTCAAACATTTGTTTGCTATCCACGAGGAAAAGGCGAATGGACCGGTTAATTTGCGGGGCGGCAAGGCCTACGCCATTGGAAGCATAAAGCGTTTCCCACATATCTGAGATCAAGGTTTGCAGCTCAGGATAATCTTTATCAATGTCTTTGGTTTTTTCTCTTAATATCGGGCTCCCGTATGCAATAATTGGCAATACCATAATAAAAAAGTTTTCGCAAAGGTAAATTAAAGTGATCGAAGATATTCCTGCAACATGATGGTGGCGCTGGTTTCATCCAACAGGGCTTTATTTCGTCGTTTCTTTTTTTTGATGCCCGATTCGAATAACGCCTTCGCAGCCATTTTGGAGGTATAGCGTTCATCTACCGGTTGAACGGGAATGTATGGAAAGTGTTTTTTCAGTTCCCGGATGCATTGCCGGACTAAAGGGGTGCCATGGGTTGCAGAACCGTCAAGGTTTCTGGGATCTCCAATAATAAAGCGTTCTACCTCTTCCTTTTCCAGATATTGCTTTAAAAACGGGATCAGGTCGGGAGAGGATACGGTGGTTAAGCCTGTTGCAATTATTTTTAGCGGATCGGTTACCGCCAGTCCGGTCCGCTTTTTACCATAATCAATGGAAAGGATTCGGGCCATAGTTTTCAATTTTCGGGAATAATTACAAAAGTATTGATTTTAGGAGATTTCGGCTTCCTCCATCCTTCCAAAATACGTACTTTTGCATCCTTATGAAAAAGGAAGTTCGTGTACGTTTTGCGCCAAGTCCTACCGGGGGACTTCATCTTGGCGGCATGCGCACCGTTTTATATAATTATCTGTTTGCCCGCCGGCATGAGGGTCGTTTTATTTTGCGTATTGAAGATACGGACCGGACACGCTACGTGGAAGGGGCGGAGCAATATATTGTGGATTGTCTGAAATGGTGTGGATTAGAGCCGGACGAGGGTCCGGCCTATGGCGGTACGTATGGGCCATACCGGCAGAGCGAACGGAAGGCCCTTTACAGGAAGTATGCCGAACAGCTGATTGCCGGTGGAGATGCTTACTATGCTTTTGATACGCCGGAAGCATTAAAAGCCATGCGGGAAAAGATCAACAGTCAAAAAGACCATACCTCCGGGAGCGGTTATGATCATCATTCCCGCCTGCAAATGCGTAACTCGCTGAGCCTTCCCGCTGAAGAAGTGAGGCGGTTGATAGATAGCGGGACGCCCTATGTTATCCGCTTTAAAATGCCCTCGGAGCAGGATGTACAGTTTGAAGATCTGATACGCGGCAAAGTCACCTTTGATTCATCTTTACTGGATGATAAGGTATTACTAAAAGCGGACGGCATGCCCACCTATCACCTGGCAGTGGTGGTGGACGACCATCTGATGAAGATATCTCATATCTTCCGTGGGGAAGAATGGCTTTCCAGTACCCCGTTACATATACTGCTCTGGCAAAAGCTCGGATGGGCCGATGATCTACCGGAATACGCCCATCTGCCCCTGATATTAAAGCCAAACGGCAAAGGTAAGCTCAGCAAACGAGACGGGGAGCGCCTGGGCTTTCCGGTGTATGCCATGAAGTGGACCGATCCTCAAACAGGAGCAGTTACCGATGGTTTTAAGGAAAGGGGATTTCTTCCCGGAGCTTTTCTGAACATGCTGGCCCTTCTGGGCTGGAATGATGGTACGGCGCAGGAATTATTTTCCCTGGAGGAAATGATCCAAAGGTTTTCCCTGGATCGCGTTCATAAAGGAGGCGCCAAGTTTGATTATGAAAAAGCGCTCTGGTTTAATCACGCGTATATCAAAAAAAGCCCTGCAGATACGCTGCTCCCCTATTTTAAAAATCTTTTGAAAGAGAAGGAAATAGACGTTTCTGATGAAAAGGCCGTAGCGGTCTTAGATCTTATTAAAGAACGCTGCCGTTTGCTTCCCGAGCTTTGGGACAACAGTCATTACTTTTTCAAACGCCCGGAAACCTGGGATGTAGAAGGCGTGAAGAAAAAATGGGATGAGGAAAAAAAGAAGTTCTTTCAGGCGCTGCTGCAAATATGGGATTCCATAGCTCCTTTTGATGCGGAAACGCTGGAGGCCCGTATTCGTTATTTTGCAGAAGAACAAGGTTTGAAAGCCGGAAAAATGTTGTTGCCGCTCCGGGTAATGCTGGTTGGCGGGAAGTTTGGGCCTTCCGTCTTTGCCATTGCGGAAGTACTTGGAAAAGAAGAGAGCAAAACGCGGATTGAAACCGCCTTACCCCTCTTAAGCAACTGATTGGCCTGTACCAAGCCGTTATTCCCCTACTTGCCGGCGCTGTCTTTCTTTTTATCCCGGTTTAAAAGTCCTTTTAGTCCTTTTTGCAGTGCATTCTTTACGTTTTCTTTAACCGATGTTTCTTTTTGAGTGGTATCTGCAGAGGTAGAATCCCCTTTAAGAACTTGGTTTAACAATTTATGGGCTCCTTTATTTAATTGTTGTTTGGCTTCAGACTTTAAAGCATTCTCAATCTTGCTTTTTTCCGCGGAAAGATCCAGTTTGATCTCCGGACGGGTAACCGTTCCTCCCAAATGAACGGCAACGGGTACGCTGGCGCCCAGGTCAAGATTACCGCCGGTTGCATTATTGGCTTTTGAGATCAGGTTGGTGATCGCATTATTGGCATCCCCGAGTTTGGCGCGGGGAATATCCATATTGATGGTGTAGTCAATTACTTTATTCAGTCCGTTTTTACCGGCTATGTTCATCTTTATTCCATCTATATTCAGATCAAAAGGCTTTACTTTAAGGAATCCGCTGTCCACTTTGAAATGCAGCAGCAATTTATGTAAATCTACGTTTTGCAATTGCTTTAGTCCCAGTTGTGAAGAAAGTTGCATCAATGGCGTGAATCCTTTCACGTTCAGGTTGGGAATACGGATGTTTCCGATACTGTTTAATGAAGTTAACTTCGGGTACAACTTATCATTTAGCAGCGTGTTCAGGCTCAGGTCTCCCGAAAAATTCCCTTGTACAAAAGCTGCTATAGGCGCCAGGGCTTTCACTGTAACAAATGTTTTAAAGGCTTTTTGAATATTGATATCCTGCACGTTAAAGGAAAGATCTGTTTTAGGCGCTTCCGGATTCCGGGTATTGTACGAACCTTTTAGTTTGGCTGTACCATCCAGCATGTTCGTACTCAGGTTGTTTATCGTCAGGATACCGTCCGCGAGGGTGATGTTTCCTTGTACATGAGTCAGGTCATAATGATCATAAATAAAATGCCCCACGGTTGTTTGCAGGTTAAAATGGATATTCCGGGGAATGATAACCGCCTTTACGCCGCTGCTTGTATCCGTAGTGGTAATGGAATCGGAGGATACCGTAGCAGGCGGGTTATCGGCGCCCATGATCTCATTCATATCCAGTAATGTAGAAGTTACCTTCAGGTTGCCTCTGAGTTGGTCTTTCCCAAAAAGATATCCAAAAAAGTTACTCAGGCCGCCCTCGGCCTGCAAATCGCTTTTACCCATGTTAGCGTTGAACCCGCTTACTTTTACCTGTTGGGGTGAGAAAGTGAGCTGCCCCTGATGCACCTCGATTCCCTGAGAGAAGTCAGAAGATTTATAAGTCACATTATTAGCCAGTATCCGGCCCCGGGCGTTAAACTCATCATACCTTTTGTGTTCTATGGAGCTTAGGTTTCCCTTTGCCTGCACATCCATATCAAGCACGCCGCTCAATGTTGTTCCTTTTTCAAAAGGATATATTTTAGATATATCCGAAAGATTTAGTTTTCCTTTTACAGCCCCGTTTATTTTTGGGTCGCTCGTTGGATTTTGCAGGGTAAGGCGGGCATCAAAGGGGTTATTACCCAAGGCAAAATGTAATTTCTTTACGTTTATAAAAGTGTGATCTATGATCCCGTCATCGTTTTTTACAGCTAAATCCAGATTTACATCTGATAAGGGTTCGGGGACCGATGGATATTGAAACATCCCGTTATCAATAGTCAGCTGTAAACCAAATGCAGGAACACGATCTTCATTATAGATTCCTTTTACAAATCCATTGAAGGCCAACGCGCCTGAGGCCTTCAGTTTATCAAAGTTCTTTTGATAAATGGCAGGTATCAGGGAGAGAAAATTTTTAAAGTCCGCTTTTGTGGCTTTAAAAGAAAGGTCCATGGCCAGGTTGCTGTCCGGAAGGGCTACGTAACCGTCCACTCCGAGCGTTAGGCCGTTCAGTTTAATCGTATTTTTAGTAAATGAATATTTTGATTTGGGAAGATCAATATTGATATTTGCGTCAATATCCGCTTCTATGTGATTGAGATAAGGAATGCCTCCATATACCAATGTCAATTGCCGTGCATGAGAAGTGGTATTAAGATCAAAGACATCTTGGGTAAAGTCTCCTTTACCCGTATGATCCAGGCCATTGAGCTCAAGGAGGAAGCCCAGTGAAGAATCGGAATAAATAAGGCGCCCGTCCTGAATAGCATATTTTTGCAATCCTATCTTAAAGGCGGTGGAAGCGGTATCGGTTTGACTCGAATCTACCCTCATAATATCCCAATTGGGATTTCCTGAAGAATCTACCAACAGTTGGATAAAGGGTTGGTCAAGACTAACATCCCTGATCTGGTATTCCTCCCCAAATAAAGAGGCAAGATCAATGACGATGTGGAGCTTCTTTACATAAGCCAGGGTATCGCCCTTATACTCGCCCTGGCCGATAACGCATAAACGATCTATGCCCAGACTGGCATTAGGAAAATTTCGAAAAAAGCTGAGGGAGATGTCGTTATCAAAATCAACGGTTGCATTCAGTTGCTTATTAGCCTCCTGTTTTACTTTTTTTACGATCTGGTCCTTGAATAAAAAGGGGGCCAGAAGGAGGATAAGAATAAGGGCTCCAATTACAATGGCAATAACTTTTAGTGCTTTCTTCATAAATGCAAAGATATGAATATATGTTTGGTTAGAGATATTAAGGGGCTACTGCCGCCGGTTCAGTCCTGTTAGTTCCTGCGGGCCAGGCTGGTCAAGAGAGAAGTAAAAACGGAAAGCACGATACTATAAAGCAGCGCCCACCAAAAACCATCTACGTGAAATCCTTTGGTCCAGTGGCTTGCTATTAAGATGATGAGGGCATTGATCACCAATAGGAATAAACCGAAAGTGAATAGGGTTATGGGCAGCGTTAGCACAACGAGCAGAGGCTTGATAAAGATATTGAGCAATCCCAGGATAATGGCAAGCAGAATAGCATTCAGGTACCCGGCAATATGGATCCCGGGTAATAGTATGGCGGCAAGATAAGCTGCTAAGGAAGTGACCAGAATGCGGAGGAGTATGCTCATAACCGGGTATACTTTGTACGAAGATAGCTTTTTTCAATCACAGGCCATAACCCTCTTTTTGAAAATTTCCCAGATGACGATCCCGGCGCTCACCGAAATATTCAGGGAATGTTTCATCCCGAGCTGTGGGATCTCAATGCACCCGTCGGCCAGGCGGAGCGCCTCATCGCTCACGCCATGCATTTCATTTCCAAAGACCAGGGCCAGGGGTTTTCCAAAGTCGGGATGGAAGTCGGAGAGGGACAGGCTGTTTTTCACCTGTTCCACTGCCCAGATGGCATAGCCTTTTTCCCTTAATTCTTGAATGGCCGCTTCTGTTTTCTTAAAATAGTGCCAATCAACCGTTTCTGTAGCGCCCAGGGCTGTTTTCCGGATGTCGCGATGGGGGGGGCGGCCCGTCATTCCGCAGAGATATATCCCCTGTAACAAGAAGGCATCTGCCGTCCGGAATACAGACCCTACATTGTGGAGGCTGCGAATGTTATCCAGTATAAGGACAAGAGGGGTTTTATCCGCATTTTTAAACTCTTCCACGGTTTTACGGCCGAGTTCGCTCATGGTCAGTTTACGCGTATTCATTCGGTATCGGTTTCACCTTTGACGAGCCGGTTTACATTTTCTTTACAATGGCCAAAGCCTTTTTAACATGCTCATCCGGGCTGATTTTATCCACTTTGGAAGAAAAAACAGCTACGATCTGGTCTTTTGTGTTGATGACGAAGGTGGTCCGCGGAAGAAAACCGTGCGTAACCTCTTCTCCCCTTACATCCTTAACCCCCGGCTGTGGCGGGGATATTTTTAAACCGTAAGTAGCGGCAATCTTGCCTTCCGGGTCGGAGGCTACCGGAAATTTGCCGGCACAATAATCCGGATCCGAGGAAAACGAATTCAATCGCTGAATATCGTCAGCCGAAACTCCGATAATGGTGGCTCCCGCAGCTTTAAATTGATCACTGAGCGTTGCGAAGGTGTGTGCTTCCAGGTCACAGCCGCCCGTGTAAGCGGCGGGGTAAAAATAGACCACTACGGGACCCTTGGCCAGCGCCTTTTTCAATGAAAAATCAAAAGCCCTGCCACCCTGGCTGGCCCTGGCAGTAAATATGGGAGCTGTTGCCCCTTCTGATAATGCCTCCGTTTGGGCGAAGCCGCTTCTTGCGGTAAAGAGCGATAAGCTCAAAAGCAGGAGGAAAGAAAGGCCGTATGTTTTAAACATGATAAATCTTTTACTATTAATAACCGTTATAGGACCCTACAAGTTTACGAAAAATTGGAGAATATTACCGGATTATCAATGTATTTTTTATACAGAATGGGAAGCAATTGCTTTTGATTGCAAGCAATTACATGGACTTAGGATCAATTGTGTATCAAATAAAAAAGTAGTTATAAGCAATTCACTCATAACTACTTGATCATCAGGCTCCTGCTGTAGGACTTGAACCTACGACCCTCTGATTAACAGTCAGATGCTCTAACCAGCTGAGCTAAGCAGGAATATTCTTCAAAGGGCTGCAAAAATACATCTTTTTCTATTTCAGCCAAATTGATTTTGCATTTTTTGAAGGGGTAGTTTAGTTTATTTGGAGTCCATTCTTATAATGGGGACGATCATTTCCTCCAGCGAGATCCCCCCATGCTGAAAGGTGTCGTGATAATAGTTCGCGTAATGGTTATAATTGTTCGGATAACATAAATAACCATCTTCTTTTGCAAAAATGTAAGAGGAATTGACGTTTGGCCTTGGCAATCCCCCTTCGTTGGGATTACGGAAAGCAAGAACATCGTCGGGGTTATAATTGAGATTTCGTCCGTGTTTATATCGGAGGTTGGTCGTGGTCTGCCGGTCGCCGATTACTTTACAGGGTTTTTTTACCCTGACACTCCCATGATCGGTCGCCAGAATCAGCCGGATGTCTTTTTCGGCCAGTCGGCTTAAGGCCTGATAAAGGGGACTGTGCCTGAACCAGCTTTTGGTAATGGAGCGATAAGAGGTTTCATCGGAGGCCAGTTCTTTGAGTACTTCCATTTCTGTACGGGCGTGACTCATCATATCCACAAAATTGTAAACGATCACGTTCAGATCGTACTCCAGCATATTATGGATATTGTTTACCATATTCTGACCATCCTGGTGATTGGTGATTTTGGTATAGGAAAAGCGGATGTCCTTCATTCGCAACCGCTTGAGCTGAGATCCCAGAAATTCCTCCTCGTGCAGGTTCTTTCCGCCCTGTTCGTCATCATTTTTCCATTGAAGCGGGAACCTCTTCTCTATTTCCAGGGGCATCAACCCGGCAAAGATGGCATTTCTGCTGTACTGCGTGGAGGTGGGTAAAATACTGTAAAAGGTGTCTTCTTCCAGCACCCGGAACTGTTCGGCAAAGATAGGTTCGATGGCTTTCCATTGGTCGAAACGCAGATTGTCAATCAACACCATAAAAAGCGGCCTGTCTTTTTCTACATGAGGGGCGATCTTATATTGGAAAACAGTATGCGACATGATGGGGGCCTCCGGCGTCTTAGGATGCACCCAGTTAAGATAGTTTTTGCATACATATTTGGCAAACTCGGTATTGGCTTCGGCTTTTTGGGTATTAAAGACTTCCTGCATTTCAGGACTGTTGCTCTTGGCCATTTCCATCTCCCAATAGACCAGTTTTTTGTATGTGTTCATCCACTCGTTGTAATCCTGATTAGAGCTGAGCGTCATGAAGAGATTGCGGAAGTCTTGTTGATAAGCAGTGGTGGTTTTCTCGGCAACCAGCCGTTTGTTGTCAATTATTTTTTTCAGGCTCATCAAAACCTGGTTGGGATTCACGGGCTTGATGAGATAATCGGTTATTTGTGAACCAATCGCATCCTCCATCAGATCTTCCTCCTCATTTTTCGTGACCATGATCACAGGAATTTGCTGGTTGATCTCGCGTATCTGGCCCAGCGTCTCCAGCCCGGTCATCCCGGGCATGCTTTCATCCAGTAAAATGGCATCCACCAGGTTTTCCTTCAGATGCTCGATGGCATCGTATCCGTTGCTTAATGCAGAAACCTCGTAGCCTTTATTTTCCAAAAACAGGATTTGAGATTTGAGAGAATCAATTTCATCATCTACCCATAGTATGCTGGTATTGTTACTCATATCGTGGTTTATTTTATTCAAAATTACCTATTTCTACCAGTCTATCGTAGCTTTGTAGCAAAATAGGATCTAATTTAACTTTTTCTTAGAGTACGGGGTTTATGTATCAGAGCAAACGAAAGATCATCAACGATCCGGTCTATGGTTTTATCACCGTTGATGATCCGCTGGTATTGAAGATACTTCAACATCCATATTATCAAAGACTACGCCGTATTTTACAAATGGCGCTCGCGCATCTGGTGTATCCCGGCGCCATGCATACCCGGTTATCTCATTCCCTGGGAGCTTATCACTTGATGCGGCTGGCTTTGCAGGAATTATGTGATAAAGGTGTTAAAATTACCGTAGAAGAAAAAACTGCTGCTTGTATAGCCATCCTGCTCCATGATATCGGACACGGCCCCTATTCGCATGCATTGGAAAATATTATTGCTGCGGGCCTTTCTCATGAAGATATTTCCGAACTGATCATGCAAAAATTAAATGAGGAACTGGAGGGAAAATTGAGCCTTGCCATTCGTATTTTCAAAGGCGATTATCATAAAAAGTTCCTGCATCAGCTGGTCTCCGGCCAACTGGACGTGGACCGGATGGACTATCTGAGCCGCGACAGCTTTTATACGGGGGTGTATGAAGGGGTGATCGGATACGACCGCATTATCAAAATGCTTACGGTATACAACGGCGAGCTCATGGTGGAAGAAAAGGGCATCCATTCCATCGAAAAATTTATTGTGGCGAGGCGGCTGATGTACTGGCAGGTTTATTTGCACAAGACGGTTCTGAGCGCCGAGAATCTTTTGGTTAATATCCTGAAACGGGCAAAAGCGCTTTTCCTGAAAGGAGAAAAATTATTTGCAACTCCTTCTTTGGCATTTTTTATGCTAAAGAAAATTGACCGTGCTACCTTTGTAAATGATCCGGTCTATCTGGAACATTTTTGTCGATTGGATGATTATGATATACTTTCAGCCATCAAAGTATGGGCCGGTCATCCGGACAAGGTTTTGTCCACGCTTTGCAGCTGGCTTATTAACCGGCATTTGTACCGGCTTACGTTAAGCAGCAGGCCGGTGAGTAAGCCGGTCTTTGAGCAACTGGAAAGGCAGGTGGCGGAAAAGGGGAAATGGTCGAAAGAAGAAGTGAGATATTTTGTATTCCACGGGATGGCCGTCAATAAAACATACGATATTAGAAATGAAGAAATTAACATTCTTTTTAAGGACGGTTCCGTGCGGGACATCTCCTCGGTTGAAAATGCACTAATTAACAATACCGTCCTGATACCCATAAAAAAATTTTACATTTGTCGCCCCAGGGAAATTTAATTTGATTGTTCATTGGCTGGTGTGGACCAGGGGCCTTGCCGGTCTAAAATAAATGTTTATGCAGTTTAGCGCTTCTCAAATTGCCACTTTGTTAAATGGGAAACTCGAAGGAGATCCTGATGTGCAGGTTCATGATATTGCAAAAATTGAGCAGGCAGATGAGGGAACCCTGAGTTTTATTGCTAATCCCAAGTATGAAGCCTTTCTCTATACGACCCGTGCCAGCGTTATTATTGTCAATGAAGGACTCGAAATTGAAAAACCGGTAAGTGCCACACTTATACGGGTCAGGGATGCGTATGCGGGTTTTGCTTTGCTTCTGGAAAAATATGACCAACTCATCAACGAACGGAAAACTTCAAAAACCGGTATTTATCAACCGTCGTATATTGCGGATACGGCCACATTGGGAAAAGAGGTGTATGTAGGCCCTTTTGCTTATATAGGTGAAAATGTGACGGTAGGAGATTATTCCCGTATCAATCCGGGGGTATTTTTAGGCGACAACGTGAAGGTGGGCAGCAACACCATTTTACATGCGGGTGTAAAGGTTTATTTTGATTGTACAATAGGGAATAATACCATTATCCATGCCGGAACGGTTATTGGAAGTGACGGTTTCGGATTTGCTCCCCAGGAAGAAGGGAATTACAAAAAGATCCCCCAGATAGGTAATGTGAAGATTGAAGACAACGTGGAAATTGGCGCCAATACCACCATCGACCGGGCCACCATCGGATCCACTGTAATCGCCGAGGGCGTAAAACTTGATAACCTTATACAGATAGCTCACAACGTAGAGGTGGGAAGCCATACGGTTATTGCAGCCCAAGCCGGCGTGTCGGGGAGTACCAAGATCGGGAAAAATTGTATGTTTGGCGGTCAGGCCGGAATTGTCGGACATTTGAATATTGCAGACGGGACCCGTATTAACGCACAGAGCGGGGTAGCCAAGTCTGTAAACAAACCCAATACGGCTATCACGGGAACCCCTGCCTTCGAATATAAAAGTTCATTGAGAAGTCAGGCAATTTTCAGAAATTTGCCCGAATTGGAAAAACGGGTTCAGAAGCTGGAGGATTTGATTAAGCAATTTTTAACTGAAAAGGAACGAATATAGCCTATAGATAGTCTTTGGGAGAAACTGGTTTAATATGAATAAAAACGATGCTCGATATCAGCATACTCTTAAGTCTGAAGTAAATATTTCCGGAGTAGGTCTGCACACAGGAATCGCCTCCAGCATGACATTAAAGCCTGCAACTCCGGGTTTTGGAATAAAGTTTCAAAGAATAGATCTCCCCAATCAGCCGATGGTCAAGGCAGATGTAGATTATGTGGTGGATACCTCCAGAGGCACCTCCCTGGAACAAAATGGCGCCCGGGTAGGTACGGTGGAACACCTGTTGGCGGCCCTGGTGGGTATGCAGGTAGATAATGTGCTGATAACCATTGATGCGCCCGAAGTGCCTATCATGGACGGCAGTTCGCTTCCTTTTATTGAGGCTATAGAAAAGGTAGGCGTTCAAAAACAAGATGTGAAGAAGGTCTATTATGCCATTGAAGACAATATTGATTTTCAGGATAAAGAAAAGCGGGTAGAAATGGTGGCTCTGCCCGCTCATGAATTTAAAGTAACGACGCTGATTGATTTCAATTCGCCGGTATTGGGGACCCAGCATGCGGCATTGAAGGATCTGGGAGATTTCAAAAAAGATATTGCTTCCTGCCGCACCTTCGTTTTCCTGCACGAGTTGGAATATTTGCTAAAACATAATCTGATCAAAGGGGGAGACCTGAATAATGCCATAGTGGTAGTAGATAAGGAAGTAACTGAAGAACAGCTCAAACACCTGGCGGCAGCTTTCAAAAGGAAAAATATTTCTGTTAAACAGGAGGGAATCGGCATTCTTAACAACATCAAACTGCGTTTTCCCAATGAACCTGCCCGGCATAAGCTTTTGGATGTAGTCGGTGATCTGGCTTTAATAGGTTATCCCATTAAGGCTCATATCATCGCCAACCGCCCCGGGCATTCTTCCAATGTGGCCTTTGCCAAGAAAATTAAGCAGTATATCCGGAAAAACCGTCGTGCGAAAGATGTTCCCGTATACATTCCGGATCAACCTCCCCTGTATGACATCCGCCGGATCGAGCGGTCGCTGCCCCATCGTTATCCCTTTTTGCTGGTAGATAAGATCATTGAGCTGAGCGATTCCCATGTGGTAGGCGTAAAAAACGTGTCCTTTAACGAATATTTCTTTCAGGGACACTTTCCGGGGAATCCGATAATGCCCGGGGTTTTACAAATTGAGGCATTGGCACAGGCAGGGGGAATTCTAGCGCTCAATACGTACAGTGATCCTGAAAACTATGACACCTACTTCCTGAAAATAGACAATTGTAAATTCAAACGCAAAATTATACCCGGGGATACCATGGTGTTAAAACTGGAATTGTTGAGCCCCATCCGGCGGGGTATATGTGAAATGAGAGGCACTGTCTTTGTAGGAAATAAAGTGTGTACGGAAGCGGACCTCGTTGCCCAACTTGTGAATAAAGAATATAGAGAAAAATGATCCAACCCCTGACATATATCCACCCTGATGCCAAACTGGGGGCCAATGTGAAGGTTGACCCGTTTACGGTGATCCATAAGAATGTGGAAATTGGTGAAAATACCTGGGTAGGATCCAATGTAACCATTATGGAAGGGGCGAGGATAGGCAAAAACTGTCGTATTTTCCCGGGCGCCGTACTTTCTGCCATTCCCCAGGACCTGAAATTTGCAGGAGAAGAAACGGAAGTGATCATAGGGGATCACAGCACCATACGCGAGTTTGTAACCATTCACAGGGGAACGAAGGATAAGTGGAAGACCGTTATTGGAAAACATTGTCTTATCATGGCTTACAGCCATATCGCCCATGATTGTATTGTAGGGGACCGTTGTATATTGTCTAATAACACGACCCTGGCAGGACACATCACCGTGGGAGATTATGCTGTGCTGGGTGGACTTACCGCCGTCCACCAGTTTTGTAAAATTGGAGCCCATGCCTTTATTACAGGCGGCGCATTGGTCCGCAAGGACATTCCTCCCTATGTAAAAGCGGCCCGGGAACCCATTTCTTATGTGGGAGTCAACTCCATTGGCCTCAAGCGTCGGGGATATACACTCGAACAGATCAATCATATTATGGATATTTATCGTATCCTGTATGTCCGCGGCTACAGCGTTTCTCATGCTTTAAGTATTATTGAAACAGAAATACCGGCTACGGATGAACGCGATGAGGTACTTACCTTTATACGGGAATCCAACCGGGGCATTATGAAAGGCTATACCCGCAGAAGCAATGAAGTTATCTCTTAGCAACATCGGCAAGCGTTATAATTACGAATGGATCTTTAGGAATTTGAATGCCACTTTTGAATCCGGCAGATCTTATGCTATCCTGGGACCCAATGGATCCGGGAAATCTACTTTGCTGCAGATCATAGCCGGGAGCCTTACTTTTACGGAAGGGTCGGTAAAATATACTCATGAAGGCAACCTTTTGAGCCCGGAAAATGTTTTTCAATACATTAGTCTGGCGGCGCCGTATCTGGAATTGATAGAAGCGTTTACTTTAAAAGAATTGTTTCAGTTCCATACGAGATTTAAACCTTTTTTTAAAGGGTATTCTTTTAAGGATATTGCAGAAACGGTTCATTTAGGAACGGCGCTTCATAAGCAGATCAGATATTATTCCAGCGGGATGAAACAACGGGCCAAGCTCGCCCAGGCTTTTTTTTCGGATGTGCCGGTGTTGTTACTTGACGAACCCTGTACCAATCTAGATGAAGAAGGATTTGCAATTTATCATCACCTTCTGAAGAGCCGCCATGCGGAGGATCGTCTGGTCGTTATTAGTTCCAATAGCCCGATGGAATATGAAGGATGTCGGGATTTTATAAGAATAACAGATTTCAAATAGATGCTATTAGGAAGGATAAAGGCGCAAAAAAAGATAAAGGGAGAAGGAAGCGGAGCCGTACTATCGATCCTGCTTTCCTTGAGTGTGGCACACTTTCTGAACGATGCCCTGCAAATGGTGATACCGGCCATTTATCCCTTGCTAAAAGCCGATTTTCATCTCAGTTTTGCTCAAATAGGGCTGATCACTTTTGTAAACCAGCTGATGGCCTCCCTTTTACAACCGGTGGTTGGAAATTATACCGATAAGAAGCCGCAACCCTATTCGTTGGCAATCGGCATGGGGTTTACCCTGATCGGACTGTTGAGCCTGGCGTATTCCGGGAGTTTTTTAATGGTCTTGATCTCTGTAATGCTCGTAGGGGTCGGGTCTTCGGTTTTTCATCCTGAATCATCCCGTATGGCCCGCTATGCATCCGGCGGCCGCGCGGGTACGGCCCAGTCTATCTTCCAGGTAGGGGGAAATGCGGGAACCGCCATCGGACCCCTGATGGCGGCGGCCATCATTGTGCCTTTTGGTCAACACTACATTGTATCCTTTTGCCTCTTGGCGTTTATCGCGATCCTTATTTTATGGAAGGTGGGGGGGTGGTTCAAACGCCAGGATTTTCACCGGAAAAAGCATATCAATCTCGGAATGGACCATATTTTACATATTTCCCGGAAAGAGACCGTACTTGCCGTAGGCATATTGCTGATCTTGATCTTTTCCAAGTTTTTTTACCTTGCCGCCATGAAGAACTATCTTACCTTCTACCTGATCGAACATTTTGGCGTCTCGGTTCAAAGTTCCCAGATATACCTCTTTGTGTTCCTGTTTGCCGTGGCTGCCGGTACCATGATCGGGGGACCTTTGGGAGATAGGTACGGGCGGAAAAATGTGATCTGGGTGTCTATCCTGGGAGTGGCCCCGTTTACCTTGTTATTGCCCTATGTAAGCTTGTTCTGGACGGTAATATTAACCGTCCTGATCGGGATTATCTTGTCTTCCGCTTTCCCTGCCATCATTGTTTATGGCCAGGAATTGCTTCCCGGGAAGCTGGGAATGGTCTCCGGGCTGTTCTTTGGACTGGCTTTTGGAATGGGCGCCGTGGGTTCTGCAGTACTCGGCATTTTGGCCGACAAAACAAGCGTTTATTTTATGTTTAAAGTCTGTTCTTTCTTACCGTTGTTGGGGTTGATAACCGGATTTCTTCCCAATATTGAGGGAGGGGTTAAAAAAAGAAGGACAAGAGAACAAACGTTCCATGCCGGAACCGCGTAGGTGAAAAAGGATGTAAATATTAAATATTTGTATTACTTTTAACATCTAAAAATCTTTTTATGAGCGAAAACAGTTCTTTTCTGGGAAAAGATTACTTACCGGAAAACCCTCCTTCGGGCGATGAAAAAACACTCGGCCTGCTGGCCCATCTGATCACCTTTTTAAGCGCCTTTATCGGGCCGCTGATCATCTACCTCCTCAAGAAAGACGATTCTGTTTTTGTAAGCGCACATGCCAAAGAATCTTTAAATTTCCAGATCACCATGCTACTGGTTACCATCGTTTTGATTATTAGTGTTGTGGGTATTTTTTTGTTGTGGTTGTTGGGTATAATCGTTTTGGTCTTAGTGATTGTAGCTACGATTAAGGCCTCTGAGGGAAGGCTGTACAAATATCCTCTCAGCATCCGGTTTATCAAATAGCGCTCGTGGCGGGCGGGCGGAAGTTTCGTGATTTATACCCTACCTTTGCGTGTCCGTACTTTAAATAGAAATTTCGTTTGTGAGATCGCTCAAACTGAAAAAAGTAACCGCAGCCGGCCTCCTCGTAGCCTTGGGGATCGTATTTGGAGACCTGGGAACTTCCCCCTTATATACTTTCGATGCTATTGCACGCGGTAAACCCATTACAGAACTGTTGATCCTTGGCGGGGCGTCCTGTATTATCTGGACGCTGACCATGCAAACCACCGTGAAATACGTGCTCATCGCCATGCGGGCGGATAACAACGGGGAGGGCGGAATATTCTCCCTTTATGCATTGATACGAAGATATGCCAGGAAAGCCGCCATTATTGCAATGGTCGGGGGAGCGGCGATGCTGGCCAACGGGCTGCTTACGCCGCCGATTACCATCACTTCCGCTATTGAAGGATTGAGCTTTCCCCATGATATTACGGTAAAGATCGTTCTGGTAATTATTGTACTTTTATTTGCCGTACAACAATTTGGGGCCAATTTTATAGGCAAGTATTTTGGTCCCATTATGTTCATCTGGTTTACCATGATGGCGGTAATGGGGCTTTCTCATATTTCCGATAACTGGGCTGTATTTAAGGCTTTTAACCCCTATTATGCTATTAAGTTACTGGCTACTTATCCGAAAGGATTCCTGATCCTGGCGGCGGTTTTCCTATGTACCACCGGGGCGGAGGCCCTGTATGCCGATATTGGGCATTGCGGAAGGGATAACATCCGTATTTCATGGATCTATGTAAAGATCTGCCTGATATTAAGCTATCTGGGACAAAGCGCCTGGGTGCTGCAATATAAAGGCCAGATTATCCCCGATGATGTAAAAATATTTTTTGCTATTATGCCGGCCTGGTTTGTACCCATAGGGATCGGGATCGCAACAATGGCGGCCATTATTGCCAGCCAGGCCATGATATCGGGCTCTTTTACGTTGATCAGCGAGGCCATCAAATTGAACCTCTGGCCCAAAATGAAAATTATTTATCCTACAGAGGAAAAAGGGCAACTTTACATTCCGGGAATCAACCTCTTATTGGCAGTAGGATGTATTGCCGTGGTTCTATTTTTTAAGGGTGAATCCAAAAATATGGAGGCGGCATACGGGCTGGCTATTACCATCACGATGATCATGACCACCTTTATGCTGATTGATTACTTGCTGATGCAAAGGGTAAATAAAGTTTGGGTGGTCATATTTTTGGTGGTGTACCTGACCATTGAGTTTTCGTTTCTTTTTGCCAATATATACTACTTTCCGCAGGGGGGATATGTGACGGTTATCCTCGGATTTATTCTTTTCCTGATCAATTATATATGGTTCAAAGCCCGAAAAATACAAAATCGTTATGTCGAATTTGTAAAAATAGAGGATTACCTTCCCCAATTACAGGAAATCAGCTCAGATACCAGCATTTCAAAATATTCTACTCATCTGATCTACCTCACCAGCGCCAATAATCCGAAGGAACTGGAGCAGAAGATCATTTATTCTATTTTTAATAAAAAACCCAAACGGGCAGACATTTACTGGCTTTTGCACGTGGACGTGCTGGATGAGCCCTATCGCTGCGATTATATTGTGAATACGATTATCCCCAATGAGGTCATCCGTATAGAATTCAGATTGGGGTTCCGGGTGGAACAGCGTATCAATCTGATGTTCAGAAGGGTGGTTGAAGATATGGTGAAGCGTAAAGAAGTAAACATTATCAGCCGTTATGAATCACTGAGCAAGAATAACATAGCAGGCGATTTTCGTTTTATCGTCATGTCTAAATTTCTTTCTCATGACAACGATCTTCCGTTGAACGAGAGATTGATCATGAAAGGCTATTTTTATCTTAAAAAGATCAGCCTGTCTGAAGAACGCGGGTTTGGTCTGGATTCCAGTTTCGTGACCATTGAGAAATTCCCCCTGGTGATCCAGCCGGTTACCAATCTGAAACTCCGTCGTGTGTATGAATAATAAATAACGGATGGAGGTATTCCCGCCTACCCCAAATGCGTTATGTTATTTAAAGGACAAATAAATGAAACAACTGGTTGGTATATGGCTCATATGGTGTTTTCCCATACTGGTATGGGGGCAATACCGCCCCGATAAAGTCTCTTCAAGAGCACAGAAGTGGTATGCGGAAGCCCAAATGAAAATGCAGTTTCCAACAGATGAGGCACAGGAAGAAGCACTGTCTTTGTTACAGAAGGCGGTTGAAAAAGCCCCCCGATACCTGGATGCCTATGCATTGATGGGGAGTATTTATACAAAAAACAGGGCATATGATAAGGCGGTTCAAAATTTTGATGCGGCTTATAAAATAGACAGCAATTTCTTGCTACCGGCCTACTATACTTATGCCAAGGCCGAAGCAGGCCTTGGAAATTTTTCACAGGCGCTCCGGCTTATGAACCGCTATCTGGATAAAAGCAGGTTATCGGAGGCCGGCCGTGAAAATGCGCTTGGCTGGAAGGCTCATTTTGAGTTCGGGCTAAAGAGTAAAGAAAAGAAACGGCCCTTCAGCCCTGTTAATCTCGGTGACAGCATTAATACAACCGATGCGGAATACTTTCCCAACCTGACCATTGACAAGAAAACCTTGATTTTTACCCGGAATATTAACGGCAGGCATGAAAATTTTTATGTGAGTCATGCACTGCCGGACAGCCAATGGACCCGCGCGGTTCCGCTAAACAGCCCGGTATTCGGCAAAAGCGGTTCGGATAGCCGATCCAGGTATAATATGGGCGCAGTCACTATTTCTCAGGATGGGAAGGTGCTGATGTTTACCATTTGTGATCGTCCGGATGGGTTGGGAAGCTGCGACATTTATTTTTCCGTAAAGGGAACCGGGGGCTGGAGTCCCCCCCGTAACGTCGGGCCGCCTGTAAATAGTCGTTACTGGGACAGTCAGCCCTGTCTTTCCCCGGATAAAAAAGAATTGTATTTTGTCAGCAACCGGCCCGGCGGACTCGGCGGAAGTGATATATACGTGACCCGCTTGCAGCCGGACGGCCGCTGGGGAGCTCCTCAAAATCTGGGAGCTACCGTCAATACGCCGGGAGATGAAAGCAGCCCTTTTATCCATGCAGACAATAAAACGCTGTATTTTGCCTCAGACGGTCGACCGGGAGTGGGAGGAGTAGATTTGTATTACGTCAGAAAAAAGGTGGATGGTTCCTGGGAAAAACCTCATAATCTGGGTTATCCTATTAACACCATTGATCATGACGGCAGCATTTTTGTAACTCCGGATGGGAAAACCGCTTATTTTGCTTCAGACCGCAAAGATTCCCGCGGCAGGCTGGACCTTTACCGTTTCAAATTATATCCCGCGGCGCGTCCGGTCATGACCCTGTATGTACACGGTAAAGTATTCGACAGGAAAACAAAACAGCCCGTAACCGCCCGGCTGGAACTTACTGACTTGTCCAGCGGGAAACTTCTGACCACCGTAACAACCGATGAGAAAGGCAATTATCTGGTGACCCTGCCAACGGGTAAAGATTATGCATTTAATGTTACCCGGCCCGGCTATCTTTTTTACTCCGAGAATTTCTCATTGAAAAAAACAAACGTTAAGTGGCAGCCTTATCAGATCAATATCGGATTGCAACCTATTGAAGCCCATGCACGTGTGATCCTGAAAAATATCTTTTTTGACTTTGATCAGTATGTCCTTCAACCGGAATCCTATGCGGAGCTGGACAAAGTGGTGGAGCTTATGAAGAAGAATCCGTCTTTATCCATTCAGATCAACGGATACACGGACAGTGTAGGCAGCGCCGCTCATAATCTGGAGCTGTCGCAACAACGGGCCCGTTCAGTCGTTAACTATCTGGAGTCAAAGGGAATACCCGCCGGAAGATTGTCTGCAAAGGGATATGGCGCCGCTCACCCTGTCGCGTCTAATGAGACCGAAGAAGGCCGGGCGAAAAACAGGAGGACGGAACTGGAGGTGGTGAGTGAGTAGTAGCAGCAGTGGCAGTAGGCAGTAGCGGTAGACAGTATGTTCCCTGTGTCTTTCTGTAATGGAAGGCTGAAACCGGAAACCGTAGATCTTTAAAAATCTTTGTGTATTCCCGCTTTTGATGTAGGTTTGTAATGAAATTCAGATAAAATGGAAGAACAACACAGTGCAAAAATATTGTTGGCTGAAGATGATTCCAACCTGGGGCTGGTTTTGAAAAATTATCTGGAGTTGAACGATTATGAAGTAGAGCTTTGCAGGGATGGGATCCTGGCGTTGGCTGCTTTCCGGAGGGAGAAATTTGACCTGTGCCTGCTGGATATCATGATGCCGAACATGGACGGTTTCACCCTCGCCGAGGAGATACGGGATGTGGACCCGGAGATCCCGCTGTTCTTTATTTCCGCCAAAAGCATGAAAGATGATATTATCCAGGGCTATAAGCTGGGAGCGGATGACTACATTACCAAGCCGTTTGACAGCGAACTGCTGCTGCTGAAGATAAAAGCCATCCTCAAGCGGAACCAGGAGCTTAATCATAAAGAAAATGAACAGGTGGAGTTTGACCTGGGCGGTTTTCATTTTAATGCGCGCCTTCGCACCTTATCCTCCGGAGATAAAACCCAGACCTTGTCCCCGAAAGAAAATGAGTTGCTGCGCATGTTGTGTGAACATAAAAATGACCTGTTGCCTCGTGAACTGGCCCTAAAAAAAATATGGGGCAGCGACACTTATTTTAACGGCAGAAGTATGGACGTGTATATTGCCAAATTGCGAAAATACCTTCGTCCCGATCCCAAGGTTGAAATTGTGAATATCCATGGAAACGGTTTCCGGCTGGTAGAGAAGGAAAGCTGACCTCCCGAGGACTATGAGGTGAAAACCACGGAAGAAAACCATTCATATAGGAATATGTAATTATATTAAGATATAATAGTATTTTAACTTAAAAAACAGTAAAGATGAAAACGACAGAACCGCTTGATGTCAGACCCCTGGTTCCCATAAAACGGCATGAAATGCTCAATAAAATGTTTCGGGAACTGCCGGCAGGAGACAGTTTTATATTCATCAATGACCATGACCCCAAGCCCCTTTATTATGAATTTAAATCTATTCACGGAGACGTGGTAGGGTGGGAATATCTGAATCGGGGCGGTCGGGAATGGAAGGTTAAAGTGACCCGGACAGAGGCCTCTAAAGGACGTGAATTTGAAGGCGCTTCCACCCTGATGGATTTACGCAAAGCAGAGAAAAAAGATTGGAGGTATGCCGTATTTCACCGTTACGGTATGATGAAAGAGGGAGATACTATGGAGCTGATTTCAGAAAGTTATCCCAATGAGATCAAGACTATTTTTGAGAAAAAGTTTGATGGAAAGTTTGACTGGGATTATAAAAAACAGGTACCGGGCGAAGTCATAGTTCATATTACAAAAAAGAAAGAAGGAGATCCGGATATGGAAGATGAATCCATTGTTGAACATTTTGATTTACGTCCTTTTCTTCCGGCCAAACGCCATGAAATGGTTTTTGATACTTTTGACCAATTAAATGCGGGCGAATCTTTTGTATTCATTAATGACCATGATCCCAAGCCGTTGTACTATCAGATGGAAGCCGAAAATGAAGAACCGTTTAGCTGGGAATATCTCGTGTCCGGACCGGTAGAATGGAAGGTGAAGATCAGCAAGAAGACCGCTGAGGAAGAGCAGTGAAGAGAATAGAAAAGGGGAAGAACAGAAGAATTATTGCCTTGTGTGTCTCACACCCTCCGACCTTAGAAGAAACCGGTTAAAGAAATGAAGCTGTAGGGCGTTAAAGAAATAAAATACAGCCTTCAACAGCGGTATTTATAACAACTGTAGGAATAAGTACCCCCTTTTAACCCGGCAGGCCCTATTTATTTTGGTCCGAAAAATCCATTTCCCGGTTTTTTCCGTCCGTCTTTAAAATGCTTCCTCACTGCAGGCAGTACCTTATCTCCGTACAACTCGATAGCCTTCATCAGCTCTTTATGAGAAGGGCCGCCTACATCTATATGAGCAATAAACCGGGTCAATCCGAATCTTTCAATGATTTGAATCATTTTCTCGGATACCTGATTCACGTCTCCCATAAAAAGGGCTCCTTCGGGGCCCATGCCCCCTTCAAACTGGCGTTTGGTATAAGGCGGCCAGCCTCTTTCTCTGCCTACCCGATCCATCTGGGCGGCGTAATAAGGGAAATAACTTTCCAATAAATCCTGTTGAGAACCTGCAATAAAAGTATGGGAATGTACCCCAATCTGCATATCTTTCAGGTTGTGTCCAAATTGAATATATTGTTCTTTATAAAAATGGATCAGGGGTTGAAATTGCGCGGGGCTTCCCCCGATGATGGCAAAGATGATGGGCAATCCCAATTTGGCCGCACGGGCCACCGAGGCCGGCGTTCCTCCCACTGCGATCCAGATAGGTAATGTCCTCTCCGGACGCGGGTATACGGTTTGATCCGTCAAGGGAGCCCGGAATTTTCCCGACCAGGATAATCTTTCCTTTTGATTTAATTGTAGCAATAAATCCAGCTTTTCATCAAACAGCTCATTGTAATCTTTCAGATCGTACCCGAATAAAGGAAAGGATTCAATAAAGCTTCCCCGCCCGGCCACGATCTCTGCCCGTTGATGTGACAACAGATCCAAAAGCGCAAAATCCTGGTAAACCTTTACCGGATCTGCAGAGCTCAGGACCGTTACCCCGCTTCCCAGTTTAATCTTTTTGGTTACTGTGGAAAGTGCAGATAAAATAATCTCCGGGGAGGAGACGGCGTAATCCGGACGGTGATGCTCTCCCATAAGAAACACGTCAATACCCAGCTCATCTGCTAACCGGACCTGTTCAACCATTTCTGCCAATCTTTTGGCCGGAGGTTGTATCTGATGCGTTTGGTGATAGAATGTCAAATCACCGAACATGCCGATTCCTAATTCCATGGCTTTTTTGTACAAAATTAATCAAGGGGGCGCATACGTCCATTGATATAGATCAAGAACTTCTTTTGAGCAGTTTTCCGATTTTAAGAAATGAGGGCTTTGTATACCCCTGGTCCTATAGTAGGTTTAGGTGCTATCAGGGGAAATCAATAAAATTCAAAGGTTTCCTGGCAAATACCTTGTATTCTATTTCATTGCCAGTTGTTTGGTTTCTCCTTGTCTATAACGATCATTGGCGGCCAGTAGGAAGTCAATAAAATGCTGCGGATCCGGATCAAATCGATAACCTTTGCTGGTGAGCGACTTTCCCTGATGGTTTAAAAATACATAGTAAGGTTGTGAATTCCGGTTGAAATGAACGATCTCGAAATCTGCATTTTTTTGACCTATGGTTTTTATTTTTGACTGGTCAAAGGATGAAATATATTGCTGATCCTTTGGTAGTTTTGTTTTATCATCCACGTAAAGTTGCAGCAGCACAAAATCCCGGTTAATAATTTTTACTACTTCAGGATCGGTCCAGACTGCACTTTCCATTTTTCTGCAATTCACGCAGGACCAGCCGGTAAAGTCGATCATCAGGGGCCTGTCCAGTTTTTTTGCTGCCGCCATAGCTTCATCATAATCGTAAAAAGCGGTATAGTTCTCCGGAGTGGCCTTCGCAAAAATGTCGACATACTTCTGGGGACGAATGCCGTCATAAGCGACCGTTGCCCCCGAAGAGGAGCCGCCTGCTACTCCGGTCGTATAGTTGAAACTGGAATAAGCCGGCAAAAAGCCACCCACAATGCCTTTGAGCTGTACCCCAAATAGGCCGGGAATCAGATAAACGGTAAAAGCAAAAGCAGCAATGGCCAGTATCAGCCGGGTGATCGAAATGTGCTTCACCTCGCTGTCGTGCGGAAACCGCAATTTCCCCAGCAGATAGAAACCTATAAGGGCGAAGAGGACAATCCAGATACACAGGAAAACTTCCCGGCTGAGAATACCCCAATGATAAGCCATATCCACATTGGATAAGAACTTGAGGGCCAGGGCCAGTTCTAATAATCCCAGAACAACTTTCACGGCATTGAGCCAGCCTCCGGCTTTCCCCATGCGGTTGAGCCAGCTTGGGAAAATGGCAAAAAGGGCAAACGGGATAGCCAAAGCGATAGAAAAACCAAGCATGCCTACGAGGGGGCCGGCTTTTCCTCCTTGCGCTGCCAACACCAGCAGATTACCAATAATGGGGCCCGTACAGGAGAAGGATACAATGGCCAGCGTAAGCGCCATAAAGAATATTCCTATAAAACTACTTGCTCCGGCTTTAGAGTCAGCTATGGTTCCCCACGAACTCGGTAAACTGATCTCAAAAGCACCCAGAAAGGATAAACCGAAAAGCAGAAAAATAATGAAAAAAGCCAGGTTGGCCCAGATATTACTTGCCAGCTGGTTGAGGGCGCTTGGTCCGAATAACAGGGTAATTAAAAAGCCTAGTAAGGTATAAATAATAACGATGGAAAGGGAATACCAGATGGCGTTACGGATACCGGCCGCACGCGTTTCGCTTCTTTTGGTAAAAAAGCTTACGGTAACCGGTATGACAGAAAATACACAGGGCGTGAGTAACGCGATAAAACCTCCGCCAAAGGCCGCCCAGAAGATCCAGCTTAGAGATTTACCGGTAGCATCATCGGTGTCATCGGCGGCTTGTATTTCAGCCTCCGGTTTGTTGCCCGATTGCACATCCGGGCCATTGGCTCTTCCCACAGCAGCCGTGGCCGCGGCTACCGGGCGCTCTTCGGCGTCTTTCAATTCGAGGCTAAAAGGTACGTCTTTGGGCGGCAGACATTGTTTATCATCACAAACCATAAATGCTACCGTACCCTTTAAAACGGTACTTCTTTTAACGACTACTTTTTGAATAAAATCCACCCTTTTTTCAAAAAAGTTGAGTTCGGAATTAAAAACCTTATCAAACTCGCTTATTTTGTCTCCTTTTTCTTCCACCTCTCCAATAAGATTGAGATGGTCATTATCTTCAAAACTAATAGTGGTGGGTATAGGACCTTCGCCGGCTTGTTGAGCATATACATGCCAGCCTGGATCAATGGTGGCGGTCAAATGAATCATGTAAGTCTTTTCCCCCTGGTTATTCAGAGAATCCGGAGCGGCTTTTGCGGAGAAATTCCAGCTGACAGGTTTAAGTATCTGGGCGCTGATACCGATAGGTAGTAAGGCCAGTAAAGCTATTAAGATTATTCTACTTTTCATGTCGGTGCAATCGATTAAATCTAAAACAGGAGGTTGTCTGAAAAAGACTAAAACCGCTCTTACAGGGAGCGTATGGATGAAATGATCAGTGAATAGTATACTATCCCGTAAAGATCACTTCGTCCATAATGATGACTTCTTAAGACGGCCCCATTGTTCTTTTATCGTAAGGAAGGATTATAAATTGATCTTAAAATCAATATCCTTGGGAGGCAGGCATTGCTTATTGTCGCATACCATGTATTCCAGTGTTCCTTCCACGGCCCCGGCTCCGGGTTTGGCCTGTACATATTGAACAAAGTCTACACTGTTTTCAAAGTATTTTAATACAGAATTAAAATTTTTATCGAAAGATTTCAGTTTTTTACCAACGGCCCTGACTTTACCCTTAAAAACCAGGTCGTCGTTCTTCTTAAAGGTAAAGCTTGTGGGAATGGGCCCTTCGCCGGCATCTTGGGCATATACGTGCCAGCCCGGATCAATGGCGGCCTTCATGTGAATAATGTATTGCCCCTCCCCCACTTTTTGCTTGCTATAGCTCCAGTGTACGGGATTCAAAATTTGTGCGTTCAAGAATAACGGTGTCATCATGAGGATAACCGCCAGTCCCAATAATTTTTTCATGATATCGGTAAGTTTTAGTGTTTAAAAATTTACTGAAGGATTCTCGAAAAGGCGTCGATCTGCATATTTAGACCGATTCGGCTACACGCCCCAGCAATCCCTCGAGGATCAGCCTCCCATCCGTGTTTCCCAAGCTCATCGTAGTGGCTCTTTCGGGATGAGGCATCATGCCAAATACATTTTTATTCTCATTGCAAATACCTGCTATATTGTTAAGAGAACCGTTCGGGTTAAAAGCGCCTTCTTCCTTTCCATTTTTATCACAATAGCGAAAGAGGACTTGTTGGTTGGCCTCAAGGAGCGCCAGCGTTTTTTCATCAGCATAGTATCGTCCTTCACCATGCGCTACCGGTATCTTTAGGATCTTTCCCTGAAGCTCCCGGGTCAAAATAGTGGTGGGGTTATTGCTGATGAGGTAGGCATTTTTGCAAACGAATTTGCGTTGGTTGTTTTCCAACAGTACGCCGGGTAATAAACCGGTCTCGCAAAGTACCTGGAACCCGTTGCAGATTCCCAATACTTTCCCTCCTTTCTTCGCAAAGTCAATTACAGCCTGCATCATCGGGCTAAAGCGGGCGATGGCGCCACATCTCAGATAATCTCCATAAGAAAATCCGCCCGGCAGTACGATACAATCCTCCGTTTCAAATCCTTTCAGGGATTGCTCCTTATGCCAGAGTTGAACGACCTCTGCTCCCAGGTCATCCTGAAGTGCATGGACCATATCTCGGTCGCAATTAGATCCCGGAAAGACAACAACTCCAAACCTCATTTGAATTAATTTAATACCAGTTCCTGCAAAAATACGCTTCTTGGAGCAATCGGTCAGGTTATGAGGCTTTTTTAACAAAGATTTTAGCGCCCCCATTGTACAAAAAGCACAAATCCCAGGGCCAGCAGATGGAGCAGCCACCCAAACCACTGTTTCTTCAGATGGGAAAAACCGCAGGCTATGAAAATGGATATCGGGAAAAAAGCGATAAACCATCCGTCTACCCGGAAAGTATCCGGCAAAAAAGGCAAGGCGAGTGCAATGGTGAGGAATGCCAGCAGGATTATCCAGGACTTGCGAACGTAAATGAGCATTTTTGAATAGTCCTGTTGAAGCCGGAGGCTGCCATATATAAAATAGAGCAAGAGCCCGATCATTCCACTTAATATCCAGTAAGAATAAACGAGTTCAGGGACGCTGAATCCGGGAAGCGGAATATCCTTCATCCGGTACAAACGGTCTGTCAGAAACAGGACGGTCCCAATAAAATAATAAGGGCAAAAGACGCCCAGTACGACCAGTATCCATTCGGAGAGCCTGAAAGGACGAACACTTACCAATGCGAACCAGACCACCAGGAGCAGTGCAATAGCCGGAAAATAAAGGAGGCTGGCAAAGCCCACAGTTAGTCCGAGATTGAAAGCTGTGCTGCGCGGCGTCGTTGTATTGTGCAGTTTAAATAATTGATGAACCAGGGCCAGAATAAGCAAGCCGGCCAACAGGGGAGCCGAAAAAGCATTCCAGGAAGCGATAAAGCCCGAAAAAAGGATAAAACTGAATGCGGTAAAATAAGTGGTCCCGGGTAAAATACGGAAACGGTTTACTTGGGCATTTAACACGATTGCTTCGGCAAGGAGGAACAGAAAAGCCAGGATCGTAAAGCCCTCGGGCCCCATGTTCAACCTATGCTCCAGTCCCTGTATCAGCGGTTGGTAAATTAACCCGTCTGAAGCAGGGGAAAGCACCGGGCCCACCGGGTGTATCAGGTAATAAAACTTAATTACAAGGGCATAAAACAACAGGTAAATAAGAGAATAGGGATTTCCCGAACGCAACCATCGAAACACGGCAACAGCTATTGGATTAAAAAACTATTTTGGCAAAGCAAATGTAATTCCTGTAAATGCAGGGGACCACGACCGTTCGTGCTCCGATCTGGCGTCCGTATCGCGGCATCCATTGATAACCGTTATCCAGCCCCCTTAAGGTAGGCAGCTTGCTCAGTTTTCCATCGGGCGTAACACTCATGGCCGTTAGGAGAAAGGACCGACGGAATGGACTGTTATAAATAAATAACAGGGCGCTGCCAATGTTTATCATCTTATAAGACAAGAAGGATGCATTGTCGTCATCCTGTTGATTTTTTCGTATAAAATTACTCCATATCAATTTCCCGGTGCTGTCGTAAGATAGGATGGCCACGTCCAGGTAGTGATAATTTACTCCCCGGTTGTTATTGAAGCCGTAAGGGCTGTAATACCATGGAGAAAAAGGAGAATAAGAGTAAGGCGAATAGTAGGGTGAATAATAATAAGGTGAGAATCCCCATGGACTATACAGGGGATTCCAGCGATTCCAGTCGTTGTTCCTGGAAGTGGAGTAGTAGTCCTCCGCGGTTATCAAAAAGCCGCCATCTCCGCGAACTACCAGCTTGCGTATAAAATAATTATCAAAAGAGTTGTTTATCGATCCGCGCTGGCTGGCTTCCCTTCTCAGGTTTTCCCCGAAAGGGAGAAATTTCAAATCATAAAACTTTTGATCTTCCAGATTAAAGTGTCCGGCATAGAGGCCTGCCACATTTCCGCGACGCGAGTTGGTAAAAAAGGAGCCAAGGAAAACCCGGTTGTTCTTATTGTCCACACGAAGTTTTAATTCTTCCAGGAAGTGTCCCTGAAGAGGCAGGGAAACCACAGAAAAAGTATCTGCCATCGGGGCCTTGGTAACCAGGAATGCCTCGTTGATATTGCTGTTTTTAGTGGGCCGGCCTTCTTTTACAAAGACAAAATGACCGTCATTGGACAGGCTAAAGCCTGCCAGGAAAGCATGCTTGTTTTGCATAGGCAGCGTCAATCGGCTGTTGAAGAGAAAGTTGAGGTCCTCGTCATAGGAAAAAGTATAGAAAATATTATCATAATCTTTATCCTGGTTGATCTTGTAGATCAGGATTCTGTTGCGATTATCCGAATGGAGCAGGGTATAGATCCTGGATTTTATTCTTTTACGGCCGACCTCGCTGGAGTCGATCAGCACGGGCTCTTTCAGTACTTTTCCCCTGCCGTCCATCAGCAGCCCTTTGCAATAAACAAAATCGCCTTCCTGATATTGATAAACCATCAGAAAGTGATCCGGGAAAGCCAGAAAATCTACGCCCAGCAGCCCGTCGGTTATAAATCTGAGCTGTACATTGCCAATCAATTTCATGTCGGGAGAATAAACAGCTATTTTTTGATCGCCTTCTGTGTTTTTATAAACCAGTATATGAGAATCATACGGGTCGTCCGTAGCGGGTTCTACTTTTAATTTCCCGATGATCTCAAATTCGGTATGCCGGTAATCGTCCTTTTTCAGAGGCTGGGAATAGGTTACCTGTTGAGAAAAAGCGGGTATGGAAAATACCAGGATCATGAATCCGCAAACGAATGCTGCCAGGTGTTTCATCATTTTAACTTCTAAGTTTATGCAAAAAAAAGCAATTTAGAGCAATAGCGTCGTAATATCTTGATAACATCCAAAATAACATTTTTATTTTTAAAGCCTGTTTTTTTAACAGGACTTTTAAAATAAAAAAATTTTCTTTCAATAGACGATAAGGCCGAACAGCAGGTTGCCGCCGGACAGGCAGGGGATAACGGCCTCCTCCCGGCCGGTTTGTTTTCCCAGTCCCGGCAGCCATTTAAACCCTTTATCCATGTGCGGCATAAGCGGCATTTTTTCTAATGTTTTGTCCGTGAGAAAGCGATAATCCCTTAATAAGTAAATATGATTATTCAAAAACCGGGTAACCCCGTGCGATTTATTCACCAGGAAATGTAACGCGCGTCCGTTGTTCATCACCAAAAAAGAACCAGAGCGGGAATAGCTGTATTGCTTCTGCTCCTTGATAATACGTTGGATCTTTTTAATATGACCTTCCTCGTCCAGGCTGAATAAGCCGATAGTCCCATAGTAAGTTTTGTTGTCTGTATCATGAAACAGCTTCTCTGCTATCAAGAGCGCCGAACCGGAGCGGTCGAAGATCAATCTCCTGGGTACATAGTGATCAAAAACGGCTTTCCTCCTGCTTCTTTTTGTGGCAAAGGCGCTTCTCAGTTCAGGGCTGAATTGTCCGATGGTCCCTTGGATCCTTTTAATGGAATCCATATGATACCGATAGGTGGAAAGGCTTGTCAGATGCCTTTTCTTCTTATCAAAATTAAAGGTATTGATCCATAAAGTATGCTCTTTTTCATTAAGCGTCAAAAGAGGGTGGGCAGTAGGCAGGGAGGTTTTAAAAAGCAACAGTTGGCTAAGCAACTTATTTTCATGAGGCGGTTTATAATAAAGGGAAATATGCTTATAATAAGGTTGATAAGAATAGTCGCCTGTCCCGTATAAGAAATACAATCCGCCGTTATTGGCCAATCGAATCTGGCGGGGCCCGCTGCTGTAATCGTATGGAACGGAGACCTCTCCCTTTTGTAAAAGGTTCAGGCTGCTATCAAAAAGGAAGGTCTTGAAGGTAAGTGTTTTTTCCTCCGGTTTTTTGATCAGTTTATAGATCATGATGCGGCTTTTATTTTCTGAAACCACATCGGAATAGGTCCGGTCTCCCAGTATTTCGAATGGGTGCGATGTTTTGTCTATCAGTTGCGGTTTTTTTATTTTTGTCCCCTTACCGTTAAACTTCACGGCTTTGCAGTAAATATCCCGCTTTTCAACAAACTGGTAAACCATGATAAAGCCGTCGGGTAGTGCGATAAAATGCACGTCCTTTAGATCATAAGGCAGGAATTCCAACTTTATCGTATCTACAGGTTTCATTTTTGCACTGTAACATGTAATTTGGCGGCTGGAATAGTTTTTGGTATAAAGGAACTGTTTCCCGTTGTATTTCCCTATGATTTCAAATTCGGTGGAAACGGCCCTGACGCCTGGCAGGGGAGAATAATAAATCTGTTGGCCGCGGGTCGGGAATGGAAAAAGTACAATCACGGCCATTGAAAAGAACACAAGCCTGTTTAAAAGCCAGCTCATTTTTCAGAATTTAAGAAATTTGAGAAGAAGAAAGTTACAACTTTTTCCTGAATACGGCTTAAATAAAATCCAGAAGCGGGTAAGCGTTTTTCAATACCGATTGGTCGTCCGCATGGAACCAGCGATTTAAAAGGGTGGCATAGATCTCGCGGAAGTCTAAGGTACATGGCAAGGCATTGGCGTGAAGGTCGAGAGGGCCCCGGTTGGCAGCTATATTTAGCAAGCCTTGTTTTTTTAAACTGCCTGAAATGAGAAATACGGTTCCTCCTTTTCCATGTTCTGTTCCTCCGGTATGGTTTTGTGCAATTTCTCTTCCAAATTCGGAATAAACCAAAACCAGGACCTTTTGAAATAGCCCTTTTTTCTTTAGATCCGTTGCGAGAGCGTGCAATCCGTTTCCCAATTGATAGAGTAAATGATCGTGTTGTTCCTTTTGCTGAACATGCGTGTCGAAACCCTCCAGCGAAAGGTGGTATACGCCTGCGGTGCAGCCGGAAGTGATCAGGCTCGCAATATTTTTGAGCTTTTGGCCAAAACAGCCTTCGGGATAGACGGGATGAGAGGAATGCCTTTTGGAGTTGGCCAAAAGGCAGGTTGCTTCAGACAAAAGCTGCCCCCTCCTGCTTTTCCCTTTTAAGGCGAGGTTATGGCGGGAGTCGGCCTCTATCGCAATTTCCTGTGGATATAGATCCAAAAAACGCCCGATCCAACCGGTGTGGAGATGCGCGGAAGCCGTCTCCCAAACGCGGGACGCGCGCGAATGGGAATATTCGGTCGAGGGATAGCCGGCCTGGTTGAAAAAGCCCAACAGCCCTTCATCATACAGCTTTCTAAAACCGGAAAGCGCGGGATGCAGGCCCAGTTCATCATTAAGTTTCAATACCCTTTGGGAACGTATGCCCAGATCAGGACGCGCCTTGTAATATGCCTCATTTCTAAATGGGATCACCGTGTTTAAACTATCATTTCCACCCGAGAGCGTCAGTAGTAATAGTATAGGGCCTTGAGTTGTATCTTTTCTGTCAACGGCGGAAAGAAAGCCGGGTAACAGGGCCGTGGCTGAAGCCAAAGCGCCGGTTTGAATAAACTGTCTGCGACTGATCTCCATGGCGGTTCGGGTTAAAGTTATACTTTTTAGCTATTTTTTCAATGGTGTCCGGTAAAAAGTGGGGAAACGGCTGTACCCTATAGCGGGGCCTTGCCTTATCAATAAGTATCGCCCGGATCTCTTTTATAGAAGAAGATGGAACACGGATCTTTTATGATACTTATGATTTATACGGATAAAAATCTTAAAAGATCCTCATTATCGGCGTCATCCGCGTTCTATAATTTAATTGAACAACAGGGATTTTTCGAAATAATCCAAACAAAATGTCTAAAGGACCAGCTTTTTTTGTACTTTTCCCTTTTTATCAAACAGGATCTAAAATAATGGCGGTGATAGATAAAAAGATCAAAACAGGAATATGTTCTTACGGCATGTCGGGCCGGGTTTTTCATGCTCCTTTTTTAAATTGCATGGAAGAATTTGAATGGGCGGCGGTGGTAGAACGACATCAGAAGCGGGCGGCAGACCGTTATCCGGAGGTTCGCTCCTTTGATTCTGTTGCAGAGATGCTGACAGATGAAAGCCTGGAGCTCATTGTTGTCAATACGCCCAATGTTACCCACTTTGAATATGTGCGACAAGCTTTACAAGCAGGTAAGCACGTGATTGTGGAAAAGCCTTTTGCAGCGTCCTATAAGCAGGCTGAGGAGCTGGTCAGGCTTGCGGAAGAGTCGGGAAAGATGTTGGTAGTTTTCCAAAATCGCCGTTGGGACAGTGATTTCCTGGTCGTGCGGCAGGTTATTGAAAACAAGCGGCTGGGAACATTGATCGAAGCAGAATTTCATTATGATCGTTATAGAATGGAGCCCAGTCCGAAGAAGCATAAAGAGAAGGCGGAGCCGGGAGTAGGGCTTATTTTTGATCTGGGCCCACATCTGATAGACCAGGCTATTGCCTTATTCGGGAAACCTGAAGCCGTATTTGCGCGGGTACAGACCCATCGGACAGGTTCCCTGGTAGATGATTATTTCAATATTCAATTGCTTTACCCCGGGTTCAACTGTAGTCTGAAGTCTAGCCTGCTGGTCCGGGAGCCTGTTCCTGCTTATATATTGCACGGTACTTCCGGTAGTTTTTTAAAACCCAGGGCAGATGTGCAAGAAGATGTCCTGCAAGAAGGACGGTCCCCCTGCACCCCTGATTGGGGAAAAGAGCCCGATTCTGCAAGAGGCCTGTTGCATACGATAGAAAATGGAGTAGTGATCCGCGAACAGATCCCCACTCCTCGTGGATGTTACCGGCAATTCTACGAAAAGGTATACCAACATTTACGAGAAGGTAATCCTTCCCCTGTACCGCTTTCAGATTCACTTTTGAATATGCAAATTATTGAAGCGGCGCTTGAAAGCCAGAAACAAATGAAGGTGGTGATTTTGAATTAGAACTCCGTGATACTAAAACAAATCATCATCGTCATCATAATAAGTGTCATCATCAAGAAAATTCATTCCACCCAGGTCGTCATCAAAAAAGATTTCATCCTCAATGGCTTGCGTTTCTTTTCCCGGTCTTTTCTTGGATCTCGGTTTTTCATCAAACAGATCCGGGTCAAAAAGTTCCTCATCGAAAGACCGGTCTGGGGCTCCCTTTTTACCTTTTTGGTTTGGGGCCTTTCCCTTGGGACTGGCGGTAGATCTTTTCACGCCTTTTTTCCCTTTTTCAAATTTTGAGTTCATGTGCTATGATTTAAACGGATTACACATAAATACAAACACAAAAGCTGAAACGTATGCCAACTGCTCTATACAAGCGATACCGACATTTCAGGATGTAAAGGTTTGATGGTTTTTTCTAACTGCCAAATTTATTTTTGAAACCTTTATTTTTTAGGAGAACGGACCGGGGGCCGGAAATTATTTTACCACGATTTGATCACGGGCAGGTCCTGTAGAAACATATTTTACAGGCACATTCAGATAGGCCTCAATGAATTGGAGGTAGGTCTTCATTTCGGCCGGAAGCTGATCAAAGGTTACGGCAGTGGCTGCAGGTTCATTCCAGGATTCAAACTGCGTGTAGACCGGTTTTAGATCATCTGTTTCAAGTCGGAATGGGAGTTCGCGGGTTTCTTTGCCGTCTATTTCATACGCCGTACCGGCTTTAAGGGTATCAAAATGGTCCAGTACATCGGCTTTGGTCATTACCAGCTGGGTGACGCCATTAAGCATACAGGTGTATCTCAAGGCTACCAGATCTATCCAGCCGCAGCGCCTGGGGCGTCCGGTAACGGCCCCGAACTCGTTGCCTATTTTGGCCAGTTTCTCGCCGGTTTTGTCTGAAAGTTCTGTGGGAAAAGGGCCGCTGCCCACGCGCGTGCAATATGCTTTGGTTACACCGATAACCTCTTTAATTTGGGAAGGGGCCACGCCGACTCCCGTGCAAACAGCCGCCGATATGGTGTTGGAAGAAGTTACAAAAGGATAAGTGCCAAAGTCCACATCCAGCATGCTTCCCTGGGCGCCTTCGGCCATAATTTTTTTCCCTTTTTGGAGTAAGTTATTAATAAAATATTCACCGCTCACCCGGTTCATCTTACGCAGGTAATCAATGGCGGTAAAAAATTCTTCCTCCCAGCGGGTAATGCCCTCCTCGAACTGGTAATGCGCCAGCATTTCGAGGTGCTTATTTTTTAATTTTTCATATGCATCTTTAAAGTCCGGACGGGTAATGTCTCCCACGCGAAGAGAGTTTCTACCGGTTTTATCCATGTATGCAGGTCCGATTCCCCGGAGCGTAGAACCTATCTTCTCTTTCCCTTTGGCTATTTCAGAAGCTTTATCCAGCGCACGATGGGTAGGCAGGATCAGGCTTGTTTTTTCGGAGATATATAATTGGCTTTTAAGATCTATACCCAGCGCTGTCAGCTCCTCGGCTTCTACCTGAAAAGCCACCGGATCCAGTACGACACCGTTTCCGATAAGATTGATCACTCCCTCATGAAAGATGCCGGAAGGAATGGTCCTGAGGATCACCTTTTTGCCATTTACATATAGCGTATGGCCCGCGTTTGGCCCGCCTTGAAAGCGGACGACCACATCATATTTACCGGCAAAATAATCTACAATTTTTCCCTTTCCTTCATCTCCCCATTGTAAACCAAGAAGTACATCAATCATGAATTATTAAATTAGTTGTTGACAATAGGTCACAAAAATAGACTATATCTGTTTCAAATAAAAAAAGAAATAGGCTTTACTCATCAGGCTCCAGGCGGTTTACGGATTGGATCCCGTTAATCTGCTCAAGATGCTCCGCCAGCTCATCCAGCTCGCTCTTGTCATGTATGTATACTTTAATGACCCCCTCAAAGATCCCTTCTTTGGATTCAATGGTGAGCGCCGCGATATTTATTTTTAGCTCGCCGGATACCACGTTGGTAATATCATGGATAATGCCTACATCGTCCAGTCCGGTCAGGCGGAGGCCGGTAAGAAAAGAGATTTCCTTATTCTTTGCCCATTTTGTTTTTACGACCCGGTGGCCGTAATGAGATAAAAGCTGAGCTGCATTGGGACAATTGGTACGGTGTATTTTTAAACCTTCACTGGCGGTGACAAACCCGAATACATCGTCTCCTGGAATGGGTTTGCAGCATTGCGCCAGCTTGTATTGAATGTTATTGGCGTCTTCTCCGAAAATGATCAACTCTGTATCTTTTGATGCAGAAGGTTTTTTACCGGCAGGCCCGTCTGTGTCCGGTTTTTGAACCGCTGCAGTTTTTTCCTGTTTGGGCGCCTCCAAATGATCTCCTTTGATCATGAAATCGGAAAGCTCTTTGAGGTTCAGGGCTCTTCGTGCAATATCATATGTAAGATCCAATTCTGAAGGCTCCTTAAAATATTGCATGATCTCATTGATGTTGCTATTGCTCATGGATACCCCCATCCGCCGTAATTTTCGTTCCAGCATTTCTTTACCTTCCCTGGCAACGGCTCTTTTTTCACCTTTCAGCGCATCCTTGATTTTGGATTTGGCCTTGGCTGTAACTACAATGTTGAGCCAGTCTTTGGAGGGCTTTTGTTTACCGGAGGTAATGATCTCCACCTGGTCCGCGGTATGCAATTTATGACTGATGGGTACCAGCCTGTAGTTGACCTTTGCCCCGATGCAGGTAGAGCCGATATCGGTATGTATGGCAAAGGCGAAATCCAGTGCCGTGGCTCCTGCGGGAAGCACTTTTAGATCTCCCTTTGGGGTATATACGTAAATTTCTTTTGAGAAGAGATTGAGCTTGAAATCTTCTACAAAATCCAGGGTACTCATGTTGGGATTGTCCAGCGCTTCCCTGATCTGCTGAAACCATTGATCAAATTTATTGTCCTGGCTGGAGCCTTCTTTGTATTTCCAATGTGCAGCCAGACCCATCTCGGCGATCTCGTTCATGCGGGTACTTCGGATCTGTACTTCTACCCATTTTCCCTGGGGTCCCATGACGGTGGTATGTAACGCTTCATATCCATTGGATTTCGGATTGCTCAACCAGTCCCTCAGGCGTTCGGGACTGGGGTTGTAGTAGTCCGTAATAATAGAATATACTTTCCAGCAATCTGCCTTTTCCCTGGGCGGAGGAGAATTAATAATAATCCGAATGGCAAAAAGGTCATATACTTCTTCGAAAGCCACGCCCTTTTTTTTCATTTTTTGCCATATAGAATGAATGGATTTAGGTCTTCCATATATCTGAATGTCAAAGCCTTCGTAAAGAAGCCGTCGCTTTATCGGTTTTATAAATTCCTGAATATAGCGGTTGCGTTGGCGTTTGCTTTCTTTGAGCTTCCGGGCTATGGTAAAATAGGTCTCCGGCTCCGTATATTTTAAAGCCAGATCCTCCATTTCTGTCTTGATATTGTACAATCCCAGCCTGTGGGCGAGCGGGGCATAAATAAAGACCGTCTCGGAGGCTATTTTCAATTGCTTTTCCCGCTTCATGCTGTCCAGTGTACGCATGTTATGCAGCCGGTCGGCCAGTTTTATCAGGATGACACGGGGGTCTTCTGCCAGCGTCAGCAGGATCTTTTTGAAGTTTTCAGCCTGTTTGGTACTGGTATTGGTCTCTTCCAATACCGTGGAAATCTTGGTCAGCCCGTCAATGATGCGAACACATTGCCTGTCAAAATCGCGGCCGATGTCTTCCAGCGTTATTTCCGTATCTTCAACGGTGTCGTGTAGCAGTGCACAAATAGCAGAGGTAACCCCCAGCCCGATTTCCTGGACCGTGATCTGGGCCACTGCCAACGGATGCAGAATATAAGGTTCGCCGGACTTTCGCCTCATGTCAAGATGGGCTTCTGCAGCTACCTCAAAGGCATGACGTACCTGTGCACGGTCTCCTTTTTTCAATTTGGGCTTCAGTGCCCGCATCAGTGCCCGGTACTGTCGGATGATCTCTCTTTTTTCCGCCTCTTCATCCGGATAAAATTTATGTTTAACGGTATCTGGCATTCTTCTTTTGTTCAACAGACTACTAATTTACAATAAAATCGGTATTTGGTTTTAGGCCTTGTAAAAGACCGGAGTGATGTTCGCTTTTAAAAAAGATCGCGTCGCCGCTCCTGCCCGGATAATTAAGGGATCAGTACGGCAGCCCCTTCCACTTTACCATTCCTCAGGTCCTTCAACGCCTCATTGGCTTTCTCCAGCGGATAAAATTGTGTTTCAGTATGCAGGTTTATTTCAGAAGCTACTTTCAAAAATCCGGCAGCATCTTTTCTGGTCAGATTGGCTACCGATCGGATGCTTCTTTCCTCCCATAGTAAAGCATAAGGGAATGAGGGAATATCACTCATATGAATACCTGCACAGATCACAGCGCCTCCTTTGTCCGTATCTTTTAATGCTTTGGGAAGCAAGCGGCCCACAGGTGCAAAAAGAATAGCCGCATCCAGTTTTTCAGGCGAAGGTTGTGTGGAGCTTCCGGCCCACTGCGCACCAAGTTTTAATGCAAGCCGTTGTGCCTCGTGATCCCCGTCCCGCGTGAATGCATAAATATGCTTCCCCTGTTTTACCGCTATTTGAACCAATATATGCGCGGCTGCGCCAAACCCGTAAAATCCTATATTTTGCGCCTGTGGATCCACCATTCGCCAGGAACGAAAGCCGATCAGTCCCGCACAAAGTAACGGCGCTTTACCGGGATCATTAAGGTGCTCCGGAAGCGGAAAGCAATATTTTTCATACGCAACGGCATATGCTGCATATCCGCCATCCAATGTATAACCAGTAAATTTTGCCCGTTCACACAGGTTTTCCTGATGCCGAAGGCAATATCTGCATTTTCCGCAAGTATAACCCAACCAGGGAATACCCACGGCTTCTCCAGCCTTTAAATGATGAACTCCCGAGCCCGTTTTAACGATCTCTCCAATGATCTCATGACCGGGAATGAGGGGTAGTTTGGGCGATGGCAGTTCTCCGTCTATAATATGCAGATCGGTCCGGCATACGCCGCAGGCTTTTATCTTAACCAGCACCTGTCCGGTGGCAGGCTCGGGTTTCGGTATTTGTTTAAATTTCAAAGGCGCCCCGGCTCTTTCAAGTATCATTGCATGCATGCGGTCTGTTTTTTTATAGCTTTTACAGGATAATATTATTTTCAGGCTGTATTTCGGGCGGCAGATCTTCTTCACCTAACCTTTCTCTTAAATCAATTTCAATCTTCCGGCTTATTTGTGTGATGGGTACGTCGTTGGCGCTCCCTTCAAAAGGATTCTCCGCACTTTCTCCGACTTGTTCCAATACCAAAAATACCCAGCCGATAAGCATACTTACGGGTATGGTCAGCCAAATGATATAAGTGCCGTAGGTATCCATTAATTGCGAGAAGGCGCCAATAAATCCCCAGGGGATAAAAAAGCAAAGCAGGTTAGTAAAGTACAGGTTGATGCTGGTAAACTGCCTGGGGTAAGGAAAATTTTTGATCCGCTCACAACACCCCTGATAGTTTATCAGATCCCTGATTTGGTTTTCCAGTTCTATATAATTGTCATCAGAAACGATCCCCTGCTCATTTAGTTTTCTTAACTGCCGGGATTGCCGGGCCAGCACCTGTGCGGCTTTGTTTTTGGTGGATAAAATATATATTTTTTCTTCTTCTGAAAGGAAGGCTTTCAGTTCCTCTTCCAGGTTGTTTTCCCATTCCGGGACTTTATAATATTTCAAATATTCCCTGTTATAAGATCTGGTTATTACATTTTCCCAGGGTTTTATTTCCCGCAATTGAAAACGCAGGGTTGTAAGCCACGCAAGATGCCGGTATATCAGTTCTTTTTGAAGGGCTGCTTCTTCCTTTTTATTATTGGTTCTGATGAAATCCATCACCATCATGCCAAAAGCACGGCTGCTGCTGCTCACGGCCTCATATACTTTTCGGGCTTCCAGGGTGCGATTATAATTTTCCGTGTTTCTAAAACCGGAAATGAAAGCGGTAGCCGTCCCCAATAAGGCTACCGGGACCCAGGGTATCGCAAGCCATTGCCAATCGAGGAAATAATAAAGCATGGTGGGAACTACGCTTATTATAAACATAAAGTAGATCTTCTTTCGGGTCCAGGGTAGAAAATGGCTGAGCTTGTAATGGCTGGTAATGTTCATTTATTTTAATTTAATATCGCCAGGGAGGGAGCGCATAGCGGTTGAGCAATCTATATGAAGCATATCCATGGCCCGGCCGTCCTTTTTTTATAATCTACAATAGGTTGTTCCCGGGTCGCTTTATTTACATGCAAAAATAGTAAAAAACCCTTATGGCGCCTGTTGGCTATTTTGTGCTTTAAGCCTTACACGATCTTTCTTTTCGAGCCTGTTTTATAGGGTTGTAAAAGTTGCATTTCTATTAAAAAGTTCTACCTTTGCCCTCCTTTTTGCGGGTGTGGTGAAATTGGTAGACACGCCAGACTTAGGATCTGGTGCCGCGAGGCTTGGGGGTTCGAGTCCCTTCACCCGCACAACCCTAAAGTCTGTTACCTATCCTGTTAGCGTGTCATGAATTTGTGACTTCGTGGCAGCTTTTTTTAAGTGGAACTATTATTGTCTGTTTAATCTTAATCATTTATTTTTTATTTATGGCAACGATCAACCGAGAAAACATTGGCGTATTGAATGACCGGATTACGGTGACCGTGAAGGAAGAGGATTATAACCCGGGTTTTCAAAAGATGTTGAAACAATACAGTAAAGATGCGACTCTCCCGGGCTTCCGTAAAGGGAAAGTTCCGGCTTCTCTCATAAAGAAGATGTATGGCAAAAGCCTTTTCCCCCAGGAAGTGCTTAAATCCGTAGAAAGCGGATTGAATGATTACCTGAAAACGGAAAAACTGGAGCTTTTTGGCCAGCCTATTTTACAAGAAAATGGGAATGAACCGCGGGTGGATATGAACAGGCCTGATGATTATTCCTTCAATTTTGAAGTGGGCATCAAGCCAGAACTGGCGCTGGACGACATAGAGCAAAAGCTCCATTTTGTTCGATATAAGGTGAAACCTGAGGAAAAAGATATTGATGAGGAAGTGAAACAACTTCAATTACGTGCGGCTACTTTTGAAGATCTGGAAGAGGTAAGAGATCAGGAAGATGATATACTGACCGTTACCTTTCAGGCTTCCGATGAAAAGGGAGATGTATCCGAAGAAGCGGAAACGCATGAGGATAAATACCGGTTCAGCTATTTTTCTGCCGCCATGCGCGAACAGTTAAAAGGGAAGAAAAAGGAAGATACCCTTGTTATTCAATTAAAAGATGCTTTTGAAGCGAAAGAATTGGATTGGGTTATCAATGACTGGAAACTGGATAAGGAAAAAGCGCCGGAAGACTATTATCGGGTGACCCTCCTTAAGATTGAAAAAACCATTCCCCGTGAATTAAAAGAAGATTTTTTCCAGGAAGTGTTTCCCGGCAATGATATTACCACGGAAGAAGATTTCCGGAAAAAAATTGCAGAACAATACCAGGCACAGTATGATCATCAGGCCAAGCATCTGCTGGAACATGAGATCTTTGACAAGCTGGTGAATGAAATGGAAATTGAATTACCGGTTGATTTTCTCAAAAAGCAGTTAAAGACCGAAGGCGAGAAACCGAAGACTGATGAGGAAGTAGAGAAACAATATCCCGAATTTGAAAAACAAACCAGATGGGGGCTTATCACTTCCGAGATCATCAACAAAGCGAATCTGGAGGTCACTCCCGACGAAGTTAAAGCGCATCTCCAAAGACAAATACTCGGCTATTTTCAGTTGTCCGAGGTGAATGAAGAAAACGAAGGTATGGTGAGCGAGCTTACCAACCGCCTGATGCAGGAAGAGGGGCGGGTAGACGAGGCCTACCGAACCATATTGACCGATAAACTGTTTGATTGGTTAATAGAAAAAGCCGATATTGAAGAGAAAGAGGTCAATACCGAAGAATTTACGAAATTACAACAAGAACACAATCACGAACATCATGAACATGGATCAGGAGTTTAGAAAATATGCCACGAAGCACCGCGGAATCAACGGTCTTGCATTTGACCAGTATACCCGGCATTCCGTGGAGGCGCTAACGCCTTATATTATCGAAGAGCGGCCCATGAATGTGGCTTCCATGGATGTATTTTCACGGCTGATGATGGATCGCATTATATTTCTCGGGGAGCCTATAAATGACTACGTGGCCAATATTGTTACGGCCCAGCTGTTATTTATGGAATCAACGGACCGGGGCAGGGATATCCAAATGTATATCAATAGTCCGGGCGGGGCTGTATATGCCGGTTTGGGCGTATATGATACCATGCAGGTTATTGGTCCGGATGTAGCGACAATATGTACGGGTATCGCGGCTTCTATGGCTACCATTTTAATGTGTGCCGGCGTGAAAGGAAAGCGTACGGCCCTGAAGCATGCCCGTATCATGATGCATCAGCCCTCGGGCGCCATTGGCGGGCAGGCCTCTGATATTGAAATTACAGCGAGGGAAATAAAGAGGGTTAAGAAAGAGCTTTATGAAATTATTGCCCATCATTCCGGACAGACCTATGAGAAAATTTTCGAGGATTCTGACAGGGACTTTTGGATGCTGGCAGAGGAAGCCAGGGACTATGGCCTGATAGACGAAGTACTGAAACCTGATTCGGGAAAACAAAACGATAAAGAAGATAATAAGGGCAAATAGCTCCATATCTTAAAATCAAAAAGGTATGAATTTATATAAAAATAACATCAGGCTCAAGGAAGAGGAAGAGCCCAAAGACCCCAAAGATTTGGAGAAACTCTTTAGCGCTCGCCAGTTTGATAAAAAATTTCTGGAGCAGCGGAAAATATTTCTTTGGGGACCGGTAGATGATGATTCGGCAAAGGACATTGTCAACCGCCTTCTGTATCTGGATACTATTGAACCGGGAAAAGAAATTTCTTTTTATATCAACAGCCCGGGGGGTATGGTCACTTCCGGTATGGTCATTTATGATACGATGCAGATGATCGGATCGCCGGTAGCCACTATATGCATGGGTATGGCTGCCTCTATGGGCAGTATCCTGCTTTCCGGCGGGGAAAAGGGGAAAAGAAAAATTTTCCCTAATGGAGAGGTGATGATCCACCAGCCCTCTATCGGGGGAATGTTCAGGGGCGTATCGGCCGATTTAGAAATACAGGCGGAACAAATTCAGAAAACCAAAGAATTGGGCGCCCGTATACTGGCAGATAATTGTGGACAATCCTTTGAAAAAATAATGAAGGATTTTGACCGGGATTATTGGATGGATGCCAAAGGCGCCATTAAATATGGCATTGTAGATGAGGTTTTGGAAAAGCTCACTACGGCCCGTTAGGCGCTTGACCTGTCCTGTTTTAATGATTTTTGTCAAAAAACAGATCAATGAGTAATTACAAAGAAGTACACTGTTCCTTCTGTCAAAGAGGAGAAAGTGAAGTGCAAATGATGATAGCCGGACCGGAAGGGCATATTTGCGATTCCTGCGTTGAGCATGCCGCAGCCATGTTGGAGGATCAGCTTCCAAGCTATGCAAAAAGTAGAAATAAAAATAAAAACGCGGCATTCCCATTTAATCCGGATATTGCCAAGCCTGTAGAAATAAAAAAATTTTTGGACGAATATGTGATCGGACAGAATGATGCCAAAAAGGTAATGGCCGTGGCTGTTTACAACCATTATAAAAGACTAAAACAGGAACTGGATGATGAAGTGGAGATAGAAAAGTCCAACATCGTAATGGTGGGAGAGACCGGTACCGGAAAAACTTTATTAGCCAGAAGCATAGCGCGGATGCTCCAGGTACCTTTTGCTATTGTGGATGCTACGGTGTTTACCGAATCAGGATATGTGGGAGAGGATGTCGAAAGCATTCTCACCCGGCTATTGCAGGTATGCGACTATGATGTGCAGGCTGCGGAGAGGGGTATCGTGTATATAGATGAAATTGATAAAATAGCCCGTAAGCAGGACAATCCGTCTATTACCCGGGACGTAAGCGGAGAGGGTGTTCAGCAGGGGCTGCTGAAATTGTTGGAAGGAACAGACGTTTTGGTGCCCCCACAGGGCGGCCGTAAGCATCCGGACCAGAAAATGATCAAACTGGATACGCGCAACATCCTGTTTATCTGCGGAGGCGCTTTCGATGGTATTGACAAGGTGATCTCCCGCCGTATACAAACCCATACCATTGGGTTCTCTGCCAGTAAAGACCTGGAGGCAGAAACCGGGAAGCATATCTTGCAGTACGTAAATGCACAGGATCTGCGGCATTTTGGATTAATACCCGAATTGCTGGGGAGACTTCCCGTGGTCACTTTCTTAGATCCTTTGGACCGCGCGGCTTTGAAAGACATTTTGACCAAGCCCAAAAATGCACTGGTCAAGCAGTATAAAAAGCTGTTCGAGGCGGAAGGAATCAGGCTCACGGTGAAAAAAGACGCTATTGATTTTATAGTGGATAAGGCCATTGCGTACAAGCTGGGTGCCAGGGGACTGCGTTCCATTTGCGAAGCCGTATTGACCGATGCCATGTTCCGGCTGCCTTCTACCACCAAAAAAACGTTTACCCTGACGCGGAACTATGCCCGGCAACAGCTGGAACAATCTACCGTGGAGAAACAACTGAAGGTAGCCTAATTAACCATATAACCATTTAAAC
>CAYZGR010000007.1:0-89094 GCA_964478125.1 uncultured Chitinophagaceae bacterium | reverse complement strand
TCGCGTACCGCTCTCATATCTTCAACCAGACAAACTGCAATTTTATGTTTCATCTTCATTGATTTAGACTCTTACAAAGATAATCCGAAAGGAACGGCTGCGTCTATAACCTTCGTTATACCGTCACTTGATTTCCCAATGGACATTCCAGCCGGATCTTTGTGCCATGGACTGCCGTTATCGTGAAGCTGCCGTTTATAGCTTTCATTCTTTGTTGCATATTATGCAATCCATTTCCAAACCTACGAAGTAGGCCGGTATGTATGCCGACCCCGTTATCATGGATGATAACATTCAGATTATCATTTAAATCGAACGCCACTGTTACTTCCGTAGCTCCTGCATGTTTCACCACATTATGGAGCGCTTCTTTTACGATGAGATAGATATTTCTTCTCTGCTCGCCCTGCAATTGAATATCAGGCATCGGATCAGGCATCTCAAAACGATAATCTATGTTGTAATTTTCCAGAAATGCCACTGCATGTTGACGCGTGTATGTAATCAGATCGTCCAATGTGTCATATTCGCGATTCATACTCCAGATGATCTCATTCATTTGATCAACAACTACTTCTGACAAATGAACAATCCGTTCGATGATCGGCTGATGATCTGCATGGGTATTTGATTTCAGGTCTCCGCTAAGATATAGTATGGTTGTAAGCGCAGATCCTATATCATCATGCATTTCCCGCCCGATGCGGTTACGCTCATCCTCACGCGCCTCCATCCGCGCCTGCAGCGTATTTATCTCATGCTGTCTCTGCATGGCAAGAACCGATTGTTCCTGCAATTTTCTTTTGTGCCTGTAGCTTCGAACGGAAAGAATAAAGATGATGACCAAAGCTATAAATCCGCCGAGAAGAAGGAGCAACAACCCGTTCTTTCTTTCAATAGATTGTTGCTTCTGGGAAAGCGCCAAATGCTGTTGCACTATTTGTTTCTCTTTTTTAGCCGTCTGGTATTTTACCTGGAGGGCATGCATATCTTTTTTCACCGATTCGTTCATCAATGTTTCATTCAACGAATCATACTTTTTTCGATAATTGAGTGCGGCAGCGAATTGTCTTTGTGCTTCTTTTACTTCAGAGAGGCTACGATAATCCAGGCGGAGTTCATCTCTTGCACGGATCTGCCGGTCAATTCTAATTGCTTTTTGAAAGTGGGATTCAGCCCTTGCTAATTGCCCCATTTGTTGCAAGGTACTGCCCATATTGCTGTACACATACCTCAAAATATAGGGACTGAGCGTTTCTCCCTCCTGTAATACCTTTTTGTACTTTTCGAGAGAGGCTTGCGGCGATCCCTGATCAGACAAGATATTACCTTCATTTATAAGTGCTTTGACGGCCATGTGATGGTAGCGGGGAGAATGCTTCACCATCTGTTTTACCTGTTCAAAAAGCGACATCGCCGTATCATATTGTTCCATGTCATATTTGGTACTGCCCAGGTTAAAAAGACAGTTCAGAAAAATGACCGAATCGTTAAGTTCGCGCCCAACCCGGTATCCCTCCTTTGCATACTTTTCACTGCTTTTGTAATCCCCTATATTATGAAAAAGGATGGATAAATTATTATGCAGCTTTCCGGACATTTTCTTATTCTGGACGGAATCGGCTATGTACAATGCCCGGATATAATATCTGGTCGCCGAATCCAGTTCATCCCTATATTCAAAAACAATCCCTTTTGAAGCATAAGCTTCTATAAGGGTATAGGGCAACCCCGTTCTTTTTGACCAGAAAAGTTCCTTTTCTGCCGCAAACATGGCTGAATCGTATGCAGAACCTACATTGTATACGACTGCCAGCAAGCGATAATATTCTGCCAGTCCCTTTGTATAGTTCCGGGATTGAGATAAAGAATACGCTTTCCTCAAATAATAACGGGCCGAGTCCAGTGTTGATGCATTAGAAACCCGGAGCTGTGCATGTTCCAGATACCGGTTGGCCAACGCGGTATCTTCCGAATAAGGTGTTCTATAATCACCGGGCTGTTCCAAACCCTGGCCCACTGCGCTCAAAGAAAAAATGAAACAATATAAAAGGGTAAAGCGTATTTTCATTATAAAGCATTTGAATCATTGGTATGCTTGATAAAAATACCGCTAAAGATAAGTTTTTTTCATCATTTGTAGTTAAAAATGATTATGTTTGTAACCGAACGCCATGAATTTCAATCAATTAAAATATATCCTTGCTGTAGATAAACACCGGAATTTTGCACAGGCTGCAGATGAATGCGAAGTAGCACAATCCACGCTAAGCAGGGAGATTCAAAGATTGGAGAAAGAGTTTGATATCATGATCTTCGACCGGTCAAGGCATCCGGTAGTTCCTACCATGAAAGGAAAAGATCTTTTGAAAATTGCAAAGGATCTCATTCAGGAGTATCATCATTTCATTGATATTGCAGAGAAAAAAGACAACCTTCCCTCCGGAGATTTCAGACTGGGCATCATTCCCGGATTAGCGCCTTATCTGCTCCCTCTATTCACGACCCGGCTCTCGAAAAAGTACCCAAAGCTGAACCTGAAGATATCGGAAGTAGGTGAAAAAGAAATAGAGGAAGGATTTAGAAATGAAGAATTGGATGCCGCGTTGACCCTTGCTCCTTTTTATAAACCGGGCTTCTATGAAGATCCCTTATTTGTAGAGGAATTCGTGTTGTATCTTAATGAAAAACATCCGCTCGCCCAAAAACCGTTTGTCAACTGGCAAGATATCCCACTGGATGAATTGATCCTCCAGGAGGGCATCCGCTCTTTTCTTTTAAGCCGAAGTCACCCCAAAGAAAGCGCACTGCTGTCATCAAAGAAATTACAGAATATTGCTTACGAAAACGGGTCATTGGAAACCATCCGTAAAATTATTGATCTGAATGGCGGACTAACGCTCTTACCACGCTTGTCGACCCGCTATATGGGGCCCAGAAGACTGAAGGTGGTACGGGAGATCCGTTCTCCCTCCTTAACGCGAACCATCATCCTGCTTACCCCGCGTGGTTTTGAAAAAAACCGGATCGTGAAGGTGCTCAAAAAAGAAATTCTGTCCGGTTTATCCAAATAATCTGATCGCTTTTGGCTATACCTCCTATCGCTTTTGCCCCATTGACTTCAGGGCCTGTCGGGCTTACCTTTGCAGTAAATAATAAAATACAAAAGGAGGTATAAGATGACAGAAGTACAAAAATTAGCACAGTTTGTTACAACCCGCAAATATAGCGACTTATCTGAAACTGCGGCCCGGGAACTGAAGATCCGGCTGTTGGACTCGTTAGGTTGTGCTCTTGGCGCATTAGAGGGGGAGCCTATTAAAAGGATAAAAAAGCAACTGGTCGAATTTGGGGGCAACCCGCTCACCGGGTTGATCGGCGGAGGGAAAACGGCTCCGGACCGGGCCGCTTTTTATAATTCGGCGCTGATCCGTTATCTGGACTTTAATGATAGTTATCTGGCCAAAAAGGAGACTTGTCATCCATCTGATAACATGGGGAGCGTCCTGGCCGCATCTGATTATGCAGATAAAAGCGGGAAAGATTTCTTAACGGCTCTGGCCGTCGCCTACCAGGTACAATGCCGCCTAAGCGACGTAGCACCGGTTAGAGACAAAGGCTTTGATCATACAGTGCAGGGTGCTTATGGTGCAGCTGCAGGGGCGGCTTACGCACTTGGTTTGAATGCAGACCAAACAGCGAACGCCATTGCCATTGCCGCGACGGCCTACAATGCTTTACGAGTGACCCGAACAGGCAACTTATCCAACTGGAAAGGCCTGGCTTTCCCTTCTACCGGCTGGACTTCCACTCACTCCGCGTTCCTGGCCAGGAACGGCATTACCGGACCGGAGGAAGTATTCGAAGGCAACAAAGGTTTTAAAGAATCTATAGCCGGTGATTTCCAAATAGACTGGAAAAAAGAGAACCTGGAAAAAGTTACCGAAACCATTATCAAAAGATTTAATGCAGAGATCCATTCCCAGGCAACACTGGAAGGTATAAAAGAACTAAAAGCGCAGAACCATATCAATCCATCAGAAATTGAAAGTATTGTATTGAACACTTTTGATGTGGCCTACAACATCATCGGAGGCGGCGAAGAAGGAGGCAAGAAAAACATTTCCAAAAAAGAAGAGGCTGATCACAGCCTTCCCTACATGATATCTGTTATGCTATTGGACGGAAATGTATTACCCGAACAATACCGCGCCGACCGGATCAACCGGCAGGATGTACAGGCGCTTCTACAAAAAGTAGCCGTGCAGGAAAAGAAAGCCTATTCCGATCGCTTTCCTAAAGAAATGCCCTGTGATCTGACCATTAAAATGAAAAACGGAGCAGTTTTTTCCATAGCAAAAAAAGATTACCAGGGTTTTGTAACCAGACCCGCTTCCTGGGAGGTGGTCATTGAGAAGTTTAACCATCTTGCTTCCGCCTGTGTCAAAAGAGAACAGATCGGGCAGATCATTAATATGGTACAGAACCTCGAAAAGTATAAAATTAAAGATCTAATGCATCTTCTTATTCACCTTTAAAATTTCAATATCATGGACCATACAAAAGAATTCATCACGAATCCGATAGCCTTTGACTGGCTACAGCGAAACGACCGGCCCGCCAAACCGCGCAAGGTTGGATTAACCGAAATTAGGGCCGCCTATTATTCTAACTTTGGATTACACTATTTCAAAGATATACTGGAGATGAGCGGCAACTACGTTGATAGTATTAAATTCGCAGGAGGTTCCTTTACCTTCATGAACCCCGATAAGATCCGGGAAATGAACGACCTGGCACATCAATACGGGACGCTTGTTTCCACCGGAGGGTTTATGGAATATGTCGTTACTAAAGGAAAAGATGCCGTAAAAAAGTATATCAACGAATGTAAGGAAATGGGGTTTGATATCATTGAAATATCTACCGGTTTTATTTCAATTCCTACGGACGATTGGTTAAGACTTATTGAGGACGTTCAAAAAGCCGGTCTGAAAGCCAAGCCCGAAATAGGTATCCAGTTTGGCGCCGGGGGCGATACGGCTACGGGCGAATTGCAGACAGAAGGCACACAGGACGTCAGTTATGCCATTCAGCAGGCGAAACGCTTTCTGGATGCAGGCGCTTACCTCATCATGATGGAATCAGAGGGGGTTACCGAGAATGCCAATCCCTGGAGAGTAGATGTACCGGCAAAATTCATCAATGAACTCGGACTGGAAAAGGTCATGTTCGAGGCTGCAGATCCACAGGTATTTAAATGGTACATTAAGAACTATGGACCGGAAGTAAACGTGTTCGTAGACCACAGCCAGATCGTCCAACTGGAATGCACACGCCAGGGCATCTGGGGAACCAATGATATCTGGGGCAGGGTTCTCACTTACAAATAAACAAAAAAGAGAAAACCCAAAGAATAGCATCTAAAGACAAATGGTTAACCGGGGACAGTTAATAACAAGACGTTCCCGATCTAAACGAAATAAGTCCCGGTCCCTGCTTCATAAGAGACCGGGATTTTTAAAACTATCTCCATGTGAAGTTAAAGGTACACCGACGGACTATATTCCTTCGTCTCCACCTGGAAATGATGACATGGCGCGGTTGAGGTACGAAACTCAAGCAATCTTGATACGGAACTTAAACTTAATATAACACCCATTTCCCTATAACTTTCGTTCTATTTGATGAGGGCCGGAGTTCATCTACTTTTGTGTTTCATCGTCATAAAAGCTGAATCATGAAACAATTGGTGATATGCTATGGCACTCCGCTCCTGCTTGCCTGCATCCTGTTGGGATGCCATATCAATACAAATTCCCAAAAGAGGACAAAGACGCCTCCTTTAGATAGCTCAACCTTTTATCGTAGCTTCCCCAATCTGATCGCATGGGGCCGGCACCTCGTAGAGATGGGAGGGTGTAATGATTGTCATACACCAGACATCCTGACAAATAAGGGCCCTCAGCCGGATACAACAAGGTATCTTGCAGGGCGCCCTGAGCATACGCCTCTTCCACGAGTCAATCGTAAAGAAATAGAAAGAAAGGGACTCGCGGTTACACGCGACGAAACCGCCTGGATCGGGCCCTGGGGTATCACCTATGCCGCTAACTTAACCCCGGATAAACAAACAGGTATCGGCAACTGGACCGTAGCACAATTTATACGTTGCTTTCGTGGAGGAAAAGAAAACGGCGCTCCTGCAGGTCGCCCCCTGCTGCCTCCAATGAGCGGAGTTGCGGCCCAGTACAATCATACCGCAAGTAATGCAGAATTGAAAGCTATTTTTGCTTACCTGAGATCCATAAAACCTGTACATAATGCCGTCCCTGCCTCCGTACCGCCGTTAGGAGAAAAAAGATAATCCCGCTAATGACTATTCATCATACAAACCGGCTAAATAGAAAAACATGTCACTATTAGGGAAATCCCCTGCTATATAACTCTAAATTATTTATCATGAAAAAAATGGTGTTTATATCCGCCCTGGCATTTGCAGGAATAACACTTTCTTATCAGGCGCAGGCTCAAATCTGGAAAAGGATAAAAAATAAAGTAAAGGAAACAGCCGAAAATCATGTGGTCAATGATGCCGGAGAAACGACCAATAAGGTAATTGATAAAGCGGAAAATACAGCTTCCAAAACGATAAGAGGAAATAATAAGAAGAACAACAATACAACACCCACCGTTTCTTCCCCACAAACCGCAACCTCTGCTACCGCCGTTACTACCACGACCACTACGGCCGCTACCACGGCTGCTCCCCCGACCACTACTTCATATAAAAGCTATGACTTCGTTCCCGGAGATAATATTATCTTCGAAACAGATTTCAAAAACCAGCAGGATGCAGCGTTGCCCGCACGCCTTGGCACCCTGAGAGGAAACGCGGAAATAGAGACCTATAAAGGAGAAAAGGTTCTGCATATTAATAGTGGCAATAACGTATGTATCATCCCGGTAATGGACGGCGGCACTTATTTACCAAAGCAGTTTACTGTAGAGTTCGATTTCCTCTATAATGCCGGGAACCCCTCCGAATTTAACCAAATTGAAATGAATTTTTATAAACCGAACAGAGACCGTGATTATATAGCTTCAAACTACGGCGATTATCATTTCCTGATCTATGAGGCGGAGCAAATTGATTTCGGTAAGACCATCCAGGGCCGGAAACTGCAAAAGCCTGTTGTCAACTCCCTGAAAGTTCCTTACAAATGGCATCATATCGCTATTTATATACATGGCAATATCGGGAAAGTTTATATAGACCAATACCGGGTAGCGGCCTCCAATATGATGATGGCCGGAATGGCCAAGCTGGCCGTTAAAACAAATGGCCGGATGGATTATCTGATAAAAAACCTTCGGATAGCCGGGGGCGGATCCGATGCCTATCACAAAATCATAACAGAAGGAAAATTCATTACTCATGGTATTTATTTTGCTTCCGGAAAAGCGGACATATTACCCGAATCCATGGGAACGATCAATGAAGTTTTCAATATAATGAAAAAGCATCCCGATTTAAAGTTCGAGATCGACGGATATACAGACAATACGGGGAGCGCAGATCTGAACTTAAAGTTATCTCAGCAACGTGCCGACGCAGTTAAGGATCAATTGACCAATATGGGAATCCCGGAAAACCGGCTAACGGCTAAAGGGTATGGGGAGCAAGATCCTATTGATACCAACACCACCTATGAAGGGAAAGCCAATAACCGGAGGGTGGAATTTGTGAAGCAGAAATAAAGAAATCTAAGGCATATTAGAATTTGTTCAATAATTGTCAAATTAATGCCAGCCTGATGACGGATGATCGGGTCTTTTTCCGGATTTCTACTCATATTCGTGCATTATTATCAATCCTTATTTCATTAGCCCCCGACAAAACATTTCAATAGTTTCTGGGGAATCTTAATTGTTTAATAATTATATACATTATGTCAAGTAGGAATAAATTTATTGCCGCTGTATTATTCGTTGGTACAATAGACTGGGCCTTATGGGTGGGTGGACAGTTTTTCAATGCCCTTATGGTCATCCCCGGTTGGAGTGCCAATATCCCAGATTCAATACAATGGTATCAAGAAAATATGCTCCACTATATCAGTGCCTATTTCTTTTTGATCATTAATCCTGTTTTCCTCTTGCCTCTACTAATCATTGTATGGGTACTCTGTCTAAAATACAGAACCTCCTTCAGCAGATGGCTGGGCATAGCCGTCTTGCTGGACTTAATCATTACGCTCTCGGTCGGTTTATGGATGGCGCCTACTGCCGAAAAGGTTTTTTCCGCGGCCGCACAAAACAAAATGGATATTGCTGCTACCCTGCCGGTTATTCATACCTGGAAAATAGCGAATGGTTGCAGGATAGGCCTTGGCATAATAGCCCTCTTCTTTTTTTTGATGAGCATTGCCAAACTGCATCTACTAACTCCTCCCGCTGAAAAAAAAGACATACAACCCTAGGATATTAAAAGAGGCCAAACATTATCCAGTTCGGATAATGAACCGGACTTTCAATACTTATTTAATTTATAACTTTCGTTATATTGTAACCGATACACAGGAAAAATAAGTTTGTGCTAAACTTTAAAAATTGTAAGCAATGAAACAATTAGCACGTACTTTAATCCTGACGATCCTGGTTGTCTGGAGCCAACCCTCCTCCGCCCAATTTTTCAAAAAACTTAAACAAGCAGTCAACCATACGGTTACCAACATTTCTTCGGAAATGGACGAAAACAACCCAGGCGGATCCCACATATCCGGTTCGGGAGGCCTATATATCGTTAAGGGCACTCATGCAGAACTTTCAGACTTTAATCCTGCCAGCCTTTACACCTTACAACCCGGAGAAAAATTCGACTTCACAGAATCCTGCCTGCTTTTGCATGCCGATCTGACCGCCCCTCAAATCATAATCATTAAGGGCGATAAAAGATACAAGATTGAGAGCGGAAGACAAGTACCGGTTACAGAAAATAATACAAGGGGGTGCATATTAAACGGGAACGACATAAATGACCACCGCCTGAAACTCCTTCAGGTTATTCTCAATCAAAGCCAGGGCAATACACCCATGCAATCAGCTAACAGCATGAACCAATATATACGCATGTCTATCAATGATAAAAAGGGACCGGGAACTTACATCGACTTTGATCATAAAAGTTACGGCCCCTTTGGTATGGTAACGTCCATGGTCACCAATAAAGCAGGAGATCAATTTAAAGCCATCGTTATGATCCAGCCGAAAGGAAATGATGATACTACTTCTGCCATGCACTTTAAGATCATCGGATCTACAGGTGAAAACCATGCGCTTCCCTTTACTTATTTGTGCTATTTCCTAAACAACCATTATGATCATCCGCGTGTGCAGGGAACCTTAATGAACGACCTGAACCACCCGGTTATCTACGACCCGGAAACCCAAAGCGAAATCAGAATCATACATGATGAAGATAAAATAGCAGTGGACCAATATAATAGCGCCCTGATCTGGGCAAATAAAGAACATGTATATATTGATGAAAAACCGGTAAAGGCCTTCCCTAATGATATTCGCGTCATACCCGCACATGTATATGTAGGAAAAGATCACGGCCACTGGGCCGTATGGACGACAAACGGGCTCTGTTTCTATAACAACCTCCTGATAGACGGTGTTTTATCCTGTAAAGCACAGGTACAAAATGGGCAGGAAGTCTTAAGCTGGATCGTATTAGGGAAAGATAACAAGACCCTTTATTTATGTCATAAGGTTTTATAAAGTTCACAAGAAAAAAACATCATCAGGAAGAATAAGATCTGCAAACGACACATGTAAAGTACTCCGTTTATATCTCATGTACTAAATATATAAAATGTTCTACTTAAAACTTGGGTATCCCCTCCTCCTATTTGTACTAAGTTCATTCTCTGCATATACCCAACCGCCGGCTTCGGAAATACTTCAAAGTAAGAATTATCAAAGCGCTAAAGGTTGGCTGAAAGAAAACAAATGGATCAAAGATTCACTTTCTCTATACGGGATTCCCGCTGATGAAGCATTGGCGGTTATTTTCCCAGAATTGACACGTTATTCTGCGCTGGAAGATAAAATGGAAGTGACCGGTCTCATGGTACTATATACCCGGATGGGAAAAGTGTATGCCGATTTTTCCGTGGGACGTTTTCAAATGAAGCCTTCTTTTATAAGACAGCTGGAACTGGATGCCAGGGAATATTTATCTCCGAAAAAAATACATTGCATTTGTCCTTCTCTGCTTAACGGAGCAGATAATCAAAGTATCAGAAGAAAACGGGTTAACAGCCTGACCAATGTTAAAAAAGAAGTAGGTTATCTGGCCTTGTATTACCTTATATGCCTAAAGCGGTTTGAAGGTTTGTCACTAAAAGATAAAACCGAAAGAATAAAATTGCTGGCTACCGCTTACAACTGTGGATATCATCTCCCCGAACGAACGCTTTATAGACAAATGAATAAGAAACAATTCCCTTTTTATAACGGATTACAGCTGTTATATGTTAATTATGCCTCCTTATCGCTGTTGTGGTGGAAACAAGCGCACCGGGAAGACAAACTAACGTTGCAATAGACCTTCCTTTTTAGCATTATATCAACGATAAAAAACTTCGTTTTAAAATGATACAAACTACTGGAAGATTTAAGGATTTATCTTCCTTATTCATAAACAATCATTTATGTGACCTTTTATAACTTTTGTTCTATTGATTTGAGTTCCCTTCTACTTCATTTTTGTACTAATAAAAGATCAGAAATATGCACGTTTTATTTTCCATCGGACTTTTCATTCATATCATTGGTATCACCTGCATTGCAGGAGGTTCTATTGGCGGTCTTTTTTTAGAAGCACACATCTGGAAGCTGATCCGGCAAAATCCCGGTAACGTCCCGGCAATAGGCCCGCTCATGCATCAATATCCGATCATCATCCAGATCGGGACCCTGCTCATGCTCGTCAGCGGACTGACCATGCTCGGAGCTCTTGGCTGGGAGATAGCAGGGCAATGGTGGTTTATCTTAAAGATGGCGCTGGTAGTGGCCCTGGTAATCAATGGTTCCTTCGTGGCTAAACCAAACGGTAAAAGGATCCGTGTACTGGTACCGCGGTTGATCCGTGGCGAACCTGTACATGAAGAGCTACAGGCCGTCAGAAGGAGGATGATCGTTTTTCATATCTCTGAGATGTCCTTGCTGATCATCGTTTATTTGTTAGCGGTCTTCCGTTTTTAGAATCCCGTAGAATCGTTTTTATTTTTTTCACTAAAAATTAAATAGCATGAAAAAGTATACTTTCACTTCCATCATGGGAATCGTCGTATTCCTTTTATCTTTTCAGTCCCATGCCAGATGCCGGATCTCAAATCTTTTGATAAGGGAAGTAACCTCATTAATCTCGGCATAGGTATAGGAACCACTCTTTACGGATCCGGTTATTTTGGCTCCTTTCCTCCTGTGAGTATTTCTTACGAACAGGGTATAGCCAATGGACGCTGGGGCATTTGAGGCTATTTGGCACATAGCGGCGCTAAATATGGAAATAAGACCGATTATTGGAAATATTCTTATACCGCCATCGGACTATGCGGCGACTACCCTTTTTATACAACTCCTAAATTAGACACTTATAGCGGCATCATGCCTGGGTACGATCTGGTATCCCTCCAAGTGGCACGGCGGCACGGAAGGATATTTCGATAAATCTGACGACAGCGCAGTTGCCATCGCCCTCTATGCAGGAGGACGTTATTTCTTCAGTCCCCCCATTTAGGCGCTTTCGCCGAGTTGGGCTGGGGGGTGACCTGTCTAAATCTGGGATTGACTTTTAACCTGTAGTCGTCCATTCTCCTAATCCCTACATGGCTAAGAAACCCTAAAAGCAAATATTATCGTCTCATCGAACTTTATCCGGCTGAAATTGTTAACTGTTCAAACAGCACATAATGAAGTCAATGCAAGTTAACATCTGGTCCGATGTAAGATGTCCGTTTTGTTATATTGGTAAACATAAATTTGAAAACGCGTTAGCGCAATTCCCGCACAAAGATCAAATAGAAGTAATCTGGCGTAGCTTCGAATTAGATCCCGGGCTGCAAACCAATCCGGAACTAAATACCGTAGATCACCTGGCAAAAATAAAGGGAATAAGCAAGGATGAGGCACAACAAATGAACCAGTACGTTGCCAAAGTCGCCGAGGATGTAAACCTTCAATTCCATTTCGATAAGGCCATAGTGGCCAATTCATTTAATGCACACCGGCTCATACAATTCGCAAAAACGAAAAACTTAGGAGGCAGGATAGAGGAGTTGTTGTTTCAGGCCCATTTTAAAGAAGGTAAAAACATTGATGATAAAGACACGCTTCGTCAAATCGGTCTTTCCACAGGACTGAAAGAACAGGCAATTGAGGAAGCATTATCTTCCGATGATTATGCCTATAAGGTACGGCAGGACCAGGCAAAAGCCCGTTCATTCGGAATTCAAGGAGTTCCTTACTTTATCTTTAATGATACATATGCGATTTCGGGCGCCCAGCCGACAGAAATTTTCTTAAATGCCTTACAAAAGAGCTGGAGCGCATTTGACAAAGAAAGCAGGCAGGTTATTCTTAACGAAGGCATTTCCTGTTCTACGGATGGAAACTGCAATTAAAAGGAAAGGAGAGTCTTATAAAAACATGAAAATTGCTTTGTTCTTTCCCTATATTTCCAACCCATTTAAAATAATAGTTTATCCTTTTATTCCGCCTTCAGAGAAACAGGACGATGACCCGCCTGGTGGGCAGGATACCAGGAAGCAAGCAAAGAGACAATCAGTATGGTAACCCATACGAGTAGAAAATCAGTGAGATGCATACTCACCGGATAGGCATCTACCACGAATGTGCCCCCGCCCAATTTAACCCATCCAAAATACTGCTGCCCCAGACAAACCAGTAAAGCAATTACAGTTCCGATGCCTGCGCCTGTCACAGCAATTAGCAACCCTTCTGCAAGGAAGATCCGCTGAATGAGCCCGTCTCTCGCGCCCATTGCCTTCAAAATAGTAATATCTTTTCGCTTTTCGATAACGAGCATAGATAAAGCGCCTATCATATTAAAAGCTGCAATAATAAAAATAAAACACAAGATGGCATACACGGCCCATTTCTCTGTCTGCATAACCAGATAAAGGGCCCTGTTCTGTTCAAAACGGGTCTGCACCTCGTACTTATTTTCCGGAAAGAGCTGCATAACTTGCTTCTTCACCTGGTCCATATTCATCTCATTCCGCAATGATAGTTCAATAGAAGATATTTCACCGGACGGCTTTCCCATCAAATCCTGTAAGAATCGAAGATTGGTAAGGACATATTTATTATCAAAATCCTGCTGAATGGCAAAGGTTCCCGAAGGAAGAAGCTCCCCTGTATAAAAAGCCTGCTGCGGCATCATCATGTTATTTGCATGCGCTTTCGGCAAATAGACCACTATCGGAAGGATGCCACGCCTTACATCCACCCCGAGGATAGACTCGACACCGACTCCAATTACGGCCTTCGGTGAATCCGCATTACCCATATCAAAAGTTCCCCGGACCATCTTTTTAGAGACCCCGGTAACCAGATGAAAAAGAGAATCAACACCCTTGAGCTGCACGATCATCTTCTCTCCATTGTACTGTATCAGCGCTTTTTCTTCCAGGGTCTCGGACACCCGTGCCACTTCAGGTAACCTCTTTAAGGAATCAAGCCTGGAAGCGGGGACTATCATGGTCTTACCCAGTTGGGGCGAGATCTTTAATTCCGGATAAAATGAAGAATACAACGACTTCACCAGCCCTTCAAAACCATTAAAGACACTTAAAACAATGATCAGAGCCGCCGCCCCCACGGCAATGGCGCCCATGCTAACCCATGAAATAACATTAATGGCCTGTGTAGACTTCTTCGCCCGTATATAACGTAATGCAAATTGCCAAATCAAGATCAGGTACTTGTGTTGTTTTTAAAAACCCGGAGCAGGCTTTTTATTCTTTCTTTCCGGAACCTTTTTCATGAATTTTTTTAAACACCTCTTCCATTTTAAATACATGATCCAGCGTATCGTCTTTATAAAAAGCCAATACCGGAATACGCCGCAATTGATGCCTTAATCTATTGCCCAACTGCCTTTTTATTTCCCCCTGCTTTTCCCGGATCCGTTCCATTATTTCATCCTGATCTTTAGCATTATAGATGCTCAGATATATTCGTGCCTCCAGCAGATCGGGAGTCATCTTCACCGAGGCTATGGAAATCATCGCCCCGCTGATCATATGAATGCCCAACCGCTGAAAAATAGTGCTTAGCTCCTCCTGGATAAGGCTTCCTACCTGTTTTTGTCTTTTCCTTTCTTCCATGATCAGGTTTGTATTGATTGAATATGTTGTAAATTTACGGCTTTTATTCAGATAAGCCATCAACAGCATCATCTCTAACTCATTCTATGAAGAGTTTATTTCCCGTTCTAAAATATTTAAAACGCCATACCAAAGGGATTGTCGCTTATTTTATATTCAACCTTCTCTCTGTCATTTTTTCCCTGGTCTCTCTCACCATGCTCATCCCTTTTCTTTCTCTGATCTTTGGCAAAACGGCTCTGATCTATAAGCAGCCTGCGTTCAGTCTCTCTGCGGATGGTCTCATAGGAACTTTTAATTATTACTTATCCCAGATCATCATTCACCAGGGAAAAGTTCAGGCGCTCGGCTTTATATGTATCATGGTTATTTTCACGATCTTTTTTAAAAATCTCTTTCTGTATCTGAGCAACTGGATCAATTCACCGATCCGTAATTCAGTCATCAACGACATGCGCTCCGATCTGTATGCAAAGATATTGAGGTTGCCGATCGGATACTTCTCTGAAGAAAAAAAGGGAGATATCCTCAGCCGGATGACCAACGATCTGCAGGAAGTGGAAACCTCCATTATCAGTGTTTTGGCAACCGCCTTTCGGGAACCTCTGACCATTATTGTCTTTCTTATAGCCATGATAAAACTGAGCCCCCAGTTAACGCTGTTTTTATTAATTTTTTTACCCCTCACCGGCTTTGTTATCGGACGCGTCAGCAAATCGCTAAAAAAGAAATCCACTGCCGGCCAGAGCAAACTGGGCGATCTTCTTTCCCTGATGGAAGAAACCCTCGCGGGAATGCGCATTGTAAAAGCATTCAATGCAGAAGAACAACGAAAAAGCCGCTTCCTTGAGGAAAACAATGTGCTCTTCCATATTAAAAACAGCATCTACCGCCGGAGAGATCTGGCTTCCCCTATGTCCGAGTTTCTGGGTATAGTCGTTCTATGCATCGTATTGTATTTCGGAGGGAGACTCGCGCTGGGCAATCCCCCCCTGGTGAGCGCCGAAGTATTTATAGCTTATATTGCTATTTTCTCCCAGATCATCAGCCCGTTAAAATCTTTTTCCACCGCTGCTTACAACATCCAGAAAGGGAAAGCCAGCGCAGAACGCATTCAAACCATCCTCGACACATCCGAGTCTATTCAGGAAAGGCCCGATGCGCTGTCCATATCAGATTTCAAAAATGACATCGTCTTTTCTGGTGTTTATTTTGCCTATCGGGAAAAAATAATTCTTGAAGATATCAATCTCAATATCAGAAAGGGAAAAATGGTAGCTGTTGTAGGCGCATCCGGTGCGGGAAAATCTACCCTGGCAGATCTGGTCCCACGCTTCCATGATGTCAAAAAAGGGAAAATTGAGGTAGATGGCGTCAACATTAAAGATTATAAGATAAAAGACCTCCGCGGGCTAATGGGTATCGTAACCCAGGAACCTATTCTGTTCAATGACACCATCTTTAATAATATTGCGCTGGGAACTCCGGATGCTACCCGGGAGCAGGTAGAAAGGGCCGCGAAGGTAGCCAGTGCACATCGGTTTATCCTCCAAAAGGAGAAAGGATACGACACCAATATTGGAGACCGGGGGGGATTGTTAAGCGGAGGAGAAAGACAGCGACTCACTATTGCCCGCGCGGTGCTTAAAAACCCGCCCATCCTCATACTGGATGAAGCTACCTCTTCTCTGGATACAGAGAGTGAACGATTTGTACAGGAGGCCATTGATAAACTCATGCAAAACCGGACAACCATAGTGATCGCTCATCGGCTGTCCACCATTCAGAATGCAGATGAGATCATTGTACTTAACCAGGGCAAGATAGTGGAACGGGGAAGGCATCATGAACTGATTGACAAGGGAGGATACTATTACAGGCTGGTAAAGATGCAACAATTTGAATAACTAAAATATCCGCTTCATTCTCTTACGGTTAAACCAAAAAATGTCAAAACAAAAAAGAACATATTCGCCTTATCTGACTATAGACAGGCCGGAATGGTCAAAACTAAAAGATACGGATATAACCAATCTCCTCCACACGGATATCGAAAGGTTGAGAGCGCTCAATGAGCCCCTGACGCAGGAAGAGGTACAACAGGTCTACTTACCCTTATCCCGCTTATTGAATTTCCATGTACAGGCCAGCCGGGAGCTGTACAACGCAACAGACAAATTTTTACATGCCAGCACCAAGAAAGTTCCTTTTATCTTAGGAATTGCCGGAAGCGTTGCAGTAGGTAAGAGTACCACGGCAAGGGTATTGCAACATCTACTCGGACTTTGGCCTCAAAATCCCAGAGTGGCCCTGGTTACAACGGATGGCTTTCTTTATCCCAATCGTATTTTAGAGAAAAACGGCCTTATGAACCGGAAAGGATTTCCGGAAAGTTATGACACCCGAAAGTTGATCCATTTTCTGGCCGACCTGAAGTCCGGCGTACCCAGAGTGGCCGCTCCCGTTTATTCTCATTTGTATTATGATGTACAGGAGAATCAGATACGCTGGATCGAACAGCCCGATATCGTTATTCTGGAAGGTATTAATGTATTACAGGGAGGCAAACAGGCTGAAGTATTCGTTTCTGATTTCTTTGATTTCTCTATTTATGTAGACGCCAAACCCGAATATATCCGAAAATGGTATGTCGATCGTTTTGAGACCTTAAAGAAAACCGCTTTTAAAGACAAGAAGTCCTTTTTTCATCGTTTCTCACATTTATCCGAAGAAGAAAGCAGAAAAATGGCCCTGCAAATATGGGAAGAAATCAACCAGCCCAATCTGGATGCTAACATCTTACCCACCAGGAACCGGGCGAAGCTCATTTTGCAAAAGGGACCCGACCATTTTGTTCAGCAAGTTTTTCTGAGGAAGCTGTAGACTTTTTTCATTTAAAGATTTATGTCCTAAATTTGCACGATTTTCTTTTTTTTGGCCCAGGTCAAAAAGGAAACTTTTCTAAATCTCAATAAAAGTTCCTAATCGGTATTATGCCCAAAGACACCTCTATCAAGTCTGTACTAATCATTGGTTCAGGCCCCATTATCATAGGACAAGCCTGTGAATTTGACTACAGCGGTTCTCAAGCCGCACGTTCTCTTCGGGAAGAAGGAATCAAAGTAACTCTTGTCAATTCCAATCCTGCAACCATCATGACCGACCCTATGATGGCCGATAAAGTTTACCTGCTTCCACTGACTCCTGAAAGCATTGAACAGATATTGGAAGAAAGCCAAAACGCCGCAGACGGATTACCCATAGACAGTGTACTCTCTACCATGGGAGGGCAAACCGCACTCAACCTGGCGAAAGATGTGGATGAACTCGGTATATGGAAAAAGTATAATGTACGTCTTATTGGAGTAGACATCCATGCAATAGACAAGGCAGAGGACCGGGAGGAATTCAGGCAGTACATGATCGATATGAAAATTCCCGTAGCGCCGGCCAGAACCGCCAACTCTTTTTTAGAAGGGAAAGACTTTGCCCAGGAGATTGGTATTCCGTTGGTCATCCGCCCATCCTACACGCTTGGAGGTACCGGCGGCGGGTTTGTCCATACAAGGGAAGAACTGGATGGCGCACTACAACGCGGTCTTGAAGCCTCTCCCATACACGAGGTGCTGGTAGAAAAAGCCCTTTTCGGGTGGAAGGAATTTGAAGTAGAGCTTCTGAGAGATAGCGCAGACAACGTGGTCATTATATGTACGGTAGAGAATTTCGACCCTATGGGAGTTCATACCGGTGATTCTATAACGGTGGCTCCCGGCATGACCCTCAGCGATACCGCCTTTCAGAAAATGCGAAACACGGCAATCCGCATCATGCGCGGAATAGGAAACTTCGCAGGAGGGTGTAATATTCAATTTGCCTTCAATCCCGAAAATGAAGATATGATCGCTATCGAGATCAATCCGCGGGTAAGCCGTTCTTCTGCCCTGGCGTCCAAAGCCACCGGCTATCCGATCGCAAAGATAGCCACCAAGCTGGCCCTGGGTTACCGGTTGGACGAACTTAAAAACCAAATCACAAAAAATACTTCCGCTTACTTTGAGCCTGCGTTAGATTACGTAATTGTAAAGATCCCCCGCTGGAATTTTGGAAAATTCAAGGGCGCGGATAAAACACTGGGGCTGCAAATGAAATCGGTGGGAGAAGTAATGGCTATCGGCCGCACCTTCCCTGAAGCGATCCAAAAAGCATGTCAGAGCCTGGAGAACGATGCCATCGGACTGGGATATTATGGCAAGTCTATGATGAAAGCAGAACAACTGCTGGAGAAATTAAAAACCCCCTCCTGGGATCGTGTCTTTCGCATAAAGGATGCACTCATGATAGGCATCTCCGAACGCACCGTTCACCAACTTACCCATATAGATCCCTGGTTTATCCATCAGATAACCATAATCGTCAAATTAGAAAAACAAATCCAAAAATACAGACTGGATAACATACCCGGCAGCCTCCTGTGGGAAGCTAAAAAGAATGGGTTCTCCGATGCGCAAATTGCCATACTTACCGGCTCTGAAAGTGAGGATGAAGTATACGAAAAGAGAACAGCACAAGGCATCACCCGGTCTTACAAGATGGTAGATACCTGCTCTGCCGAATTTGAGGCAAAAACCCCTTATTTTTATTCTACTTTCGAAGATCAACCGGTCGCCGGAAGCGATATCGTCACAAATGAAAGTATAGCATCGGATAAAAAGAAAATTCTGGTACTGGGTTCGGGACCCAACCGGATTGGTCAGGGCATTGAGTTTGATTATTGCTGTGTGCACGGGCTGAAAGCTATCAAAGAATGCGGCTATGAGGCCATTATGGTCAATTGCAATCCCGAAACGGTTTCTACCGATTTTGATGTAGCCGATAAGCTCTATTTTGAACCTGTTTTCTGGGAACATATTTGGGAGATCATCAAGCTGGAAAAACCCGAGGGCGTTATTGTTCAGCTTGGAGGCCAAACCGCATTAAAACTGGCTGAAAAGCTGGATAAAAAAGGTATAAAAATAATCGGCACCTCTTTCCGGGATATGGACAGAGCAGAAGACCGCGGTCGTTTTTCGGCTTTGCTCAAAGAGCTGGAGATCCCCAATCCCGAATACGGTACGGCACATACCACGGATGAAGCTATGGACCTGGCCGAGAAAGTAAAGTATCCCGTGCTGGTTCGCCCTTCTTACGTGCTCGGCGGCCAACGCATGCAAATTGTGATCAACGAAGAAGAACTGGAAAAAGCGGTGGTAAGCCTGCTGAAGCACCTGCCGGGCAACAATATTCTGATAGACCACTTCCTGGACCGATGTCAGGAAGCCGAGATAGACGCCATATTTGACGGAGAAGATTTCCACGTAATGGGCGTAATGGAGCATATAGAGCCTGCAGGCATCCATAGCGGCGACAGCAATGCCGTTTTGCCTGCATTCAATCTTTCGCCGCTGGAAGTGACTACTATGGAAATGTATGCAGAAAAAATTGCCCGTGCGCTCAACATCAAAGGATTGATCAACATCCAGTTTGCCATTAAGGAAGGTAAAGTATATGTAATAGAGGCCAATCCAAGGGCTTCCCGTACCACGCCATTTATTTCCAAGGCTTATGGCGTACCTTTTCTAAATATGGCTACAAAGGTCATGCTGGGCGCCAATAAGCTGAAAGATTTTAAAATTGAGAAAAAACTGGAAGGTTTCGCCATTAAAGAACCTGTATTCTCCTTCAATAAATTTCCACATGTAAATAAGGAACTGGGCCCTGAAATGAAATCTACAGGCGAAGCTATCCGGTTTATTAAAGACTTGCGCGACCCTTATTTCCGTAAGCTCTTCAAAGAGAGAAGCATGCTCTTAAGCAGGTAGATCTCATCAGGGAGACAGGAAAGATTTCCCGCCGGTTTCAACCACGGAATCTGCAGATACCGGCGGGATTTGAAAGGGGAAAAAGGATTGGATACCCCTATCCGTTTCTCTTTTTCCGCGATCCTTTTGCACCGGCAATAACGAGGATTACACCGGCTACGCCAACTCCTACACCTGCATAAGTCGGCCACCCCAAGTGATGATCTTCCGTTTTATTGATCTCAATGGGTCCAACATCGGCCACCTTCTCCTTTGTTTGAAAATTAATGCCATTCAAAACAATCATGGCCAATCCGATGATAATTAAAATGATTCCCAGAACTTTCATAAATGATCTTTTTTAATTCATTATCAATTTTAGGATGTCTTTTCATTTATTTTCCCCTAATATAATTTGGCAAAAATAAGGAGCTTCAAGAATTAAGCCGTATTTTTGAAATATCTTTTAATGCCCTTTTCATGCCTGTTATTTATGTTTTATCTGACCCGAACTCCAGCCTGGCTAAAACACTTTTCTAAAAAGTGTATCTGGAAATTAAACCCTGCTGAAAAAACCGTTTACCTTACTTTTGACGATGGCCCCAACCCCGAAACTACCACTTTTATTCTGGAAACATTAAAGAAATATGAGGCAAGAGCCACTTTTTTTTGCATCGGCAAAAATGTGGTTGAACATCCGGACCTTTATCAGGAAATTTTTGACGGCGGACATGCCATCGGGAATCATACCCATAACCATCTCAATGGCTGGAAGACCAAAACCGCGGATTATGTGGCCAATGTAGAGGAAGCAATGAAGTATATTCCTTCCCTCCTGTTCCGGCCGCCTTATGGAAAAATTAAACCTAAACAAATCAAAGCTTTAACCAAAAAGTTCCCCGGCATAAAAATTATCATGTGGGATATCCTCAGTGGCGACTTTGATACCGATCGCCAGCCACAGACTTGTCTTCAGAAGGTTCTTTTTAAGTTCCGTTCCGGTTCTATTATTGTTTTTCACGACAGCGATAAAGCAGGGGAAAGAATGGTTTATACACTGCCTCGTTTACTGACCCACTTCAAAAAGAAGGGCTACAGAATGGAAAGTCTCCAAAATTTAGTATAATAACCAGAAAGCCCTTATGAACGGAATAAGAAAACAAGGATGGATCTTATGCTTTTTTATCCCGCTTTTTCTAATAACCGGCTGTGGAAGCGGTGATAAAAAGAGCCGGGAACAAAGTTCGACAACCCGCGATCAGGATGCTGTAAAAAATCCGGCGCCCTCCCAATCGGAAATGGAAGCGCTATTTCAAAGTCCCGGTCTTGAAAAATGGGAAACCAAAATGGAGAAGAATTATCCTCATTTCTCGGCAAACCGGTTTAAGAATAAAGAAACTGATCCTTTAGAAGTCAATCATCCACAAAAATTCACAGAAGAAAAATGGAAGACCTTTCGGCCCTATTTCATCCTTTCACCGGACCATTCCAAGGCCCTTGACCTGTATAGTTATGGTCTTCTTCCTCCCGATTCGGGTACTATCTGGGAAGGAGGAGAACCCGATAGCGAGGTCAATCTGGTCTCTCTTTCAGATAGAACAAAAACCCGGCTCCTATTTGCAGGACCGGGAACTTCTTTTCAACAGGCCGAATGGTTAAACGACAGCCTGATAGTGATAACCGGAGAATCAGATGCCAACAGACAAAATAAGACTTTGCCCGTTTTCTGGCGCATCAATCTGAATGCGGGCACTATCACAGAGTACCGTTATCAGGATACGGTTCCCTGATACACCGCTCTTTTATGATCTATCCAGTCATCATTCCGGTCTTCCCATCTGTCGTCATCAAAATAATTCTTGCGCCATCTCTCCAGCCCGTCTCTGAAATCAATATTTTTCCCTTCGGGGACATAAATTTTTAAAAGAATGTGTTGGTTTCTAAAAGGAACACCCGGAAAGATCTTAAACCCCACCGGAAGATACAAAACGGAATCCTTCTGGGTAACAGGATACGAAATCAGGGAAGCAAAATGGGCAGCCTGGCGCGTGGTGCTGCCGTTAGCATACCGGATCATACGGAAATGATAATTGCTATCCGGGCTGCTGCGAACGTCTATCTTAATCAAACCCAGTCGGGTGGTATCATTATTGGTCTGAATTAAATCTGACCAACCGTTCCAATTCCAGCTATTCCAATTATTAACGGTTACATTTCCCTTTAATCCTTCCCATTCCTCCTCATCAGACTGGCGGGCGAGAGTCAGGGTACCCCGGGGTTGTATCAAATGGATCTCGGTGCGCTGCGAAGCCTGCATTCTAAAATCCCTGGCGACAGATACGGCAAGACCGGTCGCACACACAAGCCCTATGATCCACAAGCTCAACAAGCTGATTCCCACGATATGTGACCGGGAACGAATACCGGTGATCAATTTGACAAAAAGCCATATAATGGCAATAACCGGAATACCAAGCGTTAATATAATGGCCGGCCAGATCAAAACTTTTTGAAGTCCCGAGCTCAATAATAAAGATTTTACAGGAAAGGCCAAAGAGGATACCGTAGCAACGCCGATAAAGCCTCCCAACAGGCCGATCAGTACGCCGGCGAGGACTATTACGATAATCGCCAAAATAAAATAAAGAAAGAGCCTTACCAGAAAACCAAAGGCCCTGCCCGCGCCGCTGTATTTTCTGCTATCATCAGACCGGGCTACAGGAGTAGAAGTCGCCTCGCGATCTATCTTTTTTTTTTCGTCCTCGCCGTCGGTAGACTTATAAGCATTGGATAAGCTCTGCAAATCTACCTTCTCCCCCCGCATTTCCAGTTTTTCCGCTGCTGTAACAGCCTTGGGCACAACAATCCATAAAATGATATACAACAGCCATAGTGAAGGCAAAGCGCCTACAGATAAAGGAAAGAAGACGTGATGCATACCCCAGAACCCAAAACCATTTCCTAAGATGCCAACAAAAATGACACTCAGGAGCGGAAGAACAAAGATTATTCTCGGGATAATGGGATCAATTTTAAAATACGCGGCCAGACCCGAGGCTACCCCGCCCAACACTTTATGATCCGGATCCCGGTAAAGGCGCCGGCGCAAAGTAGTAGGCACCTTATTGCTACCCGGGATAACAATCCATAAAATAACGTAGGCCAAAAGCCCGATGCCATACGCCCAGATCAGCAGGAAGGTAATAATACGGACAATCGCCGGATCAATATTAAAATAATTGGCTATTCCGGAGCATACGCCTCCTATCAATTGATCGTTCTGATTGCGAAGCAACCGTTTAGGTTGTGAGGTATCCTGCTGTTGAGAAGAATAACTTTCTTCACGAGTATGTTTTTCATCCGGCTCGGTGGAAGTCTCTTCTTCCAGTTGTTCCGGCCGGCCCATAATAGCTATCATACTATTGACATCCTCATCTGTAATGCAATGTGCGCCTTTTTTCAGCTTTTCCTGAAAAAGCTCTGCAATACGATCTTCAATATCGCTGACAATTTCATCTCCACCTTCTTCCCGGCTGAAATAACGGGTTAAGCTGTCCAGGTATTCTTTTAAAAGCTCATACGCAGAATCTTCAATCGGAACCAGGCGACCTGACAAATTAATGTTTATGATCTTTTTCATTGTGATGGTTGGTTTTGGAATTATTTGTTGTGAATGGGTTGCGTTAAATGATTGACTGCCCGGGACAATTGGTTCCAGGTCTTTTCCAATTGCTGATAAAATTCTTCTCCTGCTTCCGTCATCGTAAAATACTTTCGTGGCGGGCCCGAATTGCTTTCTACCCAACGATAGGTTAACAGTCCGGCATTCTTCAAACGGGTAAGCAAAGGATAAAGCGTCCCTTCCAATACATCCAGTCTTGATTCCTTCATCTTCTTAATAATATCCGAAGGATAGGCCTCTTGTTGCCGGATCACCGAAAGGATGCAAAACTCCAATATCCCTTTTTTCATCTGGGATTGTGTGTTCGCTATCTTCATTTCTTTCTTTTAAAAAATCAATGTTGAAGCAAAGGTATGTAAAAATAAGGTACTATGCAACACATAGTACTAAAAAGAGAGATAATTTTCTAAAAAACCTATTCTTAAAAACGGCTAAATTCTTATTCGCCTTGTTTTTTAGGCCCGTAAGCAAGGTCTCCGGCATCTCCGATACCGGGAATGATATATCCTTTCTTGTTTAACTTCTCATCGATAGCCCCGGCCCAGAGGGTACTATCAGGAAAATGATCGATCATATTTGCGATACCTTGTTTAGCTGCAATGACAGTAACGATATGGATGCGTTTGGGTTTGCCTGCCCGGATAAGTTGATCGAGGGTTTTAACGAGGGAAGAGCCGGTTGCCAGCATAGGATCCACCAATATAAGCGTCCGGCCCTCGAGATCAGGACATGAAAGATATTCAAGATGAATATCAAAAGAGCCGTCTTTTTGGTGCTTGCGATAAGCTCCCACAAAAGCATGGTCGGCATGATCAAAAACACGCAATAAGCCACTGTGAAGCGGTATGCCGGCTCTTAAAATGGTCGCCAGCACAGGTTGCTCTTTCAGGATTCGGCAGCGAGCGGTACCCAGAGGCGTTTGCACTTCTTTCTCCGAAAAATCCAAATGCTTACTGATCTCATAGCCGGCAATTTCGCCTATGCGCTCCGTATTATATCGGAAACGCATACGATCCTGCTGTACCTGCTTATCTCTTATCTCTGCCACCCAATCGCTAATAATAGAATACCGCTCACTTAAATTGATGACCATTGCCTTATTTTGGGATTAAAAATAGGGATTAATAAGAAAAAAATAAAGCCTTCCGATCACAACCGGAAGGCTCTTTACTACTGAGTTCAGCCTTTTCAATCTGGTTTCTTACCATCAAGAAAAGTATTGATTGTACTGATTTCAGTCTGCTTGCCATCAGCAGTCTTTTTTACATGATATCCCGAATAGGGGTCTTCGGAAGAAGGCTCCGGATTTTGCTGAAGTGAAATATTTTTCCGGATATAAGCCGGTACCGTTTCCACTTCATAGGGATCCTCCATCTTATTCACATCAAAACTCAGCTCTCGTAATCTCGCCTTTCTTTCATCCGCCGCCTTTTGCCTGTCCGATATTTGCTCATGCGGCATATTCAGAGGCTCCTTTCGTTCCGCTCCGGGGGGCTGTTCCTGTTGTTCCTGCTCTTCTTCCCTTCTGTTCAAATGCCCCTGCTCAAAACGAGTATCTTCTATATGGGGAGGGCGCTCTTCATGAGGAGGAGTAGGCGGTTCCGGTTGTTCGGATCTTGGAACTTCCTCTTGAGGCTCGGCAGGCTCTTCCTTATAAAAGAGGGTCATTTCCTGTTGTTCTTCCTCAGGTTTTTCATCCGAAACAGGGGGTTTTTCCTGCTCCTGCCGCGGCCCCGGGCGCTCAACATAAATCTGCCGGGGACGGGACAAATATCCCCCCGCTTCCGAAGTATAATGAGGGGGAGAAGGAGCCTGCCGCGGCTCTGGTTCTTTTTCCGGTTCTTCCCTTTGTTCCATCTTTTCAGGGGGCCGGAGTTCAAAAAGCTGCTTTTCTTCCTGCTGGGATTCTTCCGGCTCGGGAGCAATGGATCTTTCTTCTGCCGGCGGTTCCATAGCATCCTCCTGAACCAGTTTAGGGGCCATCGGATCTTCCGCTTCTTCTTCCTGAAAAGGCAATGTATTCTGATCATACATTTTCTGCTCCTCCCCCTTTTTTCCCAATTCCATGGTGATTTTTTGTGGAGGCGTTTCCTTTCGAACCGGTTTTTTGGCTTCTATCATCTGCTTGATCGGTTTCTGTTGAAAACCGGTCGCAATAATAGTTACACCCAGCTTAGCTTCCAGCGTATTATCATGCCCCATGCCAAGAATCACATCACACTCATCGCCTGCCTGTTGCTGCACATACGCCTGGATGGTATCCATTTCGTCTATGGTATGCTCATGTTCCCCTTCTGCAGAAGTGATGTTTAACAGGATCCATTTGGCCCCTTTTATATCACTGTCATTCAAAAGCGGAGAAGATAAGGCACTGTCAATGGCCTTCTGAGAACGATTTTCACCATCGGCTGTAGCAGAACCAAGAATGGCCACTCCGCCGTTCCTCATAGCCGTGCAAACATCCGCAAAGTCCACATTTACCACTCCATGAATGTTAATAACATCCGTAATACATTTGGCAGCAGTTGCCAATATATTATCCGCTTTGGCAAAAGCAGACTTGAAAGGGAGGTTCCCAAATTGCATTCTTAACTTGTCGTTGGAGATCACCAGCAGGGTATCTACATATTCCTTCAGGTTTTTGATCCCTTCTTCAGCCTGTTTCATGCGTCTTCTGCCTTCATAAGAAAAAGGAGAGGTCACAATACCGACGGTAAGAATACCCAATTCTTTACATATTTTGGCCACTATCGGCGCTCCGCCGGTTCCGGTTCCTCCTCCCATACCAGCCGTAATGAAAGTCATTTTGGTATTTACTTCAAGGATCTTTTTCAGTTCCTCCATGGACTCTTCCGTAGCCTGGCGTCCAATCGCGGGATTGGCGCCTGCACCCAGCCCCTGTGTGAGATGGGGCCCAAGATGCACCTTGTTCGGGATCGGACTGTCTGCCAATGCCTGGGAATCAGTATTGCAGATGATAAAGTCCACACCTTCAATGCCTTGCTCATACATGAAATTAACGGCATTGCTTCCTCCACCGCCCATGCCAATTACTTTAATGATGGACGATTGTTCCTTCGGGATATCAAATTGAATCATAACGGTTAATTTTTATGTTTGTTCTGTGTTTTTTGTGCACGGGGATCTGTATGAAAAAATTTAAAATTTCGCATCTTCTTCTTCACGAAACAGATCAATTAACCCCCGTTTCATGGAATCCATAAATTCCTTAAGGGTTTTTCTCGGCCCTATATTTACCCCTCCGCCGGGCTTCTTTTTTAGTTCAGGCTCCACAGGTAAGACGAGTTCTTCTTCCTGCACCGGCCGCTTGGCCCCTTTTCCTTTTTTATTTGATTTTAATATTTCATAATGCTCAGTCATTTTCAGATTATTCTCATAATCGTTATAACCTTTCAAAATGAGACCAATACAGGTAGAATACATGGGTCGCGACAATTCCTCTATATACCCGGAAGCCAGGTGTTCATTGGGAAGGCCGATGCGGGCATGGATACCTGTTGTGTATTCGGCAAGCTGAACCAGGTGCTTAAGCTGTGAACCTCCGCCAGTCAGGATAATTCCCCCATTCAAAAGCTTGTTATCCAGCCCTGCCTGTTTTAGACTGTAGCTCACGAAATCCAATATTTCCTGCATACGCGCCTGAATAATATGGCTCAGATTCTTAACCGAAATCTCCCTTGCTTTCTGTCCCCTCAATCCCGGAATAGTAATATAGGCATTAGATAGGGTTTCATCTGCCAGGGCGGATCCGAATTGTACCTTCATTTGCTCTGCCTGCGCCTTGAGTACACCAAGACCGTTTTTAATATCATTGGTAATATTCTCACCTCCATAAGGGATTACCGCCGTATGCTTTAAAATACCTTCATAAAAAACAGCTATATCCGTAGTACCCCCTCCTATATCCACAATGGCCACGCCAGCCTCCAGGTCCTGATCACACATTACCGCGGAGGCCGATGCCAGCGGTTGTAATACCAGATCTTTAATAACCAGATCGGATTTCTCTACACTGCGATTGATATTCCGTATGGCATTCTTGTCTCCCGTAATAATATGAAAGTCAGCGCCGACCTTCACTCCCGCCATACCAATAGGATAGGTAATATTGGGGATGCTATCGACTGTATATACTTGTGGAATGACATCAATAATCTGATCACCGGCGGGTACATAAGTCTTATACTGATCATCAATAAGCTGATCAATTTCTCTTTGAGAGATCTCGGTTTCAGTATCTCCTCTTACAATATCTCCTCTTGTCTGCATGCTCTTTATATGCTGCCCTGCGATACCCACATATACTTCGTGTACTTCCAAATCCGGGTTAGTGGCATAACAATTTTGTAAAGCTATTTTTATAGCTTTTATGGTCTGGTCAATATTTAGGACCATGCCATGCTGCACACCAAATGAATCCGCCCGGCCAAAGCTCAGGATCTCCAGTTTCCCAAATTCATTTTTCCTTCCGGCAATTGCGGCAATCTTGGTGGTACCGATATCAAGGCCTACAATAATGGGCGCTTCCTTACTCATGATGTAACTGTTTTAAATTGTAAGAATTGTTGATTTTATTTTTTCTCATTTATCAATACTTTTGGTGCATTATGTTCCTTTAAGGCTACGATAGCAGGATTTTCTTCTGTCCCTTTTCTGGATGCAACTACCTGACCGACAAATCTCAAATCAAGCGTATCGTAATATCCCCACCCCACATTATTCAATCCCTTTTTATAAAAGGTCAAAAGTTTATCGAATTTCTCTTTTATATGTGCTCCTTCTCCAAAGAGGATAAGGGCATCTCCAACCTTAGGAACAAGCTCAAATTCATTTTCTGAATTCATATTGATCTGTTCTACTTGTGCCATCCAAAACGAATCCCGGGCTATAAAATGACTGATCTTTCCAATTTGTACAAGTAATGAACTGTCTTCTGCAGCGGCTTTCTTCCCTCGCTTCGGGAAACCGGTAAAAACCGGCAACCGAATAGTAAACTTACCCAGTGCAGGGGTAGTCCCTCCGGCCCGATCCAGGTAGAAACTAAAGCCGTCATCTCTAAACACCCGGGCCACCGGTACCCTTTGCGTGATCTTTATATGCAGCAAATCGTGATTACCCATATACACTTCCGCACTTTTCACCCAATCATGGGCGCCTACGGATTGCTTTAACAGTGGAAGATTTAACCGGTTTAATGTTTTCCCTACCGGGTTCAACTGTTTATTTGTATCGAGTTGTTTCCTTATGCTCGCCGTGTCTACATACATTATGCGCTCCTTCTTATCAAAGGAAATAACAATCCCTTTACAGCTGCCTTCCTGTTTACCTCTGGAGGCGGCCACGAAGAGTACGATAAACCCGGCTACCATTACTATGCTTAACAAGGCAATCAGTACCTTTTTTGTTGATATTTTTCCTTTATTACCCGACATCTCTATTTTTATATTCTTTATTTTCCAAACAAGTCTTTATCTCCTGCACCATGGCCCCAATATCTCCGGCTCCGGCAGTAACTACTATTTTGTTTCTGTTGCGCTCCAACTTTTTTAAGGCTTCTGCTTTCGAATATACATTCACTTTATCCTTTTTTAACAGCCCGGCGATCAATTGGCTGTCCACTCCCGGTATAGAGTCCTCACGTGCCGGATAAACAGGCAGCAATATAACTTCTTCCGCCTGGTCAAGGGCCGCCGCAAAGCCCACCGCAAAATCGCGCGTTCGGCTATATAAATGGGGCTGGAATACGATAGTGCATTGATCATCCGGGTATAGATCCTTTACGCTTGACAGCAACATCCGAAGTTCTTCGGGATGGTGTGCATAATCGTCAATATAAACCTGATCCTCTTTTTTAATAATATATTCAAAACGCCGCTTCACGCCTTTATATGAAGCTAAAGAAACTCTTATCGCGTCGGCACTCACTCCGGTCTCATAACTCATTGCCACTGCAGCCAGTGCATTTTCTATATTATGCCTCCCCCCTATATTCAAGGTAACTTTCTCTATCGTCACAGCGCCCGGAAGAGTAACATCAAACTGGTAACGACCGTCTACCATGTTAATATTACCGGCATGAATATCGGAATGTATATCTGTTAAATGATAATGCCACCGGCGGTCTCCTCCAAAAGAAGCATCATGATTTATATTCTTTTTATAGATCAACAGTCCTCCAGGCTTTATCTTATGTGTAAAATCAATAAAGGCCTGCCGTATGTTTTGTTCTGTCTGGTATATATCCAGATGGTCCGCATCTATTGCACTTATAACCGCCTTATCCGGTTCCAGCCGCAAAAAGGACCGGTCATATTCATCCGCCTCCACTACTGCCAATGACCGCTCGCTGCTCCAATAATTCGTATTATAATTTACTGCCACCCCTCCCAGGAAAGCATGACATCCCCACCCGCTTTCTCTCAATATATGAGCGATCATGCTGGAAATAGTCGTCTTTCCATGCGTACCTGCCACAGCAATACATTCCATATCCCGGAGTATCATTTGTAATACTTCACTCCTTTTATAAACCGGAATTCGATGTGCTGTAAAATATTGATATAATATATGTTCTTTCCCGATTGCAGGAGTATAAATAACAAACGCCGGATGCTTATCTTCTTCCTTTATTTCTTCTTTATAATTTATAAGAATACCTTCTTTTTCCATCTGTTCAGTTAAAGAAGAGCGTACACGATCATAACCCGATACCCGACATCCTTTTTCATGGAAATATCGTGCCAAAGCAGACATACCGATGCCACCAATTCCTATTAGAAAAACGCTTTTTATGTCTTTCAGGTTGATCATACCAATTTTAAAATTTCATTTGCGATCCGGTCATCTGCATTTGTTATAGCCAGCTTTTTAATATTATCCGCCATTTGTTTTTGTAACCTTTTGTCATTCAGCAAATCGAGCAGGGTCTCGACCAGCTTTGCGTTTGCCTCATCATCCCTTATCAGGAGCGCTGCATCTTGTTTCACCAGAGATCTTGCATTTTCTGTTTGGTGGTCTTCGGCAGCAAAAGGGAAAGGCACAAAAATGACCGGTTTCCCTACAATACTGAGTTCTGATAAGGCCAATGCTCCCGCACGGGATATAATAATATCCGTAGCAGCATAGGCCTGTTCAATATCGTTAATAAATGCAAAAACTTTTACCTGCTCTTTATACTCTTTAACGGATTTACTAACTTTTTCGTATGAATAATTTCCTGTTTGCCAGATAAGCTGTATACCCGCATCAATGATCTGTTGTAAATGATGCAAAAGAGCTTCATTTACAGACTTTGCACCCAAACTTCCGCCCACTATAAAAATGGTATTCTTATTCGCCTGCAAACCAAACTTCTTCAACGCCCCTTCTTTATTTCCAATTCCCGTAACAATAGATTGCCGTACGGGATTTCCAGTAAGGACTATTCTGCTCTTAGGGAAAAAGTGCTCCATTCCTTTCGCGGCAACACAAATCACATCTGCTTTTTTACCCAGTATGGTATTGGTCTTCCCTGCATAAGCATTCTGTTCCTGTATAACCGTAGGGATCCCATGAGTTTGCGATACATTTAGAACGGGAAAACTGGCATATCCGCCCACTCCCACCGCTACATCGGGCCGAAACATTTTGATAATTTTTCTTGCCTGCCGAAGACTGCCGAGGATCTTGAACGGCAGGGTAATGTTCTTCAGCCACGAACTCCGGTTCATACCCGAGATATTTAATCCGATGATCTTATATCCGGCTTCAGGGACTTTCTGCATTTCCATCTTTCCACGAGCGCCTACAAACAGGATATCTATATCCGGCTCCTTTTTTTGCAAAGCCCGGGCAATGGCTATGGCCGGGAAGATATGTCCCCCGGTGCCACCGCCTGCTATCATTATTTTATGCCCGTTTTTCATCTTTCCATTTTAAATTTTTATCCTGCCTGCATAGCTATATTCACCTTATTATCCTCAATAATTCCGGTTTTATTTTCTTCTTCTTTCTGTTTCTGCCTGGCCTCCATTTCTTCCACATTTCTGCTTACGCTCAATATAATTCCAATAGCCAGGCTGGTAAACCAAATTGAGGTTCCGCCCATACTTACCAATGGTAACGTGATCCCGGTTACCGGCATCAGGTTAACCGCGACGGCCATATTGGCAAAAGCTTGAATGACTAACGTAAAACTTAATCCTACACATAAAAAAGCGCCAAAGGCATAAGGACATTTTCTGAAAATACGAATACTCCTTAGTAAAAAGATCAGGTAGCATAAGATCAAGAGGCATCCTCCTACTAATCCATATTCTTCTACTATAATAGAGAATATAAAATCGGAATAGGGATGGGGCAGGAAATTACGCTGCTCACTATTCCCTGGACCCCGCCCGAAAATCCTGCCGTTTGCAATGGCAATTTTAGATTGTTGCACCTGATAAGGAGCTTCTCCTCTTTGATCACCCTGCGTAAAATGCTCAATACGATGTCGCCAGGTAGTCACACGTCCGCCACCAATACCTGTAGCCAATATAACTCCGGCAACTATTGCAATAATAACGGCTCCCACGGCCAGGAGCGCCAAAAGGTGACGCACTCTTACCCGGCCTATAAAACACAATAACATGCAGCTACCTCCCAATAATACAGCCGTAGACAGGTTAGCCGGCATGATCAGTATGCAAATAAGACAAACCGGTATCAGTATAGGTAAGAATCCTTTTTTAAAGTCCTTAATAACTTTTTGCTTCCTTGACAACTGCCTGGAGACATACATAAACAAAGCCAGCTTAGCCATATCCGAGGTTTGAAAAGTTAAATTGATCACGGGCAGTTTGATCCACCTGCTGGCATCGTTTATAGTGGCCCCAAAAAGCAAAGTATAAATTAACAAAGGAATAACAATAAGGTAAAAGATAACTGCCATACGGGAATACACCACATAGTTGACCCGATGAGCGATGTAAATAATAAACAGGCCCAGGGCCAGTACCGACAACTGCTTAAAAAGATAATATTCCGTATGCCCCTGACGCATCCGGTAAGCCAGAGTACCGGTGGAGCTATATACTGCCAACACGCTCACCAGTGACAGAATGATGACCACCGCCCAAATCACCTTATCTCCTTTTATATTTCCTATCAGTTTATGCACCTGTATTTATTAATTTTACTGTTTTAGCTTATGCTTATTTATAATTTACGGACCGCAGCTTCAAACTGATCCCCGCGGTCCTCAAAGTTTTTAAACAGATCAAAGCTTGCACATGCCGGAGACAACAACACCACATCTCCTTTTTCAGCCATCATGTAAGCTGCCTGTACGGCATCTTTCATGGAATGGGTGTCTAACATCACATTTACATCATCCGACAGGGCCGCATGAATACGCGCGTTTTCTTTACCCAGGCAAATAATGGCTTTCACTTTTTCACGTACCAGTTCTCTGATAATCCCATAGTCGTTTCCTTTATCCACCCCTCCAAGAATCAGAATAGTAGGTCGTTCCATATTCTCAAGGGAGAACCAAACCGAATTGATATTGGTCGCTTTACTATCATTAATGAATATAATCCCCCGGACAGCGGCAACGAAAGCCATCCGATGGGGAACCCCTTCAAAAGAAGTCAGGCTCTCTCGTATCGCTGAATTCCTGATCCCCATGGTCTTTGATGAAATACTTGCTGCCATAGAATTATAAATGTTATGACGGCCCTTCAAAGCCAGCTCAAATAACGGAACACTAAAATCATCTTCCAGTTTTATATGCATGTTTTCATTTTCCAAAAATCCTCCTTCCTGTAATGGTTCCATAATAGAAAACGGTATTAATTTTGATTGAATAGGTTTATCGCGTAAAAATTTATTGGTTAAATCGTCATCTTTACAATAGATGAAATAATCTGAATCTTTCTGATTAGCCGCGATCTTCAATTTAGCAGCGGCATAATTTTCTATCTTATGATCATAACGGTCCAGATGATCAGCAGTAATATTAAGTAAAACGGCCACGTCCGGACGAAATTCCTTAATGTCGTCCAGCTGGAAGCTACTTACCTCCACGATATAGTAATCTACCGGTTCGCATGCCACCTGCCTTGCAAAGCTTGTACCTATGTTTCCCACGCATGCCGCTTTTAATCCTGCATTTTTAAAAATATGTCCGGTCAATGCCGTGGTGGTTGTTTTACCGTTTGTTCCTGTTATCGCAATGATCTTTTTACCATCGGAATAGTGGAAAGCCAATTCTATTTCCGATATTACCGGGATCCCAGATTTACGAACAGCATACATTACATCGTTACACTCCGGGATCCCAGGACTCTTAATAATTTCGTCTGCATCCAGGATCTCATTTAAAGAATGTGTTCCCTCTTCAAATCGTACGGCCGCCTTTTGCAATTCTTCTTTAAAGGCGTCTTTAATCTTTCCCCTTTCCGATACAAACACATCATACCCCTTTTGTTTCGCCAGCAAAGCGGCGCCTATACCACTTTCTCCGGCTCCCAGGATCACCATATGTTTGTTATTATGCATTATTTTTAATCTTACTTATTATCAAATCCTTACCGCTGCAACTACCTCATCTTCAGAGTAGCTATCGAAAACACTACACACATAATTGTCACGATCCAAAACCGTACAGCAATTTTACTTTCATGATACCCCAACTTCTGATAATGATGATGAAGCGGCGCCATTCGAAAGATCCTTCTTCCTTCGCCATATTTCTTCTTCGTATATTTAAAATACCCTACCTGAAGCATCACAGAAATATTTTCTACCAGAAATACCCCGCAAAAAATGGGGATCAGTAACTCCTTTCGGACCATGATTGCCAATGCGGCAATAATGCCGCCCAACGCCAGACTCCCCGTATCTCCCATAAATACTTGTGCGGGATAAGCATTGTACCATAAAAACCCGATACAGGCGCCCACAAAAGCCGCAATAAAAATGGACAATTCCCCAATATTGGGGATGTACATAATATTAAGATAATCTGCAAATTTGATGTTACCCGATACATAGGCAAAAATTCCAATACCCACTCCAATAACTGCGGAAACACCGGTAGCAAGCCCATCCAACCCATCCGTCATATTGGCTCCATTGGAAACTGCCGTTATGATAAAAATGACAATAACGATATATAAAAGCCAGGTAAAATTCTTTGCCCCCGGCCCGATCCATGAAATCAAACGGGCATAGTTAAACTCATGGCTCTTGACAAAAGGAATGGTTGTAATCGGCGTTTTTACATTCACAAAGTTCTTTTTGATCTCCTGTACATCCCGATCGGCATTTGAAAACCCAAAGGGAGTTATTCTGCTCATTGCAGGCCTTGAAGGCCGCACAATTTCACGCTGAATAACCACATTATTATTGAAATAGAGAACGGCTCCCACAATAATACCCAACCCCACCTGGCCGATAACTTTAAACTTTCCGGCAAGCCCTTCTTTATTTTTTCTAAATACTTTGATATAATCATCAACGAAGCCGATAATTCCAAGCCAGACGGTACTCAAGAGGATAAGGATCACATATATGTTAGCTATTTTGGCAAATAACAAGGTTGGGATAATAATGGCCGAAAGAATAATCAGGCCGCCCATGGTCGGAGTCCCTTTTTTATTCTCTTCTCCCTGGAGACCCAGATCACGGATCACTTCACCTACCTGTTTTTTTTGTAGATAACGCACCAGACGCTTTCCAAACAACAGGGAAATTACCAGAGAAATTATCACCGCCATGGCCACACGGAAAGAGATATATTGAAACACACCCGCTCCCGTGAGGTTGAATTCGGCTTTTAGATAATTAAAAAGGTAATAGAGCATATTTAAATTTATTTCTCAAAAACTTTTAGCATTTCACTCAAAACCACTTTATCATCAAAGGGTTTTTTAACCCCCTTTATTTCCTGGTACTTCTCATGTCCTTTACCGGCCACCAACACGATATCTCGCGGGCGGGCCAGACTGCAGGCCGTTTTAATAGCCTCACGCCGGTCCGTTATCGACAATATTTTATTTTGTTTCGACGACGACACACCTGCTTCCATCTCTTTAATGATCATATCCGGATCTTCGGTACGCGGGTTATCCGAGGTAAATATGACTTTGTCACTATATTGCACGGCCACTCTGCCCATTTCCGGGCGCTTGGTTTTGTCCCGGTCTCCACCGCAACCAATAACGGTGATCAGCTGTTCTTCCCCTTTACGCAAATCATTAATAGTAGCCAGTATATTTAAAAGAGCATCCGGCGTGTGTGCATAATCCACAATTCCCATTACATGCGTATGGGGAGACAACAATAGGTCGAAACGTCCTTCTGCTCCCGTCAGAGCGCTTAATTTTTCAAGGCTCTTTTCTTTGTCCATTCCCAATTCAGATGCAGTACCATATACAGCCAGAAGATTATAAGCATTGAATGTTCCCGTTAACCGAAAATGCACCTCCTCTCCATTCACCCGCATCACCAGGCCGCTCAAATTATTTTCAATAATTTTCCCTTTATAATCGGCCATATTCCTCAAACCGTAGGTAAGCTTCCGCGCTTCCGTATTTTGCAGCATGACCCTTCCTCTTTTATCGTCCAGATTGGTTAATGCAAAAGCCCATGAAGGAAGATGATCAAAAAAGGATTTCTTTACACGGATATATTCTTCAAAGGTTTTGTGATAATCCAGATGATCATGGGTGATATTACTGAATATCCCCCCCGAGAATTGCAGCCCGGCGATACGTTTCTGGTGGATGGCATGCGAGCTTACCTCCATGAAGACATATTCACATCCGGCCTCTGCCATTTCGGCCAATAATGTATTTATATGGATCGCGTCCGGCGTCGTATGGGTTGCAGATATAATGCGGTCATTGATCTGATTTTGTACAGTGGACACCAGTCCGCAGGAATACCCCAGCGCTCGAAACAACTTAAACAGTAAAGTAACTATGGTCGTTTTCCCATTGGTACCCGTCACCCCTGTCAGCTTCACCTTAGAAGAAGGATTATCATAAAAATTAGAAGCTATAATTCCACAAGCCTCGGCAGAATCTTCTACCTTTACATAAGTTACCTCCGGGTAAAACCAGTCTGGCATTGTTTCACAGATGACCGCTACAGCGCCCTTTTCGATGGCCTGCTCAATAAACCGGTGGCCGTCCGATTGTAAGCCTCTCATGGCAATGAAAACAGCTCCGGCCGTTACCTGCCTGGAGTCTATACAAAGGTTACTCACCTGCACGGAGGTGCTGCCATGCAAACCTGTATTGCGAACCTTGTATAATATGTTTTGTAAAACCATCATTAGCTCAACTGAATAATAATTTGTCCGCCGGAGGGAACAGCCTGCCCCGGTTTTAGAGATTGCATCACCACTTTCCCTTTGCCCTCCACTTTTACCTGCAGCCCCCTCTCCTCCAGAAGATAAAGTGCATCTTTCAATCCCATGCCCATTACATCCGGCACACTGCCTTTATCCTCTTCCTGCTTTTGAAGATCGACTACATGATCTTTTACCACCGGCATAACATAGGCCGCCTTTGTTGGCAGGGTTTGGACCGGAAGACCAAGGGTAGCCAGTACCTTTCGGGTATCTTTCCAGGCTCCTGCTTTTATTTGCAACCTGTCGTCAATCTGCGGTCTTTTCATTTGAGGCACCGCATCTCTCTGGCTAAGGGCATACAGCTTGTGCGCCACCTCTTTAAATACGGGAGCCGCTACCGAAGCCCCATAGATCAATCGTGCATGAGGACGATTTTTAATGGTCACTATGCAGGAATATTTGGGATGGTCAGAAGGGAAAAAACCTACAAAGGTGGCCTGATAAATATGCTGGGAATAGCCGTATTTTCCATTGGCCACCAAAGCAGTTCCCGTTTTACCGGAAATTTTAAAATAAGGATTCTTCAACGCACGATGCCCGGTTCCATATTTATTTTTTACGACCCCGTTAAGTAGTTTCTGTATTTTTTTTAAGGTCTCCTCCGAACATATCTTATCCTCCAAAACAGTAGGCTCAAACTTTTTTACAACCTCTCCATAACGCTCAATAGCCGACACGAGATAAGGCCTCATCATCTTGCCATCATTAGCCACCGCATTATACAGCGTCAAAATATTCAACGGTGTTTCCAGCACCTCATATCCGATACTTGTCCAGGGCAGGGTAGTAGAACTCCAGGTTTTGCTCTTAGGACTCTTCACCAGCGGCTGCGCTTCTCCCAGCAGATCAATACCCGTCTTCTTATTTAATCGCAATTTCTTCAAATGATCAACAAAACTTTGAGGATCATCCTTATAATATTTATAAGCCAGCTTCGACATTCCCACATTGGAGCTTTGTTCGAATGCATGCGCCACAGTCACCTTTCCCGTAGCCTCTCCGGCAGCATCCCGCATAGTCCGGCTTCCAAAACGCCAGGTACCATTTCCCAGATCTACTTTATCATCCAGTGTAACCTTATGATCCTCAAGCAGCGCAATCATTGTCCCCAACTTAAATACAGATCCCGGTTCGGTTGCCTTGCCTATACCATAATTAAAGTCTTCGTAATAACTACCATCCGGCTGCCTGCCCAGATTGGCCAGCGCTTTTATCTGTCCGGTTTTTACTTCCATTACAATACAGGTTCCATATTGTGCCTGGTTATCAACCAGCATCTGCATCAGGGCATTTTCCGCCACATCCTGTATATTTACATCAAGCGTGGTAATAACATCCTTACCGTTCACCGGATCAATACGATAGCCGTCAATAGGAATATATCCGCCCCCCGCTATTCGCTGAACCAGGCACTTCCCATCCGTGCCTTTCAGATATTTGTTATAAGCGGCCTCCAGTCCGATGTTAGGAGAATTTTTCCGGTAAAGTCCAACCGTTCTGTTTGCCAACAGGCCAAACGGATTCACCCGCTTGTTAACCTGCCGGACTATCAGTCCGCTGGAATTTCTCCCAAGACGAAACAAAGGAAAGTCACGCAATTTTTTATATTGTTCAAATGAGATCTCTTTTTTCAGGAGAAAAAAGCGGCTGCCTTTTTTATATTGCCTGCTCAAAAGCCGTTTATACCCGGCTTTGCTCCGGTCGTTAAACAATCGGGATAAGCAGTAAGACAGAGAATCCAGATTTTCAAAAAAACGTTTCCCCTCATTGGCCGCCAGCCCGTCTGCCCTGAAATCCATGTAAAGGGTAAAAGAAGGGATCGTGGTTGACAGCATCCGGCCGTCTGCGGAATAGATCGTTCCTCTTTCAGCATCAATGGTCATATAATGGTCGTGAAGATCATTAGCCATCCCTCTCCAATAACTTCCTTCCACGTCCTGAATGAGGAATACCTTTACAGCAATAACAACTCCTATTAAAGCCATCCCGAGAAAACAGAGATACACTCTCCACAATATGTCTTTCTTTACATCCATTTAAAATATGCTAAACAGGCATTTTATTTTTTATCCTTCCGGTCTTCTTCTTTAATAATCAGCGGCGGCGTATTTGCAACCTTCAAACCATAAGGGGCAACCTGCCCCGACACTTCGCTCATCTTACTACGAAACATCAATTTGCTTTTTTGATCCAGGTAATGCCAGTGCAACTCCTTTACCTGCGTTTGCAAAGCATTGATCTCCCGGATATTTTTGACCGCATAATGGCCATTTGCTATGTAAAGAATAGCCAGTACGAATAAGAACAATAAAAAGGGGAGATGATTTACGATCCACGAATAATTCACCCGCGGACGCCAGTCTCTCTTCTTATCCGGTACTTCTATAAATTCACGCTGTTTTGCTCGCTTCCACCACATGATTAAATGGCTTTATGGTTAAATGATTATCGTTCTTTCATGGGTTGTTCAAATTTTTTCAGCCGCTCGCAGTTTGGCGCTTGCCGCCCTGGAGTTCTTTTTTATTTCATCCCTTCCGGGCAAAACAGGTTTTTTAAACAAAGGCCGAAGCCGCCGTGCCTGTTTTGTAATGGATGCCTCCTTTTCCAGCCGGCCTTCTTTCATAAAATGCTTTACCAGCCGGTCCTCCACGGAATGGAAAGTGATGATCACCAATCTTCCGCCAGGTTTCAGAACGCTTGTCCCCTGTAGCAGAAGTTCCCGCAATGCACCCAGTTCATCATTCACTTCTATCCTCAAAGCCTGAAATACCTGCGCCAGATAACGGCGTTCATTTCCCCTGATCAAAGGCTTTATTACAGCCTTTAGTTCCGCGATGGTCTTTAAAGGGAATTTCTTCCGCTCTTTTACCAGGTGTGCAGCAAGTGTTCTGGCATTCCTGACCTCCCCATAAATCTCCAGTATCCGCAACAGTTCATCGGCTGTATACCGCTGTACCACATCGGCCGCCGTAAGCTCCTGTCTCTTATCCATACGCATATCCAAAGGGCCGTCTTTTCGGATAGAAAAACCGCGTCCCGGCGTATCAAACTGATGGGAAGAGACTCCCAGATCGGCCAGGATACCGGATACCGGGATCCTATTTTTGACCCTGAGAAAACGTTCCAGATACCGGAAATTTTCCGGCACCCATTCTATCCGGACATCTTCGGGAAGATTTTGCTCCGCTTCTTTATCTTGGTCAAAGACGATCAACCGCCCTTCCGGCCCCAGTTTTTTTAGGATCTCCCTGGAATGTCCCCCGCCGCCAAAAGTTGCATCCACATAGACTCCGGAAGGGACAATCTCCAATGCCGCTATAGCCTCTTCAAGTAATACAGGCCGATGATAAAAGGGTGCAGAAGTCATATCCACTACGCTTCATTGGTGATTCCCATTACCTGACTGGCCAGATCGCTGAAAGACTCGGGAGAATAGGATTCAAAGAACTGCTGATATTGGGACTTATCCCATATTTCGATTTTATTCACTGCAGAAGCCAGAACCAGTTCCCTGCCCAGTCCGGCATATTCACATAAATTTTTAGGGATCAGCAACCGCCCCGCGGTATCCATTTCCAAAGTAACCGCACCATTTAAAAAATAGCGTCGAAAAGCCCTTACCTTTGGATCAAAATCATTAAGCGCGGTAATGCGTTCAAAAATGGGTTGCCAGGCATGAATAGGATAAAGCGTCAAACATTTTTCAAAACCCCGGTTGAGAACAAACCGACCGGTTCCTTCTTCTTTGGAAGAAGCATCCACTTCCGGCAGCTGTTTACGAAAGCCCGCAGGAAAAAGGAATCGCCCCTTGGCGTCCAGCTTGGATTCATATTCCCCCAAAAAACCTGTCATCTATTTAGTTAGAATGAATAATTAACAATAATTACCACAAAATAACACATTTTTCCACTTTTCACCCAAAAAAAGATTTAATCTATTTTTCCACATGACAAAATCCCCGGTAGAGAAGCCTTACAGGCGATTATTATTTGACAGCTGTGGTATTATTAAAAATAAATATGGATAAAATGTGAATAATTCAAATTTTCCTGTTGATAAACTATGAATATCCGGATTGATAAGAACTATACGACAAAGGGAATGTTTTCAAAAGTACCCATCTTGACCTGAGACTTCATTCCGCCAACAGAAATATAAATCGGATACATTCTCGAAATTTCTTAACTTTGCAGGTTTTTAGCATTTATGAGGTTTAAGGCATACTTAGCAGGCTTTTTAATTGTGACACTATCACTATCATCTTGTTCCGAATACAACAGGATGCAGAAAAGCAATGACTATCAGAAAAAATTAACCTATGCCAATAAGCTTTATAAGAATGAAAAGTACAATAAAGCACAATTGTTATACAGTCAGATAAAAGACGCCTTTAAAGGGACCAAGCAATACGAGCAGCTTTTTTATAATTATGCCTATACCTATTATTTTATGAAGGATTATGAATCCGCTGCTTTTTATTTTAAAAATTTTGTCCAGATATTTCCCAACAGTTCCAAAACAGAGGAGATGAACTACATGCAGGCTTATTGTTTTTACAAGCTTTCTCCACGGGTAGAGCTTGATCAAACCAATACCATGAAGGCAATAAGCGCCATGCAGACTTTTATCAATATTTATCCCAATTCGGACCGGGTAAAAGAGGGTACGGAAATTATCGATAAATGCCGCATGAAGCTGGAAGCCAAGGAATATCGGGCTGCCAGGCTCTATTATGATCTCGGCTATTACAAGGCGGCAGGGATATCCTTTACCAATTTATTGCTGGATTATCCGGATTCTGACCAGGGAGACCGCTATAAGTTTCTGGCCATAAAATCGTATTTCAAATATGCGGACAACAGCGTCATTTCAAAGCAAAAAGAACGTTATCAAACTGTAGTCACACAATATCTGAACTTTGAAGACTTTTATCCGAACAGTTCTTATTTAAAGGAAGCCAAATCCTATTACACCACAGCCCAAAAAAACATTCAATCATTAGATCATGAGCCAATTAAAGAAAGCAGCAAATAGTTCTATCAGCCCTATGGCTGTTACACGCCATTTGACAGGGATCAAAGCCAAGACAGGCAATTTATACGAGTCTATTGCCATCATTGCAAAGCGGTCCAACCAGATCAATCTGGCCCTGCGGGAGGAACTGCATTCCAAACTGGAAGAATTTGTCAGCCACACCGACAACCTGGAAGAAGTACATGAGAACAAGGAGCAAATTGAGATCTCCCGTTTTTATGAACGTCTGCCGAATCCTTCCTTATTAGCCACTGCCGAATTTATGGAAGACAAAATATATTATCGTCATAGCGAGGAAGACAATCTGTATAGCTAAGACCCATTCTTAAATGGAGGCAGAAATCCAATGGAAATCGTAACTTGAGGCGGCAAAATTTTGCTGCCTTTTTTGTCGTTTATGTTGAAAGGAAAAAAAATAATATTAGGGGTTACCGGGAGTATCGCGGCTTATAAAGCAGCGGTTTTAGTACGCCTTTTGGTCAAACAAGGGGCAGAAGTGCAGGTGATCATGACCGAAGAGGCCATGCAGTTCATTCCGGCATTAACGCTTTCAACCCTTTCCGCAAAACCGGTTTTGCACCGCTTGTCGGGTAATGGAGAATGGAGCAATCATGTAGCGCTGGGCCGCAGTACAGATATCATGCTCATAGCCCCGGCAACCGCACATACGCTGGCCAAAATGAGCCTGGGCTTATGTGATAATTTACTGCTCGCTGCTTATCTTTCGGCTACATGCCCGATCTTCATTGCGCCGGCCATGGATGTAGATATGTGGAACCACCCGGCTACGAAACAAAATGTTAATTTATTGATCCAACATGGCGTTCATCTGATAAATGTCGAAAATGGGGAATTGGCCAGTGGGCTTCATGGAGCGGGCCGTATGGCCGAACCCGAACACATTGTCCAATCGCTAACTGATTTTTTCGCTATGGGAAAGCCTCTGAAAGGCAAGAGGGCCCTTGTAACCGCAGGTCCCACCTACGAGCCAATAGATCCCGTCCGTTTTATCGGAAACTATTCCAGCGGTAAAATGGGAATAGCGATCGCAGAGGAATTGGACGCCCTCGGCGCAGCAGTAGACCTGGTACTTGGACCCGTTTCCCTGAAGCCGGGGACCAGTTCCATCCGGCTCCATCCCGTAACTACCGCACGAGAAATGCAACAGGCCTGTCTGAAATTATTTCCTACCGCTCACCTTGCCGTACTGGCCGCGGCCGTGGCTGATTACAGACCGGCTGTCACTGCTACCGAAAAAATAAAAAAAACAGCTTCAGAACTAAATATACCGCTTCAGAGGAATCCGGATATCCTCCGGGAATTGGGAAAGCAAAAGAAACAAGGGCAGCTCCTGGCAGGTTTCGCCCTGGAAACCGAGGAAGAAGAAAAGAATGCACTTCAAAAACTGAAAGACAAAAATCTGGATTTTATTGCCCTCAATTCCCTTAAAGATCAAGGCGCAGGGTTCCAAACAGATACCAATAAAGTGACCCTGTACAGTCGGTCGGGAGAAAAAACAGAAATCCCGCTGCTACCCAAACGCCGGGTGGCACGTGCTATTTTACAATCTTTTATTTCTTTTTATGAAAAGCATGATTAGAAATCTGTTTATCATGATGGCGGGAGTGCTGAGCCTGACATTTTTCAATACAATAGTAAACGCGCAGGAATTAAATGCAGAGGTCATCGTTACCCATAAAAAGATAAAGGGAGTAGATGCCAGCGTGTTTGATAAAATGCAAAAAGCCATTCAACAGCTTCTGAATACCCGGCGCTGGACTTCAAAAAGTTATGCCAGGGGAGAACGTATCGACTGCCGTTTTCTGATTGACCTTCAAAAAGAAATCAGTGATCAGGTATACAAGGCCTTCATCACCGTACAATCCGCCCGGCCGGTGTATAATTCTACCTATTCAAGCACCCTCCTGAACTTTAAAGATCAGGATGTCTTATTTCGTTTTGAGCCTTTCCAGCCCCTGGTTTTTAATGAGAACCGGATCAGCGGACAAGACCAGCAGGCTTCCAATCTCACAGCCATCCTTGCTTATTATGCGTATCTGATCATCGGTCTGGATCAGGACTCTTTTTCACCTAACGGCGGACATGATGCTTACGAAATGGCACAGAAAGTGGTAAATAACGCCCCTAACGGCCGAAACATCTCTGGCTGGAAAGCTTTCGACGGCACGTTCAACCGCTACTGGATAATAGAAAATTTACTGAACGTCAGGTATAAACGCTTTCATGAAGTACTCTATGATTATCATAGAAAAGGGCTGGACGAGATGTACGAACATCCGGATAAAGGGCGCCAAGCCATTCTGGAAAGCTTGAACAAGCTTAATTCATTAAATGCCAACAATCCCAATCTGGTCATATTAAAGGTATTCTTTACGGCCAAGGCAGATGAACTGGCCGGTATTTTCTCCGAGGGACCGCCACAAGAGCGTATGACCGCCCTCAACCTGCTTCAAAAAATGGATCCATCGAATGGCTCCAGGTATAAGAAAAGCATAAAACCATGAGCCGGATTGTCAAAATAAAACCTGTTTTCCTAATCATTTGCTGCTTACTATGGATGTCCTGTTCGAAAAACGACAAGCTTCCACGGGATATCCTGCCGGTAGAAAAAATGAGCCGGATCATGCTGGACCTCCAAATTGCCAAAGCATACAATTACTCCTATTTTCCCGATCAGGATACCACCCATTATCCCCGCGACCAGGAGAAACGCCTTAAAATATTATATCAACAGGTCTTCCTTCTGCACCATACGGACACGGCACATTTTTTTAAGAGTTTTCGGTTTTATTCCGGCCATCCGGACTGGCTTAAAAAAGTGTACCATCAAATGCAGGATTCCCTGGAACGGAAACAGGACCGACAGCAGGCTCTCGTACAGGAGAGAAGAAAAGAAAAAAAGAGATTACAAGCGGATAAAAATGCCGCGCTCCAATGGCTCAAACAATTCCAAACCTGGCATGCCTTTTCCGATACCGCCTATGAGCAATGTAGTATGCCGTCAGAGCTGTTAAAAGGAGCTAAAAGAAGATGAAACTCGTTCATTCCTCCAGTATTTTTCATCAAAACCTGCCCGGATCAGAAATCTCGATCCCTCCAATATCCATCAGGATCAAATAAAATAAGTTGCATAATATGACATAACTTATACTCATCGGGGATTTCACGATGCTTCCCTTTAGTTATCAACATCCTGTGCATAATCTCTCCTTTAAAATAAACGCAGCCTCATTATCTTGCACTTGTTCTGGTGTGAAGAGCAAGTTTTGTTCATCATGAAAAGGGAATCCGGTGTAAATCCGGAACTATCCCCGTAGCTGTGATCCTGATCTCAAAACTGTATTTATTTTCAGCCTATACGGAGGCCACTATGTATCCGCCCCGGCGAATGGATGGGAAGGCCGGCTGAAAACAGGAAAGTCAGAAGACCTGCCAGTTCATACATTAAAACAAAACTTTCGGAGGAAAGGTGCGTTTTTCCCGGCTGTTCTCTTTGGCAGCTGCAAGTACGCTTTACTTTCTTCCCGTTTTAACCGTAACTTATACAACATTATAAATAATTATTATGGGACTTTTCGAAAAAAGAATCAACTACAAGCCTTTTGAGTATCCGGAGATACTTCGTTTCACCGAGGCCATCAACCGCTCTTTTTGGGTACATTCCGAAGTTGACTTTACTGCCGACACGCAGGATTTCCATTCTCATCTTACTGCTGAAGAACGCAATGCTGTTAAAAGAGCGCTGCTGGCCATCGCACAAATTGAAGTGGCGGTCAAATCGTTCTGGGGCAATTTGTATCATCACTTCCCCAAGCCGGAACTGAACGGACTGGGCAGTACTTTTGCAGAGTGTGAGTTCCGTCATTCCGAAGCCTATTCGCGGCTACTGGAAGTACTTGGCTATAATGATGAATTTGAAAAGCTGGTGGAAGTGCCGGTGATCAAAGAGCGTATTGATTATCTTTCCAGGGCGCTGGCCCATACCCGGGCAGAAGATAAAAGGAAATATGGCACTGCATTGGTTTTGTTTACCATTTTAATTGAGAATGTATCCCTCTTCAGCCAATTCGCTATTATTTTAGCTTTCCCACGTTTCAAAGGCTGGATGAAAAATGTCAGCAACATCATTTCCTGGACCTCCATTGACGAACAAGTGCACGCCAATGCCGGCATTTTCCTCATCAACAAGATCAGGGAAGAATATCCCGAGGCGCTGGACGAGAAAGCCGTGGAAGACATCCTTTCAATGGTAAGAGAATCTATTGAAATCGAAGGACGCATCATTGACTGGATATTTGAAGCCGGAGAACTGGATATCCTCCGTAAAGAAGACCTGAATAATTTTATCAGATTCAGGGTGGACGAGAGCCTGGGACAGATCGGCCTCCCTGCTCAATTTCATATTACCTCTGAACAATACAAGCCCATGCGATGGTTCGAAGAGGAGGTCTTTGCCAACAGCCTGGACGACTTCTTCGCCAAACGTCCGGTAGACTATACCAAACACGATAAGAGTATTACAGCCAACGATTTGTTCTAAGCCGGTTAAACCCTAAAATACGATATCCATGGAAACTATATTTGCTACCGAAACGCCCGTAAGAGAAAAATATTGGTGGAAGAACGAGGAAAGTGAACAAAACCTGAACAGGGGATACCTGTTGAAGGGAGAAACCGTACAAAAAGCGGTAGAGCGGGTGAGTATGGCTGCCGCCCGCAGGTTATACAAGCCTGAGCTGGCGCCCGCTTTTCAGGAAATGATCGAACGCGGATGGATGAGCCTTAGCTCTCCGGTTTGGGCCAACATGGGAACAGAAAGGGGCTTACCCATCTCCTGTTTCAATGTGCATGTTCCGGATAATATAGAAGGCATTACCCACAAACTGGGGGAAGTTATTATGCAGACCAAACTGGGAGGGGGTACGTCCGGCTACTTTGGTAAACTCCGCGGCCGGGGCAGCGCCGTAACCGATAATGGAAAAAGCAGCGGGGCGGTAAGCTTCATGCGGTTATTCGACACCACCATGGATACCATATCCCAGGGAGGCGTTCGTCGCGGGGCATTTGCCGCCTATCTGGATATAGATCATCCCGACATACTGGAATTCTTACAGATCAAAGATATCGGACACCCTATCCAAAACCTGTTTTTTGGCGTTTGCGTTCCTGATTACTGGATGCAGGAAATGATCGATGGAGATGTATCCAAAAGAGAAGTATGGGCCCGGCTATTGGAATGCAGACAACAAAAAGGGCTCCCCTATATATTCTTTACCGATAACGTGAATAAAAATAAACCGCAGGTTTATAAGGATCTGAACTATACCATCAACGCAAGCAATCTCTGTTCGGAGATCATGTTGCCTTCCACCGAAGATGAATCTTTCATCTGCTGTCTGTCTTCCATGAACCTGGAGATGTACGATGAATGGAAAAATTCTGACGCCGTGAAGCTGGCTATCTTTTTCCTGGATGCGGTGTTACAGGAATTTATTGCCAAGACGGAAAACAATTATTACCTAGCCAACGCCCATCGTTTTGCAAAAAGGCATCGCGCACTGGGGCTCGGCGCGCTCGGCTGGCATTCTTATCTTCAAAAGAATATGGTCCCTTTCGAAGGGATAGAAGCCAAGCAACTGACCAATCAGATCTTTTCCGATATACGGGCATCAGCAGACAAAGCCACACAGGAACTGGCCGAAATCTATGGGGAAGCGCCTGTCCTTAAAGGATATGGCCGTCGAAACACGACCCTGATGGCCATCGCCCCCACGACTTCCTCTTCGGCTATTTTAGGGCAAACTTCTCCCGGGATTGAACCCTTAAGCAGCAATTACTACAAAGCAGGGTTATCCAAAGGGAATTTTATTCGTCAAAACAAATACCTGAAAGCGCTTCTGGTCCAAAAGGGAATGGATAACGAAGATACCTGGCGCAGCATCATGCTCAATCAGGGCAGCGTCCAGCATCTGGAGGGATTGACCACAAAGGAAAAACTGGTATTCAAGACTTTCAAGGAAATCAGTCAACTTGAGATCGTCCAACAGGCGGCCATCCGGCAAAAATATGTGGACCAGTCCCAGAGCCTGAATTTAAACATCCCTTCAACCCTGCCCATTAAGGAGGTGAACAAATTGGTGATCGAGGCCTGGAAGCTGGGGGTTAAGACCTTATATTATCAACGCAGCCAGAGTGTTTCCAAAGAACTGGTAACCAGCCTTGTAAGCTGTAAAAGTTGTGAGGGATGAGGAAAAAGAATAAAAAAAATACCAGGGAATACAGACCTTCCGGCATTTATTGATATTGTACATACACCGGTTCGGGATTCAAGTCCAAAACCTCCTGTGGCGTCATCATGCTATGGCCTCCCCTATTGTCATTCTTAAAAAACAGCTTGATGCCTGTGTATTCCACCGGCTCCCGGTAAATGAACCTGCGATACGCATCCTTTTTCAGCGCTTGTCCGCCAAAGCCGTCCATATTCATTATGATCTGAACCTGGGAAACCAGATTAATATTCTGATAGTTGGTGACCATGCCCTGCGTAAAACGATGCACGATCAATAGCTTCGGCGGAAGATCATTTGCTTCAACTAATTTCTTAAGATACCGGACGCAAAAATTGATGTCTTCAGCGTCCATAGTACCTATTTTGGTACCCGGTACATGTCCGCTTTTCATGGAGAACTCCGGGTCTATTGCCAGGTGCACATTGGGCATTTTCAAATACTTCTCAAAATAAGGAACTTCTTGTTCTACCGTGCTGTGTCCCACCTGAATATCCAGAATAACGATGGCATTGATCTTTTCAGCCATGTGAAGAACGCTGTCAATCATCCAGGAAGGCATCCTTTGCCGGTACAAGCTGTCCCTCGTCGGCACCCCTTGTCCGGTAACCGCTATAACCTCCAAAGCCGGAATTACCTTTTTCGAACTGTCTGCAGCCTGCCATTGCCTCACCTTTTGATTAAGTCTCGAAAGAACCGTATCAGGATGGTATTCTCCTAATATCCCCATCCTCTTTGAATACAAATTACCATAAAAGGCAACAATCAAGTGAGAAGGAAGGAGGGATCCGGGTAAGATCTTGGGCACCTTTACAGGCCAGAGCTTTTCCTTTGCAACAGCGGAATCTCTTTTGACCGGTTTCTCTTGTTTCTCAAACTGCGGCTTGTCGCTAGAAGAGACAGCATGTGCCGGATCTTTTTCCTCTGAAACCACTCCTCTTTTAGAAAGTGAGTCCAAATTAGCCATGGCATGAGTAGCGATAGCAGCAGGTGCGCTTGTTTCAGAAACTTTCGTTTTACCAGGAAATATATATGGGCTTGAAAGCATAAAAGCCAAACAAATAATGATAATACCACAAAACCACCGCAACATATACAGCCTTTATATTATGCCTTTGATCAAAAGATCCAAAGATAAAAATTATACCGGCATTTCCAGAAATAAAGCACGATAATCAGGAAACTTTTATTTCTCATACCTTAATAATATGACGAATAAGCGGTGAACTGGAAAGAAAGCAAAAATATGAGATATTTGCAGATACAAAAAGGCTACAAATGCAACAAATAAAGAAAGTATATCTGACTTTTCTATGTCTCTTATTTACTACTCTTCTAATGGCACAACAACCTTATATTCATGTCATTCACCCTTATCAAACCATTATCAATACCTCCAGATCCCGTAACTATCTGAGTGGAAATACCTGTAAAGGATGTTCTCTATCCGTAAACGGGAAAAAAATAAAAGTATATCCTACCGGAGCCTTTGCTCTTGAACTTCATCTAAAAGAGGGTGATACCTCAATCCTGTTAAAAAGCAGCAATGCCGGTGGATTAATAAAAACAAAAAAGCTAACTTTCCACTATCGCATTCCCCGCTCCCCGCAACCTGTTAAAGACTTTCGTATTGCATCGGTGGAAATGGAACCCTCCGGCATCAGCTGGCAAATGCCCGGCGACCGCATCACTTTTAAAGTAAAAGCACAGCCTGGAAATGAACTATCTGTTAATAATAAAATGCCTTTATTTGAACAGCCTGCCGGCGAGGCCGGAGGAGTATCCGGTATTTATCAGGGCACCTACCTTATCAAAGAGGATGATCCCCTGCTCAAAAAGACCATTACCTTCAAATTAAAGGACCATCAGAATAAAACAAAAACCTATTCTCTTTTTCCAAAGATCAGAGTTTTAGATCCAAATGTCCCGGTCATTGGTAAAACCATGGGGCGCTATCCCTATCTGGAATTCGGGAAAGGCGCCGACCGGCTTGGAGGAGCAAAGATCAACTATATTGATACTGCTGTTTTACTTCACCTTACCGGAATGCATAACGGACAATACCGGGTACAATTGGCCCCGGGACATACGGCCTTTATCCCTGAAAAAAACGTTTCTCTTTTATCCAAAGGGACTTTCATCCCATATTCCTTAAGCCACAGTTGGCGGGTTTGGGGAGATGATAAGTATGACTATGTTTCCATCCGCCTTGATCAAAAATTACCCTATACTTCTTTTCAAAAAGTAGATCCGTCACGCATTATTATAGACCTTTACGGCGCTACTTCCAATACCAACTGGATCACGCAACTGCAAAGCGCCAAGGAAATAAAGAATGTTTGGTATGAGCAAACTGCAGAAAATGTGCTAAGGGCCACCATCGAACTAAAACATCATCAGCAATGGGGATATCACATTTCTTATGATGGAACTACGTTAATAATAAAGGTAAAACGCCAGCCAAAGGAGCTGTCTCTATCGAAACTTACCATTGCAGTGGATGCCGGCCATGGGGGCCGTAACCGTGGGGCACAAGGCCCTACCGGGGTTTTTGAAAAAACAATAACCTTACAAATTGCACAGCAGCTTAAAGAAATACTGGAACAAGCGGGCGCCCGGGTCATAATGACCCGGACAACAGACAAGTCGGAAGGTATGATCAGCAGATTAGACCTCTTGCGACAAAAGGATCCTGATCTGCTGGTAAGCATCCACCTCAATTCTTCTGCGGATCCTATTCATATCAGCGGTACCAGCACTTATTACCGCTATATTGGTTTCCGTCCGCTCAGCCGGTCCATCCTCAATCACATGCTGAATCTCGGACTGAAAGAGTTTGGAAATATAGGACGTTTTAACTTTGCCTTAAACGGTCCCACGGAATATCCTAATGCCTTAGTAGAAACACTTTTTATCAGTAATCCGGAGGATGAAATGAAGGCTCTGGATCCGGGATTTCAAAGAAAGATAGCAGAGGCCATAAAAGCAGGCATCCGGGATTTTTTAATACAAGCAAAGCAAGATCTTTAAAATACGGCGCCTTAGTAACAGTTCTGATAGTTTAAAAGCCTGTCAGAAAACCCGGACAGGCTTTAGGGAAACTCTCATTTCTTAATAAAGCAACCCCTTAATGAGAGCTTGATCAATAATTGCAAAACTAACGTTACGGATGTCGGGAGTATACGAATAGATCTTGCCTACGGGGTCTATCAAACTCGTATAATCTATTTTGAATACATGAGTACCAAAAGGAACCTGATGTCCGCAAGCCTTTTTAAAATATCTCTAAGAAACCGCGCAACAACAATTACGTCAGATAAACCGGTTTCAAAAATATGAAATGATTATTCAACACTTTTTCTGTATTTTCACTAATATCCGTGCATTCGTGGCAACCATTACTACTTTCATCACCCACCCAAACACTTTAATAGTAGTTATGCAAGCCCTCATTATTTCCTTAATGCTCCCGCGGCTTCCATCATATTTTCCAGAGCCGCTTTTGTTTCGGTCCATTGCCGGGTTTTTAATCCGCAATCGGGATTAACCCACAATTGTTCGCTGGGAATAACCTGTTCCGCTTTTTTAAGGAGTTCCAGAATTTCTTCTTTTGATGGAATACGGGGAGAATGGATATCATACACACCCGGTCCGATATCATTGGGATACTTAAAATCGGCGAAGGCATCCAAAAGCTCCATTTGTGAACGGCTGGTTTCTATAGTAATAACATCCGCATCCATTTCGGCAATATCCTGTATAATATCGTTGAATTCGGAATAACACATATGCGTATGGATCTGGGTCTCATCTTTCACTCCGGAGGAGGAGACCTTAAAAGCTTCCACAGCCCATTTCAGATAATCAGCCCAGTTTTTTTTATTCAGAGGAAGACCTTCCCGTAAAGCAGGCTCATCAATCTGAATAATTTTGATCCCGGCTTTTTCCAAATCCATTACCTCGTCGCGTATGGCAAGGGCTATCTGCCTGCAGGTTTCGCTACGTGGCTGGTCATTTCTCACGAAACTCCATTGCAAGATGGTTACGGGGCCTGTAAGCATCCCTTTAACGGGTTTATTAGTTAATGACTGGGCATATTTTGTGTAATATACGGTTATTGCTTTTTTGCGCCGGACATCTCCCACAATAATAGGCGGTTTTACACAACGGCTGCCATAGCTTTGCACCCAGCCGTATTTTGTAAATACAAAACCTTCCAGTTGCTGCCCAAAATATTCTACCATGTCGTTACGTTCAAACTCGCCATGTACCGGAACATCAATACCAATATCCTCCTGCCAGCGTATGGTTTTGGCAATTTCCTCTTTGATCAGGGTATCATATGCTTCATGCGTCAGATTCCCTTTTTTCCACTCAGAACGCCATTTTCTGATCTCTCCGGTTTGGGGAAAAGAGCCAATGGTCGTGGTCGGGAATAAGGGCAAATGCAATCTTTCCTGTTGGATCTTCTTCCTTTCGGCAAAAGGCCGCGCTCTATGGAGGTCTTTTTCTGATAAGGACCTTACCCGGTCTTTTATTTCTTGCTTATGGATATTTTGCGAATCCTTCCTCCTCCGGATCGCCAGTCTGTTTGCTTCCAGCTTTTCCATTGCCCGCTTCGAAGGATGAGAGGAAGCCAGGGCTGCCAGTGTGACTACTTCTTCGACCTTTTGTCTGGCAAAGGCCATCCAATGCTTTACTTCTGCAGGAAGACTCTTTTCATCCGTTTCCAGATCAAGATCACAGGGTACATGCAACAGCGAGCAGGAAGGGGCAATCCAAACCTTTTCTTCTCCCAGTTTCTTAACGGCCTTATGTATCAATTCCAGAGATGGGCTAAAATCGTTTTTCCATATATTTCTACCATCTACAACTCCCAAAGACAAATTCTTATCCCGCTTATCAAAATCCGTTTGCAATACTGTATCAAGCTGTTCCGGGCAGCGAACCAGATCAAGATGTAATGTTTGGACAGGTAACTGCAAGACCGTTTGCAGGTTTTCACCATAGCAACCAAAATAACCTGCCAGAATAAAATGTAATCGGGGAAACGCTTCCCGGATCTTTGAATAGGTTTTCTTATATACCGCTCTTTGTTTATCATCAAGATCCAAAACCAGGCAGGGTTCATCCAACTGAATATATACAGCTCCTGCTTCTTCCAATTTTTTGAATACTTCAAAGTACACCGGAAGAAGACGATCCATCAGATCTACCCGATCAAAGCCGTCTTCTTTCTCTTTCCCCAGTAATAAAAAGGAAACCGGACCCGTCAATACCGGTTTTGTCTGAATTTTCTCCTTCAGGGCCTCCCGGAATTCTCTGACTATCTTCTCCGACAACAGGCTGAACTGCTGATCTGCAATAAACTCCGGTACAATATAATGATAATTGGTATCAAACCACTTGGTCATCTCCATAGCGGTAATATCATATCCTTTCTTTTGATAGCCCCTGGCCATCGCAAAATACAGATCTGTTTCTGTCGGTTGTTCTCTTTCCCGGAATACACGAAAACGTTCGGGTATAGCTCCTGTCATCAGGGCTACATCCAATACCTGATCATAAAAAGAAAAATCATTGCAGGGAATGAGATCCAGGCCGGCATCTTTTTGCAATTGCCAATTATGATGACGAATTTCTTTAGCTGCTTCCTGCAAGGCAGCTAAATCTATCTTCCCCGACCAGTATTGCTCTTCTGCTTTCTTGAGTTGTCTCTTATCCCCGATCCTCGGATATCCTAAATTGTGCGTCAACATTTTTTATTCGTTGAAAATGATATAAAAAATAGAATTAAATGCAAAGATAAGTATTTGTTAATCAGTACCGCATACTATACCGTTATATTCCCGATCTCGTAAACGCCGTAGTTTAGAATAACCTGTTTATTTACAAATTAATAGATCATACCTCATACTATAACGGGTCTTATATTATGATAAGTCACATTCAAATATAATACCCCTTTTCATAATATTCCTAAATGGTTAATGGCCGGAAATTTTATAACTTTTTCACAAAATTGTATAACAAACGGCCTGAATAGGCGGTGTAACTTTGCATATATAAATAATGAAGATGACACATACCTATCATATAAAGGGCATGAGCTGTAATGGCTGCCAAAGCTATGTAGAAAAAGCACTGAGGAGGGTAAAAGGAATAAAAGCCGCGTCCGTTAACCTCAAGAAAGAAGAGGTAACGATCGAAATAGACCAACACATCCCGCTGCAACAGCTACAAAAAGCACTGGAAGGCTCTTCTTACGAAATTCTTCGGACTGGTGTTTCAGCTACAAACAGCCCGGATTCTGCAACTTCCTTTAATAAGGATATACCAGTTAGTTCCCATAACCGGCCGAAAGTAGGAGGGAGCGGAAGTTATTACTGTCCCATGCATTGCGAAGGAGATAAAACTTATGATCAGCCGGGAAGCTGTCCGGTTTGCGGAATGGATCTGATTGAACAGCCTGCATTAAAAAAATCGGTATCATATACCTGTCCGATGCACCCGGAGATCATTCGTGATACACCGGGGTCTTGCCCTATTTGTGGGATGAACCTTGTTCCTATGGAAGCCGATCCATCAGAAGAAGATCGAACCTATAAAAGATTGTTGTTTAAATTTAAGATCGCCCTGATCTTTACCCTGCCTATATTTATTATTTCCATGTCGGACATGGCGCCAAACAATCCATTATATAAGTTAATGGACCTCAAATACTGGAATTGGGCGAGCTTTATTTTATCCCTTCCGGTCGTATTTTATGCTACAGGGATGTTTTTTGAACGCGCCTGGAAATCGATTATTACCCGGCACTTAAACATGTTTACGCTCATCGGGATCGGGTCGGGAGTAGCATGGTTGTTCAGCGTGGCGGCAATCTTCCTGCCAAATATCTTTCCCGGTGAATTCAAATCAACGGGCGGTACCGTTTACGTTTATTTTGAAGCGGCTACAGTGATCCTCACACTGGTATTATTGGGCCAGGTCATGGAAGCCCGTGCACACGGGAAAACCCATTCTGCCATAAAAGAATTGCTGAAGTTGGCCCCTCATACAGCAACAAGGATCACGGCCGACAGAGAAGAAGTGGTATCCATAGACGATATTCACCAGGGGGATCTACTACGGGTAAAGCCCGGAGAAAAAGTACCTGTAGACGGCCATATTACCGAAGGGGAAGTACATATTGATGAATCGATGATCACGGGCGAACCTGTTCCGGTGGATAAGAGGCCGGGTGATCCGGTAAGATCGGGAACGATCAATGGAAACCGAACCTTTGTGATGATGGCAGAGAAGGTAGGTTCAGAAACGCTGCTTTCCCAAATTATTGAAATGATCCATACTGCCAGTCGTTCAAAAGCCCCGGTACAAAAACTGGCAGATAAAATATCCGCCTACTTTGTTCCCATAGTAGTATTGATAGCCGTAATGACCTTTATCATCTGGTCGGTTTTTGGTCCGGCCCCTTCTCATGTCTACGCCCTGGTCAACGCGGTGGCCGTTTTAATTATAGCCTGCCCCTGTGCCCTGGGACTGGCAACGCCCATGTCGGTAATGGTCGGAGTGGGTAAAGGGGCACAATCAGGTATTCTGATCAAGAATGCAGAGGCGCTTGAAAAAATGAGCCAAGTGGAAGTGGTGGTCGTTGACAAAACAGGCACAGTAACCGAAGGCCGGCCCTCCGTGGAAAAAGTAGTTTGTACAGATGACCATTTTTCCGATCAAGAGATTTTACAAAAGATCGTTTCGCTGAATAGCAGCAGCGAACATCCATTGGCACAAGCTACGCTACGGTATGGAGAAGAGAAAAATATTTTCCCTAAAAAGATATACGATTTCGAGGCTGTCTCGGGGAAAGGGGTTAAAGGTAAAGTGGAGGATAACGAACTTGCGTTAGGGAACATCCGGTTAATGGAACAATTACAGATCAATATTCCTAAAGAAATCCTTCAAAAAGCAGAGGCCGAACAGCAAAAAGGAAAAACTGTTTCATACCTGTCGGAAAAAGGAAGAATTATTGGCTTCGTGGTTATTACAGACAAGATCAAGCCCATGGCAAAAGAAGCAGTACAGAAATTACATAAAGAGGAGCTGGAAGTATGGCTGTTTACCGGCGACAATGAAAATACGGCTAAAGCAGTCAGTAAAGTGTTGGGATTGGATGGCTTTAAAGCAGATATGCTACCCGAAGATAAACTGGAAGAGATCCAAAAAATACAGGCTAAAGGGAAAAAGGTGGCTATGGCAGGCGATGGAATCAATGATGCCCCGGCATTGGCACAGGCAGACATCGGAATTGCTATGGGAACGGGAACAGATGTAGCCATTGAAAGTGCTCAGATCACACTGGTGAAAGGAGACTTGAAGGGGATTGCCAAAGCCCGGCAGCTCAGCAGAAAAACAACAAAAAACATTCGTCAGAACCTGTGGTTCGCACTCGGCTATAATGTTATCGGCATTCCGATTGCAGCAGGGGCTTTGTTTCCCTTATTCGGATTATTGTTATCACCCATGATAGCGGCACTGGCGATGAGCTTTAGCTCTGTCTCGGTAATCACCAACTCACTGCGGCTGAGAAAGGCAGCCCTTTATTAAGGGAGAGAGCCCTAAAATTGAATTTACCTTTGAGACCGCTTTAAAAAAACATATTTTTGCCTGGTATGAAATTAATTATTTCCATATTACTCTTGAGCTGTGCCGGTATTTATTTTATACCAACAACCGCAGCATGTGATATGGAGGTGCAAATGGAGATGAGTTGTTGTCAAAAGGAATATAAACGGCCGACGCCCCCCTTGGCGGCAAGCTGTACTCTAAACTTAAACCACCATCAGAATATAGATCACGGCTGTGAAGATCATTGTCCTGCTCAATCTTGCTCCTGTAATTCAGGAATCGTTTTAACCGCCCTCTTCCAGACAAAGGATTTAAATATAGAACTTTTTGAAGACCCGAAAACGGAATTATACACTTTCATTCATACCCGCATTTCCACAGGGTATCTTTCTATCTGGCTGCCGCCTAAAATAGGTTAATTATAAGTTCACACAGTCCCGGCAGGTTTCCAAATACTGTAACTCATTTTACAAATCTATATAGGGCCCTTGCCATTTGCTGTTTCCAGTTTCTTTAGACCTTAAATCATATTTAATGTATTCCTTTTTAATACGGGAATACGGCTGTACTATCTTTAAAATAATGAGACGACGATTCATCCTTTTAATAAGCCTGGCATGCTTGTACTTCACGAGCCGGGCGCAACAGCATTCCATTTTTGATCACGGAAATAATGATTCCCTGACCCCTTATCATAATTTCGCGGCCCCCGTGGCGAAGCCCACCCCGGTACATGCCCCCGTAAAGGGCCCCGTTTCCAATCTTGAAAAAGATCTGGCCGACAGGTCCGTCAAAGGAGCCCATTCAGGGATCCATTTTCCCAAAGGGACGGCAGGTATAAAAACGGTACGTTATGACTTGTATATCACGGATACGATTGTGAATTACACCGGTAAAAAAAGGAGTGCTATTGCCGTAAATGGCAGTCTCCCCGCTCCTACCCTTGTATTCACGATCGGGGATACCGCCTTGATCTATATCCATAACCTCGCCAACGAGCCGACCGCGGTACATTGGCATGGAGTCCAACTTCCAAATCGCATGGATGGCGTGCCTTTCCTCACCCAGCAGCCTATTCCCCCACATACGACTTATATTTATAAATTCCCGGTGGTCCAGTCCGGTACTTATTGGTATCACAGTCACTTTTCATTACAAGAGCAGGTGGGTCTCTACGGAGCCTTAATATTTAATAAAAGGACCGAACCGGATATCCCTACGATACCCGTGGTCTTAAGCGACTGGAGCAACACGAAACCCAAAGAAATAGACCGGATGCTACATACGGGAAATGACTGGTTCAGCATTAAAAAACATGCGGTGCAGAGTTATTGGGAAGCCCTGAAAGCCGGCAAGACGGGAGTGAAATTAGCCAATGAATGGAAAAGAATGGAGGCTATGGACGTAAGCGATGTATATTATGAAAGGTTTTTATTAAACGGGGATACCGCTCAGGTATTTTCTCATTTTAAAGCAGGGGATCAAGTACGTTTACGTTTGATCAACGGGGCCTCGTCTTCTTATTTTTGGTTGACATATAGCGGCGGGGAAATAACAATAGTGGCAAATGATGGGAATGATGTGGTTCCCGTAGCTGTAGACCGGTTGTTGATTGCACCTTCGGAAACCTACGATATCATTGTAACAATTCCTGAAAACATGCAGTATGAATTCCTGGCCACGGCCGAAGACCGGAGTGGCTCTGCCTCCCTTTGGCTGGGCGAAGGGATGAAAATGCCGGCCCGGTCCTTATCCGGATTAAAATATTTTGCAGGCATGAAAATGATGAACCGGATGATGAAAATGAATGGGGATATGGAGCCCATGGGGATGCACATGAGCCTCCAGACGATGGATATGAATAGTGTGATGTATCCCGAATTAAAAGAGCTTCAGCATAGTAAAACGACCGCAAAAAACGAGCACAACCCGCATCGGCATACTGCAATCTATAGTTGCCCCATGCATCCGGAGGTTACGAGTGATCAAGCGGGAACATGCACCAAATGCGGAATGCAACTGATAAAGAGCAGTGCGGAAGACAGAAAAATGAGTTCCGAGAATGGACCTACCACTTTAAACTATGATATGCTCAAGGCGACCCGGCCCACCACCCTTCCGGAAGGGCCATGGAAAACATTAAAATTTGAGCTTACCGGAAACATGAACCGTTATGTATGGACCTTAAACAACAAAACAGTCTCCGAGAGTGACAAGATCCGGATCAAAAGAGGAGAAAACCTACGCATCATTCTATACAACAACTCGATGATGCGGCATCCTATGCATCTGCATGGCCATGATTTTCGCTTATTAAATCAATACGGCGCTTTTTCACCATTGAAGAATGTGGTGGATATTATGCCAATGGAAACAGATACGCTGGAATTTCATGCTTCCGAAAGCGGCGACTGGTTCTTTCACTGTCATATTTTGTATCACATGATGGCAGGAATGGGAAGGGTATTCAGTTACAGGGACAGCATTTCCAATCCCGAAATACCCTATCCGGATCAGGATTATAAGAAGCTCAAGAAAGAAGACCGGATGTTCTACCTGAGACTTCAGAATGACTTCGCAACAAACGGCAACGACGGTAGTCTGGAATATGCCAATACCCGCTGGGGGCTTCAGGCGGAGTGGCGGCTGGGCTATAACGAGATACATGGCTATGAGGTAGAGACACATTTCGGAAGATATCTTGGTAAAATGCAATGGATATTCCCGTATGTAGGTATTGACTGGCGTTACAGAAAACATGCTCCTTCTGAAAAAAACCTCTTCGGTCAAAAAGATACAAAAGACAACAGGAAAGTACTCCATGTAGGGGTTGAATATACCCTTCCCTGGTTGATCGTGGCCGATCTGAGTATAGATCATACAGGATACTTCCGGATGCAATTAAAGCGGGATGATATACCTCTTAGCCCCAGACTGAGAGCCTCTTTTATGGTAAATACCGATCGGGAATACACGATCGGGGGGAGATATATTTTAACCAGGAATTTTTCAGTATCTACCCACTATGATAGCGATATGGGCTGGGGAGCGGGCCTAACCTTTACTTACTAGCCCGGATACCTGCCGGTGATAGGCATTCTTCTCCCTATTCCAAAAGCTTTGTACGAAACACGAAGGATCGGGCAAAACTGGTGACGTTTATATTCACCGGAATAAAAGAGTTTTAAGATCTTTCGCACTATTGCCGGGTCATACTTACCCATTGCAAGGATTCCATCCATGTCCTTGCCATGTTCCATATGCTCAAATAATACCGCATCCAATATTTCATATTCCGGCAGGCTATCGCTGTCCTTTTGGCCCGGATGTAGTTCTGCAGACGGAGATTTGGAAATAATACTCTTGGGAATGAGCTCGCTCCGCCGGTTAATATACCGGGCCAACGCATATACCTGGGTTTTATATACATCTCCCAAAATACTGAGCCCTCCCGCCAGATCACCATATAATGTGCCATATCCTACGGATAGTTCACTCTTATTTGAAGTATTCAATAAAATATATCCAAACTTATTGGCCATTGCCATCAATAAATTTCCGCGGATCCGGGCCTGGATGTTTTCTTCGGCCAGACCAAATGGCAGATCCCCAAACCGGGGTTTTAAAGTATCCAAAAAAGAATAATATATACTTTTAATAGGGACCATATCATAAGGCAATCCCAGATTTTCAGCTAATTGAACTGCATCATCCACTGAATGTTCCGTGGAAAAAGGAGAAGGCATCATTACTGCATGGACATGCTCTTTACCCAGGGCCGAAGCGGCCAGAGACAAAGCTACCGCACTATCGATGCCGCCGGAAGACCCAAGTACCGCTTGAGAAAAATGCAGCTTATCAAAATAGTCTCTAATACCCATTACCAGGGCCTCATAAATGCGGTCAATATGTCTTTCAGGATCAAAGGATAAAGCGGCCAATTGTTCTCTGGTAGCCACCGGCAGATTTCCGGTAGCAGGATGCAAAGACTGCATATTGCCTTCCTTGTGAATCCAACTAAACTTTTCTGCCCCATTTAATTCCCCATACAGGTCATCCAATTCAAAGCCGTCCAAAGCTTCCCTAAAATAAGGCAATTCCTTACTCACATTTCCACCGGCATCCAGGATGGCAGCTCCTCCGTCAAAGCCTATGCCCGTTTGCGTACCTACCGTATTACAATAAAATAAAGGCAGCTTGTATTTTTGAACATTTCTCGTTAAAATATCTAATCGCCTCTCTCTCTGGTCATAATCGAAGGGGGAGGCAGATATGTTGATCATCACATCCGGATGTTGTTTTCTCAATTCATCCATCGGACAAAAAGGGTAAAGATCCCCCTCTTCCGGACTCCAGAGGTCTTCGCCAATCGTAAGCGCCAGTTTCCTGCCCTTAAAATCAATAATTTTCTGATTCAAACCCGGTTCGAAATAACGATATTCATCGAAAATATCGTAAGTAGGGAGACAGGATTTATGCACTATATGTTGAATTTTTCCATCAAATAAAAAGTAAGCGCTATTATGGAGGGCCTTCCCCGGTAATTTAGGATTGCGAGAAGGAGCTCCTAAAATAACGCCGATATTTTTTGAATATTCCCGTATGCTATTTACAGCCGCTTCACATTGATCAACAAAGGCGTCAAACTCTAAATAATCCTGTACCGGACATCCGCAAATACATAGTTCCGGAAAAATAATCAGATCCCCTTTCAACCTTTCTGCTTTTTTTATTGCCGAAAGGATCTTCTTAACATTTCCCTCAATATCACCGATAGTATAATTCTGTTGGGCCAAAAGGATATCCATATTTATACTCTTTTTTCAAACAAAGATACGGGGTCGAAGGGAATTTGAAAGACAACCGTAATTTATCTGTAAAATGTGAGTTCTGCCCTATTTTATCATTTTCTGCTGTGAAAAGGCGTCCCCGGTCTGAAGAAAGAATCGCCCGGTTAACCAGAATAGGGAAACAATTCGTACCTTAGTGGACAAATAATACATAAATTATAAGTGGAAAAGGCATGCCCCAACCTCTCAAACTTAAACATGTAGCCGTGGCCGGGAACATTGGCGCCGGTAAAACGACACTTACAGAATTATTATGTAAGCGCTTTAACTGGACTCCTCAATATGAAGATGTAGAACACAATCCTTATCTTTATGATTTTTATGAAGACATGCCCCGCTGGTCCTTTAACCTGCAAATTTATTTTTTGCACAGCCGCATCCGCCACTTATTGGAAATTCAAAAGGGAAACAGAACCATTGTTCAGGACCGTACCATTTATGAAGATGCACAGATTTTTGCACCCAACCTCCATGATATGGGTCTGATGAGCAAGCGGGATTTCGAAAATTATTATAGCTTTTTCCAAACTCTAAAATCTATGGTCAAGCCCCCCGATCTGCTTATCTATCTAAAAGCTTCGGTACCTACGTTGGTAGACCATATTGAAAAACGTGGACGGGAATATGAAGAAAACATCCGGTTGGACTATTTGAAGCGACTCAATAATTATTATGACAACTGGATTGATCACTATGAGGAAGGCCCTTTGATCATTATAGATGCCAATAAAAATCATTTTGACCAGAGCCAGGAAGACCTGGGAGAGATCATTTCCCGCATAGAATCGAAAATCCATGGTCTTTTTTAAATAAGACCCTTAAAATAGAAGCTACTCTTGAAATGCATGTTAACCATAGCGTTAACTGTACTGTTTGTATGGCACAGCACCGGCAGTGCAGGGCAGGCGGCCAAGGATCTTCACCCCCTTGGATGGGAAACATACAGCCAAAGTTCTTCCAGTATATTTTGCGGATTCCATAATCAAGCCGGACTAGCGGATTTGAAATATTTTTCTGCCGGTTTTTTCATACAACAACGTTTTTCTGTAAAAGAGCTCCGGAAATATCAATTTGCAATCTCTCTGCCTACAACATCCGGGAACTTCGGATTGCAGGGAACCCTTTCCGGCTATAAAAATTTTCAACGGCAACGACTGGAACTGGCCTACGCACGCCGTCTTTTCAAGGCTTTTAATATAGGGGCCCAGCTGGACTATTTAAATATGCATATCCCCGGTTATGGCAGCGCTCATGCCTTTACCTTTGCACTAGCTGCATTATATCATATCAATAGAAAGTTGCATGCAGGCGTACAAGTTTTTAATCCGGTGCGCATATCCTACCAAAAGCTGGGAAATGATCCTGTACCCGATGTATACCGGATCGGTTTAGGTTATCAGCCTTCCAAGGTATTCCTTCTGACTGCAGAGTTCAGCAGGATAGAAGATCAGAACCTATTTGCATGTGCTTTTCGATACCGCATAGCCAGGGAACTTAGTTTGAGCGCGGGGATACAATCAAACAACGATCCGGTTTTTGTAAGCGTATTTATACATCTTCAACAAGTAGAGCTCATCTTATCCGCATCTTATCATAAACAATTGGGATTAACGCCCGGCGCCGGTTTTGTTTTTATAAATCATGTTGCACATGAACTTTAAATCGCTACATACGCTTTTGGCCGGTTTATTATTCTTATCTGTTTCCGCGACAGCCCAGGAAACGGAGGAAGAATGGGAGGGCCTGCTGGAGCAACATGTCATGGAAACAGACCGGGAAACGGAAGATGACGAGCTTTTTCAAACCTTAAAGGCATGGACTCATCATCCGCTCAACCTGAACACCGCAACGCTGCAAGATATGCAAACCTTCTTTTTCCTTAACGATCTACAGATACGATCCTTCCTGAAATACAGAAAACTACTGGGTCGGTTGATCAGCATCTATGAATTACAAGCCGTCCCCTTATGGGATTTAAAAACCATTCAAAATATACGTCCCTATGTCTCGGTAAACAATGGTAATGCATTCGCTTCCAGTTATAAGCTTCCTGATCTTCTAAATAAAGGAAGAATCCATGCCCTCTTTCGTTATAAGCGGGTTCTGGAAAGACAAAGGGGATACAGGCCGCTGGATTCACTTGGCAATACTCATTATCTAGGGGATCCCAATGCAGGGTATTTTCGTCTGCAATATAAATTGCAACAACATTTTAATATCGGTATCACTGCGGAAAGTGATGCCGGAGAACCCTTCGCCGGCTATGATCAAAAAGGATTTGATTTTTATTCCTTTCATTTATTCCTAAAGAACCAGGGAATTTTAAAAGCAGCAGCAATAGGAGACTATAAGATCAATTTCGGACAGGGATTGATCAACCGGCAGGGACTGAGCTTCGGAAAGAATGCAATGGTGATGACAGTGGATCGTTCCGGGACGGCCATTCATCCGCATACTTCTGCCATGGAATATGATTTTTACAGAGGGATCGCACTCAAACTTGGAAACAAGCATCTGTCTACCGTCCTTTTCCTTTCAAAAAAACAGGAAGATGCCAATTTATTATCCAATGATACCTCAACAAACTATTTTCATAGTATACAAAGCAGCGGCTATCATCGCTCTCTATCAGAACTAAAACACAAGAACAGTTTAAAAGTATTAAGCTCAGGAGGAAATATCCGCTATGATTTTGGTATAGGTCATGTAGCCTTCAATATGGTTTATCATCATTTCTCGGATTCCATGAAAAGATCCGCATCCCTTTATCAACGATTTAATCCTGAAGGCATTCACATGCTCAATGCCAGCATAGATTATTCTCTATTCCTGAACAAACTGTACTTTTTCGGGGAAACTGCCCTTGACAAAAACGGAGCATTGGCTACCGTAAACGGTTTATTAATGAGTGTAGATCGCCATGTAGACCTTTCTCTCCTTTATAGGAATTATTCCGACCGATATACGTCGTTATACGCCCAGGCCTTTGGAGAAAGCAGCCGGCCCCAAAACGAAAGCGGCTTTTATGCGGGTATTATTATTCGTCCGGCCGCCAGTTGGCAGATCAATGCATATTCAGATTTTTTCAGATTCCCCTGGCTACGCTACCGTATAGATGCACCTTCTTCGGGAAAGGAACATTTTCTCCAAATTAACTTCAATCCTTCAAAAGTCCTTAACACCTATGTACGCTACCGTTATAAACAAAAACCCATCAATCTGATCAAAGAAAATCCGATGGCGAAAATAGTGAACACCGACAAGCAAAATATCCGTTGGTTTATGCAATGGAAGTTATCTGATCATTTTCGCATAAGAGATCAGGCAGAATGGGTCTTCTTTAAAAAAGCAAAAGAACAAAGCCGTGGATATATGTTTTACCAAAATGTTCGTTGGAAGGCCAACAGCACCTGGAGCGGCAATTTCAGGATAGGTTATTTCCACACCGATAATTATGATTCACGCTTATATACTTTTGAAAATAACGTACGTTACGCCTATTATATCCCCTTTTTTTATGGAGAGGGTATCCGGTCGTATGTCAACCTGCGTGTCAACATTGGCCGGAATATCAGCCTGTGGACCCGTATCGCGCGTACCTGGTATTTTGACCGCGACACTATAGGCAGTGGCTGGGATGAGATTACAGGGAACAAACGAACTCAGTTTATCCTGGAGCTCATATGGGAGCCATAGGATCAAATAACTATAAACTTTTCCTATGAACTATCATCCTTCATAAAAGGTCATCATGATTCATCTTCCATTCGATATATACTGCCACGCTAAGTTAAAAGCAAAAAAGAATCAAATTACAAATAAACCTCAACGATAAAATAACAATGATAAGACTCCATCGGAGCTCAATTATTTCAAATAAGTAGATTTGAGATTTAGAAACCATCAAGTATCCCCTGGAAAATTGTGCTCATACCCCATTCAAAATTCTTACCTTTACGCCATTATATTTGTTCCTGTACAGAGCGGCGAATCAAAATAACCCAGCCATGAATTATTTTTCTTCCGACTTCACCCTTGGCATCCTTGGCGGAGGCCAGTTGGGTAAAATGTTGCTTCACGAGACCCGTAAATGGGATATCCGCACGCATGTCTTGGATCCCAATGCGGAAGCGCCGTGCAAAATAGCCTGCGACCATTTTGAACAGGGAAACCTGATGGATTTCGATACCGTTTATCACTTCGGTAAAAAGGTGGATGTACTTACCATTGAGATAGAAGGAGTCAATGTAAATGCCCTGGAGAAATTGGAAAAAGAGGGAATAAAAACCTATCCCAACGCGTCTACCTTACGTCACATTCAGGATAAGGGTATACAAAAACAATTTTATCGTGATCATCAGATTCCCACCGCCCCTTTCAGGACCTTCCCTGACAAAAAAAACCTGCTATCGGCCATCAGAAATAAGGAAGTCTCGCTCCCTTTCGTATGGAAAAGCTGTATGGGCGGTTATGATGGTCGGGGAGTCTGCATCATCCGGGACATGAATGACCTTGACGCTCTTTCTGAAGATGCCTGTCTGGCTGAAGATCTGGTCTCTTTCAAAAACGAGCTGGCTGTCATCGTAGCACGTAACCTTTCGGGTGAAGTCAAAACGTTTCCTGTGGTTGAAATGGAGTTTCATCCGGTTGCCAATCAGGTGGAATATGTCATTTGTCCTGCCCGTATAGATGACGCAGTTGCACAAAAGGCCAGGTCCGTGGCTACGAAGGTGTCGGAAGCTTTTCAACATGTAGGGCTCCTGGCGGTGGAATTATTTCAAACCCAAGAAGATGACATCCTGGTAAATGAGGTGGCTCCCCGTCCTCACAATAGCGGACATTACAGCATTGAGGCCAGCTACACCAGCCAGTTTGAACAACACCTGCGGGCGATACTGAATCTTCCCCTGGGAAATACCGACAGCAAGATCGGAGGAGTTATGGTAAATCTGGTAGGTGCAAAAGGATCTATCGGGCCCGTTATTTATGAGCATATAGATCAGATACTGGCCATGGAAGGAGTCACTCCTCATATTTACGGAAAAAAAGAAACCCGTCCTTTTCGGAAGATGGGACATGTAATCATCATCAATGAGGATATTAAAAAAGCCAGAGAGACCGCCGAAGCGGTAAAAGGAACAATTCGAGTCGTTTCGCAATAAGGCGGATCCCACTTAAAACGATGCTAATACCTCATCTGTTTCAGAAAATTTTGAGTAACTGTAGCGTAAGACAGATAAAGTGATATATAGATCCAAACCAAAAATCAGAATCCTGCTGATCCCATCTGCCATTTAGAATAGAGAAAAAGCGAAAAAAAATGATAAAAAGAATAACCGTATTCTGCGGTTCAAATAGCGGAACCGAAAAAATATTTGAGGAACAGGCCGCTCAATTAGGCGCTACGCTGGCCAGACGGGATATAACACTTGTTTATGGCGGTGCCCGCGTCGGGCTGATGGGCGCCGTGGCAAACAGCGTGTTGGAAAACAAGGGCCGGGTCATCGGAGTAATACCCACCTTTCTAAACAAGATAGAAATTGTACATGAAAACTTAACCGAACTTATCCGGGTGGAAACCATGCACCAGCGAAAAAGCAAAATGAACGAGCTCTCTGACGGGATCATTACCCTTCCCGGAGGATTTGGAACGCTGGAAGAATTTTTTGAAATGCTTACCTGGGCTCAATTGGGCCTGCACAAAAAGCCTGTAGCGCTCTTAAACATAAATGGCTTTTATGATGAACTCTTATCTCTCATCCGGGCCATGGTAAATAAAGGGTTCTTAAAACAGCCCAATCTGGAAATGCTTATTGTAAGTGACAACATAGATCAGCTATTAAACAAAATGCACCTTTATAAAGCGCCCTCAGCCGGAAAATGGATCCGTCCCAAGGACCATTCACTCCCTATTGAGAAAGCCTAAATAATTGGGAAAACAGATCCAATAAAGAATTTTCTCTGCTGTATTCGCAGCGCTTCGGCTTGTCCGGCCTGATCTAAAGATCTTTTCCATGTTATCGGATACAAACCCCAAATAATGTAGTATCTTTGAGAGAAATGCACGGGGTGTCCTGTTTTTGCAGGACTGAGAAAACACCCGGAACCTGATTTGGATAATGCCAACGTAGGGATGCATAGCAGGAAATCTTCCATTCATTGCACTCCGCAGTCGGCTTTCCAAAAGAACAATATTTTTTAGCTTTTTGAAGGCAATTGGACAATGGAAATAGAGAAAATTAATCAGCAACTTGTTCCTGAAGATACCCGGACCTGGCAAGGGAGATCGGAATGGTTTTTTAATAGAAAATATACCGATACGTATGAGAAATATTATGAAGGCCCGTATAAGCGTGCCGAGATCTGGCAAAAGCGGGTATTAGAACAATTGATATCCGGAGACAAACGTGTCAACACACTACTTGAATTTGGATGTGGCACGACCCGATTTACACGATGGTGGAAAGACATTGGAATTCAGGCAACCGGCGGAGACATTTCCCCGTTCATGTTATCGCAGGCGTTGCATCGCTTCGAAGGAGATCTGGTAATGGCCGATTCTCATTATTTACCCTTTAAAGACCGCACCTTTGACGCCCTGGCTTTCATCACCACCTTCGAATATTATAAAGACCCGGTAAAAGTGCTTCGGGAGGCGGCAAGAGTGGGGAAATACGGGATTATTATGGGAATGATGAACCGCAACACACCCAAATTGATCCGGAGAAGAACACAACAGCTCTTCGGCAAAAATGAATTTTACGTCACTGCCACTTTTTATACTCCACAAAGATTGATCAAAACAATCGACAAAGCTTTAAAAGGAAGAGATTACGCTATTGAGTGGACCACCACCGGGCTCCCCAGATGGTTCCCGGTTCAGAAATGGAATCTGCCCATTGGTGATTTCTTCGGCTTATATATTCAATTTAAAGATGTATAGCATGAGAGAACAAACCGGTAAAATAACATACCCTTTTTTTGGGAAGTTCATCAAAAATAAATGCGGACAGATCAGACAAGAAGTCAAAATCGGACCTCAGTTCGGAGTGGATGTTTCCATAGTTGATCTGCCCAAACATCAGGCCATAGCCATGGCGAGCGATCCCTTATCGCTTATCCCCTCGCTCGGCTTGAAAGAATCCGCCTGGCTTTCTGTACAATTAACGGCCAATGATATTGCGACAACCGGATTTGCACCTCTATACGGGCAATTTATCTTAAATCTGCCGGCCCGATTCTCTCATAAAGATTTCCAGATCTATTGGGACCATATTCATCGATTCTGTTCCGAAATAGGAATGGCCATTACAGGCGGCCACACAGGTTTTGTGGAAGGGCAAAACGCTACTGTTTCAGGAGGCGCTACTTTTATGACCATTGCCCCCCGGGCCCGGATGTTAACTTCAAAGTTTGCAAAGCCGGGTGATGCCATCCTGGCGACCAAAAGTTGCGCTCTTTCTTCGACTGCCATTTTAGCCATGAGTTTTCCTGCAACCGTAAAAGATAAAGCCGGGCTTGAAAACTATCAACGGGCCTGTGCTTCGTTTTATGATATTTCGGTCTTAAAGGATGCTCTTACCGCCACAAATACCAAAGATCGGGGGGAAATTTCTGCAATGCACGATGTAACCGAAGGGGGTATACTGGGCGCTGCTTATGAAATGGCAAAGGCTTCGGGACAAGGTGCTGTTATTTACAATGACAAACTCCCCATAGATGAAACGCGATCCGCGGTCTGTAAGGCTTTCTCATTAGATCCTCGTTATTGTACCGGCGCCGGTTCCATGATCCTCGCTTGTAAAAAGGAGGCGGTCCAAAATATCATTTCCCGATTGGCAAAGGAGCATATTCCCTGTAAAGAAATCGGTGAAATCACGGTAGAAAGGAAAGGCATACAGCTAAATGAAAAAGGAAAGGAAACAAACATAATATACCACGAAAAAGATCCCTATTGGGAAGCCTTTTTTAAAGCTTTAAAATCAGGATGGAAATGAAAACAAATAATAAAACCATCAGGCAGGGGATCTATTTAGTAATCGATCCCTCAATGGAGGAGCAGGCCTTATTAAATAAATTACAAAAGGCGCTCACGAAAAGAATCGCAGCGGTCCAGATTTGGGATAATTTTAAAAGGGGACAGGATATAAAAGACTTACTCCGGAAAATCCATTCTCTTTGTGCTGCACAACAAACCCCGGTATTCATAAATAACCATTGGTCCTATTTAAAGGAAACCGGATTGGAAGGTATCCATCTGGATTTCGTTCCGGAAAGTCTCCGGGATATCAGATCGCAAATAAAAAGAAAGATCCTTGTGGGATTGACTTGTGGAAATGATATAAGAGCCGTAAGGTGGGCTGCCGACAATAACATTGCTTATATTTCCTTTTGCGCCATGTTTCCCTCGGCAAGCGCCTCAAATTGTGAAATCGTAAGTCATGACATAATCAGAAAAGCGAGACAGATCTTTAAGGGTCCGTTATTTCTGGCCGGCGGAATTTATCCGGGAAATATCCGGGAATTAAAGGATCTTCAATACAATGGAATAGCGGTCATTTCCGGTATAATGGAATCTGAAAATCCCGCTCAGGCCATTGACGAATATCGACAAAAACTAAATTTTGAAAAATGAGATTAGAAACAATAGAAAAATTATGCTGTCCTTTTGACAAGGCCGGTTTAACTTTAAGGATCATTACCAAAGACGAACAAGAAAACATACTGGAAGGCCTGTTGCTATGTGCCGATTGCGATCGTGCCTATCCCATAGTAAGCGGTATTCCGATTATGAGCCCGGACGAATACCGGGATTTTAAACTCGAGCAGCCTATGATTGACAAATGGGAAAAGTTTTTAAATGCAAAACCGGAAGTGCGGCTTTCAATCTCGGGCGGGAAAATAAAATCTATCAAATAATGTTGATTACTCTAAAAGCCAGGAAAAGATGAATGAACATCAAAAACTTTTGTCCTGCTGGCATAAACTGGAGCATTTTAGCCCTGCGGAGTTGCCAAAAGGAAAAGATGTAGCGCTACTTCATAAAAAAACAGAACCATGGAAGATCCCTTTAAAATCAACCGACCCTAATAGAACCATTGAATATACCGTCTACCTCGGTGTGTTCAACTCCGGTATAGCAGATGATTTTGTAGCCGACTTCTTTAATGATCATTCAAAGGATGAAAATGATCAGAATTCAAAGATCTGCTTTGCTGCACTAAAGTTAGATAACGCTGGGAGGTACATAAAGTATTCTTTCGGACTGTCCACCCTGCCCTGGGCATTAAGCCAATTGGAAAGCCGGAAAATAAATAAGGATCGATGGGGAGAAACATTTGATAGTATCAAAAATGAACTAGAAGAATATTTGGAATTACATTTTAGAGAAACGAATATTAACTCGGAGAATGAAATAATTAAGACCTCTACTATAATCAGTTATTCCCATCTTTTAAATTTACAAGATAAAATTGAATCCGTTTGCGGATGGAGCGTAAAGCCGGATAAAGAGATCTATGTTAAGAGAAACGAAAAATTTAAATCTGAAAATCTCAACGAAAGCCAGCCAACATCTGATATCTTAAACAGCTTCTATATCAAAGATCTGGAAAAGATTATATCGATATATGGATCAAAATATACTCCTGAAGCATTTAGACAATACCTGGAAGGCTGTTTAGGGAAAACATCCGGTCGGACTGATCTCATTCAAAATACAGAGGTCTTAAAAGCCAACCTGGAACCCCGTTATTACCCCGATGGTTGTTGGCCTTCCGATTACACTTTAAGCTTAATGCAACAATTTGCCGTAAATAACATTTTTAATGAATTATCAGGAAATAATAAGGGAGGGCTGTTTTCCGTTAATGGTCCTCCCGGTACCGGTAAAACTACCTTATTAAGAGATATTATAGCTCCCATAATCGTAAAGAGAGCCAAAGAGTTGTCAAAAATGGACAACCCCTCTGATGCTTTTGAGAAAATTGGTATTTTAGAAATAGACGACCGTTATGCTTTCCCGATCTATAAACCCGATACATCTTTGACCGGGGGAGGAATTTTAATTGCCTCATCAAACAACGGAGCGGTGGAAAATATTTCCAGAGAACTCCCTATGAAAGAAGAAGTTGCAGAACAATACCGTACAGAAATAACCTATTTTAAATCGGTTGCGGAAGAGTGCATACATGAAGCAAACTGGGGCATTATCTCTGCTGTGTTAGGGAAAAAAGAAAATAAGGACACATTGGCAAGCCATTTATGGTTTAATAAGGATCAAAACAGCTTAAGGAATACCTTAAAGGAGACAAAATACCTTGATAACCAAGAATGGGACTCGATAAGGCGGTTATTCAATACTAAACTAAACGAGGTTACCGCAGAAAAAGAAAGATTATCAAATTTCAAACGAGAATATGAAGATCTTCTCCGGATAAAAAGTAAGGATATACAAATAAAACAAGATATAGAGCATATTACAAGAACATATCGTTCAACAAAAGAAGACTATGATCATCAAAAATCGGAGCTACAAAAGTTGGAAGATAGGAAAAGGAGCAGGGCAAATGAACTGTCTTTAATTAGAAGCAGTAAGCCTCATTTCTTTAGCTACTGGTTTAATAAAACAAAACGCAGGCTGTATGGAAATACCTTTAAGCCCGCTCTCAAAAAATATGACCGGGTGATTAACAAATTAAAAAAAGCGTATGCGGCTTATAATGATTTAGCCGATCGCTTAAATAAGCTGGAGACAAGAAAAAGTCAATTGGAAAAAGAAAAAGAACTGCTTTCAGCCAAATATAAAGTCCTGGAGGCCGGTATTCTTAAGGCCAGGTCAGAATTACAAGAGCATTATGCGGATTCACAATTTTGGGACCATATCGAGACTCAGAAGTCACAAGAAGCCTGCCCCTGGTATTCAGAAAGGTTAAAGAAACTCCAATCCGAATTATTTATAATAGCACTCAAGTTAAACGAAACCTTTATCTTAACTGCCAATTCCCGATCCGGCAAGATCTCAACGACGTTATCAGGTTTTTTTAAACACTTAAGCGGAGGATCCATAGCCGCAAAGGAAGAAATAAAAGCCATGTGGGATACCTTTTTCCTTGTTATTCCGGTCGTTTCTTCCACCTTTGCTTCAATTCAGACCATGTTTAAAGATCTGGAGAAAGAAGATATTCCCTGGCTGTTTATTGATGAAGCAGGCCAGGCCGTTCCCCAGGCCGCAGCCGGTGCTATTTGGCGTTCTAAACGAGTGGGAGTAGTAGGTGATCCTTTTCAAATAGAACCGGTTGTAACAATATCCCGTACGATAACGAATAACATTCGCAAATATTTTAATTTAAGCGCTTGTCAAATGAACCCTGAATTATCTGTCCAATCAATGGCAGACCAAATTAATCCTTTAGGCGCCTACCTTACTTTTAATAACGAAAAAAAATGGATCGGTATGCCCTTAAGGGTTCATAGACGATGTATTGATCCGATGTTCGAAATATCCAATCATATTGCTTACGATAATATGATGTTTGGCGCTACCGCTTATCCGAAAAATGTAAATTTAAATTTCAGCACAACGTTTATACATTGTAAAGGGATAGTGGAAGGCAAACATTTCGTCCGGGAGCAAACAGATAAGGTGCAGGAAATACTCCTCCAGGAAATAGAACTAGCTAAGGATTTACCGGACGTGTTTGTTATCACACCATTTAATGAAATAAGTCATAAATTAAAATCTTCTCTCTTTACCCCCTTACTATATGAAATAAAAAAACACAAAAGATTCAGCTTCAAAGAAATGAACAGGTGGCTGGCAGGCCATATAGGAACCATCCATACTTTCCAGGGTAAACAGGCGGAAGGCGTGATCCTGTGCCTGGGATTGGATGCATCATGTAAAGGAGCCGCAAAATGGGCTTCACGAAAACCCAATTTGTTAAATGTAGCGATAACCAGAGCAAAGTATCGATTTCTGGCCATAGGAGATGAAGAAATCTGGCTAAAACAACCTTATTTTGAAAAATTGAAAACCTTAAATAAAGGGCTCCCTATATAATTAGATGGCGCACTATCATTTAGGTATGAAATTGCATCTTTATACGAATTTTGCCGGTGACATTACACTATCGAACTCTTGATTATTTATTTGCAATAGCATCATAATCATAACCCGCTCTGTTGACGGCTCTTCGGGCCGCTTCCAGTGCAAAAGGCGCCAGATTATGGGGATGCATGGGCACTACCTTAGTAGCAGTCAGCTCCTCCAGGATTTCATTTGTTTGATCATGGGTCAGGTTCTCACAGATATCATACATCCCACCCGGTTCTTCTTCTTTAATATCATGCTGTTCCATCAGATGCCGGAGTACCTTGATCAAGGAGGGCGAGGGAGGCGGGACCATTAAGGCCGTAAGCGCCCCGTGCTCCAGCCGGAGTTGAGCCGCCAGCGGTATGGGAGAACCACCATTGGCTTTTTGGGCGGCCGGAAAAAGGATTTTTTCTTCCATCTTAATGTGGGTCATGAGTCCGATCCGGAATCTTCGATACGTCTCTTTTTCAATATTTTCCATATCCCGGGTCGCCTTGTCTAATATTTCTTCAATCCGGCGATGATCCTTTGTAAAAAATTCGAATATTCGTTTGTTCATGGCTGCCTCAATGATTTAGACCTTTTTATCCAATTTTACAAAAGTAACTTTTTTTGATCAGGTGATTTCATATGCTTTTCAGGGTTACAGATTAAACTTATATTTGTCCCATAATCGAATTAAGATGACGTCCAAAGTAGCCATTGTAATGGGAAGCACCAGTGATTTGCCCGTATTGCAGGATGCAATTGATGTTTTGAAAGCATTCAAAATTGAAACAAAAGTAGATATCGTATCGGCTCATCGCACGCCGGAAAAAATGTTTGATTTTGGGAAAAACGCACACAAACGGGGTATCTCGGTAATTATTGCAGGTGCGGGGGGAGCTGCCCATTTACCCGGTATGATCGCAGCCTTGTCTCCCCTGCCAGTCATTGGCGTACCCGTCAAATCAAGCAATTCTATTGACGGATGGGATAGCGTGCTTTCTATTCTTCAGATGCCCGGAGGGGTTCCGGTAGCTACGGTAGCGCTTAATGGCGCGAAGAATGCCGGCATTCTTGCAGCCCAGATTATAGGCGTCGCCGATAAAACCGTTATGGAACGTGTATCAGCCTATAAGGAAAGCCTTAAAACAAAAGTGATCGAAGGAGCCAAAAGGATAAGCGAATAGCGTTACTTCAGATTATGAAATACTTTTTGCACGTCATCATCGCTTTCCAGCAGATCAACCAGCTTTAACACTTCATCGGCCTGATCGTCGGGAAGTTCCACCGTCGTGGCGGGAATCCATTCCGAATCCGAGGAAATGGGTTCAATCCCTTTTTCTTCCAGGGCTTTCTGCATATTGCCAAAATCATTAAATGCACAACGGATCACCAGATTACCCTCGCTGTCTTCTCCCAGCTCTTCCAGTCCGGCATCTATCAGCTCCAGCTCCAGCTCTTCCTGGTCCCATCCTTCAGGATCAAGCCGGAAAACCCCCATACGATTAAAAAGGAAGCTCACGCTGCCGCTGTTTCCCAGGCTTCCGTTCCCTTTATTGAAGTGGGCACGCACGTTCGCCACAGTTCGGGTATTATTATCCGTAGCCGTTTCTATGAGTATGGCCACGCCATGCGGCGCATATCCCTCATATAAAATCTCCTCATAATCGGAAGTATCTTTGCTTACAGCCCTTTTGATCGCGGCCTCGATCCGGTCTTTAGGCATATTGATCGCCTTGGCATTTTGTATGATCCTGCGAAGAGATGGATTATTTTCAGGATCCGGTCCGGCTTGTTTTACTGCAATAACAATTTCTTTACCAAAACGGGTAAATTGCTTCGCCATCCGATCATATCGGGCAAACATTTTGGCTTTCCTTACTTCAAAGATACGTCCCATATCAATAATCCGGTTTAAATAATCAAAAGTCGACTTTGGGTTGATGCGCAAAATTAAGTAAATTCCCCTTTTCTGTTGCAAGCAGGGCTTGACCTTATTTTATTTTGGTGTACGTTTGCTATCAGAACAAACAATTGCAAGTACTTTATTGTAAAAATTAAAAAGAAGACACAATTTGACCGAAGAGATCATCAGTTTGCAGTATATCAACCCAATCGAGTTTTTCGGGGTAAACAACGGGAAGTTTGACCTGCTGAAAAAACATTTTCCACTTTTGAAAATCCTTTCCAGAGGCACACAAATCAAATTGTCGGGAGCTCCCGAAGAAATCGAAAGAGCCAAAGAAAAAATAGATCAGCTGGTTCAATATATAGAACGCAACGGACATTTGAGTAAGCATTATTTCGAACAAATACTTTCGGACGATTTCCCACAGGAACAGTTAACCAACGATCTCAATAACGCCTTGGTTTATGGCCCGGAAGGAAAGGTCGTTCGTGCCCGCACCACCAATCAGAAAAGGCTGGTAGAAGTCGTAAATAAAAATGATATTTCTTTTGCAATCGGGCCCGCCGGAACGGGGAAAACATATACCGCCGTGGCTCTGGCGGTACAAGCTTTAAAAAATAAGGTAGTAAAAAAGATCATCCTCACACGACCCGCCGTAGAAGCCGGCGAAAACCTGGGGTTTCTTCCGGGCGATCTCAAAGAGAAAATTGATCCTTATCTGCAACCGCTTTACGACGCCCTGGATGACATGATCCCGGCCGACAAGCTGGACTATTATATGGCCACCCGTGTGATCCAGATCGCTCCTCTGGCCTATATGCGAGGCCGTACACTGGATAATGCTTTTATCATTTTGGATGAGGCACAAAATGCCACCGACCTCCAAATGAAGATGTTTCTCACCCGAATCGGGCCCTCTGCCAAGGCCATTATCACCGGGGACTTGACGCAGATCGATTTACCGCGACATCAACAATCCGGGCTCATTAAAGCCGTTCATTTACTTAAAAACATACCCGGCATCGGCTACCTGGAATTGGACGAGCAAGATGTGATCCGGCACCGGCTGGTAAAAGCCATTATCAGAGCCTATGACCGGGAAGAAAAGAAAACAAAGAAACAACAGGCTCCCTCAAAACAAGAAAAATGAACCGGTTAAGCTCTTATTGTAAGGGATATGTGCTGTTATGTTTTTTAATACTTCCCGGATTCATATCCTGTTCCTCCGTCTCTACCAGGCCTCTGCCAAAACATAAAGAGACCGGTAAGGATCTTCAAGACCGAAAAATCATTCAAAAAGCTGCAGCGCTTTTACAAGATGGCGATCTCGTGGTGCGTACGGGAAACGACTTTGTCAGTTATGTCTTGCGCCAATTTTCAAAAACAGACAATACATACTCCCATTGTGGCCTGATCAGAATCGTGGATGGAAAAGCATGGGTCTATCACGCGATCGGGGGGGAGGACCATCCCAACGCCCACTTACAAAGAAGTTCTTTTGCTTCTTTCTGCGACCCTCAATACAACACGGGATTTGGTATTTTCCGATACGATCTTACAGGCAAGCAAAAGAAAAAACTGGACAGCCTGATTTTTACCTATTATAGGCAAAAAATTCCTTTTGATATGAAGTTTGACTTACAGACAGACAGCAGCTTTTATTGTGCCGAATTTGTTTATAAAGTGCTCAACCGTGCTACGCGTAGTTCTTATATTCCGGCCTCTTACCTGGGAAACTTCAAATACGTGGCCATCGATAATTTATATGTCAATCCGCATACGTGTGCTGTATATCAGACAAAATTTTAATACCATGGAAGAACTTTGGCAGCTATTATTTTGTAAAATAAGTGGTTTCAGCCTATTTTTGTGCTAACAAAAGAACTCTATGAGGCGTTTACTCTACCTTTTAACTGCTCTTGCTGCCCTCGCTTTTTTGTTTCCGGGTTGCAAAAAGGATTCTTCAGATCCCGGAAAAGTGACCTTGAAATTTCTTACCGCCATTCAGCACTCCAATTACACGGAGGCCAAAAAATATTCCACCAAAGATTCCAGGGCCATGTTAGATGCCCTGGCCGCATTTCAGAAAATGCTACCGGAATCCTCGCAGGAAAAATTCAAAAATGGGAAAATATCTATTTTAGAGGTCCAAAAAAGAGATACCATGGCAGTAGTAACTTATAAAAGTGACAAAGACAGTACCCGGAAGACCCTGAAGCTCAAAAAAGAAGGGAACAAATGGAAGGTGGCCTTTACCAAAGAAACTGTCCTGCCGGATATCAACAAACCGCTTAATGCTCCCGATTCTCTCATGGAAGAGCAGCCAGCTTCTCCTTCGCCGTCCGGGAACCCTGATTTTTAATTTTAATTTGATCCTCCTATGTTTAATCCATGGCATCATGTTTCTCCAGGAGCCGACACGCCTCACAAAGTAACCGGTATTATAGAGATCCCTTCCGGATCCCGCGCAAAATACGAGCTGGATAAAGAAAGCGGTTTACTCAAGCTGGACCGCGTACTGTATTCCTCAGTATATTATCCGGCTAATTATGGCTTTATCCCGCAATCTTATTGCGATGACGGGGATCCATTGGATATTCTTATTTTATCGCAGATCCATTTTAATCCGCTCTGCCTGGTTCATGCAAAAGTGATCGGGGTCATGCGGATGATTGACCAGAATGAAGCAGATGATAAGATCATTGCAGTTGCAGCTGATGACGTAAGTGTTAATTATATTGAGAACATTACGGAGCTGCCGCCTCATTTCACCAAAGAATTGCGGCATTTTTTCGAGGAATATAAAACCCTAGAGAATAAGACCGTTCAGGTTGAAGATTTTCAAGGAAAAGATATTGCCGAAGAAATTATCTTACAGAGCTTTAAAGATTATAAAAAATTGGTCAATAAATAAATATTTAGACTGAATCGTTCTTTTTTTCTCAAGGTCAAAACCATTTTTTATAATTTTTCTAATGACTTTTCCCGCCAATTAAATTTATGTTAAATCAGGTACATCAGGAAAATAAAAGTTATGAAAAGTTCGTCATTAGCAATATCTTGTGGATGAAAGACCGACCATAGAAATTCGAAGAATAATAATATTTGGTCAGGTCAGGAAATTTTACGAACTTTGCGCCCGTTTTCGTGAACCCTTTTGGGAAAATAATGTTATTAATGGTATGAGTTTCAGCAGGATTCACATTAATTAACCAAAGTGGGGATGGGTCCATATCGTACTATTTTCAAGCGATCGGGTCATTACCCCCAATAAAATAAAGAAAAGTCAATATTATGAGGCAGTTAAAAATTGCCACGCAGATCACAAACCGGGATTCGCAGGCAGTAGAGAAGTATTTGCAGGAGATTTCAAAAATTTCTTTGTTAACGCCTGAGGAAGAAACCACGCTTGCACAGCGCATCAAGATGGGAGATCAGAATGCACTGGAGCGGCTGGTAACCGGGAATTTGCGATTTGTAGTTTCAGTGGCTAAACAATATCAACATCAGGGATTATCCCTTAGTGATCTGATCAATGAAGGTAATCTCGGCCTGATAAAGGCCGCCAGACGCTTTGATGAGACCAAAGGATTTAAGTTTATCTCCTATGCTGTTTGGTGGATCCGGCAGTCCATCCTTCAGGCATTGGCCGAACAAGGACGGCTGGTGCGCCTACCGCAGAACAAGATTGGCACCTATAATAAGGCTAACAAGGCGTACATTGCCTTTGAACAGGAAAATGAACGCGGTCCTTCCACCGAGGAACTGGCTGAGATGATGGAAATGAACGAATCGGATATCAATACCATTTTTCAAAGTAACAGCCGTCACATGAGCCTGGATGCCCCGGTTCATGAGGCAGAAGATGTGGCTATGCGCGATCTGCTCAAGGGAGGAGAGGTTACCGACGATGACGTGATGCATGATTCTTTGAAAGAAGAGATTCGTCGTGTGCTCCAGTCTTTAAGTCCACGCGAATCGGAGATCGTTTATGCCTATTTCGGGCTGGATGGCGAAAATGGCAATTCCATCGAGCAAATCGGTCAGAAATACAATCTTACCAAAGAACGTATCCGCCAAATCAAAGAGAGAGCCATCAAACGTCTCCAAAAGGCAAGATATAGCAAAGCGCTAAAAGCCTATCTGGGGCAATAAGTACAATTGCTTTTATTTTTATGGTTTCTATAATTTTAAACACCGGTCTCTGTGGCCGGTGTTTTTTTAAGAAGCCCTAACTTTGCAGGAATTCAAAAACATAAAACGATGTTACAACGTATCTTTATTGTAGGAATATTGTTGAGCCTTACCGGCCTCTCCTGCGAAAAAGATACACATATCCGGCTTCATGATGCCAGCCAGAGCCTGGTAATAGAAGCAACCATCGAAAACGGGAAGGCTCCCAGGGTAGTTCTTTCCCATAGCCTCAATTACTTTTCGGCCATAAATGCGGATATCTTAAAAAAACTTTTTGTCCACAATGCCAAAATCAGCGTGACAGACTCCGTGACTAACCGAAGGATCTCCTTAGTAGAAAAACAAGTAGATACCCTGATGGGAAATCATTATTACTATTACGAGCCGGAGAATAAGGAGGCTTTTAAGGGACAATGCGGACATACCTACCGGTTAAAAATCCAGGCTGAGGATCACAACTACGAATCTACCACTACCATTCCCTCCGATGGATTCTATCTGGATTCCATCTGGTGGGTCCACGCGACGAAAGGAGGAAAACCGGACAGCAGTAAAGTGTTTTTAATGGCTCGCATTTATGATCCGCCTCATCTGGGAAATTATGCACGATATTTTACCCGAAAAAACGAAGGCCCTTTCTATCCCGGGCTGGCTTCCGTTGCAGACGATGAAATAACTAATGGAAAAATATTTGATTTCCAGATCAGCCCGGGAGTAGACAAGAATACCGGAATTGATCCGGACGAATACGGTTATTTCCAACTTGGCGACACCGTCATTTTAAAATTCTGTAACATTGATGAAGCTACCTATCGGTTCTGGAGTACCTGGGAATATGCCTGGAGCAACAACAGCAACCCCTTTGCCACCCCTACATCGGTAGAAGGCAATATCCCCGGAGCCTTAGGATACTGGGGAGGTTATGAAGCACAATATAAAAAATTAATCATTCCAAGATAAAAATTATAAACAGGCTAAGAAATGGAAGATCAAAAAATAGAAAAAGTAAAAGTTCTCATTATCGGTTCCGGGCCTGCCGGATATACGGCTGCCATTTATGCTGCACGCGCCAACCTGAGTCCCGTTTTATATCAGGGTATCCAGCCGGGCGGTCAGCTTACCATCACAACAGAAGTGGAAAATTATCCCGGATACCCCGAAGGAGTACAAGGCCCTGAAATGATGGTGGATCTGGAAAAACAGGCCGGCCGCATGGGAACAGATGTTCGCTTTGGCGTGGCATCTGCCGCTGATCTTTCCAGACGTCCCTTTCGCATTACGATTGATGAAGAAAAAAGGATAGAAACGGATGCGCTTATCATTGCAACGGGCGCTTCGGCCAGATGGCTCGGGCTGGAGAGTGAACAACGCCTGAACGGACACGGGGTCTCCGCCTGTGCCGTTTGCGACGGCTTTTTCTTCCGTAACCAGGAAGTAGCTATCGTGGGTGGCGGAGATACCGCCTGCGAGGAAGCTTTGTACCTCTCTAAGATCTGTTCCTCCGTTCATATGTTGGTGCGCCGCGATGAAATGAGAGCCTCCCAAGTAATGCAGCAGCGGGTATTTAAAACTTCAAACATCACCGTGTACTGGAATACGGAAACGGTAGAAATTCTTGGTAAAGAGAAAGTAGAAGGCGTGAAGATGATCAACAACCAGACAAAAGAGGAAAATACGATCCCCATAGGTGCATTTTTTGTTGCCATTGGACACACGCCCAATTCTGAATTGTTTAAAGGGCAGCTTGATATGGATGAACAGGGATATATACAAACCATTAAAGGAAGTTCAAAGACCAATATCGAAGGCGTTTTTGCTGCAGGGGATGTTCAGGATAAAATTTACCGGCAGGCTGTTACCGCCGCAGGCACCGGATGTATGGCAGCCCTGGATGCAGAACGATATCTGGGAGAAATAGAAACCGATTAAAGCGGCACTCTACCCCTTTTATAGTCTCCATCTCAAGCAATAAATTACAAACTTTACTCAAATCTCCACCTTTGGGGCTTTGACTGCTGAGGGTTCTTTATTAATTTTATGATTTTTTATGAAGTAAGAAAGCTTTCCTTCATAATTTATAGAACGATTATTCCAATGCTCACAATCGGTTTAGAACAACTCCGCTTTCATGCTGCAATTGGTGTTTATGAAGAAGAGCGGATCTCAGGGAATGACTTTCTTGTAGATGTAACCCTATTTTTGGAGGAAGAGGATCAACCCATCACCGAGCTTTCTCAAACGATAGACTATGTAAAAGTATACCACCTGATTGCGTCAGAAATGAATAAAACACAAAAGCTACTTGAGACTGTAGTGCAAAATTGTGCAACGGGGATCAAACGGGAATTCCCGAAGGTATCCGGAATAGAAATGACCATCCGCAAAATACATCCGCCCCTTCCGGGGGAGGCCGGTGCGTCCAGGATCACGCTCCTAAAAAATTTTTAATATGGGAAGAAAACCTTTTCTTTTGACCGGAAAACAGGTGACCTTTTTAGCATTGGCACTCCTGCTGACGCTAAACGGGTTAAAAGCCCAAAGCATAACGGAAAACCTTCAAAAAGCAGATTCTTTAGCCCATCACGAACAGGAAGCAGCGGCCCTCGGAATATATGATCAAATTTTGCAAAAAGATCCCTCTCAAAAAACAGCATTGGCCCGATCCAGCATATTAATCCTCAGAAAGGGTAAAAGACAAACCGATTCCAAAAACGCCAATGCCCTTTATAATCAAGCCCGAACATTAGCGGAGAATGCCGTGGAAAAAGATCCCAATTACGCACCGGCTACTTATGCTATGGCCTTATCGCTCTATACAATTGCCCTCCGGCAGGGAGTTAAAGAAAAGATAAAAGGGCTGAAAGAGGTAAAAGACTATCTGGACCGGACCTTTCTCCTGGATTCTGCCTATGCACCGGCATGGTACTTAATGGGCAGGTGGAATATGGCCTTTAATAAGATGAATTTTGCAGAACGTGCAGCTGTGAAATTATTTTTTGGGGGTATGCCTGAAGCCAATGTTTCCATGGCTATTACGGATTTTTTAAAATGTAAGAAACTGGCGCCTTCTTTTATCCGGAACTATTATCATCTCGGACTGGCCTATCATACGCATGGAGAAGACCTGAAAGCAATATCCGTACTTCAGGAGGCCGTTCACTTACGTCCCCTTCTTCAGGATGACAGGGATCTTCAAAAAAAATGTCAAGAACTGATAAAAAGACTGCGATAAAACCGGGAAAAACTTAAAGCCTGCATCAGATCGTCCCTTTTTCTCTCAGGAAAAGTTAAAGGCCCGTCCCGCATAAAGGTTCCGAGCATTTACACATCCGGGCCCTCTTCCGCCATTCCGGAAGAGGTCAGCAATTCGTCGGGGGATACGGAGAAGAAAATATAAAACTCCTGTGGCAACGTTTGTACCAGTACCCTGGCCACACCGGATCCGATCATGCTGAGCTTTTTAGCAGCCCCTTTGCTCAGGTCTATCAAACGCTTATTATGGATAGCCATGCGATCATTGATCCGAACCAATACCCATTTCCCATTTCTCAGATTGGTGACCTTCACATAGGTATTCAAGGGAAGCGTGTTGCTGGCAGCCGTCAGTTCCCTGCTGTCGAAACGCTCTCCCGTAGAGGTCAACTGTCCCTCAAAACCCGATCCATAAAAGCTGGCAATCCCCGTTTTTTTGTAATGGTCCGGAGTGAGAACAACCTTCCTCTGAGCAGATAATGGATTCATTCCACAAATCAGAAGAACCAGAGCAACAATCAGCACCTTATGTCTATTGGCTATTTTCATAATCAAGAGGCATTTTGCATTTTGGCGTGCAAAGGTCGTGCTAATTAATTGTCCGGAGAATAATACTTCACCAAATAAATAGATGCCCCATTGATAATCAATTAGTTACAATTTGGGGTTTTACACTTCTGTGACAATTACAAATGAGGTATGGCATAAACAGAGAAAAAGGAGAGAAATTCTTCGGAAAGCGCTTCTACGGATACTTGTGCGAGACCGCTTTTGATCATTCGTAATTTTTTAGCGGCAGTCCTGGAAAGATCAATTAACCGCTTATTATGTCGGGCCATCCGATCATTCACACGTACGATCACCCACCTTCCATTCCTGAGATTTGTAACTTTCACATAGGTATTCAGAGGCACGCTGTTGCTGGCGGCTGTCATATTATGGCTGTCAAAAGCCTCTCCACTGGAGGTGCGCTGTCCGTTAAAGCGAGTTCCGTAAAAGCTGGCTGTTCCTCTCTTGTTGTAGTTTGAAATTTCTTGTATGTTTTTCCCCTGGGCCGACGCATCCGTGACTGCAATGCTGCCGAGGTACAACAATGCAATACTTAAACCGAAAAATCTAAGCCGGATAATAACTTTCATGACTCCCTTTCCTTTAAAACCAGAAAGATCCGCTAAGATATGAAGAAATACCAAAACATCTTTTCCCGGGAAGAGAACAGACTTGGGTATCAATATCACGCCATGTCCTTGTTTTCAAAATAAGCCATTCACAAAAGCTGAGACCTGAATACCGTATCAGATCACTACACATTAGCGCATACGGTTTAACCTCTGATCAAATTCACCTCTCTTCCCGACACAACAACGTGCTTAGGGGCAATCTCACCATATAACACGTTCAAAAAAGGCCTGCCATCCTTTAAGCCCACATTCCCGAAACCCGTTTCTGTTGATAAAAAACTGGTAAAATCACCCCTCTGAGAATCCATGAATAATACTTTATCCTTTGCATCATATCGTACACCGGTAAAGCCCTGTAACATTCCGTAACTGGACATCGCCCTCGCATACCAGTTTCCACACTCGTATTCATTAAACGGGTTTCTTATATCTCCCTTATAACGATTGCGACATGCACGCACAATCTCCAACCCTTCTTCTACCTTTCCTTTAAGCATCAAATGGGAAGCGACCTGATATTCAATTCCTGTCCAAACCTCATCGCTATACACAAAAGGCAAGTCCGGCTTTTCCCCTTTAGGCCAGGTACATAAGAGCAGCCCTCCTTCATTACCCAAGGCATAAGCCGGTCGTTGTGGATTGGCATGGTCGCTCAAATTCTCCTTTAAGTTATATTTATATACCGACAATAAATGACTGATAATTTTTGCAGTGTCTACCGGATCCTCAAGATAACACATGGCGGCCATCCAGGCGCCTATAATGCCATCAGATAAACAGCCCTTCCCATATTGATATTTGGGTCCCTCTTTTTTCAATAACTCTAAAGCTTCCGGAGAATATTTGCCTATATAATGCTTTCCTTCCGCTTCTTTAGCCGGATTGGCTGCATTCAGATCTTTATATTCTATTTTTTGAAAAAAGTATTCACCATTAAACAATTCATTTTCTACATATTTCTTCCCTTTTTGATATAGCTCTGAATAAAAAGCCATGTCTTTGTTTAAAAATTTTCCCATTTTGGTAAAAGCGCACAAAGCGCCCAGATAAAAGCTGGAGCACATTCCATCCGGCCCCCAAAAATCAATATCATACGTATTCTGATGGGGTTCCTGTAAAACACCCAGATGCCTGGGGTCCCATGTTGCGATACAATAATCAAGACTTCTTTTTACCATTGGAAATAATTTCTCCATCCATTGGTCATTTCCCGAAATCCGCCATTCCCGATGCACTTTCATAATTCCCCCAAGCTGCCCGTCTGCAGCAGCCACAAAATCATTGTGTACCGGGCGAATAGGTAAATCCGCACGAAACATTTGGTGTCCGTTACCGCTTTGGTTTTCACAAAATTCCGTTTCTCTGAGACTACGTTCCAAAGAAGGAAATAAATGAGGAATAGCCTGCGCATAATTCCATACATGGGTACAGGAGCCGTGACAACATCCGTTGTTATCGCTGCAGCCTTCAAAAGCCCACATCCTGCCATCAGCCTGCCTCAATACGGTCGGAGACTTCAGGATGGAGAGATTGGCAGCCACGGCTTCCAGCACTTCCTCCGGAAGAGAACTTTTATAGAAAGCCTGCTTAAATAATTGAGACTTCTGACGTAATGAATGGTAATTACTTTCCCAATAATCTCTGACCGCTCCTATATCTTTAAACTTACTACTATACCAGGGTTGATATTTGGGATCATCATATTGATCATCCACAGGTATCCCTAAAACGTGAGGCGAAGTACAACATCCGGAGGCCGGATCACAGGCAGCCTTTGCCTTCAATTCTTCGGTAGTAGCGTCTTTACCAATTCGCAGATTAGACCTGGGAACATACCAGGCCATCATCAACCGAATGGTCTTTTTTTCTCCGGGCGCAAGCTTGAAAGGCACATAAAGAGACGCTCCCGGCGCTTCTCCTTCTATCGGGTCATTTGCTTTCACTTCACCTTTTTTGACCGCCTCCCATGCCATTGTAAGCGGATCCCACCAGCCGCCCCGGAACCAGCAATAATCTCCCACTGTGTGATCATCATTGGTAAAAACAGAAAAATCCCCTGCACGCCAGGGCTCTTTTTCTGTTCCTTTTTGAGAAAGCACCAGTCCGTTCTTTATGCTGTTTATTCCTCCTTTTTGTCCTTTCTCCAGCATAAAATTGCGCGTATTATAGGAAAACACCGCTTCATGGGATTGGCCATCCGTATTTTCAAAATAATATTCCAAAGCGCCAACCGGCAGGCTCGAATCATCTTCATTAGTAGGCACAAAAGGACTCCATCCTGTTATTTTCACTTTAAAGGGAATATCACTATCCCGAAGTTCAATCATGCAAAAGGGGAAACGAGCCAGAAATGTCGCTTGCTGAAAACGGGGAAGTCCATAGTTTGTACCGGCCATCCCATTGCCGGATCCGGGCAAGCCAAATTTTTTCCAATCAGGCACGGAGCCCTCCAAAACCTTTGCCCCTTTTTGAATTCCTTTTACCGAAATGGCCGCAAACTGATCCGGCGCATTAAACATTTGTGGATGGTGATGTACGGAAACATGAGAAAACGCCCCCGTACCTTCTATACAAAACATTCCTGCCCCTATACCGCCGATAGGGAAAGCAATACGATCCAGATACTCATCCGTATAGGTTCCGTTAAATTGAGGTGCCCCTTTACTGGAATTATTTTTATCCGATCTAACAAAAGGGGCTGCTTTCACGACCGGCGTTAACATAGCACCCGGAGCAGACACGCCTATCCCGCTTATGGCCATTTTTTTTAGAAACGAACGGCGATTATCCTTCTTACTCATTCCTTTAGATTAATTTATGGGTTTAAAGGTCGGCAGTATTTAAGTTAAAAACAAGCCTGTATTTTCATTATACGCTTTATGAAAATCGCCGACTAAACTGGAACGGTTCGTTTAATTGAAAGCATCCTTTATTTCATTAAGCGAAACTCCCAGCACTTTCCGGGCTATCTTATTTAAAGCTTCTTCACTCCCGGCAAAATGATAAACACTTTGACGATGCGCTAAAGAACTGTCGGGCTTAAGAAATGCCGCAGGTGAAACACTCTCCATTTCATAAAAAGGCCCCATCTGAGAGCCATCTTTTAAGGGGCCGTCATTATAGGCATTTAAAGCATCCCCGTCAAAAGCGGATCCCGTGGTATCCCATTTTTGGTACAGGTAGCGTGCATCAGGATGAATGTCCGTAGTCAAAATGGTCAATGCATGGTTGGCGGCATCATAACTTCCCTCAATGCCCTTAGCCCGATAAGGAGGCAGCCCCAGCTTACCCCTGGATTTCCCATCCGCTTTAAAATACAATATACTGTCCTTCACAATAAGACGGTCAGAAGGTATTTCCCCAAAGTAATCTGTAGTGGCTATTCGTTTTGAGGTATCCTTTAAAGGATGAAAAGGGATGGCTATCACTACATCAGGAGAAGGCGTAAACATATCGAGAATCCAGATACAAGGCATACCCGTCTTCTCATTCCACGAAAAGCTGCCTGTGTTGGTAATGGATTGATCTGTTTCATACCCCACCATAGCAACGGAATCTACACCGGTGATTTGCAATTGTTGCTCTATTTTACTCCGGTTAAGTAAGGAGATTTTTCTGTCAACATCCATAGACAATTCTGTACCACGATAATTTAACAAGTCCATATCCTTATGCAGGGTAACCGAAGAGGAATCCTTTTTAGCAACTATTTTCCAGGGTTGCGAGTCAAAAGGCGGGGGGGTATGCCAGTTTTCAAAAACCATTTCTGTTCCCGGTCTGAAGAACAAAGAATATATGCCGCCTTCCGGCCCGAGCCAAAACCTGTTCTCGCCTCCATAGGCGTTCATATGTTGGTCAACAGGACCGGAAAATGCCGGATAATGTACCCATCCAAAACTATGGCCATCCCTGCCTTCGGCCGTAGAAGTAAATACCTTAGCCTGATATTTCGCAGAAACGATGATCTGTGCATTTCCATTTTTGTTTTTTAATACCACAAGACCGCTATCTTGGTCCTTTAAAAAATTCAGATCATAGCCGAAAGTACCCTTTGAAAAGTTTTGTTTTTCGTTAGCCTTTTTTGAATTATTGTTGCAGGATACTGCTATAAGGAGCAAGACAATAGCCGGGAGAAAATTTGCTTTTTTCATATAACTTGTTTTTAATAAAATACTAAGGAATGGCCTAAAATTAGTTTTCTAGAATAATGCTTTGCTCTGTTCTTTGCCACGAATCTCACGGATGCACACGAATGATTCATGATAATTAGTGTAATCCGTGGCTAAAAAATCTGTTCTTTGCCACGAATCTCACG
>CAYZGR010000006.1:81098-89927 GCA_964478125.1 uncultured Chitinophagaceae bacterium | reverse complement strand
AAATCAAGACAAGCAACCAATAAGATTGCACAATGATGAAGGGGTATGATAGCTACATCTTATATCCCTGATCGCGTTCAATTCCATAAATTATCCGGAAGCGGTACTTTTCTTTTTAAGGAACATTTTAAAGAGAACCGGTCCCGTGGTTACCAATACCAATCCCAGAATAATATATTCAATGTGTTCTATTACCCAGGGATTCTCACCCAGGAGAAAACCAACCGTCGTTATACCGGCCACCCATAATAAAGCTCCCAGAGCGCTATAAATCGCAAATCTTCTGAAATTCATTTTTACTATTCCGCCAATGACAGGCGCGAAAGTTCGTATGATAGGAAGGAAACGTGCAAGTACGATGGCAAACCCGCCCTTTTTCTCATAAAATTTATGTGCCGCCTCCAGATGCTTTCTTTTGAACAGCCAGGTTTCTCGCCGTTTGAATAACAAAGGCCCTGATTTATAACCAAATCCATACCCCGCTAAGTTTCCCAAAACAGCCGCCGTTATCATTAACCATATCCAAAATACAAGATTGAACAAGTCATTCTGAAATGGATAGGCATGGGAGTCAACACCGGCTATGACCATGCCGGAAACAAAAAGCAGGGAATCTCCCGGTAAAAAGAAGCCTGCAAATAAACCGGTTTCTGCAAAAATAATCAGCAATACCAAAAAGAGGCCCCCATGATGCATAATCCAATCAGGATCCACCAGATGATTCATGTAGCCAAAAAGTGTATCCATATCGCGTTAACTATTAATAATATTGAAGCTACTCGTCTGTTTATTTTAAAAATTAAGCTATAAAGTTAATATCTCAAAAACAAATACGATACGCCAATCGTAGTGAAAAACCGATCGGCCGAATCAAAAAGAGACCGGCCTCCGGCAAGGTCGAATTGCAAGTTTGGTTTAATTACATACAGGATACCCACATCGATATTATGTTCTGTCTCTATTTTTGAAAGGGTTGAAAAGTATTCTACAAAAGCGGAAATTTTTTCAATAGGCGTATAGCTAAGTCCCATGGTCAGGTCTAAGTCTTTAAAACTGTTCGAAGTCCCTACATTATACCCCAAAGAAAATTTATCTGACAATTCATTTTCAAATGCCAGCTTAAGTTCAAAGGGTATTTTATTACCCTGAAACTCTTTACTTGCCAGCCTTTCAAATGAAACATACCCCACAAACGTTATGGCCGGAAATATCCTCTTTTGGTTTAGTATACGTTGTTTTAAACTGAAGGTTAAAGGTTCCATCCCTCTTTTTCCACGCACTTTCCCTGCATCTGCAATCATTCGAACCTCGGTCGAATGGGTAATGCCATATCGTACCATTAATTCATTCAGAAAAGTTTCTTTTGCAACTATGATGCCATTTTCAAGCTGGAATTTATTTTTAGGAACCGTATAAACCCCATCGCTTTGGTCAGGCCTGTCCGTATTAATATATTCCACTTGCGCTGTACAATCCACTGCAAATTGTATCATCAATATAAATAGGACGCTTGCTATTTTATTTATTGTTGCTACGCTTAAACGTACAGATAACAGGCTGCGTACAAATGATGGATGAAGGTTTAGCTTCGGTAAGTTCATATTTTGCGGTTTGCCGGTTTGGATACGATCCATTTATAATGGACATTTAAGTGTTTGTTGCTTCTATTCGTGTATGAGCGGCAAGGAACATAATCCGCATCGGACCCTCTCTGTTATATTCTTCAAACGCCATCTTCAGCCTTTTGGCTATGGCGCTCCGTTACAGCTGAGGCTAACTCATAAATTGACAAGACCCTTTGCTGCTAAATATCTTATCATCGATCATATCTATCTGCTATACATTTTAAATAACTTTCCTTTTCAGATCTTTAAATACAAAATAAAGATTTCAGCCCCTAATATAACGGAATATTATTCATACATCCAACTTTTTCGAAGAGGAGCTTCTCCACCCGGACAAGGAACCATGCTAAAGGAAACAGTTTGCCCGGAAAGATCCCCCTGATTGTAACCTGCGGTGAAGTCCATTTAATAAGATGCGATACCGGATCATCGATTTTAATCAAAAGGAGGAAGAAGGGAAGTTTTTAGCAAATATTTTTATCTTCTCCCCCCTATTGGATTTTGAAAAAAAAGCAGTAATATTACACTGGAACTAATTGAATCTGATGAGCGACGACTACCCCTTTTCAGAGACAGCGTTTAAAGAACTTTATGACGGGTACAAGAACCGGCTTTACGGGTATGCCCTGACGATAACACATTCGCCACATGCCGCGGAAGAGATCACTCAGGAACTGTTTATCAAATTATGGACCTGCAGGGAATCACTACATAAGATCGCCGATATCGAACATTATATTTTTGCCATGGCCCGGAACAGGACGTTGAATTACATCCGAAAGGCAGCCAATGATGAACGCTTGCTTCATAAATTAAAAGAGGCGATGGCATCGGAGAGTAACGAGGTGGAAGAACAGGTAATTACACATGATTATGAAGCTATTGTAGAGGAAGCCCTTAACCAACTTTCCCCTCAACGCAGCCTTGTATTCAAACTCAGCCGTTACCAAGGCCTCAAAATGGAGGAAATAGCCCAACAACTCAACCTCTCCCGCAATACGGTAAAAAACCACTTAGTGGCCGCTCTTCGTTTTATCCGGTCGTATCTCGCCAGGCATGGCGTTACTTTTCTTTTGCTCAGTTTATTTTTACTGAAATAAAAATACTTCTTCCTTAGTCCTCATTCTGTTTTGAAGTGTCCTACTTAATGTATGGCGCAAGAAACACGGTTACAGCAACTTTTTGATAAATACCTGGCCTGTCAGTGCACGGCTGATGAGATAGCGGAATTAGTGACATTGATGCAAAAAGAAGAAGCAGAAACAACCCTAAACTCACAAATGCTTGAAGTCTGGGAAAAAATAAAAGAAGAGCAAAAAGTATATGCTGTGGACTGGCAACAGATGTACCATAATGTGGTTTCTCATGGAGAACCTGTTCGCGTCGGAGAAGAAAGAAAACCGGTGAAGTATCTTTTTTTACGCGTGGCTGCCGCTGTTATCGCGTTGTTCTTCCTATCGGTCGGTATTTATTATCTCGGATATAAAGATGTTTGGAAACAACAGATCCCGGCAGAACAGGTTTATCAAAAACAAGATGTATTGCCTGGCGGAAAGAAAGCCATGCTGACTTTGGGAAATGGCAGTGTAATTAATCTGAATGATGCGGCCAGCGGGGCCCTGGCCAAACAAGGAAGTATGCAGGTAATAAAACTGGATAGTGGACAATTGGCATACCGGGCCGCCGGCCGCGATGCTTCATCGGCTGAGGTACAATATAATACGCTGACTACGCCCCGGGGAGGACAATACCAATTGATCTTGCCGGATGGTTCTAAGGTATGGCTTAACGCGGCATCTTCTATTCGCTTTCCAACGGCTTTCACGGGTAAAAAACGGGAAGTGAAAATAACGGGCGAGGTATATTTCGAAATTGCAGAAGATGCACGTACGCCTTTTATCGTGAAAAAGGGGAATACGAAGATACAGGTTTTGGGCACACATTTTAACGTAAATGCTTACGGAGACGAGGGAAAAATGAAGGTGACCCTGTTGGAAGGAAAAGTAAAAGTAACGGCAAAAAAAGGAAGTTCCGCCCTATTGAGACCGGGAGAGCAGGCGATTCTTCAACAAGAACGGGAAAAGTTGGCGGGATCCCATACCGCTCAGGGAATAATGGTGAAGAAGAATGTAGATCTGGATGAAACGATGGCCTGGAAAAAGGGATTATTTGTATTTCACAATGACGGCCTTGTCGCTATTATGAGGAGATTGCAGCGTTGGTATGATATACAAGTGGAATACAAAAACGGCAAAGTAACAAATAGCCATTTTACGGGCGCTATCAGAAGAGATGTAAACTTGTCCGAAGTGCTTAAAATGCTGGAATTGACGGGGGGAGCACATTTTGATATTAAAGACAAAACAGTAATTGTAAAATGATAAAACGGATAAAAGATAAAGATTATAACCAAATGGCCGTTTTTAGGCTTTAAACCTTATGCTTTCGGTTTTCTTCCCCCCTCTTTTAAGGGGTTGGAAGGCAGGATATAAAAACCGGGAATGCGGGAACATTCCCGGCAGAAATGTAAAACACGAGGCATTCACTATTGCGTAATAAATAACCTTAATGTTTCACTTTAAAATCAATCAAAGTTATGAAGCGATCACGACCTAAACAAATAATTGGGTATGGTGGGTCACCGTTCTTAATTAAATTTCTGCGGATGATGAAACTGGCTGCCTTTTTTCTGTTTATTGGTTGCCTTCAGGTATCGGCAACCGCGTATTCTCAAAAAGCTTCCCTGACCCTTTCCCTGCATGGGGTGACACCTGAACAGGCCTTTAAGGCTATCAAAAAGGAAAGCGGCTATCTGTTCTTATACAACAATGAGAAACTGGCCAAAGTGGAGAAAAAAATATCGTTCGAGGTCAGGGATGCCACCATTGAGCAGGTGATGGATATCTGTTTGAAGGGACTGCCCTTATCATACAAAATAATGGATAAGACCATTATTATTGTCCCTGCCAGGGCTGTTACTATAAAAGAATCGGATCCAACAGAACCCGTTCAACTGCCTCCCGACAAAACCATAACCGGAGTGGTGAGCGATTCTGCCACCGGACAGCCGCTGGCCGGCGTCACCGTAAAGGTAAAAGGTAAAAACACGGGGACCGTCACGGATGCACAAGGAAGATTTAATCTGGAAGTGGAGGAGGATGCGATACTGGAAGTGAGTTACCTGGGATATATGCCCAAGAACATTTCAGTGGCTGGAAAGACGACGTTTAAAATTATATTATCGGCTTCTTCCATGGGGTTGAATCAACTGGTAGTGATCGGCTATGGCACCCAGGTGCAGAGGGATGTAACCGGCTCCATGTCTGTCATCCAATCCAAGGATCTGGAAGATCTCAGCGTGGGTTCCGTATCGGATGCCTTGGTGGGCAAAGCTCCCGGTGTTCGGATAAGTCAAACTACGGGGGTTCCGGGGGCCGCGCCCTCTATAAAGATCAGAGGGGTCGGATCTATTACGGCCGGGAATGATCCGCTGTTTGTAGTAGATGGTTTTCCTATGGAAGGCGTTAATTTGAGCAACTTTAACATGGATGATATTGAGTCGATAAGCATCTTAAAAGACGCGGCAGCCGCGTCCATTTACGGTGCAAGAGCCGGTTCAGGGGTGATCTTGATTACAACCAAAAAAGGACAAGAAGGTCCTCCGAAAATCTCCTTTGGAACTTATTACGGATTTCAAAAATTATCTAAAAAAGTCGATGTACTCAGCCCTGAAGAATACGTACAATTCGCCACAGATGCCGTTAACAACGCCTGGGCCTATCTGGGAAACGATCCCAATGATCCCATGCAGGACCGCCCTACTTTTTACCAGATACCGCCTTATTTCATGGATAAAAGTAAATGGATTTACTCAGACTGGCAAGATAAGGTTTACCATACAGCTCCCATTTTTAACAGCCAGCTATCTGTATCAGGAGGCACTAAAACTATTAAATACAGAGTATCGGGAAGCTTCTTCAACCAGAATGGGATTATCAGAAGTACGGGCTTTAAGAGGTATAACTTAAATGCGACCATAGGCGCCAATATAACCAGTAATTTAAAGGTTAATGTTGAATTAAATGCTTCGAAGGTGGACGAAGATAAGATACCAGACGGCGGACAATGGAATAACGGGGTTGTTGGCACCGCTTTAAGCCTTCCCGGGTTCTTTGCAACCAGGAATGAAGATGGAAGCTATCCGTCCTTTGCAGGCATGGGATACAACACCAGCGCGGTCAGAAACCCGATGGTCTTCATTAATGAATATAATGAAAAAAAGATCCAAAACAGGATATTGGGAAATGCATCGCTCGAATATCATATCATAGAAGGCTTACAGTTCAAATCTCATTTTGGCTTTAATAATTATGATATGCATGACAATTCCTTCCAGAATAGTTTTGTTAACGATGTGCCTGAGGAGCCTGGTTATTCAAGAGGGACCGTCGAAGCCAGAGGAGGATTCAATATGAACGCTGAGTTCAACTGGTTATGGGAAAATACCTTAGATTATAAATTTAACGTTAATGACGCACACGACTTTGATGTCATTATTGGTATGACTTCTCAAAAAAACAATGCGGAGGTAGGATCTATCAATGCTACAAATTTCCCGGATAATTCGGTACCTACTTTGAATGCCGGTCAGATCTCTTCTGCATCCACGACCAGATCTGAATGGTCCCTGCTATCCTATTTCTCCAGGATTCATTATGGCCTGATGAATAAATATTTCGTTACTTTATCACTCAGGGCGGATGGATCTTCGAGGTTTGGCAGTCAAAACAAATGGGGCTATTTCCCTTCGGTTTCTGCCGCCTGGATCGCCTCGGATGAAGACTTCCTTAAAAATTCATCATTTATAAATTTCTTAAAGGTCAGAGCCAGCTATGGTTCTTCCGGGAACAATGCCATTCCCAATTATGGTTCGGTGGGACTTCTCTCCTATTCAAAATATGTTATAGGAAACAGCATCTTATCGGGTGTCATTCCATCGACTTTATCCAATAGCAATCTTGGTTGGGAAGCTTCAAAGCAACTGAATGCAGGCATTGAATTAGGATTCTGGGATGGCCGGATCAAATTGATTACCGATGTGTATCAGACCATAAGTAGCGATCTTTTGCTAAATGTACCGGTGCCCAGTATCCTGGGAGTCACCAGCGCCCTTCAAAATATCGGTAAAGTAAGAAACAGAGGGATAGAATTTTCTTTGACCACCCGGAATATTACCGGAAAACTGGATTGGACGACCGATTTTAATATCTCCTTTAACCGGAATAAAGTTTTACAGCTCGGTCCCTCAGGTAAACCGATCATATCCACCTCCTACCGGGAGTCTAATATTACCCAGGTGGGCAGGCCCATAGGAGACTTCTACGGATATATTTTTGAAGGGGTTTACAACAGCCAGGAAGAGATTGACAAACACCCGCATCTGGATACAGACACGCCTGGCGATCCTATCGTAAAAGATGTAAATAAAGATGGGAAAATATCAACTGCCGACCGAACGGTTCTGGGAAATTATCAGCCGGATTTTGGTTATGGAATGAATAATACTTTCAGGTATAAAGGATTTGATCTAAGTGTTTTCATACAAGGCGTCTATGGCAATGAGATTATGGACCTTGGAAAATACCAAACCGGTTCTATGACCGGTAGAACAAATAGTAAAGGTATGGCCAGGGACAGATGGAGATCGCCTGAAGACCCGGGTAACGGAAAAATCTTCAAGGCCAGTATTGACGTATATGGCGTAAGAAGAAATTCCTCCACCTTTATGATGGAAGACGGGTCCTATCTCAGGATACGAAGTATAACGTTAGGGTATAATTTTAATCCTGACCTCCTTAGTAAGATGAAGATCAATAGCGCAAGGATATACCTGTCTTCTCTTAATCCATTCACATTCACTAAATATGATGGCTATAATCCGGAGGTGAGCACTTATGACAGTGCCTTAACACCCGGGATTGATTATTTTAACTATCCTTTATCAAAAAGCCTGACATTAGGGATTAATGTAACATTTTAAAACTACAACTATGAAAAGGATATTTTTTCTTTCGATATTAATAGTATTGTCTACAGGTTGTTCTAAAAACTTTTTAGGCCTGAACCCCATATCCAACTCCAATGTTCAAAACTTCTATAAAAGCGAAGAAGACTTTACCAATGCCATCATTGGGGCATATTCAAGTTTAACGTCAGGTGGCGTATATGATGATAATGTTCAGTTGGTCGGTGATTTACGGGCGGATAATACGGAAATGGGAACCACAGCTTCTAACAGGTTCAATTATTATAATATGCAGTTGTTTAGGCTCCCAACCGACAATCCGATATCTGAAAGTATCTGGAATGATCATTACAAGGGAATTGTTCGTGTAAACGAAATATTGGACCGAGTGGGTAAATCAAGTATAACGGAATCGCTCAAAGGAAGGATCGAGGGTGAGGCTAAGTTTTTAAGAGCTTTATTTTACTTCAACCTGGTTAGGATATTTGGAGCTGTACCCTTGGTAACCAAGGTTTTGGGTTCCATAGATGAAGCCTACGCTACCGGCAGGGTTGAAGAATCTAAGGTCTACGATCAAATTATAGAAGATTTGAAAACCGCTTCCGGCGCCTTACCGCTTCAGGTGAGACCGGATGAAGTAGGAAGGGCAACGAAAGGAGCGGCATTAGCCCTGTTAGGGAAAGTATATTTGACCATTCATGATTATGAAAATGCAAGAACCACTTTAGAAAATGTAATTCATTCAAATCAATATCAGTTGTTACCCGATTATAGTGATCTATGGAAGGCTTCAAATAAAAACAACAAGGAATCTATTTTTGATGTTCAATTCCAGAGAAGTGCAACTTCATCAACAGGCTCCAATTTTTGTGAACGGTACAGTCCTTATCTGTATCCATATCTGAGTTATTACAGTACGGCCGGGGGGTACAATATACCTACGGAGAACATAATTGACGCCTATGAACCGAACGACCTCAGGAAAGATGCCTCTTTGAAGGAATCTTACGTTTCCCCGGACGGCACTGTCGTTTCAGGCTTAGCAGGAAGATTCTGTATTAAGTATTTTGATACGCCTGTGCAAAATGAGGGATCTAATGATAATTGGCCCGTCCTTCGTTATGCAGACGTACTTTTAATGTATGCGGAAGCTTTAAATGAGATCGGCTTCGTTCCCAA
>CAYZGR010000006.1:43352-80998 GCA_964478125.1 uncultured Chitinophagaceae bacterium | reverse complement strand
AATATCTCACTAAAGCTTTACCGGATAAGGAAGCCAAAGGCATCATATGTATAGACCTGGAGAATCATTATTATGTGGATTTAAAAGGAAATAACCTTACCAGATATAAAAGGGTTAGTGACGATAAGTATAAAAAGGCTGTAGCCCTATATATAAACCTGATAAAATACATCAAGCACAAGCGGCCAAATGCAAAAGTAGGAGTGTACGGAATGCCCTTTAAAGCATACTATAGTTGGCAATATAGAAGCGGTGCGGAACAAAACCTAGACCCGATTTTAGAAGTATGCGATGTCCTTTTCCCATCATTATATGCTCCTTATTTACCTATAGGGCGTGGAATTGAAGACAACTTTGATTTTTTCAAATTAAACCTGGGGTATGCTTTTAACTATGCTAAACGTCTCAAAAAACCCGTGATCCCCTTTTTTTGGTACTTAACCTATTCTCAAAACAAAGAGACTAGATTTGAACTGATCCCTAAGCAAGTAATGATGAAATACCTAAAATATATCGAGAATTATAAGTCTCCGTCCGGTATAGAAGTTTCCGGCATGATCTGGTGGGAGGATTCTCCCGATTTTTACAAAAAGCATCTTATGAAGTTTGATCTGGTAAATCCCTTGCTCAGGCAGGCGCTTTCCTCTTCAGATAAAATATTATCATACTATTTTAATTAATATATATGAGGGCCTATCTTTTATTAATTATCACACTGCTGATCGCTTTTAAATCCAAGGGACAAAAAGTTACAAGATTCCCTTCTTTCCATGTAAATTTTTCGGGTTCTTCAGTGCTTTCCACTCCCACAGCTGATAAGCCACAGTCTAAATTATGGTTTATGGATTCTCACTGGTGGGCATTATTACCCGATTCATCGGGACCTACCTTATGGCAAAGAACGGATAGGGGCTGGAAAGAACATCCCGAAATCAACAATAATTTAAAAGGAATACCCGGCCGCGCAGATGTATGGTATGAGAATAGAACAGTAACTGCCGTAGGCGTGTCGGATTCATCTCTGTGTATATTCAGGATGATACCCCGGGACGCTGGCGGCGCAAACTGGCAGGCCAGGATACTGGGATACCTGAACATGCCTCAGAAGTACCCCAATATAGAGACGGCCACTATTGCCAGAGATGCTACCGGCGTATGGTGGGTGGCGGCAGATGTCGGAGGAAAAGCAATTTATGTATGGAACTCGAAGGATGCGGTCCATTGGAGTAATATACGGGTGGGAGAAGACGTTTCTTCTGATGATATCAGTTGTATCGTCGCATTGAAAAATGCTGTGGTGGTCATTTGGTCAAATCAAAAGACCGAAGCTGTTTATTCCCGCGAGCATATAAACGGGCAACCGGTCAATAACTGGTCCCCTATTCATACCATAGCATCAGGAAATCAAACAGCCGACGATCATATCAATACTGCCATATCGGCTAATGGAACGCTGTGGACCGCCACCAAGAATTCTGTTGATAAGGTAGGATATCCACAGTTGGTATTACGGGTTCGCGAGCCGGACGGAAGGTGGGAAAACGATCCTTATCTTACTTTAGGCCAATATATTGGTCCCAGCCGTCCGGTGGTTATAACAACTCCCGATCCCGATTTAATATTGTCTGGTTATACCGTATATGATCATAAAAACAAAAAGCGGTATGATGACAGAATTGTATTCGGGGTTATTGATACGACTTCAACAGAGATACTGGTAAAGCGAAAGGAAATAATAGTACCGGATCCTTCTCTCAAGATAATGATAAATAACATAACGGGTCCCAAGCACGCATTTCCATCGGATGGTCCTTGGATCATATTAGCTTCGGACAATAAGGGCGACGTATTTGAAGCAGATCTAAGGCCCTTTTTTGGTAAGGTTAACTATTCTAAAAGCTCAAAATAGGTTTTTGTTATGGCGAAACATCATTTCCTATATTATATACGGATTTGCCTGCTCAGCGCCTTGTTTTATACAGGCTGCAATCCCGCAGGAGAATCCGGTCGTTCAAATCCGGCAGACCGCGATATAATAAAGCCGGCAGTCGTTACAGATACCACCCTGACTGATACAGACGATCCTGCTATCTGGATTAATCCTGTAAATAAAGATAGCAGTTTAATTATCGGTACAGATAAAGATCCTGTTAACGGCGGTCTTTATGTCTTCAATTTGAACGGGAAAATAGATCATCAAAGAACCGTTACCGGACTAAAGCGGCCTAACAACGTAGACATCGCTTATGGTCTACCATTGAATGGAAGACGGGTTGATATTGCCGTTGTAACAGAAAGAAATAAAAACCGTCTTCGCATTTTTACTTTACCCGATATGACTCCGGTTGATGGAGGCGGCATTGAAGTATTTAAAGGAGAAAAACACCGTCAGCCAATGGGTATCGGCCTATATACCCGCCCTTCTGACCATGCCATCTTTGCTATTATTAGTCGCAAAAAAGGGCCCGAAAAAGGATACCTGGAAGAATACCTGTTACAGGACAACGGCCGGGGCCGGGTAACGGGTAAACTGGTAAGGAGATTTGGGCAGTTTTCGGGAAAAAAAGAGATAGAAGCTATTGCTGTAGATAATGAAATGGGCTATGTCTACTATTGTGATGAGCAGGCGGGGATCAGAAAATACCATGCGGATCCTGCGAAAGGGGATCAGGAACTGGCCATTTTTGGCCAGGGAGATTTTAAGGCAGATAATGAAGGAATCTCCATATATAAGCTTACAGACAGCACAGGCTACCTTATTGTTTCAGACCAATCTGCCAATCGCTTTAACATATATCCCCGGACAGGCACAGGACCGGGCCATAATCATTATGAAAAAATAGCCAGTATTCCTTTATCTACAGTTCTTAGCGACGGTAGTGAAGTTACCAATACCTCGTTGCCGGGTTTCCCGCACGGCCTGTTTGTCGCTATGAGCGATGATAAAACTTTTCAGTTCTATAGCTGGCAGGATATGGCTATTCCCTACGGTTTGAGCGTTAAACCGCAATAATACCATACCACCCGATCCATCCCAAAAGCCGGTTAGCCGCTCTTCATTCCAAAAAATGTAGAACAATCTCTACATCCTCTGCATCTTTAGTCTCTGGAATTTAGAAGAGATTCAAAGAATCATCGAGAAATACCCATTTACATAATATACGACTTATGCTTTCAAAGAGCAACACCAATGAGGCGTTTTGGTACAATTATTTCATTAAGAACATAAGCGTACTTCTATGGAACAACCTTCACATCAGGATACCGGCAACTCTGCAAACAAAAAAAAGCAGAAGGAATTAATAAAAACAACGGGTATAACGGAACTGATATACGTGAAGGCTTCTGAACTCCATATCAGGAGGATCATTAAAAACGGGGAACTGGAATATATTAATAAAGGCAAAAAAATCACCTATGAAAAAGAATTGAAAAGAATAGAGGCGTTGGCCATACCACCGGCATGGGAGAAAGTACGTATCTGCGAATGGAGAAATGGCCATTTGCAGGCTACGGGTTATGATAAAAAACAACGGAAACAATATATCTATCATCCTTTATGGATCAGGATGAGGGGGGAAACCAAATTTCACAGGCTTTACCATTTTGGTAAAAAACTGCCTTATATAAGACGAAACATATGGCATGACCTCCATCAAAGCGGACTACCGGAAAGAAAGGTATTGGCCACGCTCTTAAGGATTATGGAGCAAACAAATATAAGGATCGGCAATCGCTTATACAATAAATTGTACGGTTCTTACGGATTGTCTACTCTGAGGGGCCGTCATGTAAAACTGAAGGGCGGTAATCTCCGGTTTACATTTAAGGGGAAAAAGGGAAAAGCCCATGACATCAGTATCCATAACAGGAGGCTCGCATCAACCATAAAAAATTGTAAAGAGATACCCGGGAAACAACTATTTCAGTACTACGATGAGGAAGGGGAAAAACATTCCATCCATTCTGAAGAAGTAAACGCATATATAAAAGAGATATCCGGAGAATCGTTTACCAGTAAAGACTTTAGGACATGGGCGGGAACGGTAGAATGTGTAAGAACCATACATAGAAGAACACGAAAGGACAAGAAAAAGGTAGAAAATAATGAAATAAAAAAGGTACTGGACGAGGTAGCAAGCCGGATGGGAAATACCAGAGCAGTTTGTAAAAAATATTACGTTCATCCCATCATCCTTGAAACACTTAAAGACGGCCGGTTTGAAAAGTATTTTAGTCAAATAAAAAAAGCAAGCAAATGGCTGGATATTGACGAAAGAATCGTATTAAAAATATTAAAATCAAAACAGGGATCATGAAATCTATATGGACGGGTGATATTGGTTTTGGGCTTGTTTCAATACCTGTTAAGTTATACAGCGCTTCACAAAGGAGCGAGCTCGATCTGGATATGCTTGACAAACAGGATCTTTCAAATATAAAATATAAAAGAATAAATGCCGAAACGGGAAAAGAAGTAGACTGGGAGGATATCGTAAAAGGCTATGAGATCAATGGGAACTATATTGTATTAACTGATGAAGATTTTGAAAAAGCAAGTCCGGAAAACAACCGGCGTCTTGAGATCCTTTCATTTATTGAAGAAAATGCCGTAGATAGCATTTACTTTGAGAGACCGTATTATATCGAACCCACAAAAAGCGGTGCGAAATCCTATGCCTTATTCAGAAAGGCATTGGAAAGCGAAAAAAAAGTGGGGCTGTGTACCTTCGTTTTAAGGAACAAAGAACATCTGGGGATCATTAAAGTACTCCATAATGTGATCCTGTTAAACCAGATCCGGTTCAGAGAGGAAATCAGAGATACTTCCGATCTCAACCTTCCCAAAGAAGGTAAAATTCCCGCCGGCCAGCTCAAGATGGCCAAAGCGCTTATAAAAGAAATGTCCGGGGACTTTGACATAGCAGAATATAAAGATACCTATTCCGAAAAATTATTGAAATACATCAAGCAGAAAGCAAAAGGTAAAAAACCCAAGCCTGAAAAAATGCGGATCATACCCAAACGGTCCGATAATCTGATAGCACAATTAAAAGAAAGCCTGAAAAAGCAACGTAAGAAAACATCCTAATGAGTCTAAAAGAGTATAAAAAAAAGCGGGATCTCAGAGCTACACCAGAGCCTTCCGGTACGAAGAGAAAAGGAAGCGCTAAACCTATATTTGTCGTTCAGCGGCATAAAGCTACTTCTCTACATTATGATTTCAGGCTCGAAATGGGTGGTGTTTTAAAAAGCTGGGCCGTACCTAAAGGACCTTCTTTAAATCCTGCAGACAAACGATTAGCCATAAAAGTAGAAGATCACCCGCTGGAATATGCTTCCTTTGAAGGAACCATACCAGAAAATAATTATGGAGCCGGCATCGTGGAAATATGGGATAAAGGAACCTATGAACCCCTTGAAAAAGCTCCTTCAGAAGATCCCGAGAAAATATTACGCGCCGGATTATACCACGGCTCTATAAAATTCGTCTTAAATGGGAAAAAGCTAAAAGGAGCCTTCGCATTAGTGGAAATGAAAGGAGACCGGAAACAGGATACCTGGCTGCTTATCAAACACAAGGATCAATTTTCGACAGATAAAAAATACAATAGTGAGAAAGAAACTAACCCGCAGTCTTCCATTAACAAAGCTTTAAAGAAAAGAAGAGAGACTACCCTAGACAGAGAAAAAGAGCACAATAAGACCAGGTATGGGCACTTCATAAAACCGATGTTGGCCGAACTGGCCGAAAAACCTTTCTCTTCTCCCGATTGGATCTTTGAAGTCAAATGGGACGGCTACCGTGCCATCGCAGAAACGGGTAAAAAAGAAATAAAGCTTTATTCCAGGAATGGAATAAACTTTACCGAGAAGTATGCCACGATTACAGAAGAGTTAAGAAAGATAGATATAAAAGCTGTTTTGGATGGAGAGGTCGTCGTTTTAGATGAAAACGGGTTATCCGATTTTCAACGCCTGCAAGACTATGATAACACTACGGATCCATTGTGTTATTACGTTTTTGACCTGCTCTTTTATAAAGGAGAGGATATCAGGAAAAAACCTCTGCTCGAAAGAAAAAAGCTCCTGAAACAATTACTGAAAGATAATATTCTGATTCGCTATTCCGACCACATAGAAAAAGAAGGAGTACAATTTTTCCGGTTGGCTCAGCAGAAAAACCTGGAAGGCATAATGGCAAAAAGGTCTGAAAGCCTCTATCTTTCCGGGAAAAGAACCGATAATTGGCTAAAAATAAAGTCCCACAAATCAATAGAAGCGGTAATCGGAGGCTTTACCCGGCCACGAAAAAGCAGAAAATATTTTGGCGCTTTAATATTAGGTGTTTTTAAAGATAAAAAGCTACATTATATCGGCCATACCGGAACGGGATTCAGCGAAAAAAGACTAAAAGAGTTATCGGAAAAGATGCAACCGCTGACCCGAAAAAGCTCCCCATTCAATGCTAAAGTTCCCGTAAATAACCCTGCTACCTGGATCGAACCGGTTTTGACCTGTAATGTTAAATATAGCAGCATGACAGAAAAAGGAATTCTAAGACACCCGGTATTTAGTGGACTCAGGATGGACAAAGAGGCCGAAGAGATACAATGGGAAGATCAGATGAATACCGGCCCCTCTTCAGAAAAAGCGCCTTTAAAACTCAAAGATATGGAATCGGAAAAGAAAATAACCGTTAGTAAACGACCGTTAAAGCTTACACATCTCAATAAAATTTTCTGGCCTGAGGAGAAGCTAACCAAAAAGGATGTGATTGATTATTACAACACGGTCAGTAAATTTATTCTTCCTCACTTAAAAAATCGACCTCAATCGCTCAAAAGAAACCCCAACGGCATCACCGATAAAGGGTTCTTTCAAAAAGATGCAGGGGATGAGGTACCTGACTGGATTGATTCCGTTGAAATATTCTCAGAATCAAATAACAAGGAGGTGGATTATGTTCTATGTAATGATAAAGCGGCACTCATTTTTCTTGCCAATTGGGGCTGTATAGAATTTAATCCCTGGAATTCCAGAATTAAATTTACGGATTTCCCGGATTATCTGATCATTGACATTGACCCGTCTGAACAAAATGATTTTGATGATGTAGTGGAAGTTGCAAAAACCGTTAAAAGGGTACTGGACAACGCAAAAGCCCCCTCCTATTGTAAGACTTCGGGAGCAACGGGAATGCATGTTTACGTCCCGTTAGGCGCCAAACACACCTACGAACATGTCAGGGCATTTGCAGAGCTGATCGCCAGCCTGGTTCATGAACATCTTCCCGAAATAACCACCATGGAAAGATCTCTGAAAAAGCGTGAAAAAGACAAAGTATATATCGATTACCTGCAGAACTCGCGGGGACAAACGCTTGCATCGGCTTACAGCCTGCGTCCCCGCCCCGGGGCGCCAGTCTCCACTCCGCTCGAATGGAAAGAAGTAAAACGCGGGTTGAAGCCCGAAAGGTTTAATATAAAAACAACTCCTAAACGCCTTCAAAAGAAAGGCGACCTGTTCCGGCCCGTGTTATGGAAGAAGAACAGTATAGACCTTAAAAAATGCCTCCGCGAACTGGATCAGTAAAGAGCCGGTAGTCCCCTTGTATAAAGTTTCATCGTAATTATACCTGAGGCTTCACGCTATTTTTCGATCCCCGAATATTTCTTATAAACAGCTCTGTACCCGGCCATGCGCCCAATCGGTGCAATCGTATTCATTAAAAATTTTTGAAGGCCCAACGGGATGGCGGCGAGATATGTTTTGCTGTCAAGATACTTCAGCGATACCAGTTCCTGAACCAAACCATATTTCCCATTTTTACTTTTCCCGTCAGCAGCCAGTCCGACTAAATTCTCAATGAGATAATCAAAATCTAAAGCAGGCGTGACCGTATGAATATATGAAACGGGGTGGTCCTCATTATTGTAATGGTTGTGAGGAATATTTTTGGATAACGTCAATTTCTCTCCTGCTGAAAGAATCCTGGTCTCGCCATCCAACCATATAGTCAAATCCCCGGATATCACTTCGAAAGTCTCCTCCTGATATACATGGTAATGATTGGGTACAAGCGGGCCCTTTGTTTGGACAGTAGTTCTCATTGTGACCCGTACGCCATTAGTATCCTTAGCGGTTTCGACGTATTCGTAAGTATCCCCACTGGATGGATTGGTAATGATTTGTCCTTTTGTTGGCATATAATTGAAAATTTGATATTAAAATTTCCTGATTTTTTATCCTGTTTTTCTTATACAGAAAGTCGGGATAACGCCTGCTAATACTCCGTGTATGAAACACCATCATGGGTATAGATCACTTTAGATCATTATTCGCTCAATACATGCATCCTCATCTATAAGCTCTAACAATCCGAAATCCCAAATATGTTACTGAAAATTTAAGAAAGGTATAGAAGAACAGGAGCAACAGAACTTCCTCATTTTCATATATTTAGGTTTAAAAATGGTATTTCCGGCCCCTAAAATAATAGAATATCCACTATATTTCCAAATTTTTTAGAAAAAGAGAATGGACCCCATGAGGTACCTGCCAGTGAAATCATATCACCATAAAGGCTATAACAGAAAAAGTATAGAGATTAGCCCGATTATTGTAAGAGTGAGGTATGAACCTTAACGAGGGTAAAGGAGAACAAAAAACACATAATGATGACACGGCTGCATCCGGCGTTCCCAAAGAAGGCTGGGCCGTAGGAGATCGTTTCTCATGGAGGGAGATCTTGTTACGGCTCATTGCATCAGCAGATGAAGAGATATCCGAAAGGCCTCGTGGATTATTTTTTAGCGGCCTCACTGCCGGATTTGCCATCGTTTTGACGTTAATCGGGCATGCGACCGGGAGCGCTCAATTCCCCAATAATACTTTTTTGGCGGCCATTTTATATCCGATAGGATTCCTTTACATTATACTGGGCCGCTATCAGCTGTATACTGAAAATACATTACCCCCCGTGAAGCTTGTACTTATGCGCCTGGCCAGTCTTCCGTTACTTTTAAGATTATGGGGAATCGTACTTATTGCCAATTTACTCGGAGCCGCCCTTGGTGCATTTGTAATGGCACACACCCATATGTTGTCTCCAGAAATCAGAAATGCAGCTATGGCCTTTGTTCAACACGCGCTTAAACTATCCTGGTGGGACATCTTTTTCCGGGCGCTCTTCGCGGGCTGGCTGGTCGCGGGAGTCGTATGGATCAATATGGCCTCAAAAGACACCATCACGCGTTTTATGATCGTTTATTTTGTCTTTTATACCATCGCCGCCTGTCAGCTTTTCCATGTGGTGACCTCGGCTGCCGAAGTTTTTTTCGTGGGCTTCTATAGCCATTCACTGTTTGAGGTAAAAGCATTATTTGCACAATATTGGCTGCCTGTCTTGCTGGGCAATACCGCAGGCGGCGTACTCGTTTTCACATTTGTGGCCTACGCCCAATCAGAACGAAAATTCTTTCCGGAAGTCCGGGTCCTGAGTCTCCGCGATATTTTTTTCAGCATGAAAGGAGGCGAACCTCTTGACGGACCGCCCCGGTAATTGGAATCAAGATGGGTCTTATTGATAAAAAATATTTTGGCCATCCCATAAAATGGGGAATTTCAGCGATCTGTTTTTTATTATCAAAACAATTACAAGAATTCCTCAACCTTAGCTCTGAGACAATCCCACAATAATATTCACAGAAATAGCAATAATTGTTGCGTTATAGCCAAAAGAAATCAAACAATGCAGCAATGCCAGCCGCCGTATATCTTTTGAAGAGATCTCTACATCCGATACCTGGAAGGTCATACCCGCGGTAAAAGAAAAATACGCAAAATCAAGGAAATCGGGCTCCGGATCGTCTGGAAAGTTCAATCCACTGCCACTGGAAGGCTCCGCGTTATTTTCTGAATCCGCTTTTCCTGAATAGTACAAGTCCGCATATCTGATTGTAAAGATCGTATGCACTAAAAACCATGAAAATAACATGCAAGAGATGGCAATAGCAAGGCGAAGGTTCTGAGAAGATGTATTTTGCGGCTTATTAATCAATAATAACAAGACAGCCAGCATGCTGATAAAGGTTGCTATAAGCACAATAAAGAATATGGTCACTCTATTACCATCCTGCTTCGGAGCCTGATGTCGGATTTCCAAAGGGGTGGTAGAATAAAAGGTGACCCATATCAGGAACAGTTGACAAAGGGCAAATCCATCCCACCCAAATAAAATTTGCATCAAAAGAGGAACCTTATTGAAAGGAAAGGTAAAAAAGGCTACCAGGCCAATAAAAAGGCTGATAAACAGCTTCTTGCTTGAATCCAGACTATTGATGCGACTAACGAGTTTAACAGACATAGTGCTTTCTTAAGGGGTTCTCCGCTCCTCAAAAAGGCCTGCTATATAATGGACCTATGCGGAAAAGCCGTTTCTCAGTTTAAATCTTTGTTTTAAATAACTATACCCCTACTACAACCAATTATTAAACCAATCGGGGAAGAGTGAAAAAGGAAAACCTTTCTGCATGTTTTAGAATATAAATTGGGAAATTTTTTCTACACTTTAGTGCAAAAAGAACATCATAATCTCATGTCCTGTAGATAAGAGAAGCGCTTATAAGAGAAGAAGTAACGATTCTTCCTTTCTGGCACCATATTTCTACTTCTCTCTAATGGATCTATCAGAAAAATTAGTTTATATAAAGATGATCCTTCACTGTAGAGATTTATTTCATAAAAACAATTAAATATTTCGGTATGTCAAACGAATCAAAAACAACCACGGACCATGATAAAATAAAAAAATGGGTGGAAGATAGAAAGGGAAAGCCTGCCAGGGTGAAGACAACGGGAAGTGAAAGCGATACGGGACTATTGCGGATCAATTTTCCGGGCGGAGCAGAAGAAAATCTCGAAACTATCACGTGGAACGAATTTTTTAAGAAATTCGATGAAAAAAAATTGGCTTTTCTTTATCAGGAGAAGAAATCGGATGGAGAGACAAGTACCTTTAATAAATTCGTAACCCGATCCTGAATGTCCCTTTACCATCTATAACTGTAATGAATACGTAGATAAATGCACGGCAAAGCTAAAAGATTGAAAATTTTCACCTGGCATATCCATGGAAGTTATTTATATTATCTTTCCCTGGGAGATTATGAACTGTATATCCCGCTCAATCCCGAGAAAGGTAGCGGATATCAAGGGAGAGGAGAAACATTTCCTTTTGATAAAAATGTGATAGAAATTCCGGAAGAAGAAGTAAAAAACTTTACTTTTGATTGCATCCTGTTCCAATCGAAAAAGAACTTTACCACCGACCAATACGCAACCCTAAGCCAAAAACAACGGGATGAAATTTCTAAAATATTTCTTGAACATGACCCGCCAAGAAAACATCCGACAGACACTATACATGTTTTGGATGATCCCACGGTTTCGCTGGTCCATGTTACCAGCTTCAACAAGCTCATGTGGAAAAACAGGGTAAGCGACGTCCGGGTTATAGCACATGGGGTACCCGGGCCGGATACCTATTACAAAGGAGAATTAGAAAGAGGGGTTGTAGTAGTCAATGACCTGTTTAGCAGAGGCAGGAGGTTAGGAGCCGATATCTTCCTGGAAATGAGAAAATATATTCCTCTGGATCTTATCGGTCTCCACTCTGAGGAATATGGCGGATTAGGAGAGATACCCCTCCCCGTCCTTCCGGACTTTTTAAGTCATTACCGGTTTTTCTTTAATCCGATAAGATATACGAGCCTTGGTTTATCAGTCTGTGAAGCCATGATGTTGGGCATGCCTATAGTGGGTCTTGCTACCACTGAGATGGTCACTACTGTTAAAAATAATATATCCGGATTCATTGAAACAGATCCCTCATTACTCATAGAGAAAATGAAGCTCCTTATATCCGATAAAAGACTCGCTTCTAATCTGGGAAAAAATGCACAAAAAGACGCAGAACGGAAATTTAATATTCAGCGATTCACTACCGAATGGGAAAACTTATTTCAAAGCGTTACCTGTAACAAGGCCGTATTAAGCTGAAAAAAGGGAAAAGATATGAAGAAAATTGCATTTATCAGTGAACACGCTTCCCCCCTGGCTGTATTGGGAGGAATAGACAGTGGCGGACAAAACGTTTACGTGAGCGAACTCGCAAGGCAAATGGTTTCATTAGGCTATAAGGTAGACATTTACACCCGTTGGGACAATAATAAACTTCCAAAAGTAATTCAATGGTCGGCTTACATTCGGATCATTCATGTAAAGGCCGGGCCTTTAACCTTTATTCCCAAAGAAGAAATGCTGGGTTATATGAAGGAGTTTGGAAAGGATATGTTGTCTTTTATTCGTAAAGAAAAGGTCGTCTATTCCGTTATACACGCTAATTTTTTCATGTCGGCCATGGTGGCAGACTACCTAAAAGAGAAATTGGGTATTCCCTTTGTAGTAACTTTTCATGCGTTGGGATACGTAAGGCAAATATACCAAAAAGACAAAGATAAATTTCCGAAGGAAAGAGTAATCATTGAGGAGCGCATAATGAAAAGAGCAGATCATATTATCGCAGAATGTCCGCAGGATATGCAAGATATGGTAAACTATTATACAGCCTCTCCACATAAAATAACTATTATTCCTTGCGGCTTTAACACAAAGGAGTTTTATCCGGTCAATAAACAACTGGCTCGCAACTTACTGAAATTGGATGCCGATGATCGAATATTATTACAACTGGGACGGCTGGTTCCCCGGAAGGGAATAGATAATGTGATCAGAGCCCTGGGGAAACTAAGGAGCTGTAACCAAAATATAAAACTTATTATTGTTGGAGGTGCTTCCGAAAAATCTGATTTCCAGACGCGGCACGAAATAAAACGCTTAGAGCAAATAGCAAAAAAAGAAGGCGTGCAGAACGCGGTTATCTTTGCAGGCAGGCAGTGTAGAGAGCAATTAAAATATTATTATTCCGCATCCGATATCTTTATTACAACACCCTGGTACGAACCTTTTGGCATTACTCCATTAGAAGCCATGGCATGCGGCATCCCGGTGATTGGATCAAATGTAGGTGGAATTAAATACAGCGTAGTAGACGGACAAACGGGTTGTTTAGTTCCTCCCAATGATCCGGAACAACTGGCATGGAAAATAAGGAACCTCTTCTCTAATCCCATATTGATGATGAAGATGCGGAACAGGGCATTAATAAGAGTCAACTCCTTTTTTACCTGGAATAAAGTCGCGCTTTCTGTTTATAATCTATATGAAGATATATGTATGCGCTATCATCCAGCCCCAAAAATAAAAGTAGCAGGCCTTCAATAATGGAACATATGGGACGATTAAATAATAAAAAATGAGCAAAAACAATACAATATTGATAACAGGAGGGGCACAAGGCCTGGGCGCCACGATATGTAAAACGCTCTCTTGTGAAGAAAATAGGATTATAGTAGCAGATCTTCAATACGAAAAAGGTCAAGAAGTAGTAAAAGAAATAGAAAAGGACGGATGCAAAGGAGCAGCTTATAAAGTGGATCTGTGTGATAAGAATGCTATTGATGAAATGTTTACATCTATAAAGCAGCGTTTCGGTGATATAGACATACTCATCAATAATGCCGGTATTGACGTTACTAAATCCATCATGGATATGACCGTGGAAGAATGGGACCGGGTCATAAATGTTAATTTAAGAGCGCCTTTTTTATTGACTAAACTTGTCTTGCCCATGATGATCAAAAACAACAGGGGACATATTATAAATATAATTTCTACAGCAGCATTAAGAGGATGGACAGAAGCATCAGCCTATCATGCAAGTAAGTGGGGACTTAGAGGTTTTACACAGGCCTTGTATACAGAAGCCAGACGAAATAATATTAAAGTTTCTGCCATTATAGCCGGGGGAATGAAAACGCCTTTTCTACTGGACCGGTTCCCAGACCTCGATCTATCGAATTTACAGGATCCGGTAAACGTTAGTAAAACCATTCAATTTATATTATCTCAACCTCCGGAAACCATCATCCCCGAAGTCATGGTCATCCCCTTACAAGAGACTTCCTGGCCTTAGTAAATCCTGCATCATATTTATTTATTATGCTATTATAATCATTCCCCGGCATTAAACCGATTAACAACTTATCCTTTTAACATGAACAAAGCCATTTTCCTGGACAAAGACGGTACGCTCCTGGTTAATGTCCCGTTTAACGTGGATCCGGCCCTGATGGTACTACATAAAAACATCATAGATGGCTTGAAAATTTTTCAGGAGCATGATTACTTACTCATTGTTGTAACTAATCAATCCGGAGTTGCCCGTGGGTACTTCAGAGAGGTGGAGGTATTAAATATCAAAATAAGGTTAGAAAAACTTTTGGAAGAGGCGGGCGTTTATCTTGACGGTTTCTATTATTGTCCACATCACCCGGACGGAATTATAAAAGAATATGCCATCACTTGTGATTGTAGAAAGCCGGCTCCCGGTATGTTATTGAAGGCTGCCTCGGAATTTAGAATAGATCTGACCCGCTCCTGGATGATAGGCGATATCTTAAATGATGTAGAATCAGGAAACCGGGTAGCATGCAAAACTATTTTGATTGATAATAAGAATGAAACAGAATGGAACTTAAATGAAAAAAGGACGCCAGATATTGTAGCGGCCAATATCGATGAAGCAGCAGAACTTTTACTGATGAACGGCATTTTGGAGCCTCCCGCATCCTATACGCATTTGGCCGGGAAACCGGGCGATACACGCCGTTAGGATTAAATAAGGTGCCCTTTTAAACTTCATTTCTATGCATATAAAATTCTTTTTTAAATGGTTTGATCACTTTTCCGATCGCATAACCAAGTTGACTGGAAATCCATTTGCCTTTTTAGTCGCGCTCTGCTTTATTATTATATGGGCGGTGACCGGACCGCTGTTTAATTATTCGGATACCTGGCAACTTGTTGTAAATACAGGAACGACGATTATAACCTTTCTCATGGTCTTTTTAATACAACAATCTCAAAATAAAGATTCCGAAGCAGTACACCTGAAATTGAACGAGCTTATTTCCGCAATGGATAAAGCCAGTGATTTTCTCATCGCCATAGAAGACCTCTCGGAAGAAGAGATCCAGATCATCAAAAAATACTATGAAAAATTAGGCCGGCTTTCAAAAGAGAAAGCCCGGTTAAAGAGCAAGTATACAGAGGAAGAAGCCATTAAAAGAGTAAATGAAAAATTTAAGGGCGGTTGAAAAGAGTAATGACAAAAACGCCGGCATCCAATCGGGATATCGAGGGGGCTCTTATACCCATAAATATGGGAAAATGAGACCAGGATCGCGTAATTTATTCCACATTAAAAGGAAAAAATTAAAATAGGAAAAGAGCACATCGCGGTTTTAAGGCATAGGATAAGTTTGGCATCATTTTTTTGTTTATTTATTATATAATTTATTTTCATTAATCATTAAACTTTTTTATTATGGACCGTACAGACATTTCCACGACGGGCAATTCTTTACTCAGAGAATTCTTTGTGGATGAATTAAGAGATATCTATTGGGCTGAAGAACATCTGGTGAAGGCTTTGCCAAAAATGGAAAAGAAATCAACTACTAAAGAGCTGGCAGATGCTTTCGCTTCGCATTGTGAAGAGACAAAAGGGCATGTAAAACGACTCGAGCAGGTATTCGAGATGCTGGATGAAAAATCGAAGGCAAAAAAATGTGAGGCTATGAAAGGTATTATTGAAGAAGCTGAAACCATCATTTCAGATACCAAATCAGATACCCTGACCCGTGATGTCGGACTCATTTTTGCAGGACAAAAGGCTGAGCATTATGAGATTGCTTCGTATGGCGGCCTGATCACCATCGCAAATACACTTGGCTATACGGACGTGGCCAATGTATTGAAACAGACCATCCAGGAAGAAAAAAATGCGGATGAAAAATTGACAAAAATAGCAGAGAACTATGTGAACCCGGAGGCCACCACGGAAAAAAAATAGAGCGCTTTTCAAAGGTTGTATTCTGAGCTTTACAGTGAATATCTAAGAGCAACAAATACAAAAAAGCTATAACTATAATAAATCTTATAGTTATAGCTTTCTTTTTTAAATAAGACATTTTACCCGTTAACCACTTCTCCCCCGTTAGGATGCAGGATCTGACCGGATATATAACTGGCGTCCTCAGAGGCAAGGAAAAGAAAGCAGGAAGCCGCCTCTTTCGGTTCTCCCGGCCTTTTCATCGGAACATTCTTACCGAACTTATCTACTTTCTCTTCTGGAAACGTAGCCGGTATTAAAGGGGTCCATATGGGGCCCGGCGCCACACCGTTTACACGGATTCCACGACCGGCCAGCGAGAGCGAAAGCGAACGGGTAAAAGAAACAATCGCTCCTTTAGTAGCCGAATAGTCAATCAGATGAGGACTGCCTTTATAAGCGGTTACAGAGGTAGTATTAATGATACAGCTCCCCTCTCTCATATGCGGTAAAGCCGACTGGGTCAGATAAAACTGTGCAAATATATTGGTCTGAAAAGTTTTTAGTAACTGCTCTTCAGAAATGGCTTCCACCTCCTTTTGCGGGAATTGCACCCCTGCATTATTTACCAGGATATCCACGCAATGAAATTTTTCAATGGTTTTTTCCACAATACTTTTACAATGTTCCTTGTTTGTAATATCGCCCGGGATAAGCAGTATTTCCCCTCTTTCTTTTTTTACAAGCTCTGCCGTTTTTTCCGCATCCTTTCCCTCATTCAGATAAGCAATCACTACGCGGGCGCCCTCCGCGGCAAATGCGACGGCCACTGCACGCCCGATGCCGCTGTCTCCCCCCGTGATAATAGCGGTTTTTCCAGCCAATTTCCCTTCTCCGGATAAGCTTTGCCTTTGGGAATCCGATTGCGGTTGGGGTTCCATCTCATATTGATGTCCCGGTTGATGTTCCTGATGCTGGGGAGGAATATCGATATTCTCTTTTTGATCAATTTGCATCTTTTTACATTTATTTAATTTATAATTATACCAGACGGTAAAAACCCTTTTAAAATTAAAAGCAAAACACTTTTATCTCTTTGAGAAAAACGGAACTATTTTTAGAGGCAGGCGATAAAAGCATTGAAAGAAGTTTTCTGAGTGTACGGGGCTACTCCGGTAGTCCGTATTAAAAGAATGACGCCCATGCTTTCTGTTATAACTGTAAGAGATTTGAAGAAAAAAAGCATGGAACTTCAGTTTAATTAATTTTAATAACTTAATTCTCATCTCTTGAGAACATGGCCTTTATGTAATCCTTATATGACTTGGATATCATGGTTATCGGGATGTCCTTCGGACATTCGATCTCGCACGCGCCTATGAAAGTACACGAGCCAAATCGTTCTTCCCCCATTTGGTCTATCATACTGACCACCCGGCTGTTTTTTTCGGGCTGTCCCTGCGGCATTAAATTAAGATGGGTTATCTTGGATGACACAAACAACATCGCCGAAGAGTTGGGGCAGGCCGCTACACATGCGCCACAACCGATACAGGTGGCGGCAGCAAAAGCGCGCTCCGCATCTGCCCTCTCTATTGGAATGGCATTAGCATCCACTGCATTTCCCGTATTGACGGAAATATACCCGCCCGCCTGTATGATCCGGTCAAAAGCGCTCCGATCCACCACCAGATCTTTAATAACGGGAAAAGCGCCGGCTCTCCACGGTTCTACCGTAATGGTCTCCCCGTCCGAAAAATGACGCATATGAAGCTGGCAACAGGTGGTTGAACGCATGGGACCATGCGCCCGGCCATTGATATACATAGAGCAAGAGCCGCAAATACCCTCCCTGCAATCATGATCAAAGGCAACAGGATCCGCTCCTTTGGAGATCAGGTCCTGATTGAGCACATCAAACATCTCTAAAAAAGACATGTCGCCGGTAATACCGGATACCTTATAACTCTCAAAGGAACCTTTTGACTTACCGTTCTTTTGCCTCCAGATGATTAATTTAAAATCCATAGCCTATTTAATAAATGAACATGTTCCTTTATTGATCCCGGTTATCTTCCGGATTTTTATCTCCTCCTAGACTGTAATAGTTATTTTCCTCATCCTCTTCCCCAATCTCTTCATCCTCATCATCCAACTCTGACCCGGGCACATCCAGATCATCTCCCATTACGTCATCTGCTTCGTCTGGTTCCTCATTGGGTAGATCGGCCGTCCTCCTAAGGGGTTTTTTCTTTTTTCCGGGCTGCTCCGGATCTATGTTTTCAGCCTCCTCTTTCTTTTTATAAATATCCTCATCGGATGGATAAGGCGGATAGCCGGGATTTGCCGGCTGTTGGCGTTCCGGTTTTTTCTTGTGTGACATTTTCTTAGGTTTTTATATTTTTAATCTTTTCTTATCCAGATGGCTACGGAACCGGCGTTCACTTTAAAAACGGCTTTTCCGGAATCATCGATAGTAATCGTTTCCTCTCTGCTACCGGTGATCTCATAAAAAGCCTTCCCGGCATGCTTACCACCTATTTCCATTTCTAATTCCCCTTCCTCATAGTTATTGATCAATACCGCACAACCCGAATCAGGAACATCATCTATTCCCTCTCTGGTCCATCCGATGATATGCGGACCGGAAAAGAAGTCCCGTTGTAATCCGTAAGCCCTTTCCTTTCTCACTTTCAGCATTTCCTTAATTCCAAAACAGGGTTCTATACAAACCTCCTTTTCTTTATCTTTATTCTCTTTATCGGTAAACTCATACTTTGCACCATACAGGTCCGGATAAAAAACACAAGGGTAACCTCCTTCGCGCAACAAGATCAGGGCATAAGCAAGCGGTCTGAACCAGGCTTCGACGAAGGATTCTTTTTCCCGCTTGGGCTGGGTATCATGGTTATCCAGAAAGGTTACCGCAAGCCCGGGTTCATTAGAAACCAGGGTATCCTCCAAAATAGTCCTGAGATCAAACTCCTCTCCCTCGATAGAGGCCGCTTTAAATTTCTTGTGTAAGGGAAAATCAAATAAGGACATACACCCTTCTGATTTATGGATATATTCCAATAATTTATCTAAAGAATCCGCTAACTCGCCCACCGAAAAAAGAGCTTTACCCGTTTCCGTTCTTAATTTCTTAAGCCATTCTTTAAAAAATGAAATAGAGATATGCTTAACCGCATCCAGGCGAAAACCATCTACCGACGTCGTATGGAGATACCATAAACCCCAGTTATAAAGTGCCTCCCGGACCTGCTTATTCCGGAACTCGATATCTGAAAACATCAAAAAATCAAAATTCCCTTTTTGATCGGCTATGACCTCCTCCCAATCCGTTCCGTATTGGTTAACAAGTTTAAAAACGGCCTCTTCTTTCTTATTCTCATCCCAGTCTACACCGGTAAAGCAGTTGTAATCCCATTTAAAATCAGAATACTTGTTTTTTCTTCCGGGGAAAGTGAATTTCGTAAACGCTTTTATTTTATAAACATCGCTGATCTTCTTATTTCTGTCATCCGGATCCACCTTAAAGGCTTTGACGTCTTCAGTCTCATCAGCTCCCGCCTTATGGTTTAGAATAATATCTGCATAAGCCTGTATTCCACATTCATGCAACGCATGGACGGCTTTTATATAATCTGCTTTTGAGCCGTACCGCGTTTCAACGCCGCCTTTCTGATCAAACTCTCCCAGGTCATACAAGTCATAAACATCATAACCAACCGATCCTTTTTCAGAGGCTTTGCATGCAGGCGGCATCCATACCGCGCCGAACCCTAATGAGCTCAAGGCTGAAGCCTCCGATGCCAGCTCTTTCCACAGTTTACGCTCCAATGGATAGTACCAGTGAAAGAATTGGATCATTGCACTGTTGTTTGTCTCAGATTGTTTCTCCATATTCGCACCAATTATAGGCGGTCCTGTCTTTAATTTCCTGGCTACGTTTTTGACTAAGCTCCTTATTCTTCTTTTTCATCTCCTGTGATTTGTCCTCATCTTTCTCTTCGGTCTGCAAGCCTCTGGTCTCTTTAACATAGGATACCGGATCATCTATATATTGAAATTCTTCTTTCAGCTCCGGCGATTTACCCGTATTCCAGGGTCCCCGTTCTCCCTCTCCTCCCGAAGACATATTGAAATACTTACTTATTGAACGCGGATCCCCCTGCAATACACCCGGCGGGAAGTTGGGCTGAATGGTATTAAGCGCCGCTTCAAACATTTCCATATGGGCAATCTCCCTGGTCATTAAAAAGGTAAGGGTATTCTTTACTTCCGGATCATCGGTAAACTGAAGAAGATATTCATAAAATAATTTAGCTCTTGATTCAGCGGCCATGTCCGAACGCAGATCTGAGGTTAAATCTCCGATCGCATTTATATAAGCCCCGGTCCAGGGCACCCCCTGGCTATTTGTAAGTGCAGGTCCTCCTCCCGTCCTTACCGCAAATTCAGGATGGCTTTTCATGGCCTCATGGATATAACTTTCCTTTGCACTTTTGCCTTTTAAGGTTTCCATGATCTCTTCTTTTTCGGCGGCATCTTTTAAAGCGCCGCTAACACCGTTCAGCAACAATTGAATGGTAGCGCCCACTATTTCAAGATGGCTGAACTCCTCAGTAGCAATATCCATTAGAAGATCATACTTATCGGGATGGGGCTGACGCGCACTGAAGGCCTGAACAAAATACTGCATGGCAGCCTTTAACTCTCCATTGGAACCCCCAAATTGTTCCAGTAATAAACCGGCAAACCGGGGATCCGGTTCGGAAACTTTTACATCAAATTGTAACTCTTTTACGTGATGAAACATAATTATATTTCTAAATGTGATTAAAAAATTATTATAATTTAAAAATCCAAAACGATACCAAAAGCTCAAAAGCAACTTTCAGACAGGCAAGTAAGTGCTTCCGGCTGTAATAGCTCTCGTTCATCCTATAAGATTAAAACCAGCCGTTTTATTCGGGAATACACCTATATGAGGAAATATTTCTACACTTTTTTCATTCAGAAGAAACAGGCATCGATCACCTATCAGAGACTCAATCTCTTATTTTACTCTTTTATACTCATTTCTACTAAGCACCATAAAAATTCAGATTGTCAAATGATGCTCCGAAATAACCTCTAACACATCAGCAGGCTTGAAGAGGAATGATATTTGTTTTTAAACAGAAATATTTCATCCCCTGATGATAAAAAAATAATATTCTATGTATTGGTGGGCAATCGCTTTTTTGATTATTGCTGTATTAGCAGCTATTCTTGGTTTTGGTGGGATCTTGATCGTGGGGATCGCTAAAATTTTATTTTGGATCTTTATAGGTCTTTTTATTATTTCCGTTATTGTCAGATACCGGCAAAAAAGAAAGTCTTAAATCAAAACATATCCGAAATGTGATTTATAAATTCAAAGACCATTGGTTTTATAGATTGTATCCATACACAATCGCATAGATCATACGAGTTTCGTAAATACAGGAAACAATCCATTCTTTATATGTTATTTTTTACCCATTAAAAAGGCAGCATAAGGTCTGGCGCCTTCCATATTCTCAAAAAGCACACGCAACATGGCTACTATGGGCAAGGCAAAGATGGCCCCCACGGGCCCCCACAATATAGCGAAAGCAATGACGGATACTATAGTTACAAAAGGATTGAGTCTTACGGCATCACCAAGTATCCATGGGGTCAGTATATAATCTCCGATTAACTGGCCTATAGTGATCACGCCAAGCACGATTAGCATACTCACCAAACTTCCCATGACAAAGGAAATCGCACAGGCAATAAGGCCTCCTATGATATTTCCCAAAAAGGGGATCAGAGACAACGTACCGGCCATTAGTGCGAGAAAAAATGGAAAGGGTACATCACCCAGCCAAAAGCCCAAAGAATATATCACAATTATTATCGCCACGATAATCAGTCTGCCCACCAAAAATTTAGAGCATACTTTCACACACTCTTTAATAGCACGAATAGAATCTGCCCTGTTTGCTTTCCCACAAAGATCAAGAATGAGTTTTCTAAAATGCGCTCGAACCAAAAGCATTAATATCACGTAAATTAATACCAGGAAACCGTCGGTCAGAGTCTGTCTTATTGATCCCAAAACAGGGATTACAAGATCTTTAAAAGGAAGGGCCCTGGCTGCGCTACTCTCCTGATCCGCAGGTTTTACATTAAAAGTTTTCCAAATGAAATGTTCCACATTATAAATAAGGCTCGACAATTTTTGACGAATCTCCGGCCAATCTTTGGAGATTACACCTATCTGCCGGCCAAAAAGAAAAACCACTGTTCCAAATAAAACAACAAGCATGAACGACAATAAAATAACCGCCAGCCATTGAGGAATACCCCTTCTTAACATACGGTTCATCAAGGGGTTAAGCATCATGGCCAATATAGCGGCAATGGCCAATGGAAGCAAAAAGGATCTCCCGTAATAAAGGATCACAATGGAAAGAATGATCAGTAGAAAAATGAGAACGATACGTAATAAAGTATAGATTCCCGGACGGGATTTCAAATAAATATTCTTTTTGCCATTATCATGCTGCGGCTCCTTCCCTTCTTTTGTAATTTTATCTGGCATATTAAAAAATAAATTGCAAGTTTGGCAGTATAAAAAAAAACATAAGCATATTTATCTTTTTAAAGCAGCGATGGAAGATGATAAGATTCCCTTATCCGTTAGTTGTCAGGGCTAAGCATCAAGCTGCCCTTCTTTCCTCTCTCATACCAGAATCAAAATTCATACAAGAAAAAGGGCAGGTTAAACCCCGAGTTCCTAAGTACTTCGTATGCAACATTAAAAATCGCTACTCCCGAAGCATCTCCCCTCAATTGACCGGCATGGGCATGACCATGAAATGCGGCTATAACATGTCTCTTTATCAGCGGTTCCGCCAGCCGTGAAGAGCCCAAAAACGGATAGATGGTTTCCGGTTCTCCTATTACTGTTTCTACTATAGGCGCATAATGGAGTAAAACGATCTTCGGAATAGACTCGTATTCCCGGTCCAATTGTGCCAGTGCATTATCCAGGTGATTCACATTCACCTGTATCTCCTCGACAAACGATTTGATGGCCGGTTCTCCAAAAGAAAGCAACTGGTAATCATCAAAACCTCCGCAAAATCCCTTCACTCCCGCGAAGCCAATTTGATGACTTACGTAGAAATCACCATCAAGCAAATGTATATTCTCATCTTGCAGAATGCGCAACAACTGTCGCTCCAGTCCGCTTTCATAATCATGATTCCCCAGTACCGCCACTATGGGAATAGTACAGTAGCGGAGTTCTTTTTTAAGAATTTCTGCTTCTTGAGTCGCTCCCGTATTGGTAAGATCTCCGCAAATAAGCAGAATATCCGCCCTTTCGGAAATCTGTATAAAAAAATCCCTCCATTTCCCTTCATCCGTTTTCTGAACATGCAGATCGGCAATGGCCGCTATTTTTGTTTTATCTTCTTTAGAAATCATAAAAAGGAAAATATTCAAATATTAATAACTTCGTACCCCCACTCTTTTATATCGATATCATATTGGCGCTGGTCTATTAGCGGCCCCAGACATATTTTACGCAGCGGTTTCGGCAGGGCATGCAGCGTTCTTACACGCTCAAAAAGATGATCAAAGACCCATTGGGGAACAATTTCCCTGAAATCTGCAGGGTAAACGAATTGGAAGGTTATTAAGTGTGCCAGCAAAAGAAGCCAGTGCAGGTTCAGTCGTTTAAGCAGCCTGTCCCAATCCAAATATTTTCCCTGCTTCAAAAACAAATGATGGATGTCTGCTCCATCAAAACGATACCTGCTTTGTAGATAGGTTTTACACCATATCAGTTCCTCCGGCGCTATAAATAAAACCGGTTGCTCCAACAGCTTTGCATCTACCGCATGCGTATACCAGCTTTCATCTATAGGACACATATTATTAGGCGTATTAAAAATAATATCCGCAAAATAATCTCCCTGATATACCTTAGCGAGCCAACGGGAATCGGTAATTTCCGTATAATATCCTTTTTCATTAAAAGCCTGAAGGATAGCGGGGTAATCTTCAGCTATACAAAATAAATCGAGATCCTTTGTATCCCGCCTTATACCGGTATAATATGCAAGCGCCCACGCCCCTCCCACCATAAAAGATATTTCATGCTCCCTCAGGAGGATCAGGGCTTTCTGATAAAAGGCCCGTGCTTCCGGAGAATACATACTATTTAATTCCATAGCAAAACATAATTAATTCATAGGATGATCCTCCATGGAGCCCTGGCCTTCCGGACTGACATAACGGGAACAGCCCCCCGAAAGTTCTCGTAAACTGGTATCTGCTTCCATCTCCTCTTCCATAGCCATGAATAAAGAGGCAGACACCTTATTGGAAAATAGAGAAGAAGATAACCCTACAAGGCAGGCATAAGCCGCCATCTTATAATGATCTATTTCGCGCCATGTAATAATAAGGCTGGTATCGAGAACTGCAGGATCGGCCCTCGTTTCCTTAATTTGCCATTTTCCTTCCTTTATCATTCTTTTAATAATATAAAACGACCTTTTTCGTGGACGTACCGATAAATGGTCAAAAATGGCATCTAACCGAATAACCTGCTTGAAAGCAATATGTTCATGCGCTTCTAAAACGGATTTAACATCTCTGGTAAAAGCAGCATCAATCATATACGGCAATTCATCTTTAAGATGTTTCTGAATAGCATAAATTCCTTCCAGCTTATAGATAAAAAATGACCTCAGTTCATGGAGATTACGCTTTCTCATAATTATAATAAATCAAATAACACACCAGTTATTAAGATGTATTACGATCTATTTCAGTCGGCTGCTCGTAGGCGCTTTCGTAGAAATTTCTCCCCGTTTTAATGACGAATGAGGCAATATTTGCCCCTGCATTTTCTTATATGTATTTTCTTATGTATCCGACTGCGATAAGACTTTTAGCAGCTTATCCGAATTATTTCGTCTTAATCCATCGCCCTGGATACCGCTTTAACAATATTGTCGGGAGAAGCATTATCAGGTATATCTTTCAAAAACATTTCGTAAACAAACCGTACGATCTCATTTCTACTTTGCTTTTCCCGGGGAGGATGAAATGATAATATTTCACAGGGAACTTTCCATGGAGTGTGTTGCGGATTGGTCATGGCGTATAACACGATCAAGGGCGTACCCATGGCCGCGGCTATATGAATAATCAACGTATTTACGGAAATAATAAAAGGAGCGTGATCAATTAATGCGATCAGTTCCTCCATATCCAATATTCCTGCTACCGCTATGGCATGATATCCGATCCCTTCCGCTATTTCAGCGATCAGTTCGCGCTGTCCCGCGCTTCCGGTAAAAAGAAGTTGAAGATCAAATTTTTCGATCAGTTTTCTTCCTGTATCAATCCAGCTATCCACCGGATAGGCTCTTTTGCTTTCACTTACACCTGCGTGTAATATGATCCATGGTTTTTCAGCTATGCAACCCACCGCGGCAATTTTTCTTCGGGCCCGCTCCCATGCCCGGACTCCGTAAGTAAGACGGAGCTGATCGTCGGAGACGGTTGCGCCTATAGCCTCCACTAATTTCAGATCACGCGCCACCTGGTGCTGGATCATAAAATAAGGCTCCTTTTCAGGAACCCAGTGGGTAAGCAATTGATAAGGAGTTTCCCTGCAATAAGCCAGCCTCACCGGGATATCAGCCATAAAGGCCAACAAGGCGGCCGGCAGGGGATTTTGGCTGTATACGGTAAATATGATCGCTGCATCAAATCTCCGGGACTGCAATAATTTAATAATCTCTTTTACATTTTCAGGACGAACATCCTCTCTGTTCCAGGGCGCTTGAAAAAGAATGGCATCATCAATACAGTCAATATGTTTGGCAATTTCTGCCGCCATCGGGGGAATAAGCACCGTAATCTTACAGCTAAATGTCTCTTTTAACGCTCGTATGGCCGGGATGCTCATAATGAGGTCGCCCATATTGTCCGTACGAATACACAATATATTTTTGTAACTGGTCCGTTTCTTCATAACCTGGCATTTAGTCTGCAGCGTAGGTTTCTCGAATGCGACGTATGACGCCGGTGGTAGAGTGGTCGGGGGTAAAAGGTAAAAAACGGACCGCACCGCCGAGCGCTTCAACCAATGAGGCCTCCGGTAAAAGTTCACGGGTATAGTCTCCCCCTTTTGCAAAGATGTCGGGCTTTATCACGCGTATAAGATCTGACGGAGAATCGTCTGTCTTTCTTCCAAACGAAATGATATGATTTACAGCAGTAAGCGCAGCGATCACTTCGATCCGGTCTGCCAATGGATTGACCGGCCTGCCTGTACCTTTGAGCCTTCTGATACTATCGTCATTATTAATGCCCACGATCAGAATATCTCCCAACTTGCCCGAAGCTTTTAAATAATTCACATGCCCGCAATGGAGAATGTCAAAACAACCATTGGTAAATACGATCTTTTTCTTCTGCTCCCGGTAGATCTCACATATTTCATTCAACTCTTGTAAAGTGGAAATATATTTGTTCTTAAAAACGAAAAAAGAGCGAAGTTCCAAATCGTTGCAACAGGCCGTATTTCGTTTTCTAACTGAAATAGCGGAAGCAGCCGACGCCAGATCAGCAGCTGTGGCTAAATCTGCTCCGCAAACGAGCGATAGGCTTATGGCGCTGATAAAAGTATCCCCCGCCCCTACTACATTAGGATTATTTATTCGCATAGCGCGGGCATGATGTATCATCCTCTTGCCTTTAAATGCAAGCGCCCCCTCCTTATCCATTGTAACTACGCTGATGTCAGAACCCGTTATATCACATAGTCTTCCTCCATGCCGTTTTATTTGTTCTATACGGTCAGATTCTAACTTATGTATTTTTAACAACCGAATGGCTTCTGTATAGTTGGGCTTTACCAGCGTGGGATGAAGCATCCTGAAATTACTTATATGCCGGGAATCAACTGCTATAAAAAGAGGATGCTCCCGTTGCAATTCAGTTAAAGCTTCAATTACCCTTTCAGCACATATTCCCTTATCATAATCTGCAATTACAACAGCATCGCATAGGTTATAAGCCGTGGCGATCCGGCTGATTAACCGTTTTTGAGTGCGGTGAGAGATATAAGTTTCCGTACCTTTATCAAAACGCGTCAAAATCTGATCGTGTACAACGATCCGCTCCTTCACCAATGTAGTACGTTCCTCATCAACAACCACATAATCTGTATTTATTCCTTGATTATGAAACAACTTAAAAGCCTTTTCGGCAGCCGCGTCGTTGCCACAAACAGAACAAAAGAAGACCTCGGCGCCCAATGACCTTAAATTAGCCGCTACATTAGCCGCACCGCCCACATATGCCGACTCTTCTGTTATATTTACAACAGGAACAGGCGCTTCAGGAGAAATGCGGTTTGAACTTCCTTTCAGGTAAACGTCCAGCATCAGTTCCCCGATCACCAAAACTTTTACCTTTGAGAATTCCTTGATCAATTGCCAGGATTTTATATCCATATTTCTTGAGTCCTTATCAGGATGATTTTCCCATTCTTAGTAAAGTTGAATCTTGCCGTTTTATTCCTCCTTTCGGAGTAAGAGGCTCAGCCTTCATTGAATGCACTCTCGTTAATTCCGCTCTCTGCCAGATCGGTTAAGATCGTATTGGCACGTTCCTCTTCTTCAAGGGTAGATTCTAACAACCGCGTTACTTCAGTATGTCCCATTAATCTCGAGAAGGCAATCAGGCTGCCATAAGAGGCGATCTCGTAATGTTCTACTTTTTGTGCCGCCATAATAATAGCCGCATCTCTCACGGCCGAATCTGCTTCCGTTTCTGAGATCATATCTTTACCTTCTTTTAAAATTCCGGCCATCGCCTTGCATTTCGTGTCTTTAAGCTTTTGACCGAGAGCCTCGAAAGCCTCCTGCAAGCGGGTTACATGGCCCTTTGTCTCTTGCAGATGCTTATCAAGCGCAGACTTCAGTATTTCCGACTCGGCCGCCTCGATCATATCGGGCAATGCGTCCACAATGTGCTTTTCCGCCCAATAAAGATCTTCCAATTCAAATACAAAAAACTGATGAAAAGGACGGTCTTTCATGACAAAATCATTCCCCGATTGCCTTTCTTTTTCTGAAGTAGTCATAATTAAATTTTTAAGATGCTTTTACTTACTTATCCCTTAATCAATTGTAAAATTGATGCCAGAATAAGTTCAAACTGTTTTCAAGCTTGTTAGAAACCTCTTTTTTAAAAGATCAGGCTTTGATCTTTGACCGGATGATAAAGAAATGGGGAAAAAAACGTAGAAGTTTATCCACAGTTTAACGATTTAAAAAAGAAGCGGGCCTGTTTTATAGTGATTGAGCAGTTGGTTTGGAAATTGAACAATAAAAATAATAAAATGCAAAAGACACATGTACACCTTAGGAATTAATGCTGCATTTCACGATTCTGCCGCCAGCCTTGTCAAAGACGGGACGCTGGTAGCAGCGGCAGAAGAGGAACGCTTCACACACGTGAAACACGGTAAACGCCCCATCCCGTTTTCAACTTACGAGCTCCCTTTTCATGCAATCAACTACTGCTTAAATGAAGCGGGGATCAACATCAATGATGTACAGCATATTTCTTATTCATTTGATCCATGGTTATTGCTTGACCAAAATAAATTTCATCACCATAACATTACCTTACCTCTGGAACCCAGCGCTCATACCAAACCTAAAAAATGGATCTCCGTATGGGACCCTCTCTTTCTGGCTTCCATCGTTAATGCGCCACGGCAACTTACCGGCGGCTGGCCCCATCATTTACAGGCCAACTTTAACGAATGTAAGCTTAACGGGTTCACCTGGCATTTTGTAGAGCATCATATCTGCCATGCTGCCAGTGCCTTTCACACATCTCCTTTTTCTCATGCCGCTATTCTAACTTTAGACGGACGCGGGGAAAAAGTAACGACCAGTTATCATGTAGGCCAGGGGAATGATATGTCGCGTTTAGGTGAAGTAGAGATGCCCCACTCTTTGGGCCTGTTCTATGAAAGTGTAACGGAATATTTAGGCTTCCTCCGGTCATCGGATGAATATAAAGTAATGGCGCTCGCCTCTTTTGGAAAACCTGTTTATAAAGAAAAGTTTGAATCGTTGATCCACTTAAAGAGGAAAGGGCGGTATACCATTGATACCTTACAATTAACCGGGTGGTTTGGGAAACCGAGGCTTAAAGAGGAGCCTCTGACGCAGCTGCATTTTGATATCGCCAAATCCGCCCAATCCGTTTTGGAAGAGACCGTTCTGGAGCTGGTGGACTGGCTGTATCAGGAAACCCGGGTATCAAACCTATGCCTCGCGGGCGGTGTTGCTCTCAATTGTGTTTTAAATAAAGCCATCCGGGATAAAGGAAAATTTAAAAACATATGGATCCAACCCGCTGCCGGAGATGCGGGGACCGCGTTAGGAGCGGCATTATGGACAGACGCCCGACAGCGGAAGAAAAGCAAAAAGCATTTTAGAATGCAACACGTTTATTGGGGTCCGCAATATTCAGATGATGAAATTGAAGATTACTTAAAATGGACAAAGGCGCCTTATAAAAAGTTGAAAGATATTCCAAAAGAAACAGCCGCATTACTGGCGCAGAATAAAGTGGTCGCCTGGTACCAGGGCAGGATGGAATTTGGACCGAGAGCATTGGGAAACCGCTCCATATTGGCTTCCCCTTTGGATACCCATATGCAGGAACGGCTCAACGACATTAAAGACAGGGAAGATTTCCGTCCGGTTGCTCCCGTTGTATTAGAAGAAGAAGTTGGAGACTGGTTTGAGAACTCCACTCCCTCCCCCTTTATGCTATTCGTATTTGATATCAAACCCCAAAAACGAAAAAAGATCCCTGCTGTCTGCCATGTAGACGGGACTGCGCGTATCCAAACCGTAAATCACAACCAAAATCCGCTCTACCATGATCTTTTGAAGGCCTTTAAAAAGCTTACCGGCGTGCCCATATTGGTAAACACATCCTTTAATACAAGAGGAGCGCCTATCGTATGTACTCCGAAAGACGCGGTAGAATGCTTCTGGACTTCTCCATTTGACGCCCTGGTTATTCAATCTTTTTTATTGGAAAAATAAGCACATATAAAAATCTCATGATAGTCGCCGTAACCTCATGCAGATCACTCTCTTGTTCTCATCTGGTCCTTATCTTTCAATATCCTGTTTTGGCCGTTCTTTATGACCCGGCAGAATATAAAATATAATTCTATGAAAAAATATTTTTTGCAGTATACGGATCATAAAATAGAAAAAATTGCCGTATTCCGTGCCCTTTATCTGGGAGACATGCTGTGCCTGGTGCCTGCTTTACGGGCGCTACGCCATTTTTTCCCCGACAGTGAAATTTCATTAATCGGCCTTCCCTGGTCTGTCACTTTTGCTAAAAGATTTCCCGGATATGTGGATAAGGTTATTCCTTTCCCGGGCTATGAGGGCTTGCCCGAACAAATCCCAGATAAGCTTGCCCTTCTCACGTTTTTGGAAGACATGCAAAGTACCCATTTTGATCTGGTACTTCAAATGCAGGGTAACGGAACCATTATTAACAGGCTGGTCAAATCATTTGAAGCCACATATACAGCCGGTTTCTATAAATTCTACAGGCCCGCCTCTCCCTTTGATCTTTTCATGGAATATCCGGAAGGCATTCCCGAAATTAATCGCCATCTCAAATTACTTGAATTTTTAGGGATCCCCGGAAAAGGCACCTTCCTGGAGTTTCCCATTACCCAACAAGACAGAGAGAATTTTAGCAATTTAAACCTGCCGTTTATTAAAAATCAATACATCTGCATACATCCGGGCTCACGAAGTATCCGCCGCCAGTGGCAACCCAAGTATTTTGCTTCCGTGGCGGATTACGCGGCCTCACAGGGCTTTGAAGTAGTCATCACCGGTACGTCCGAAGAGCTCCCTATCACCAGGGAAGTGGAAAAGTTTATGAAATATCATGCCATCAACCTTGCAGGGAAAACCACGTTAGGAACTGTTGCTATCCTGATCCGGAATGCCTATGCGCTATTTAGCAACTGCACGGGAGTGTCTCACATTGCCGCTGCAGTGAAGACACCGAGCGTTATCATTAACATGGACGGAGAGCCCGAGCGATGGAGTCCCCTAAATAGAACCCTCCACCATGTTCATGACTGGAAACGAGAACCTTCGTTTTCAATGGTATTTGAAAAGATCATCAGCATGGTTAAAAAAAGAAAGCTTTTTATGAACCCTAAAATTTATAACGGGCTATGACAGAGGATATCAAACAACTGATAAAGGAATCTATAGACGTCAAAACCAAGATACTCGCAACCGCAGAATTATTGGAAACGATATCTGAGGCCAAAGAGGCGATTGTTACAGCTTTTGAAAATCATAAAAAAGTACTTTTTTGTGGCAATGGCGGCAGCGCGGCCGATGCGCAACATTTATCCGCGGAACTGTCAGGCAGGTTCCGGAAAGATCGTCCGGCTTTATATGCCGATGCCCTGCATTGCAACAGCTCTTACCTCACTGCCGTGGCAAATGACTACTCCTTCGCCGATGTATATGGTCGTTTGATAAGGGGGATCGCGGTTCCAGGTGATATTCTGGTGGCCATATCCACCTCCGGGAATTCAGATAACATCATAAATGCAACAAAAGCCGCTCAGGAAAAAGAAATGATTGTTATCGGCCTGACCGGAGGAACCGGAGGGCAATTAGTAAACTACTGTCATTATTCAATTATCGTACCCTCATCCGACACGGCACGTATCCAGGAAGCACATATCCTTATAGGACATATAATATGCGAACTGGTAGAGACCCGACTTTTCCCGGATAAAGAACCCCTTTACAGAAACCGGCCGTTTATCCGGGAAAAGGTCCATAGCAAGGAAATAGAAAATCAAGAAATGGAGTTCACACTTCAACAAAAACTAAAAGAAAGATAATTTATTTGAAAAAGTATATATTGTTTACTTATCTTTCGCCAATTATGTACCAAACGCAAAAAGAGAAACGCTTACTAAGGATCATTTTACTTATTTCTTTGATCAATTCCTGTTTTTGTTTCTTATATCACGTCCAGCCCAAACGGCTTTTGGTACTCATCTGTCGGGAATTCATTTCGTTTTCAGGAAATATCATCAAAGGTATGGTTACTCGTGCGCTTACCTTTGTTGTCAGTAGTATAGTTGGCATTCTTATCATACCGGTCAGATCCTTATCACCGATATGACCAACCAAACTGTGTAGTTATAAGACCGGGGACCCTAATTGGCCGGTCTCGAATTATGGCTATCCGTTTCCGGGTATGCGTGTCGTCATAATTCGTGCAGGTCCCCTTGAAATTCCATATCAGTTGCCGCGCGTACGTTCTTACAAAAACCTGTTAGTGTCACTCGTTAGTTTATCTATCTCTTGGGACCCCTATCGAATGTTTTGCCCCAAAATATAGAAGACGCCAAATTGTTCTGTTGTTTTAACAGGGGAAATAGCGCCTATTTGTTCATTTATAAACCTAAACAGCTAGTTAATTTATGCCACTCATTACTAAATGGATTAACCATATCAATTGGGGCTATGCCACAGCCTTTATGCTTTTGATCGGAGGATTTGTACTTTCTACATTTGTAAGCGCCAACCTTTATACCCTGAGTAACAGTATTTCCGAAAAAGATTCTACCATAAATCACCTGACTGAATTATTAACAAGCCTTAAAAGTGCACAAGTCTCATGGGGACAATATTCGCTCACTAAAAATTACAAAAGTCTGACACAATATTACAACAAGAGTAAAGAAATAGACTCCCTTTTTATCAGTATCTATAATTCATCCTCCATTTCCGAACAACAGAAAGACCGGCTTGATACCCTCAGAATATTATTGAGCGTTCTTTTCTCTAAAGACAGCCTGAACCCGGTCTTACGCTATAGGAGAAACGCGGGTCGCTTATTAGATTCCCTTCAGAATATGACTGTTCGCAACTCATCTCTGGTCGATAGCATCACTTCGGTAATCACCGATATACACGAGAAGATGCAAAGTAAAGCCAATGAAAGAAAAGATACGCTGAATTCATGGTCGTCTTACTTGAAAATACTGGGTTATTTTCTCCTGGGCGTAGCCCTTTTCCTTTCGATTCATATGCTCATCATATACAATAGAGAAAGAGGGGCCAAAAACATTGCCAAAGGCCAGGCTGAGAATTATCACAGGCAATTGGAAGCCCGTATCCAGGAATTAACTAAAATCAACAAGGAGATCCTGCGGTTAAAAAGCCTGGAAAAATATACAGCCCTCGGCAGAGTGGCCACCACGATCGCCCACGACATCAAAAATCCCCTAACCAGTATAAATATGGCGCTCGCAGAGCTGGAAGATGAGACACAGACGGCCGATCGCAAAACTTATTTTGACATCATAAAAAGAAATTGTGAAAGGATCAAAGACCAAATAAATCATTTCCTCAATGTAACGGCTTTCATCAAACTGAATACACAGCCTGTTTCGATCAACCATTTGCTGGACGATGTACTTCAGGAAGCGGCAGATCGGATTAACCTGGGGAATATAGTAGTGGAAAAGCACTATACGAAAGGCCTGGATAAGATAGCCGTTGATCCCGAAAGGATTAAAATCGCATTTCTAAACCTGGTTACCAATGCCATTGAAGCTATGGAAGCCGATCAAAATTTACTCAAGATCACTACCTTAAATAAAGAAAACAAATGTGTCATTATAATAGAAGATAACGGGAACGGAATGGATGAAGAGACCAGCTCTAAAATATTTGAGCCGTATTACACCACAAAGTTGAAGAATGGAAGCGGTTTGGGCCTGGCACAGACACAAAATATCATTTTAAACCATAACGGGAATATTGAGGTAGAGAGTAAACGCGGAGATGGCACCCGCTTTATAGTCACGCTCAACTTTGCCCTGTAAAAGGACATGGTATAGTCTTTGGATTTATTTACATAAATAAAAAGGTATGTTTTATTTAGATGCGATCATAATAGGCGCCGGCCAAAGTGGAATCCCCCTGGCCATGAAACTTTCAAAAGCCGGAATTAAAACAGCGCTCATAGAAAAAAGAGCTATAGGAGGAACCTGTGTGAACGACGGGTGCACACCGACCAAAACGCTCATTGCAAGTGCAGAAAACGCTTATAGGATCAAACATAGCGAAAAGTGGGGAATAAAAATTCCTGACTATCACGTTGATTTTAATAAAGTAATGGCGCGAAAAAATGAAATTGTAAAGCAGTTTAGAGAAAGTAGCGAAACCGCCTTAAAAAAAGCGGAAGACCTGATCATATTTGAAGGGAAGGCCAGTTTTACAGGACCTAAAGAAATAATAGTAAAAACGGACACCAAAATGGAAACCATCCAGGCCGGCAATATTTTTATTGATGCCGGCACGAAGCCGGATATTCCCAAACTGGAAGGGCTGGATAAAATCCCGTTCCTTACAACTACCTCTATTTTGGATCTTACCCATTGCCCGGAACAACTCGTTATTTTAGGGGGAAACTATAATGGTATCGAAATGGCACAGTTATTTGCCCGGCTGGGCAGTAAAGTAACGATTGTGGAAAAAAGTGAACAATTGCTGCCTGATGAGGACCCGGATATTGCTCAGACCTTACAACAGATTCTGGAAGAAGAAGGCATTCGGGTTTATACCGGGGCGAAGGCCCAATCCGTAAAAGAAGAACCCCTGATCTTAACCTGTTCCATAAACGGAAGAACCCAACAAATAATCGGAAGCCATCTCTTGGTGGCCACAGGAAGGAAGCCGCAAACAGCGGCCTTAGCGCTTGATAAAGCAGGCATTCAAACGGATGAAAAGGGATTTATCATTGTAAATGATTATCTGGAAACCAACATTCCCGGTATTTTTGCTATGGGAGATATTAAAGGCGGTCCGGCATTTACCCATATCTCTTATAACGATCACCTCGTAATCTATAACAGACTGATGAAAGGATCAAATCACAAATACTTTGATCGTCAGGTCCCATACTGTATGTTTACCGATCCCCAATTGGGCAGAATAGGAATCACTGAAACCCATGCCCTTACCCTTGGGAAAAAGATAAAAGTCTACCGTCTTCCCATGAAGAAAAGTTCCAGAGGAATAGAAACGGGACAAACCGACGGATTCATGAAAGCCGTTGTAGAAGAGCCCTCGGGTCTGATCCTCGGGGCGGCCATACTATCCGCTCAGGGAGGAGAGATCATGAGTGTTTTACAGATTGCCATGTCTTGCGGCTTTACCGCAGACCGGTTAAAAAACGAAATTTTTGCACATCCGCTCTATAGCGAATCTATTAATAACTTATTTATGAGTTAATTATTTTATCGATTTTCATGGATCCCTTCACGTATCTCTTCAATCATCTTCTTATTGAAGGCCCCAAGATCATCAGGAGAACGGCTTGTAACAAAGCCCTGATCGGTCACTACTTCTTTATCCTGCCAATGGGCTCCCGCATTTATAAGATCTGTTTTTATAGAATAAAAAGAAGTCATGTTCTTGCCCTTAAGGGTTCCCGTCTCTATTAATAATTGCGGGCCATGGCAGATAGAAGCAACAGGTTTGTCATTTTCCATGAATGCCCGGGCAAAATCTATACAATATGGATTTCTTCTCATCTTATCCGGATTAATGACGCCTCCGGGAATCATCAGGGCATCATAATCATTGGGATCCGCCTCACTCACTTCCATATCTACCTTCAGTTCAATAGACCAATGATCTTTATCCCATCCTCTTACACTTTCTTTTTGCGGAGAAATTATATCCACCCGGGCGCCCGCATCCTCCAATGCTTTCTTTGGACTGGTCAGCTCCACTTCTTCAAATCCGTTTTCTGTAAGAATGGCTACTTTTTTTCCTTCTAACGCTTTCATGGTTTTTTAATTTAAGGTTCAATTTACAGTTCTACTCTTCATAAATCCAATATTTATGCCACTAGAGGTAAAGAGTTTCCAGCATGTCGGAAAATCATGTCTTTAAAAATATGGAGCCGGCTTGGAACGTTGAGGCCTCTTTAGGGGAATACGTTGTTCCACATGGATAAATCAATTTCATCACTATGGGGAAATTTTTCCCATTATGAGCAACATTTCATCCATCTGTATATTTAGCGATGAGCTTTTTAAGAAATTTTATATTAAAGGGTTTTTCCACGCTTTCTTCCGCTCCCGCATTCGCTCCCAGGGTCTTAATATCAGGATTGGCAGAAAGCATGATCACCGGAATATCTTTCGTTTTCTCATTGCGTTTGAGCCTGCGACAAATATCCAGGCCGTCTATATCCGGAAGTTGTTTATCCAGAATAATAATATCGGGCGGATCATAGCGGTACTCTAATAAGGGAGCTCCTTTTCCATAAACGTCTACTTCATAACCGGCATTTTCAAATACCAATCTGATGATTTCCTGAATATCAGGATCATCATCCACAAATATTATTTTTTTCATACCTTTCTTCATCCTTCTGGCTTGTAAGGTATTATAAAATAAAAAACAGAGCCTGTTTCCAGGTTTTCCACTCCCATTTCCCCAAAATGCATTTTAATTATTTCGTTTGAAATGTAAAGTCCCAACCCAAAGCCGGAAGCATTTCCCGAATCCAATGACCTGAAAAAGCGTTTAAAAATTTCGTGCCGCATCTCCGGTCTCACTCCAATTCCAAAATCACGCACACGGACCTTCACCTTTTCCCCATTTATATCTTTTGATGTTACAATGACCTTTTCGGCATCCGGCGAGTACTTTACCGCATTCGAAACGAGATTGGTTAATACCTGCCCGATCCGTTCGGGATCCGCGAGTAAAGGCCGCAGTTCGCCAGGCTCCACTATTATTTCATGACGAGGGGCCGTCACGCGTGCTTCCGATACTCTTTCCTCGATCAGCTTATTTAAATCAAAACGCTCATACTGTAAATCAAAACGGCCTTCCGAGATACGGGTAGTATCCAGTAAGCCGCGGATCAGCCTGTTTAACCGGTCTACCTGTTTATTGAGCTTTTTCACAAGAGAAGCGGAGTCGGATGCCCCTTTCCCGGAAAATTTCTCCAGCAATAGCTCGGTATAAGCATTAATGCCGGTCAACGGGGTCTTCAGCTCATGGCTGGCGATTCCTATAAAATCATTTTTTTGTTTTTCAATGGTCTTTTGTTCTGTAATATCTATGGAAACAAGGAGTGCGGAGACAAATTGGCCGTCTTTATCAAGAATGGGAGAGACCTGGTTATTGACCCATATATAACGGCCGTTTTTGCACACCAGCCGTTTTTCAACGGTATAAGCCGCTCCCCCTGCTTTTAACCGGTCAAACAATTTGCCGGTCCTTTCCTTATCCTTTTCATGAACCACATCCATTATATTCAACTGTACGAATTCATCTACTTTATAGCCCAGCATTTCTGCCATTTGTTCATTGGAAAAGATGATCTGTCCGGCCTTATCAATTTTCGAAATGCCGGCTATCGCCTGATTGACCATACCCCGGTAATTGGCTTCCGA
>CAYZGR010000006.1:38888-43252 GCA_964478125.1 uncultured Chitinophagaceae bacterium | reverse complement strand
TTTTGCTCCTTGCGCGTGTTTTGAAAGCTTATTCACATCGGCTACCACAAGATTTTCTCCTTTTGGCAAACCGGCATACACGTTTTGTTTATCTGCCAGCGGCGGATAGCGACCGGCTATGCTTGCTATACCGGGTTGGTGATAGTCGCCCGCGATAATATGAACATACCCGCCATTCTGTTTATCCTGTTTCACCGTAAAGTAGAAAGCGCGTGAGGCCTTTAATTGTTGGCCCAACAGCCGCGCTGCAGTTTCCTGGATTGCCGCTGCATCCTTCAATGGCCGAAGCGCATCGGAAAGTTTCAAGATAAATTTCTGCCGATCTTCCGTCTTTTTTCTTTCAGTGATGTCTTCTATGGTCAGCAGAATCATACGTTCCTTTCCATCGGTATGGGCTATTTCGCGAGCGCTAAACAACATCGTACGCAGGCCCAGGTTATCAAAATATTGCTCTGCTTCGAAATCCCGGAACCGGCTTTCCTGTGACAGGACGCTCCCGAGCATCCCATGTAGCTTGCGTAACTTCGGATCCTCCCACCGGCGATTTCCCAGTGCATAAATATACTGTCCCTCAAAGGCTTCCCGGGTGACTCCGAAGGTCTTATAAAAAGAATGGCTCGCGAACACCACCCGCAGCTCTTTGTCGAGCACGATAAGGGGCTCCCGCACGGTGGCAATAATAGCTTCCGCATAAGCCCGCCCTTCCCTGATCCGGTGTTCAGCCTTTTTGCGCTTCGTGATATCAATAAAAGAGATGACCACCCCGTCAATTTTGTCATCCGTTGTCCGGTACGGCGAAAAGCGACTAACAAAAGCACGTCCGTCATCCGATTGCACCTCAAGTTCCAGCGGTTGCAGGGATTGCAGTACTTCCGCAGCATCTTTCTGAAAATGATCGGGAGACAGGCGATGGGTAATGTGCGAGAGGGGCCTGCCAATGTCGCCGGGGATCAAGTTGAAAACACTTGTTGCGCTCGGTGTATAACGCTTAATGTTCAACTCTTTATCCAGAAAGATTGTGGCAATGTTGGTAGAACGCATCAGGTTTTCCAGGTCTGAATGGGCACGACTCACCTCCTCTACCTTGTTTTTTAGCTCATTGTTTACCGTCGTCAATTCCTCATTTACCGACTGCAGTTCTTCTTTGCTGGTCTCCAACTCTTCCGCCGTCGAACGCAATTCTTCATTAATGGCCTGCAGTTCTTCATTGGAGGCCTTGAGCTCTTCGGTAGAGGTCTCATTTTGCTCAATGGTATTCCGCAGCCGGTCCTTGGTGTGCCTAAGCTCCTCTTCCATCCGGCGTACCACGGCCTCCATGGCCTTGTCGCCGGCAATAATAGCATGCATGGACTGTTCTGAAGGGAGCTTTTCCGTATTTTCCTCAAAAAGGATGAGCACGGCCACGCCGGGGGCCCCCACCGGCCGCACCGTAATATTGAGGCGCTTTTCCCCTCCGCTCATCTGGACGCGTATATTCTTCGCCTCTACCGTCTTATTTTCTTTACGCGCAGTATATGATGCCGCCCTGATATCCGATAACAGATCCGGATGAATGACCCTGGCGATATTGAAAGAAGGTTCTCCGCCGGAAAAATGCAAGTACTTGCCGGCACTTTCGCTTAGATGCAATATATCGCCCTCTTCGTTGATCAGGATAGAAGGCGGCGCATAATATTCAATAAGCCGGTGATGCAATTCCCCGAAAGATTGCAGGTTGCCGCCGGCTTCCGTTGATGATTCATGTCGTTGAAGGTCCCAGGCGCCCGATAATGGTAAGGAGGGGGGAGCCTTCCAGTTTCCACCGGAGGGCCTGCAATGGTAAATGCGTTGCTTCTTATCCACGGGCGAAAAATGTCTGGAAGCGCCCCCCGCCGTTTCGGAGGAACCCAGAAATAAAAAGCCATTTTCCCGCAGGGCAAAATGAAAGATGCTTAATATCTGTTCCTGTGTTTTACGGTTCAGATAGATCATCACATTCCTACAACTCACCAGGTCCAGCCGGGAAAAAGGCGGATCGCGCAGAATGTTATGCGGGGCAAATAAAATCTTCTCCCGTATGCCTTTCCGAACGCGGTAAGTATGATCTTCTTCTTTTATAAAAAACTTTTGTAGCCGTGCCGGAGAAATATCAGATACCGCCGCCTCCGAAAAGCGGCCTTCCCGGGCTTCGCTAATGGCTTCCTCATCCACATCTGAGGCAAACAATTGGATCTTTGGCGGATGGGGGAGATTCGCAGCATACTCACTGAGCAATATGGCGATTGAATACGCCTCTTCCCCGGTAGAACAGCCGGCTATCCAAACGCGTACCTGTCCGGCTTCATTTTTATCCTTAAATAAAGCCGGGATCACTTTTTTTTCCAATACCTCAAAGGCTTCTTTATCCCGAAAAAAACCCGTCACATTGATCAGCAGGTTTTTCAGCAGCGACAAAACTTCCTCCGGGTTGGCCCGCAGGATTTTGAGATATGCTTCCAGATCATCCGTCTCATAGACCTGAAGATGCCTGGCCAACCGCCGCAGAAGGGTGGGCCGTTTATAACTGGAAAAGTCATGCCCTGTACGAACCCGAAGCAGGGTAAGTACGTCGCGTAACAGATTGATATTTTTTATTTCTGCAGCTACCCTACCATCCTCTTTATCCGCCAACCGCCACTTTGCCGTGGTCTCGCGTATAAACATCAATTTCTCCGGCATGTCTTTCACAGGAAGCACCACATCGGCAATTTTGATATCAATAGCACTTGCCGGCATACCATCAAATTCTGCCTCCCCCGGATCCCGGAGCATCGCAAAACCACCCTTGTCCTTGATGTGCTTCATTCCCATCATTCCGTCCGAATCCGTACCCGATAAAATAATACAAACCGCTTTTCTGCTATAGGCCTCCGCCATCGTGCGGAAAAAGCGGTCCATCGTTGTCCGCACGCCTTGGATATGCCCGGCAGCGCCGAGTTTTATCATCCCATCCTGTATTTCAAAATGCCTTTCAGAAGGGATCACATATACGTTATCCGGTTTTACGGTCACCGTACGCGCTACCTGCATCACTTTCATTTTGGTCTTGCGACGGAGAAGTTCCGCAAGATTATGCTTTGGGGTTTGTGAAGAATGTAAGAACACCACAAAAGCCATCCCGCTGTCCGCGGGCATGGCGGCGAAAAACTCCTTAAGCGCGCTTATGTCGCCGGCGGAAGCGCCAAGGCCCACTGCCAAAAAATTTTTTGTAGCTCCGGAGTCCTTATCAGATAAAGATCCTTTGCTATCCGATGTTTTCCCAGTCTTTGCCACGTGATCTCTTTAAGTTTATCCCATTGATACGTACTATGTACAAATGTAGTCAAAAAAAATGCCTGTATAAAATGCTTTTCGGCAAGGGTCCCTTTGGGGTATTTTTTCTACACTATCTTTTAAATATGAGCCTTGTCAGGTGTTTTCAGGATCTCTTTACTGTTTTGGTCAGATCTGCTCTATAAGTACAATACCCTTATTCAATCTTAATGAACAAAATAAATAAACCATAAATGGAATGAACTTTGAACCGTTATTTATAAAAAGTTAGTCTTATGAAAAAGTTATGTTTTTTTAGCGCGATCCTGCTGTCCTTTTTTCTATTTCAGGCGTGTAACAACAGTGGCGGCAAGGACAGTAAGCAGAGGGCAGATTCTATAAATCATGCCAACAAGCCCCTACCAAAAGATGCTTCGGATTTTATGGTGGAAGCGGCCATTATTAACCTGAATGAAATAAAATTAGGATCTATAGCCAAACAACAGGCAACTATTTCCAGAGTGCGGGATTTTGCATCCATGATCGTGCAGGATCACGAGGCTGCAAACGACAAACTTCAAACACTCGCCCAAAACAAGAACGTGACCTTACCCGATTCGCTTGATGAAAAGCACAAATCAAATGCATCGGATTTACAAAAGAAAAAGGGTCAGGATTTTGATGAAGCCTTTATTGATGATATGGTCAAAGGGCATAAGGATGCCATTAAAACCTATCAAAAAGCAGAAAAGAAAATTCAGGATGGAGATGTAAGAGCCTTTATTGAAAACACGCTTCCGGAATTACAAAAACATCTTGATTCTGCACAATCCATACAGGATGCGATCAAGGGAAACACAAGAAACCAGGGAAACGCGACACCCACATCTCCCATGACCCCAACGATGAGTCCCAACCAGAACAATCTGGATACCGCGGGAGGCATGAATCAAAATGATTTTAACAGCAGGAGGAACAACGATTCCGATTAGTAAAATGTTGAAGATTCTTTTCTCTGATGGTAAAGGGAAAGAGCTGTCTAAAAAAAGAAAAGTCATTAAGAAAGCCGGGATCGAAGATATCCATTAATGAGT
>CAYZGR010000006.1:2085-38788 GCA_964478125.1 uncultured Chitinophagaceae bacterium | reverse complement strand
CTATCGTTTCATTATTACATGACCCCTTTTAATAAAAGGAGCTTACGCCATTATTTCTATAATACCAAATCTATAATATCAAGTGCCGCCTAATCAATAATGACCTTAAACCCCATCGTCTATCTGTGGTTTCTTTTTCCCCTTATACCCTTTATTGTACGCCCGGCTGTCCATGCCAATAATACCATACCGGCCAAAGCCATCCACTTGTGTTTTTCAGTTGATAATAAGGGACTGCTGCGGGTAGTTTGGGCTTCAAAAGCGCCGTGAGCGCCATGGTCTCCGCTTACCGGCTCCCAAAGGTTGTCTTCTGCATTTGGATCTGCCGATTCGGAAGTTTGTTGTTCTGCATATCCCTTATCGGCAAGATAATAATCCATAAAGGTGGGACATAATTTATTACCCAGAATACTTTCCAGAGTGGTCAGGCCTACGCGAGTTTCCCTTTGCGGATGCCTGGCTACCCAAACGACCGCTTTAGCTGCTATTTCAGGTTCATAAATGGTTCCCATGGGCCGCGGTTTAAAGGGAAGTTTATTCCGTACCAGTCTGAATTGCGTTGTATTCAATGCCGGCATTTGTATCATGCATAAGCGGATGTTACTTTTATCATGGATCAACTCACTTCGTAAAGATTCAAAAAAACCGAGTATCCCATGTTTAGCGCCACAATAGGCGGTTTGTAAAGGAATTCCCCGATGGGCCAATGCCGAACCAATCAGAATGATCGTTCCTTTATCGCGAAGCATCATACTTTTTAAAGCTTCCCGGGTTCCATAAACCTGCCCCAGATAAGTAACCTCGGTTACTCTTTTAAATTCTTCGGAGGTGATGTTCTTAAATTCGCCAAATACGCTTACCATTGCATTGTTGATCCATATATCAATATTGCCAAAGCGTTCTTCTATCTGCTTACGCGCACTTTCGATTTGCTGTGCATCACTTACATCGGTTTCTATGGCCAAAGCTTTACTCCCCAGTTTTTCCGCCTCCTTTCGCGCGCCTTCCAACCCTTCTTTCCCCCTTGCTATGAGTCCAAGCTGAACGCCTTGTTTTGCAAATTCACGAACGAGGGAACGGCCCAGCCCTGCGGAAGCGCCTGTTATTACGATCGTTTTCCCTGAAAGTTTCGTACTCATGATCCTTTAATTTTATTTTTGTTCAACACTAAAATTTTTATGCTCCCATTGATCTGCCTCTTTCCAATAAAAAGTAAATTGAAAAACACCGCTTCCGGAATTTTTTGGCAAATCAGCGTAGTGGATCCCCAGGCCCGTATCCACTGTATCCACATCTTTACTTGTTTTCCAGTCATTCGTAGTCCAGTGAATGGTGGCGGGGACCTTTGTTTCAATTCTCAATTTCTTACCTTTCTTCAAGGCCTCGCAAGGTCTTTCAAAACTCCACTTCTCATAGGGTGAAGATTCTTTATTTTCCAGATAGCGTACGCGTGTATGCTCGGGCATATCAAATATCTTTTTTAACTTTAAAGAAGCACACAACTTAATATATTCTGCCTGTGCCCAAACCAACGGCATAGCGGAACCGGAATGTTTTCCAAAATAAAGCTCCTTTTCAGGCATATCTTCCCGATCCCATATCTGTTCAGGGATCAACCCGTAATTGGCAAATGCTTCCATAGTCTTTACCAGCGACCTGGCCTTTTGCAAATGACCTGCTGCGATCTCATAATGGGCTCGTTCGCCTGTCAAAAGCGGCCATGCACGTCCGATACCCAGTCCATCATATTCAGTACCGTCCGCCTTTTCTCCATAACCGTCGTTATTGTATCGATACCAGCAAGGTCCGTGCGGCGTCTCCACCTTTAACAAATGATCTATTACACGGATGGTATTTAAAATGCGGGGATCGTCCGCTGCACGCAGGCCAAAGCGTACAAGGGCCAAGGCGTCCGGGCTTACCAGCTCATTAACCCGGGCCCAGCCTTCGTCCTCTTTATGATTTCCGAGATGTATTTTTCGCTCCTTGAGATCTTGTGCCGCCACATCTTTAAAAGGATTAATGCGGATATAATATCCTTCCACCCCTACATCTTTTGCTAATTGCGTCCCCGTTACATAAGTCCATGTTTCAATATGATCATTCCAGTAATCCGCCGTTTCAAATAAATACTTGGCCAGATTGGGTTTGTTGTTGTCTTTTGCAAAATCGGCCGCAGCCAATAAAGCTGCAACTTCTGTCGCCATTGTAAAAGTAGAATAGCCCGGTAGTTTTTCCCAGCGGTCCTGAAGCGTATAGGGCCCCTCGCGCACGAGATATCCCGCCGCCTTTTTCACCACCTTCCAATAACTTTCAAAGTATTTGGAATCAATCAGTTTTTTATTTTTAAAAAGATCGATCAATAAAACGGGAAGCGCTATTTCATCCAATTGGATACCCGTCCAGTGCGGTTTACCGGACAGCCACATATTTTGAGGCCAGGAACCGTCCGCTTCCTGTGTGGCGGCAAGATAATTGAGTATGCGCTGTGTCCCGGGATGCGTTCCCATAGCCATCAGTCCGCCGGAAGTTTCAACCAGGTCCCGGGCCCACACCATATGATAACCGCCTATATCCTGATCGCCCTTAGCGGCGCCCCAGGGGATAGACATGCTGGCCACAATGGCTCCGGGAAACCGTTTGGCTTCATGCATTCGTAAAACGGCAGCGCTCTCACGAAAAAGTTTACCGGCTGCATTTTTAGACGAATTGCGATGTGTTATCATCTTTTGCCATTCCTTCCATTCTTTCACATACAGTTGATGCGCTTCGTCAAAGCCATTGAGCAAAGAAGATCGTACATGCAGGCCGGCTTCTTCCATATCAGTACCAAATCCAATGGCCAGTAAAAAAGTGTCCTCTACTTTATCCAGATCTATTTGCCCGGTTAAGGCTACATTTCCATTTTCGGCATGTTGATATTCCCATGTCATTTGCTTATGCCGGCTGAGATCCGTCCAGCCATCCGATTTCCCTACGTACCCCACCGAACGCTTCTTCCAGGGATAAGAACAGGCAAAAGCCAGCGTTTTTCCATTCCTGTAAGCAAATAGCATAGACATGCCTTTATACGCTCCCACCCATGCCGTATTTCCCCCTCCGCTATTGCCTATATGGGGGGCCAGTATAGCATGTAGTTGATAATCTTTTATTTCCCCTTTCAGCGCCTGAAAACGTATTTCTTGTAAAACCACATCCCTGATGGGATCCGCAATAATGGTCTTTTCAATACCGTAATGTCCCTCTGTACATCCGTTCATAATCTTATAAGCCGGAATACCCTTATCCGCCATACGAATATCATGGGTGGTATGTCGCTTCTCTTCAGAAAAGAAGTCTTTTCCATTTGTAACAATAAATTCCATATCTCGCGTACAAGCCATGTCCTCACTGGGATAATAGATCTCATTTAATATCCCGTGACTAATCGTAAAACTCACATTTGAAGAAGCATTTAAGGCTTTGCCGATGCCTTCTTTAGCGCTGGGAGTCCAACGTGCGGCAATACCCGGAGCGCCGGGTGCGTTTTTCTGTTTACCCATACCCCTGATAGGGCAATTCTTATGCCATTCCCCGGGAAAATATCGGGTATAAAATTTGTATTTATATTTTCTACAAACTAAAATTACAGTTATGCCTAAGTATTCAAAGAGTGCTCAAAAAGATGTTAAAAGGGCCGTCAAAGAAATGAAAGAAGGGAAATTAAAAAGCGGAAAAAGCGGAAAAAAAGTAACCAATCCGAAACAGGCGGTCGCCATCGGACTTTCGGAGGCAAGAGAGAAGGGGAAAAAGGTCCCCAAGAAAAAAACAGACTCCCCAAAAAGGGAATCGGGAAAAAAGGAATCAGCGAATAAAAAAAAGAAAAAGGGTTAAGGATACGGATACTATGTGTGGAAAAAATGCCTCATAAGCCATCATAAAAAAGCTGCCCGTATTCAGGCAGCTTTTTTATCGCTCATATATCAATCTTCTGCTTCAAGGTTAAAGGAGTTTTCGTTTGCACATGGAATTTATAAAATATCCATGCAACATAACGCAATAAGCGTGTCTACCCACTTTCAGAACGTTCCGCCTGAAGAAGTATCCATCGCGGGCGGGTTGTCTCGGTGCTGTAATGGAGGGGTCGTTCTTTTCCGCTGATTCCAATCTTTGCTTTTAGCGGGTTCACTAAGGGGAGGTTGCGATAAGTTCTCTGTACTATTTGGATAAGAAGTATCCATTCCCTGATTCCGGTTCCGCTGGTACATGGTGTCCGCCCCCCGGGGGACAGCCGTGTCCCCATGCATCTGGTTCTCCCCTCTGTAAGGCTCGGTAGCCCGCTGGTGGAAAGTAGTATCCATATTCTCATGTTGTGTTTGGGGAATCGTATCCATAAAGATCGGATTGTTCTCCTCAACCGGAGTCGTGTCGGCCTTTCTCTGGGCGAATACAGCAGTAGCAATAAATATCCCCATTACTGTAAATGAAATAGTCCGTTTCATGAAATAAAATTTTTGAAATTAGAAAATAAAGTGCTCTTTATTTTAAGGGGCAAGCCGTATGCCAAATACACACATCTTTCTATACTATATTCTATGTACTTCTATATATTTAGTTTAATTAAGAATAAAAAAAATACAGCCCCGGTTTTTACATGGGGCTGTACCGGCCTATCTGCCTGCGTTACAAACAGCCTAATATTCAAAGACTATCAGCAGAGATCAGGCATTTTGAAGGGGTGCATAAGGCCTTTTTTCTTTTCTTATACTAAATAGAAAATTATGCCAGTTTTTAATGTTTTTTAAATAGATACAAAGCCACGGAAAGATAAATCAATCCACTCGTCAGCCACATAATCAATCCTGCTATTTGACGGCCTACTGAGGGAATAAAATTTCGATAAATTTTAAGAAAAGAAGGCGAACCCGAACTCGCAGAAACACCTTCATAGCTGTTATAAAATCCAGAGGGGGAAAAAGTGATAAACAAACCTAATGATGAACAAGTGATACAAGCGGCAAAAAGATACAGAATGCCTTTAAAGACCGGTAACCTGTAAGAACGGACAGGACCCAATACCGGCCACCAAAAAATAAGGCCTGTAAAAACTAAAATTGCATCCCGGGCCGGATATAAGATCTGAAGGCCCGCCGCTTGAAGCCCCGGCATACTAAAAACAAGAGGCATATGAAATAACCACATGATACTCATGCCGGGAATCCAGGCCAGAAGGGGATTATGGCGTAACATCTTTGATATAGGCCCCGCGGCCGGCCGGCTCGCCTTCGGTAACCTGACGGATATACTCAAAATCAATAACAGAGGTAGGATAATAAATAAAATAAGATCTGAGATTATGGACATACTAAAGAAGAAAGGCTTTCCGGACAGATGAAGAGAAAAAACAGTGAATTAAAAAGGATCGGCAGAAACGCTGCTATGGCTCGCATGACCTTATGGCCAGGATGTGGCCTTTTTGGTTGAAGTCTCTTTATGTTCTTCCAGTGCAATCTTTAACACCTCGGCTAAATGAAGACCTTTTCGTTCGGTTTGCTGTTCGATCTGTTCTCTACAACTATAGCCGTCGGCTATGATCAGGGTGTTTCTATCCGCGTCACGGACGGCGGGCAATAAGACCCGCTCTCCGGCTTTGATAGATACTTCGTAATGCCTCCCCTCCTTTAAATAACCGAAATAACCGGCCAGGCCACAACATCCTGAATCCAATGTTTTAAATTCAATACCCATCTTTTGAAGTACCTTCTCTTCGCTGGTCATCTTCCAAAGAGACTTATGATGACAATGCCCATGTACAATGGCTTTCTTTTTCATGGTCGGGATTTTGAAACCGGGCGCTTTCTTTTCCAGAAATTCCGCAAGATCGTACGTTTGTTTTGACAATCGCCTGGCATCTTCATCAAAAGGAAGCAGATCCGGTAACTCATCCCTGAATACAGAAATACAACTCGGCTCCAGACCCACTAAGGGAATACCTTGGCGGATCTCATCACGAAACGCTTTCAATATTTCTTCTAATTTCTTCCTGGCCGTTTTTAACATTCCGAAATCATATAGGGGACGCCCGCAACATAAGGGCTTTCGTGGGATGATCACCTGAAATCCTGCTTTTTCCAAAACCTCGGCTCCTGCTACTAAAGTCTTAGGTTTAAAATAGTTATTGAACGTGTCGGTCCATAAGATCACTTTAGGCTTCCCGTCTTTATTTCTCTTTTTATTTTTTGCTTTTTTGCTTTTGTACAAATGACGAAAAGTAGTATGGGCAAATAGGGGTATCTCTCTTTTACGCGTCACGCCCGCCATAGTCTTCGCTATATCCTTTAACCAATGGGCATGAGTTAAAAAATTAACCAGCCCCGGCATAACAGAAGCCCACCTTGACCAACGATAGATCAGACCGAATGCATAGGCATAACGCGGCCGCAACCTGCCTTTATAATAGTGAGATAAGAATTCCGATTTAAGAGTTGCTATATCCACGTTCACCGGGCAGTCGCCCTTGCATCCCTTACAAGCGAGACAGAGATCCAGCGACTGTTTTACATTTTTGTCTCTCCAGCCCTTATGGATCACATGTCCCTGAAGCATCTCAAAAAGCAAATGGGCACGGCCGCGCGTACTGTCCTTTTCTTCCCGCGTAACCATATAACTGGGACACATGGTTCCTCCCTCATGGCGCCGGCAATTGCCGACTCCTACACAACGAAGCGCGGCTCGCGAGAAGCTTCCGTTATTATCATGGTTCAAAAAATGAAAATGGGTTTTCGGACTTGCCGGGGCGTAGTGCGTCCCCAACCTTAAATTGTTAAGCTGTCCAAAATTATCAACGATCTTTCCCGGATTCATTCTCCATCCCGGATCCCATATTTCTTTAAATTCCTTAAACGCCTGCATCAGTTCAGCACCAAACATAATCTCCAGCAGATCGCCCCTGCACTGCCCGTCTCCATGTTCCCCGGAAAGGGATCCACCATATCGCACCACTAATTTTGAAGCTTCTACTGTAAACTTTTTATACTGCCTGAGCCCTTCTTCCGTCACCAGATCAAAACCCACCCGACAATGAATACAACCCTGGCCAAAATGGCCGTATAATGACGGGAAATAACCATATTTACTAAATAGCGCGCGAAGATCTTTTAAATAAGCGCCCACGTTTTCTGGAGGAACAGCAGAGTCTTCCCAACCGGGAGCGCCATCCGGTTCTCCGGGAACAAAAGCCGTAGCTCCCAGCCCTGATTCCCTCACCTTCCACAGCTTTGCCTCTTCTTCAGGATTATCCAATAAGGCCATCTCCGGTGGATTAGCTGCACTCTTAAGATCTTCCATAAGCGCCCCGGCCTTTCCGTCCGATTCTTCTTTACTGTCTCCTCCAAACTCCACGAGCAGCCATCCCTTACTTTTTTTAGTAGGCAGATCCGTCAGATCGTCAAGGTGAAGGCTTTTTTTCTGCATAAAACCGATCAGCTTATCATCAAACCCTTCCAGACCTATTGGTTTATGTTTTAACACCTCCATCACATGGCCTCCCGCTTCATAGATATCCGGATAACCCAATACCAATAAGGAACGTTTAGAAGGCTCCGGCATTAATTTCATGGTCGCTTCCAAAATGGTTACACAGGTACCTTCCGAACCCACCAACGCTTCGGCCACATTAAACCCGTTTTCAGGGAGTAAAGCAGGCAGATCATAACCCGAAACCCTGCGGGGAATCCGGGGAAACTTTTCCCGGATAAGATCCGCATATTTATCTCTCAGCTGTTTAAGCTTTTGATAGATCTCTCCTTTCCGCCCTCCTTCTTTAATAATATTTTCCAGCTCGCGCTCGCTCGTAGGCCCTACCTTCATCTTATATCCGTCAAAAGTTAAAACGGTCATAGACTCCGTATTATCGGCCATACGGGCCCCATATCCGTAGAATTGCGACATAACGGAATGGACACCGCAGGAATTATTTCCCAACATCCCTCCAATAGTACAATGGCTGTGTGTCGCGGGATCGGGACCGAAGGTGAGGGCGGCTTGCGCAGAGGTAGCCTTTTTCATCTCATCCAACACAATCCCGGGTTGTACCCGTACCTGCTTTTTTTCTTTATCAATATCCAACACTCTATTGTAATATTTGGTCATATCCATCACCACTGCAACATTGCAACAAGCGCCGGTCAGACTGGTGCCGCCCCCGCGCGGAAGCAGCGGGGCTTTATATTTTTTACAAATAGCCACCGTATGGATGATATCCTGTTCACTTTTAGGAAGGACAACGCCAAGGGGAATTTGTCGATAATTGGAAGCATCCGTGGCATAAAGCGCCTTACTTCCCCGGTCAAAACGGACTTCTCCCTCCACCGCCGATTTTAGTTCGCTTTCAAGATAAATCACATCTACCCCCTTCGAATAGCGGGTCTCATAGCGGTTATCCTGTCGTATGTCTTTCTGTGAAGCTGTTCTCATGATCTTATAATTGTAAAATTTTATATTCTGCGGCATCTGCTTCTTTTAATTCCAACCCTATACCCGGGCGATCCAGGTCTGGATATATTAACCCGTCTTTCGGTTTTTGGACCCCCTCAAAAAGCAATTCTTCAATGCGGTAATGGTCATAAAAATATTCTCCTGCATAAAAAGAATCCACAGAAAGAGCAGCATGCAAATGCATGGAAGGCGCGCAATGGGCCGAGAAGGGAGTCTGGTGAACAAACGCCAGGTCGGCTGTCTTTAAAAAGCCGGAAATGCCGCCACATCGGGTGACATCAGCCTGTAATACATCCACCGCTCCCGCATCCAACATCCATTCAAAGTAAGATTGGCTATAGCCATATTCTCCTGCCGCAACCCTGATCGTAGGAGGCATCCTCCTGCGTATAAATTGCATGCCTATGAGATCACTGGAAGGTACCGGTTCCTCAAACCAGGTCACACCAAATTCAATAAACTGCCATCCCTTTTCCATAGCCTGCTTGGCATTGTATGCGCCATTGGCATCCACAAATAATTGAGCGTCTTTTCCTATCGCTTCCCTCGCTGCCTTTACTCGTACGATGTCCTTTTCAGGTTCCCTTCCAATTTTTATTTTGATCTTATCAAAACCCATTTCCGCCCATCCCGATAATTGCTGCTGTAGCTTATCAATAGGATAAGAGGTAAAGCCTCCGCTGGCATATACGGGCATCGCCTCCCTTCTCATTCCCAATAGTAAAGCCAGCGACACCCCCAGCACTTTCGCCTTTAAATCCCACAAGGCGTTATCCACTGCAGAAACGGCCATGGCGGCAATACCGCTGTTCCCGTCGTTACGCACGGCTGCAAGCATGGCGTTCCACACGGCCGGTATATCCATGATTTTTGAATCTATTACCACCTTTTTAAGGACTTTCTCAATATAATACCCGGTGGCTTCGTTTCCATAGCTGTATCCCAATCCTTTTTTTCCTCCTCCTTCAATCTCCACCAGGATCAACGTGGTACTATTCCACGTAAAAGTGCCGTCAGATTCAGGATAATCCGTTGGAATTTTATACACGGAGGTCGCCAATGATTTAACTTTGATAAACTCGATAACCTGCATTATATATAGTTCTATTTTAACGACCTCATGAGAAAAGCCCTTTCATCATGTCTTTATAAGTTTGTTTAATAATCCCTATCTCTTTTGGATCTCCTTTGATCAACGTTCTGCTGAATTTGACCATTTGTTCAAAATTAATATGAGGGGGTAAAGGAGGAGTGTTCGGATCTGTGATCACATCATACACAGCCGGTCGATCAGAAGACAACACTTCCTCCCATCCTCTGCCGATTTCATCCGGATGATCAACATACACACCGGTAAGTCCCAACATTTCTGCGTATTGAGCATAAGGGAAATCGGGGATCTCCTGGGAACCCTTAAATTCCGGGTTTCCATTCATTACCCTTTGTTCCCAGGTAACCTGGTTCAAATCATTATTATGGAGAACCAGGATCACCAGACGCGGATCACTCCAGCGTTGCCAATATTTTGCGATCGTTATAAGTCCGTTAATGCCAAGCATCTGCATGGCGCCATCCCCCACCAATGCAATAGGCACCCGATCCGGATATGCAAATTTTGCCGCGATGGCATAGGGCACGCCCGGACACATGGTCGCGAGATTACCTGAAAGCGAGGCCTTCATGCCCTCCCTTAGTTTAAGATTACGGGCAAACCAGTTAGCAGCCGAGCCGGAATCTGATGTCAAAATACATTTCTCCGGCAAACGTGGAGACAGTTCTGAAAAAACGCGCTGGGGATTAATCGGTTTGGCTTCGTTTTTTGCCCGGGCTTCGATAACTTCCCACCAGTCGGCAACCCCTTTTTCAATTTCCTCCTGCCATGAGCGATCCTCTTTTCGCTTTAAAAGGGGAATAAGCGCTTTAAGGGATTCCTTACTATCTCCCAGCAGGTTTACTTCCATGGGATAGCGAAGGCTTAACATCCCGCCATCAATATCAATTTGCACGCCCCGCGCATTTCCCTCTTTGGGTAAGAACTCGGAATAAGGAAAACCGCTGCCGATCATAAAAAGCGTATCGCATCCGGTCATCATTTCCCAGCTCGGCTCCGTACCCAATAAGCCGATTGCGCCGGTTACATATGGAAGATCATCCGGTAATACATCTTTTCCCAGTAATGCCTTGGCAATCCCGGCCCCCAGCAATTCTGCCGCTTCCTTTAATTCCACACTGGCGCCTTGGGCGCCGGCTCCTACCAGCATGGCCACTTTTTTCCCCTCGTTTAATACATCCGCAGCCCTGTGTAATTCACTTTCCAGGGGCAACATGCGCCCTTCCGTATAACCTACTCCCGTATGGACCGATCCATGTTCCCTGGGCGGCGTTTCCACTGCATCCTCTTCTTGAATATCGTTGGGAATAATAAGGCATGTAACCGTCCTTTTGGCTTTGGCTATACGAAGCGCACGGTCCAGAATCTGGCGCAGTTGTATGGGATCAGTCACCATATGCACATATTCATGTGCAACATCTTTATACAGGCTGATCAGGTCAACCTCTTGCTGGTAATCACCTCCCAGGGCTATACTTTTTTGTTGTCCTACAATGGCCACTACCGGCTGATGGTCCATTTTAGCATCATAAAGCCCATTTAATAAGTGTATGGCCCCGGGCCCGGAAGTAGCCAAACACACCCCGACTTCACCCGTAAACTTTGCATGTGCACTGGCCATAAAGGCCGCATTTTCCTCGTGCCGCACTTGTATAAAATCAATTTTATCTTCATGCCGGTCCAGGGCGCCCATAATCGCGTTAATGCCGTCTCCCGGAAATCCAAAGATGCGTTTCACACCCCAGTCATGAAGCCGTTCTATTAAAAAATCACTTACTTGCTTACTCATATCCAATTGTTTATTTATTTTTTTGCATAGCGCATTATGCGATTATTATTATTATTATTATGCGTTTCCCCCTTTTTATTAAGTCTATTCCAAATAGAGGACCCTCTTGCAATTTCTTAAAAGGGTAAAAGAATCATACCAAGAATGAAGTAACCGCAAAAGAGGGCAACAAAACGATCGCGGAAGATCAATTGGCTAAATTTTCCACAAAAAGGAAGGCGTTCGGGGAGCCGGTTCCACACATTCTATTTCAACGGGAGCTGTTGAGAAGAAATAAAAGAAAGTGATCCTTATTGTCTTATGTTTTTTATAAAAAAACAAATTTTGTCCAGAGATCTTTTATCAAGATTGACAGGCTCACTCTTTACTGCATCCCAGTTCCCCAGCCATACCGCCCCATCGACAGACATGGCAAATAAAAATAAATCACCAAAGAAGATGTCGTAAATTACCAACTCCCCATAATCTTTTTCTTTAATCACAAATTCCTGCTTCCCATTTTCTTTTTCCAGGACATAACGGATTCGCTTAATCAATGGTCTCATTATATTACAGAATTTTAATGCTTAAATTATATTTTAACATTCAATACTTTACCGGATTTGTTCCTTCGCTGATCCTTCGCCGGGTTCATATTACCTTTTGATCCGCCTGCGGATCGCCTTCGATAGGACCTTATATAAAAGCTCAATATGGCAGAGTAGATTTCTTTAGTGACCCATTTCTTTCCCGGAGCCTCCCACATAAAAATATCTTTCTCTAAATCAGACACATGGACTATACCGAGGCGTATCCGCGGATTCTTTTTTCGAGGGCTTTAATGCTTATTTATCATGATTCTTACAGGCCTATCCGACTGCCCCGGTTCATTTGAATGAATGGCATCAATCAAAGCAGAATAAAACTCTTTATCCTCTAAATCTACCAGATGTTGAATCTTATAATTTTCCCCATTCCTGTATATCCGTATCTGCTTGCCAAACTTCTTAACGATCTCGGGCGCGATCGGACGGACATTGTATTGCACGCCTTTCTCGTTATCCGTACGCAGGATCCCGACCTTCTGGTCCGTATTTTTATAGCGAAATGAGATTGTGAATTCTTCCATAATGGCATAATTGAGAAACAGCCGTTTAGAATAAGGAAAGAAAACAAATTCCATGCCTTACGAAGTCTTCTATTTCACAACTTATCGTTAGATAATATTGTTTTATAGATTGACGGTAAGACCGTTATTCCGTATGTGAAAAGAAATAAGATTATTTTAACAATGGGGAAACGAAATGGGGAAAAAAATCCCCGTTCGTCGCCATGAATATCGGTAAACTAAGGAAGGGGTTAATAGATAAATCTATTTTAAAACATGGAAAACTTATGCTATAAAGAATTGACTGGCATGGATTTAGAAACTTTTTTATTGAGGGATACAATTAACCATTGATTAACTACTTTAAAATGAAAACAAAATGTGGGTAAAGAAAAAGTCATTTGATACGGAACTAATTAAAGTACTAACCGTTTTAGAAGCAGACCAAAAGGAATCCGAAAAACTTGAAGGAGTCATTAATGACCGGGAACTAAAGCAGATTTTTCATCAATTAATTCGAAATGAGCAGGAATATGCAGATCAGCTTCTGGTTAATCTGTCAGTTGAATGTCAAAAATCATTTGAATTTGAAGCGCGGCGTTCAAAAAATCATAACGAGGTCAATGGAATTAAATTTTCTTGCAAAGAAGAACTATTCGAGAAATGCAAAAAGAAGGAAATGGCTATCGCAAAAACGTATATGGAAGCCATAGATTCATGCTCGTTTCACAAAAGGATTGGACGTATCATGCAAGAGCAATTGAATGAATTAAAAATTTTGTTCTTAAAGATCCGCATTAATTATATGGTTAAGAGCAAATTAATTTCTCCCTATGACCTCCGGAAGGTATAAACATACTGCTCGCAAAAGCCCCGATTTGGGTTCGATTGTATCTGATCATCTTAAAGGATCAAGCGGCCCCAAAACGGGTATTTTATTCTACAATTATCTCAGGTGGGAATCTTTTCCGGGAGATAAGTAGTTCAGGAATGTTCCCGGAGAATAGCTCATCCGGCCGTTCTCTTTTAAAATGAGTCGTATAACCTCCATTCCAAAATTAAAAAGGAGCATCTTTTGTACTACAGCCTTGTAGAGATAAATATATTTTCTAACTACCTAAACAGCTTAAAAAAATTATGAATGAAGATATTGCTCAACTGGGTATTAATACCGTTCGGGTATTAGCTGCAGATGCCGTTCAAAAAGCAAACTCCGGTCACCCGGGTACCCCTATGGCGCTGGCGCCCCTTGGCCATATCCTCTGGACGAAAAGCATGAATTATAATCCGGCCAATCCGAACTGGGCCGGCCGGGACAGATTTGTATTATCGTGTGGCCACGCCTGTATGTTACAGTACTGCTTTTTATTCCTCACCGGCTATGCGGTCACCCTGGAGGATATTAAGAACTTCAGACAATTACACAGCAAGACGGCGGGCCACCCTGAATATGGGTTATTGGACGGCGTGGAGGTCACAACAGGACCGCTTGGACAGGGATTCGGGAATGGCGTGGGAATGGCCATAGCACAGCAATACCTGGCCCACAGGTACAACAAGCCCGATTTCGATCTTTTTGATTACTTTATCTATGTGGTCTGTAGTGATGGAGATATAATGGAAGGCGTGTCCTCGGAAGCTGCTTCCCTGGCAGGGCATTTGGGATTGGGCAATATGATCTATTTCTATGATAACAACCACATCACCATTGAAGGGAAAACAGAACTGGCTTTTAATGAGGATGTAGCCATGCGTTTTGAGGCTTACGGCTGGCATGTACAATCCATAGCCGATGTGAACGATCTGCAGTCCTTAACGGCAGCCGTAACCCGCGCTCAACAAGAAACCGAACGGCCTTCTTTGATCATTATCCGCAGTCATATTGCATACGGCAGTCCCAACAAGATGGATACGAAAGAGGCCCATGGGGCCGCACTTGGAGCGGAAGAAGTAAAGCTGGTTAAGCAAAATCTGGGATTCAGGCCGGACCAATATTTTGAAGTCCCGGAGGAAGTGCTTAACTACTATAGAAAAGCCGGGCAAAAGGGAGCGCAAAAGGAAGAAGCCTGGAATAAACGCTATAGCGCTTATAAGGAAAAGTATCCTGATCTTGCCGGAGAATATGAATTGCTTAGTAGAGGAGGCCTGCCCCAAGGATGGGACGAAAGGCTGCCTTTTTTCAATCCTTCTGATGGAGAAATGGCTACGCGGAAAGCATCGGGAATGCTTTTAAACAAATTATCCGAAAAAATACCAACGCTCATTGGCGGCGCTGCCGATCTTTCCCCTTCTACCAATACCTACCTGAAGGAATACGGATCCTTTACAAGCGCGGATCATGGGGGGCGAAATATGCATTTTGGGATCAGAGAGCATGCCATGGGAGCCATTGTGAATGGGATGGCAGTCACCAAAGGAATAAGGCCATATGGCGCCACCTTCCTGATCTTTTCTGATTATATGCGTCCGGCAGTACGGCTCGCAGCTATCATGAAAATTCATTCCATATTTGTTTATACTCATGATAGTATCGGATTAGGAGAGGACGGTACCACCCACCAGCCGGTGGAGCATCTCATTTCATTGCGGGCCATCCCCAACCTGACCGTCATACGACCTGCTGATGCCAATGAAACGACAGAAGCCTGGAAAGCCGCCTTAAATTGTAAGGGTCCGGTCGCACTTGCGCTTACCCGTCAGAAGCTCCCCATTATAGACCAATCAAAATATTCCAGAGCAAAAGGATTACAAAAAGGCGCTTATATCCTCTCGGAATGTGAAAATAAACCCGATATAATACTTATTGGCACCGGAAGCGAGGTCTCGCTCGTATTGGAAGCCCAAAAGGTATTAAAAAAGAAAGGAATACAGGTTCAGGTGGTAAGTATGCCTTCCTGGGAATTGTTTGAAGCACAGGACGATGCTTATAAGCAAAAAATATTCCCGCCTCTTATCCGGAAACGCCTGGCTGTAGAGGCAGGATCTCCTATCGGCTGGTTAAAATATGTAACCGAAGAAGGAGGCATTATCGGAATAAAGCGATTCGGAGAATCTGCCCCGGGAAAGGAAGTGATGCAGGAATACGGATTTACAATAGGTAATGTAGTAAAGAGGGCGGAAGAAATCCTGGGAAGAAATTGAATACTTTCCTCATCCGCTCCATTCCCTGTAGCTCGTAAGCCTTGAAATAATGAATCTGGCCAAGCTAAAATTTGATCAAATCCCTTCTAAAATAAAAAAGTAATACTATGAAAAGTTTAAATGTAATCGTGCTTCTTGCACTATTGACCATAAGTAGTCTATCCATAAATGCTTCTTGTAACAATGGGAAAAACAACCGGAATAAAAATGACCGTACCTCCATAAATACCGACATTACCGAAGACACTACCCGTGATGTCGTGCAATTCAAAAATACGTGGAACAATAAGATGGATCAACTCGAGAACAAAATAAATAAATGGGGAAATAAAGTAGATTCGCTTAGCGGTCGGAAAAAAGAGCAGGCACGGATAAAGTTAGATTCGCTCAAAGCACAAAGAGACCGGTTAAAGGATAAAATTGATCATGCCTCTGAACACACGGGAGCTCAGTGGGACCAATTCAAACAAGAAGTTAGCGACTCTTATGATTCCTTGTCAGAAAAAATCGGAAACGCTTTTAAGGAATAACACCGGAAGAATAAAAAGGGATTAAGTGAAACAGGAATATGCGTTGATCACCGGTGCAGGTAACGACTTAGGGAAATTCTTTGCAAAAGAACTTGCCCAACGGGGCGTCAACTTAATTCTATCAGCCCTGCCAGGGGAAAAGATTGAAATGTATTGCCATCAATTAAGATCGGATTATTCCATTGAAACCCGGACATGGAAAGGAGACCTGGCTGAAAAAGTCCATGTCCTGCAACTGGCCAAATGGGTAAAAGAAAATTACCCGGTCAATATGCTCATTAATAATGCAGGAATAGATAGAATGGCAGCATTCGAAGAAGCAAGCCTGAAATGGATCAATAAGGCCATCCTGTTAAATATAAGAGCAGCAGCACTTCTCACGCATCAATTAATACCGGTCCTTAAGACCAATAAACCAGCATGCGTACTTAATGTAACTTCCATAGCGGGATCGGCCTTCGTAAACGGAGATCAAATTGTATATTCCGCATCCAGTGCATTTGTATCCCATTTTTCCAGAGGGCTCCATGAGGAATTGAAACATTCCGGTATTTTTGTGAGTGCCATTAGTCCGCGATCCGATCGCTTCAAAGGAAATCTAAAATTCCTGCCTAAAACTAAACTTCAAACCGATAAAATAAACATACGACCCGTTGAATTTTCTATTCAAACCATTATAAATTACTGGTTCAAGAAACGGCAATCTGCTCATTAGAAAAAAATTGAACATTTTTCGACCAAATTCTATCTGAGAAAGCTAAATAGCCTCATCTTATATGCCCTTAAATCCACCTCATGGCTGTCAACAGCAAAATCACAATTGTAATAGCAACAAGAAACCGGTCAAAAGAATTGAAGAATACCCTTAGTAAATTATGGGTCCTCTATCCGGAAAACCCGATCATTGTGATTGATAATTCTTCTACCGACCATACTTGTACGGTGATAAGGAAATGGCAGGGCCACAATCCGCATCTTTCCTTCATCCGGCTGGATCAAAATTTAGGAGCGGTAGCCCGTAATTACGGGGTAAAGGCGGCAAACACGCCTTATGTTGCGTTCAATGATGATGACTCCTGTTGGGACCCGGCATCCTTTAAATACGCAGAAAAGATTTTGGACACCCATCCTCAACCCGGAGGTATTGCTGGACGCGTGTTAATTGGATATGAGAAAAAAGACGATCCGCTAAACCGCTTATTAGCGACCAGTCCGATTCCCCATGGAAAGGAACTGCCGGGACCTCCGGTTCTTGGCTTTTTAGCTTGTGGATGCATCATTCGTACGGAAGTCTTTCTCCGGGTAGGGGGATTTAGCAGGCTGTTGCATTTTCGTGGAGAAGAAAGACTGCTGGCTGTAGATCTGGCATCCAGAGGACGGCCCATTTGTTACGTAAAGAACGTGTTAGCATATCATTACCCCTCTTCAAAGCGGGACGGCCCGCAGCTCAATCATACCCTCGAACAAAGAAACGACCTGTTATTTGTGTGGTTGAGAAGGCCGCTCAGGATTTGTTTTCGGGACACGTTTAAAATGTTCAAAAAAGGCTTCTCACGAAAAACAAGCCGGCAGGCCCTGTTAAGTGTACTTTACAGATTACCGGCCGCTCTCTATAATCGTCATCAGATATCTTCAGACATAGAACAAACCCTTAAAAAATTAGAAACTATGGAATCAGAGGCCGAAATATAAATATCTTTCCAACTTTCTGCTCGCCGGCATTTGTGGATATTTTTCTACAAATTTCCCCTAAAAATAAAGAGACAGATAACAACCCTTCTTTATCCAAAAGGAAATATAGAGAATAGAAGATAAAACTTTTCCCTTCCTGGCACTATATTTTGATATATTTTAAAGGAATTATAGATAATTACTAAATAGCTCATGATGTCATACAATACAAGAACAACCACCGACCATACGAAAATAAGGAAATGGGTGGAAGAGAGAAAGGGCAGGCCCGCGTGTATTAAAGGTGTTGGAGAAAAGGGAAGTACGGGTATATTACGAATACATTTTACCGGGAGTGCGGAAAGAGGCCTTGAAGATATAGAATGGGAGGCTTTCTTCCGCAAATTTGATAAAGAAAAACTCGTTTTCGCATATCAGGAAAAGAGGATTGATGGAGAATTGAGCAGGTTTAATGAAATTAGTCCCATTTTAGATCCGGCGAATGAATTAAGAACTTAATCAATGTGAGCAAAATGACGATGAGAACATTCACCATATTTTTCTATTATAAAAATAATTCAAAGAAGGCGGGTGTGCTTAAATCAGAACATAACAAAAAAACAGAATATGATGTGCGCCCTGTCGATCCGGATGTGGTACGAAAGTTTGGACACCAAATCAGAATATTCCGGATCCATACAAATTATAAGATCCACAACCATATTGCGGTAGGCGACAGAGAATTTTTTACCTCTCTGATTGATGCCATTCACCAGTACGAAAAAGCCAAATGCGACTATGGCCTGAAACTTCCTTCCCGGTATAATAATCCCATAAGAAAGCCGCAAAAAGGAGGAGAACCCGGCTACAGACCGGGCACATTCAAGAATAAAGGAGAAGAGGAGGAATAGGTTCTCAGCTCCCCGGCGGGGAATGCCATTTAGCTGAATGGATAAGAATCTTTTTATTCCGAATGACCGGTCTTAACGATCTTATTATATATTCCGAGCAATAAAAATGGGGTCGCCCACTGTCCGACAAATAAAGCGGCATGCTTTCTTTTCATGCATTTTAATGCCAAGGATACCCCCATACAGGCCAATGAGGACCAAAGGAACATGTCTGACGGCAGCTTGGCTGTCTTTTGTTCAATGGCTTTTGCTATTTTACCTTCAGAGATTTTTTCAGGCATGATTGTAAATTTAAAAGATTAGATGATATTACAAGTTCAGATTTATTATTACGTCGCTATCCTATGATTTTTCCCATTCCATATTTGCAATAAAACATAGGGACCCTGAAAAACCAGGGTCCCTAAGAGGTTCTCAATCCCTACGCTGGTATTATCCAGATCAGGTTATGTGAGTTTGTTCTCAGGTGCATTTTAAAGCGCCACCTCAAGAGTAACCCTTTAAAGATCATATAGAAAATATTATGCCAGGTTAAAGGAATATAGTTACGTTTTGAGATAAATACACACTCGAAAAAAAACGGCCGCAATGATTCCCCAATGATCTTTATGAATATGATCCCGGTCTTTTGATTCTGTCGTTTAATTGCCCATAATACCGGAAAAGGAGGTATGGATTTTGTATTTTTCTATACATCAAAATGACCACTATGTAATCCCTGTCAGCCAGTTTAATTGCATAGGCTTTATAGATTTTTATGGAGTACCTGAAGAACTTTAATTGGGCTATTATCGGCCCCGGCAATATAGCCACAGATTTCATTTCGGACTTAAGACTTGTTAAAGAACATAAGAACACGGCAGTTGCGGTTATGTCCAATAAACTAGTGGAGGCCGAAACATTTGCTTTAAACCATCACATTCGTTATTACTTTGATAATATATCGGAAATGCTGGAGACCGTACGGCCCGATGCGGTTTATATCGCTTCTCCTCATTCTGAACATTATCATGAAAGCCTGGCGTGCCTTCGAAAAAAAGTACCGGTTTTGTGTGAGAAACCCATGGCTCTTAATTTGGAACAGGCAAAAGAGATCGTGAAAACGGCCCGGCAATATCACACCTTCTTCCTGGAAGGAATGTGGATTCGCTTCCTCCCCAGCATAAAGACCGTCCTTAAGCTGCTTCAACAAAATATAATTGGTAAGGTACAGGGCATAGTGGCAAATATGAGTTATGTCGCTCCTATCGATTACAGCAACCGTTTTTATAATCCGGATCTGGGAGGGGGCTCCTTACTTGATCTGGGAATTTACCCGGTCTATTTGTCGCTTCTTGTTTTGGGATATCCACAATATATTAAAGCCTCAGCAAAATTGAGCAAAGATCGTATTGATCAAAACTGCACTATCCTTTTTGAGTTTCCGGAAGATGTAAATTCTTTATTAAAATCCTCTATTATTGAAGCGTTGGATAAACAGGCCTTAATCTATGGTAAAAAAGGCGTAATTACCATTCTAACCCCCTGGAACGAAAAACCCGCGGCTATTACCGTCTCGCTATTTAAGGGGGATACGCAGAACTACCCCTGTACCTGGGAGGGAAGAGGATTTCAATTTGAAGTAAAAGAGGTGAATCAATGCCTTTTAAAAGGACGGATAGAAAGCAATATCCATTCTCATGAAAACAGCCTGATATTAATGAAAGCGCTTGATATGATCAGAAAAAAAGCCGGTATTACCTATCCGCATGAATAAACAATGGCTCCAACACAGCGAGATGATTTTCTTATGGGGAGGTGTCAAAGCCATTGAATCTATTGAATACATTGATTATGTTCTGTTAATTTCATTTCCTTGCCCGGATCGATAGCTCAATCTTTATTCCGTAGTGGCAGACAGGTTTACCCTGCTTTCAGCTATGGAGGTTAATTTTTTATCTGCCTCTTTTTCTTCTCGGATCGTTTCTTTTAATACATTGGCAACATCTATCAGATCAAGGGTATGAGCAAGGGTAATAAGCCCGCCATATGAAGCAATTTCATAGTGCTCCGCCTTTTGTCCTGCAAAGATGAGTCCGACATCACGGGTCATGGTATCTGATTGGGTATCCGAGATGATGGTTTCAGCCTCTTCAATAATGCCTTTCATGGCTTCACACTTTTTTGCCTTTGGCTTTTCATCCAGCATATCAAAGACCTGCTCTAATCTCTTTATATGTCCTTTCGTTTCCTCACAGTGAGAGGCGAAGGCATCAACCAACTCTTTAGTAGTCGCCTTTTTCTCCATTTTTTGCAATGCTTTTACAAGGTGCTCTTCAGCCCAATAAATATCCCGAAGTTCATCTACAAAGAATTCCATCAGCATGGAGTGGTCTAAATCCGTGTTCTTACGTGCCATAAAAATATAATAAGGGTTAAATAATCATGTTATATCTACAAAATAGAGGAAAAAAATGATGCCAATTTATTAAGTATTCAGTTTATATCATCTTTTCGGGCATTTCCCTGGAATAAGCTGCTTCATATTACATGATACGATATCTATATCCGGGAAATTGTAGAAAATAATCTACAATCCCGGAGGGTAAAGTTTACCGGCTCTTATTTAAAAGGACCTTATTTCCGGTTTAACAATGATGTATCAGAATAATATATCAGGCCGGATAGTGCGGAGGGAACAGTCCTATATGCTTAGGGCGTCTTGTTCTTGGGAAGATCAGAAAATAATGTTGATAAAAACGGAATTTCCTTTGTTATAAACCATTAAGAACCTTTGATCCCTATGAAGGATCGGTCCTTTCAGCAAGCTATTTATGAACCCCTTTTTAATAAAGAAATGAAAGTCTCTATAGTCATACCTACCTATAAGCGACCCGCGCTCCTCTCTAAATGTTTAAACAGGCTGGTCCTTCAAAAGTTTCCAAAACAAGACTATGAAATTATAGTGATTAGCGATGGTCCGGATGCCATTACCGAAAAAGTAATACAAAGATTTCAACAAAGGGATCGCTTTCCGCTGATAAAGTTTAGCTTCCTGCCAAATAAGCAGGGTCCGGCCGCAGCCCGGAATAAAGGATGGCGCATGGCTTTGGGGCAATTAATTGCCTTTACGGATGATGATTGCATGCCGGGAATTTATTGGATAAGCGCTTATTGGATCACCTATATTTTGGAAGATGAAAAAGTTTTTACCGGTAGAGTAACGGTTCCGCTTCCGCCCTGTCCAACAGATTATGAGCGGAATATATCCCAATTGGGAACCGCCGATTTTGTGACTGCAAACTGTTGTTGCACCCGGACCGCGCTTGAAGCAGTAAATGGATTTGATGAGCGATTTTCTACCGCCTGGAGAGAAGACAGTGATCTGGAGTTCAATTTCTTACAGAAAAATATGAGCATACTCTACGTGGATGCGGCATGGGTCATTCATCCCGCTCATCCGGCTAATTGGGGAGTTAGTCTGAAAGAGCAGCGCAAGAGCATGTTTAATGCGCTCCTTTATAAAAAACATCCACGGTTATACAAAGAAAAAATACAATCCGCTCCCCCCTGGCACTATTATGCCGCGATCCTATTTGTTTTATTCTTTTTTCTGAATATCCTTTTTCTCAGATCTTACTGGGTGGCTGTTATTTCACTGGTCTGCTGGATAGCGATAATCGGCCGGTTTATTTTAAAACGGTTAAACGGGAATTCTCTTAAACCCCGGCACCTGTTTGAAATAGCCGTTACCTCTTTATTGATTCCCTTTCTTTCGGTTTTCTGGCGAATCTACGGTGGTTTTAAGTTTAAAGTATTCTTTATATAAAAAACGTAATGATGAGGCTTTAGCCGGATCTTCCCGGCTCATTATGCGCCATGTTCTTTTATCTTATTATATAACGTTTTTCGATCAATTTTTAGGATCTTGGCCGCTTTCGATTTATTAAAATTTACAGACTTAAGCACTTCAACAATGGCCTGATATTCCACCTCTAAACTCACTCTTTTCAGATCCTTAGGAGGGTCTTCCACAGGTTCGATTTCAGTACCCGGCGGTTGCACGGAGGATAAGGGGATATGAAGTAATCCGGAAGACAGAACTTTCTTTGTAACCTTTCCGGAAGAGGTTAACAGGATAGCTTTCCGGATCGTGTTCCTGAGTTCGCGTATATTTCCGGGCCAGTCATATTCTATAAATCTTTCCATCACGTCATCTTCAAAACCTTCTATTTGTTTTCCTGTTTCTTCATTCGTAAGATGCAGAAAGAAATGGGCAAATCCCGGGATGTCTTCTCTTCTTCTTCTTAATGGAGGTATTTCTATAGAAAATTCATTAAGCCGGTGATATAAATCCTCCCGAAAGAGCTTTTCTTGATAAGCCTTGCGAAGATCCTCATGAGAAGCAACGATAATGCGGACATCAAGCGTCATCTCTTTAGTGCCCCCAATACGCTTCATCTTTCTTTCCTGTATAACCCGCAGAAGCGCCGCCTGAATGTCATAAGAAAGATTAGCCACTTCATCTAAAAATAAGGTGCCCCCGTTCGCCATTTCAAAATGACCTTTTTTATCAGTGATGGCTCCGGTGAATGCGCCTTTCATATGGCCAAACAGCTCGCTATTAGCCAATTCTTTGGAGAGTGTGCCACAGTCCAAAGCTACAAAAGGACCGGAACTTCTACTACTTGTCTGATGTATGGTTTTGGCTATAACCTCCTTTCCGCTTCCACTTTCACCATGGAGAATTATACTGTAATCAGTAGGAGCTACGATAGATACCTGGTGATACAATCTCTTTATTTCCGGGGAACTCCCTTCAAAAACTTTTTTGCTCAACACCTGAGAAGCAGGCTTCTTTGAGGCCGTTTTATTTAAAGAAGGTTGATCTTCATTTTGTTTTTGATTATTTAAAGCTCTATTGATGGTTTTGATAAGCTCTTCCGGGACCAGGGGTTTCGTTATATAATCAAAGGCCCCCGATTTAATAAGACTTACAGCCGTTTTAACATCTGAATATCCGGTAATAATGATAACTTCCGTATGAGAATGATTCATCTTTATCTCTGTAAGGACATCAAACCCATCTTTATCACCTAATCTAAAATCGCAGAAAACGATATCATATTTATTTCCTCCTAGTTTATTGAATGCATTTTTAGCTGAAAAGGAGATGTCTGTCTTAAAACCCTTCTTGGTCAAGTATCTTTGTAATAATGTGCAAATATCAACATCATCGTCAATAATTAAGACACTTTTCTTCATTGTATACAACCTCCTTTCCTGAATTTTATAAAATATGTTTATTTAATAAGCACTGTCCTATTAAAAAATTACCGGCCTTATCTTTATTTTGGCCCAGTAGTACGGACGAATTTAGAGAATTATTCTTTAAAACTAACTATAAAAAATAATTATTAATAAAAATTTAATGATTTTCTATTACGTTCTTTCACTAGTTTATTTGATATGTAGAAAAGGATCGAATAACGATCCTTCTCTGGCTGTATAAGATTTACCTCATTTTGGGTATTTTATTCCACACTTCTCTCTCATATGAATAAACAGAAACTATAATTTTATTTTCTTAAGAGCGTGTAACAGTCAATAGGATAAATAACCATCTGATAACCTTTAGTAAACTATGGATTGATTTTTGTGTGGTTCGTGCACTCTTACCTCTAAATTTCCCTTTCCGTAAATCTTATTCCTGATCTGAATACCGTAAAAATCAAACTTTCTAAATCTTTGCGCCGCTGATGATTTGCTCCTGTTCAGCATCATCCGGTGATCATCCGGAGGAATATAACATATTAATCAAATAGATAACCAAAATGAAAGTAGCCTTACTTATGCTGACGCTATGCAGCATCGCCGGTATGACCTATGCCCAAACAGGAACCATCAAAGGAAGTATAACCACTCGTAACGGGCGTCCTGTTCCAAACGTTAACATCCATATTGAGCACTCCAAGCGGGGAGCCGTCAGCAAGGAAGACGGAAGTTATGTTATCTATCATATCCAACCGGGGCATGAAGTCGTGAAGGTTTCCGCTGTAGGATTGAATATTCAGAAGAAAAATATTACGATCCGGCCCGGAGAATCGCTGGAAGTAAACTTTGTAGTCGACGGTAGTATTAAAGAATTAAACAGTATAACGGTAAAGTATACACGCAATATATTGGCAGACAAGGCGAGTACGTATGTGGCACGTATGCCGTTGGGTTATCTGGAAAATCCGCAGGTTTATTCCGTTATTTCAGATACCCTGATGAAAGAACAGATGATAACAGATATTCAGGGCGCTTTACAAAATACCCCCGGCGTTAACAATATAGTGGAAGGCGTAGGATCAGGCGGAGTCGGGCTTACCGCTAATCTGAGAGGTTTTAGCACGGATATCGCCATCCGCAATGGGATGGCGACCAACTACATTACGCTATCCGATCCGGTAAATCTGGAACGGATAGAAGTGATTAAAGGCCCTTCGGCCACCTTATTCGGTTCTACGCTTATTTCCTACGGAGGCCTTATCAACCGGGTCACCAAGCAACCGCTCTCTTATTTCAGGGGAGAAGTAGGATATACGGCCGGGAGTTTTGGCTTATCCAGGTTAACCGCCGATATTAACACTCCGCTTAATACGGAAAAGACGGTTTTATTTCGGGTGAATGTGGCCCACCACATACAGGAAAGTTTTCAGGATTATGGCCATCAGCGAAACTGGGCTATCTCTCCCAACCTGCTCTATAAAATAAACGACAGGCTCACTTTAGATCTGGAAGCAGAGCTTTTCCATACGGAACGGCCCAGTACGTATTTTGGAATTAGTCCCGGGGTCATGGTTAAAAGCTTCGACAAGCTCTCGTATGCTTTCAAGCATTCATACAGCAGCGATGAACTGCAAAGCCGGGCCCGGGTAACTAATCTGTTTGCGAGAGCCACCTACAAATTATTCCCAAACTGGGTTTCCCAAACTAATTACTCTTACGGCAATACTGACAACCTGGCTAATTATTTATTTCTTACCTTCATTGACAACAGTGCAGTCCGCCGGATGCCCATGCACATCACCGGCAATTTTCATACTTCCCAGATACAACAAAATCTCACAGGGCATTTTTCCTTAGGCAAAATACAAAACAGATTGCTGGTAGGGTTGGATTATACTTCTCTTATTACCAATGACAGGAGAACACGCTTCATAATGGATACCGTAAGTAATCAAAGCCCCGATAAAGATTTCAACCATGAAAAATACCAGGAAACCCTGGCGCATACCCAACCATTTGCCAAATACAAACGAAATACCGGAACCTTCAGCGCCTATATCTCCGATGTTATTAACATTACAGATCGGCTTGATATCATGGCCAGCATCCGTTTAGATCATTTCAATAATAAGTTGGAAGGTTTTACCCAGACGGCATGGTCGCCGAAGTTCGGCCTCGTATACCAACTGGTCAGAAAGAAACTTTCTTTATTTGCCAATTATATGGATGGTTTTAAAAATGTCGCACCCGATAATACAAACCCGGAAAACATAAAGACCTTCAAACCTGAACACGCTAAACAACTGGAAGGCGGTATAAAGGCCGACCTGTTTTCTCATAAACTGAGCGCCACAATAAGCTATTATGATATCACGGTAAGAAATATCGTTCGTAGCATACCTGATAACGATAACATCGGCGGGTTCAATTCAATACAGGACGGCACAAGATCCAGCAAAGGACTGGAAGTAGAGCTGATTGCCAATCCCTTAAAAGGATGGAACCTCATGGCAGGCTATGGATATAATGACAGTAGATATACCAAAGCATCTAAAGCGGTAGAGGGGCATCGTCCCTATTCTACCCCCCTGCACTCGGCGAACTTCTGGACAAGCTATCGCATCATGTCAGGCCGGGTTGAAGGTTTAGGTATAGGTTTGGGCGGAAATTATGTTGGCGACTCTTATCTGGATGATGCCAATACATTCATAGTTCCGGCATACACGGTATTAAATGCCACTTTCTTTTATGACCGCCCGCGATACCGGATCGGTTTTAAATTAAATAATATCGGGAATGAAAAATACTGGGCCAGCGCTTATTGGGCACGTCCGCAGGAAACCAGGAATTTTTCAGTCAACATAACGGTACGGTTTTAATTTAAGAACAGGATCCCTTATGAGAGCATCGCCCCAAAAAAGTAAATCCGTGTTAACGAGATGGATCGCCTGGTTACATTTATGGCCCGGACTGGTTTCTGCGATCATCCTGATCTTTGTATGTCTTACCGGCGCCGTAGTGGTATTTGGCGACGAGATCATTGACTATGCCGCCGGCGAGGCGCTATATGTGCCGGAAGTGAAGCGCCGGCGTATTCCCATGGAAATACTCCTGGAAAAGTTCAAAAAAGATTATCCGGATCGTCATGCACCCTCCTATTTCGTTACTTATAAAGATCCCCGCCGTACAGTAAAATTTAATTCTTATGATGAAAAAACAGGATTGAGCTATGTTTATATGGATCCCTATACGGGAAAAATCTTGAAAGAGGACCGGACAATTTACTTTTTCTTTATCACGGCCCACCTGCATAATTCTCTTTTACTGGGCAAACCCGGACAATGGATCGTTGATATGGCCACGCTTATTTTTGTGATCAGCCTGATCACCGGTATGGTATTATGGTGGCCGAAAAGATGGAACAAGCATAACATAAAGAGAAGTTTTAAAATTCGGTGGAAGGCCAGGCGGAAACGGCTTAATTATGACCTACACAATGTGCTGGGCTTTTATGCATTAACGGTCATCTTTGTTTTAGCAGTTACAGGGTTGATCATTGCATTTCCTCCCCTACAAAAAGCCGCAAGCCATATGTTAGGCGGAAAGGCCCCTCCCTCTTGGGAAAAAAAATTACCGCCGGACGATTCCTCCAGGAATATGGCGCCAATGGATCCGGTTATCACACGCTATTATAAACAAAACCCAAAAGTCAGGGCCGTGCAGGTTATCACTTATTTTTTAGATAAGCAGGGATATTATGTTTTACATGCAGCCTCATGGGTAGGGCTAAAGAATTACGTTGGACAGACCTTTTTTGTTAATAAATACACCGGGAAAGAGATGCCCATACCCGGAAGGGTCTTAATACATGAGAAAATTGAGAATGCATGGTGGATGTTACACATGGGCACCTGGATGGGCATATGGGGAAAGATCATCACTTTTATCGCAGGGCTGATAGCAACCAGTCTGCCCATCACCGGATTCTATATCTGGTGGGGGAAAAGAAAGAAAAGAAAACCAAAAAAAGGATAAATCGGAGCCTGAAGCATAAAATACCTGTAACCTGAAGAATAGTCAGTCCGGTTTTATAATTTTAAGTTCCGGAAATATGGGAGTCCTCAAGATCGGTTACTTATTATCCTTCCATTGGAACTTCATCCCCAGACTAAACCATCGGGGAGGCATGGGGATGGCGGCAATTTCTTTGTATTGCGCATCAAGGATATTGGAAATGTCCACATAGATCAGGAAGTGGCGGATCTTATAATTCAGGCGGGCATCCAACACATCATAAGCTTTATTTAATTCCCGCTTGATAAACCGGTTTTCGAGCTGGATGGAAAATGCCTTATACCCGTAATTTAAGCCGGCAATCAATTGATGTTTCAGGGATTCAAGCACATATTTTGACTGTTCGTATTCATTAGAAAGATATCGTGGTTGCAGATAGTTATAGCTCAATTGATAACCCAGATGTTGCCCCTCCCCAAGCGAAAAATCCTGATGGAGGCGCAGGTAGATGCCGTGAATGCGGTTATTTCCAAAATTTTGGGGAGTATACGGTTGCGTTTCGTCCGCCCTTACCCAATCAATAAAATCTGAAATAGCCCGGTAAAAATAACCGCTCTCCGCCGTTATTTTCTTTGAAGTGTAACGGATATCCGCTTCGTATTCCCAGGCATTTTCAGGTTGAATATCCGGATTCCCTACATTTCCCGGAGGCTGGTTCAGATACAAATCGGTGAAAGAGGGAATGCGCTGACCGGAACCTATATTAGCTGAAATCTTCCAATGTTTGTTGACAAAATAGGCCAGATCAATTCCCGGATAGGCCTGCCATCCAAAATCGGAATTATAATTTGCATACAGACCCGCATTGACCCTAATCTTTCCGAAAAAAGCGCCTTTATACTCTGCATACGCGCCGTGGTTATCGCGATGGTGCTTCCCCATATTGGAGCTATTGATCCTTTCAATGCGCGATTCCCACCCCAATCCGAAATCCCCAATCCCTGTCGACAAACTCCCATTCATTTCCAGCATGAGAGCATTAGAATAATGGACCGAACGCGCATGATTCAGATCATGTTTAAAATAACGATAATCATCTTTATTGTAACGGTCGCTCATTCGTGGAAAAAGTGTAAATCGTCCAAACCGGTGCCTGGAAGAAAGGCTAAAGAGAGCAGTTTGTACCATTTCTTCCGCATTCTTATCTCCCGGAGCCGCATAAAAGCCATTGGCGCCAAAACGGTTATTCACATAGCCGGCCAATGCCTGAACCGAATTATTTACATCAAAATGATAGTTCCCGTTATAAAATAAGCGGGTATTATTTTGTGCGGTGTTATAACGTTGTCCATTGTATACATTTTGACTGACGGCCAACAATTGGCTTTGCTTGTCATTACCGTAATTCCCCGTCAGACGGATCCCCCCGCCGCCATAAATCCCATCCCCATCTCCTTCATCCTTATGCTTAAAAGAAGAACCGCCATAAAGATGCGCAGTCAGAAAAGATTTGGTGCTCTTTTTCGTCACAATATTGATCGCTCCCGTTAGTGCATTAGTGCCATATACCCTTGCAGCCGCACCTCTCAAAATTTCAATATGATCGATGGCATCAAGTGGAACGGGGATATTCATCATATTATGCGCCGTTTGATCATCAATCAGTTTAATGCCGTTTAATAAAACAAGTGTTTCCTCAAACGAACCGCCATCCATACTTACATCCGCCTGTGCCCCAAAAGGGCCGCGCTGCCGGATATCCACGCCGCCTACATAAGCCAATAACTCATTCACCGAATGCACCGGCATTTCTTCAATTTCCTTTTGTGTAATAATCTGTATATCTCTGGTGGATTCGCTAAAAGGAATATGAAGACGGTTTTCTTTGATAACGACTTCCTGTAATTTTTGGTTTCCTCCCAAACTCTGAGAAAAGGCTTTCCCCGTTATTAAAATGCATACAAAGAAAACAACTGCTTTTTTCATCATAATCATTCTTATCTTTTTATCAGGTCGCAAATTTGGAATATAAATTCTTACCTTTGGTAGTCCAGTTTAAATAAAATGAGTAGTCCGGATTATATTGCTTTCTCCCAATTCATCAAAATAGATCGCCGGAAGTCTGATCCGGTGTATCTACAAATCGTATATCAGTTCATCAATGCCATACAGCGGAGGTTGCTGGAAGAGGGCAATAAGATCCCGGGAAGCCGGGTATTGAGTAAAGAATTGAAGGTACACAGGAAGACGGTAATGGCCGCTCTGGAGGAACTACAGGCACAGGGGTGGATAGAAACCAGGCCCAACGTCGGCACTTTTATAAATAAAACAGAACAGAAAACAGAAAAAAGTGATATCCCTGTCTTTTCACATCCCTATCCTGAACATGCAGGATTTACTTTCCGGAAAAGCTTTATTCTGGATGCACCCTATCAGAAAAATAAGGGTACTTATCGCTTTACCGATGGCCAACCTGATTACAGGATCATAAAGAACAATGAACTGGCCCGGTTTTATTCCGCCGCCTTAAAACGAAAAAATACGATCAAGCGGCTTCCTGATTTTTCTGTGATGGGAAATTCCTTTTTTAACGAACAACTGAGTTACTACATCAACCTGACACAAGGTTTCCATATCTCAAAAGATCATTTGATGTATACGCCCGGCAAAGAAACATTACTTTACATCTTCACCCAGTTATTTGTTCAAACTGGAGACCTCATCCTGGTCGGCGCATTAAGCTACCCCTTTTCCAATATGGTCTTTCGCCAGGCGGGAGCCATACTTAAAACCATTCCCATGGATGAGGAAGGGATAGATATTGATTACATCCGGGCCCATTTTAAAAAAGGAGATATCAAATGTGTATATGTCCAACCACGACATCAGTACCCTACCACCATAAGTCTCTCAGTAGAGCGCAAAACAGCACTGATGATGTTATCTGAAGAATATGATTTTATCATCATTGAAGATGATACAAATTCCGAATTGACTTTTGAAAAATCAACAACCGTCCCGATCGCCAAAAGGGCGCATCACGGAAATATCATTTATCTGGGAGCCTTCGGAACCTTTTTAACACCCGGCTTCCGGACAAATTTTATGATTGCCCCTAAAGATTTCATTGAGGAAGCACGTAAATATTTAAATATTTTCGGAAGTATGGATCTGGTAAAAGAACAAGCCCTGGGAGAGATGATTCATGAAGGAGACATCCATAGATACAGGCGAAAAGCGATCAAAGTTTATCAATCAAGAAGAGACCATTTTGCTCAATTAATAACACATCACTTTTCAGACCATTTAAGATTCTCTTTCCCCAAAGGGGGATTGGCTTTTTGGTTTCGGTTCAACAAGCCGCTTCCACTTAAAGGATTAGCGGATCACTGCCGCCAAAAAGGGCTATTTCTTCCACGCATTTGTCTGTATCAAAATCAAACCCTCACGGCTCTGCGATTGGGGTTCGGGCACCTAAATGAAGGAGAAATGGAGGAAGCCATCCGGATCTTGAAGGAAGGATATAATTTTACATGCCCTGATCCCTAATCAAAAAGTCATTAAGACTCACGATATGACCGCAAGCCTGGTTTTCATTATTGAAGCGGTCGCTAAATCATTCCAGAAATAATGTTTGTATACTTTCATAATCAAGTGGGTTCCTACCCTTCTCAACGATTCCCTTACCTTTTACTTTTCCCATCCAAACAAGCAGAATAGCTTCAATCATTGATACGATAAACCAGATCCTTCATCAACTACTATAGAACATCCGTATCTGTTGCCATTATCCCTTAAAAAGGGGTTACTTGGTTAATTTTTGTAGAATGGACTTCTTACCATGAGAATCCGGCAGGATACTATTCTGTTCAATGATCTCGTCGTCCAGTTCAATTTTTAAATAATTCGCATAGTTCACTATATCATGTTGTCTGGCTGCCTGATGGAGCCAATGTTCAAGTGTATTTTTTTTATATTTTTTATACAATTTATTTGAGAATACTTCATAACGACTACCCGGTTGTTGATAGCCTAACTTATAAAACATACCGGTGATCATTAAAAATGCTTCCCGCAAATTAGTAGTACTCCCCATGTAATTCACCGGGATCTTTGACGCATCCGGTGCAGGAAAGAATAAAAAAGTCACTACCAGCATGGAAAGGAAAGAGGGGAATCTTGGCATAATATCTTTATTGTTTTCATAATACCATGCATTGAGGGCTTTATAATCAAGGTCCTTTACAAAGTGCGAATTCCCTGCGGCAGGAGCTCCAAACGTAAACAAGTATATATTATCTTCCGCATACTTTTTGCCGGTCAAAGCGGTACTCAGGTATGAAGCAAAGGCAGTAGCAATCGTTCCGCCGAGGCCGTGGCCGGTAACAACTATTTTTTTGCCGGGTATTACAACATGTTCCTTCAGATAATCAAAAATAAATTGCCCCGAATCTGAGTCCCGCATTTTTAACAGATCATGAAATCCTAAAAAAGCGCCACTACTGACTAAAATATCAGAAGAAGCTGTATACGGCCATTTTTCCTGCGTAAGTACATTAAAGTCTCCCAATATCCAATTAACAAAGGGCTCCCAACCCATGAAGATTTCCGAAGGAATGGAAGGCCCTTTTATGGCCAGGAGGTAATACTTCTCCGTCGGATCCATAACAATGAATGCATAATTGCCTTCCCTAGTAGGAGTTCCGTCCCATACTATTTTCCAGCCGGGCAAACGATTATTAATATAAAACTGAGGATCATCACAATGGGCGATGGCAGATAACATCACTGATAACTGTGCAAAAGAGCGTTGACTATCCTGGTTAAATATAAATGGTTCATTTCTCTTTTTTATGGGGTTAACATTTTTAGGATCAAAAAGGTTCTTCTTGAAAGAACTCAATAATTTGAGCTTATTCACTTTTGAAATACAGCATTTAATTAATAATAGGTAAAAGAAGCCCCGGTTGTTTTCCCCGGGGTATTGAATGAGGTTCCATTCATTCTAGGCGCTATAACTTTCTTATAGGGTTAGGAAAATTCATATGATAATCCTTCCAATAAGGATCCCAGTAAGTCTGTAACGGCCCCCAATATATTATTGAGCACATCAAAAATAGAATTCATAACAATTAATGATTTAAGATAACACCTACTCTTTTTTGGGTTTTCGGCAATTCCCGGGAGATCTTAGAGCTCTAAAATCATAAAGGCAATATTAAAATATTGTTTATTCTTTTTGTTATTTATTTCATTCAATTAAAGAACACAACACGGGACAGGCATAAAAGAATAAGATGAACAAAGCGGGAATTTCGTTCTCATAATGAATATACTGAACGACTTTAACTAAAAGTACTGTTTTACTTTTGTTTGCTGATCGGGTAAGAAGAGGAATGTACTAGTAGGGGTTAAGTTTCCGATAGTTCATTCATCTAAGTTATAAACGAAATAAATACACCTTATTAATATATAGCTGTATTTGACTGTTTACCATTCAGAATCTTTTATCAATGAAAAAATCCTATACCTTTCGGCATCCTTTTGGAAATACATCCCTTTTAAAGAATCTTTTGCAGAAATCATGCCTATTTCTCTTACTATCATTTGGTATTGCCTTCAATGGAGTTTCCCAACAACAATACCAACGGATATACGCTAATAGCGAAACGCATAGCAACAAACAACAAGTATTAGTACTTACCCTTTCTGAAGTACAAGACCCTTCAAATGCTATAGATGGTAATCCACAAAGCTACTCAACATTGAGGACCAATATAGGGGCCCTGGATATTATACAGGCCTGGGAAAATCTCCGTTTTACAGGAACAGATGTTCCTACGGCAAATACACCGGTCACCGTAAAATTAGGTCTTGGATCAAGTATCTTAAACGTATTGGGCGGGATAACCGTTCAGGCAACTTTAAAGGGGAACCCGGTAGGTACTGAACTGGACAGCGCCAGCCTCATCGGACTTTTAGGCACGGATAATCAGGCTGAAATCACCTTTACACCCGGTGTAGATTACGATGGGGTGAGGGTTACTGTTGCGCCTACACTGGGAGTTGGAGTTACCGCCCATCTTTTTCATGCCTACTTCACTAAACCTGCAAACGATTTATGTAGTTCAACGCCAATGGATGTGTTAGAAGGTGCGGGTAAATACCTGCCGGCGATAGATCTATTGAATTTCAGTAGTCATGTAACGAACCCTTTTAACGCTATTGACGGGGATGAAAGTACCTATGCCGCCTTGCATGCCGACGTAGGGGTAGCGGCTTATACGCAGGAAACCGTTATTTTCTCCAGTCCCTCCACACCCGGAGATTCTGTGCGCCTGATTGTATCCCAACCGGGAGGACTTCTAGAATTAGATGTATTAAAACAAGCTATTCAGGTAGAGACTTTTAAGGGCACCGCAAGCGTTGACAATGTAGGAGGCGGATCTTCCTTATTGTATCTGCGCCTGCTGGGTGGCTCGGGTAATAAGGTCGAAATCAGTTTTGCTTCATCAGGAATATTTGACCGGGTACAACTTCGCCTGGGTGGCGTCGCCAGTGTACTCTCCGATTTGAATTTATACGAAGCAGAAATGGTTGCGCCTCTTCCTCAAATTGATATTGACGGCGTAGAGAAAGATACGGCTTATGTTTGTCCGGATAATACGGTCGTTTTGAAAGTGGTCCATCCTGAAAACGGTACTACGTATTCCTGGTGGGATGCCGCTACGGGAGGCACAAAACTTGGAATAGGTACCAGCTACACCGTTTCTCCGGGTCAGGCATTGGGCTCCTATAAATATTACGTTCAGGCTTTACGGAACGGTTGTACAACAGCTACAGACCGCAAAGAAGTAGTCGTAAATATTGATGAAGCTACCAAACCGGCCATAACGCACCCTACAAAGGATACCACCATTTGCCTGGGAGAATCAGTGAAGCTTATTGCCTCTTCCAAGCAGTCCGGGGTCAGCTTTAACTGGTACACTCAGCCGACCGGAGGAACTCCTGTTTATACGGGAAAAGATACGATTAAGGTCACCCCTACAGATACCATAACTTATTATGCGGAAACAGCACTTGGCAACTGTGTCAGCCCCAATCGAACCGGAGTGACAATTAATGTAGCACCCAACCCCACAGCCCCGGAGGTGTTACCGGAGACCGCTCATGTAACGATCGGACAAACAACTACTTTTCAGGTAATAAATGCCGATAACTCCTTAACTTATAAATGGTATACTACATCTACAGGAGGCACGCCCATACATACGGGGACTTCCTTTTCCACCCCCACAATAACCGGAGATGTCAGCTATTATGTTGAAGCTTCGCGCGAGGGCGGTTGTGTTAGTCCGCGTACCCATGTGGTAGTAGCCGCCACCCCCGTTCTTTCAAATATACCCTGTAACTATGCCAACCAGCAACAAAGTCCCGTATATACGGGAGGGCTGGTACACCTCTGCGTACTCTGCGGTGTACTCGACCCGGATCAGGCGGTAGACGGCGACCTGAATACCGCCTCAAATATCCGAATGAATGTGGGAGTGGGCGTAGGCTCATCCTACATAGGACAATTGGTGAAGTTCCAGCACCAAGGAAAGGCCGGAGACAGCATCAGGCTGATACTCGGCTTACCGGGCGGACTGGCCGATGCACAGCTACTCGGGAATGTAAGAATAGAAACTTATCAGGGCAATACGCCAAGCGGTAATCCGGTTTACCTCAACAACTCCCTGCTCAGACTCTCCTTACTAAGCGGAGAGCAATTTGAAGCCATCCTCCCCGCAACAGCAGATTATGATGGCGTATTGGTAAGTATAGGCGGAACTCTGAGCGCCTTAACCACGCTCAACCTTTATAATGCGGAACAATTGATCCCATTGCCCACCATTGATGGCGGAAAAGATACAGTGGCAGTTTGTGCAGGTAATACCGCTCAACTCAGCGTAACTCCCGCATCGGGTACGAATATCAAATGGTTTGATGCCCCCAGTGGAGGTACCCCATTAACCACCGAAAATAGTTACACTACTCCGGAAATTACAGATACCACCATCTATTATGTGGAAGCCCTCAGGGACGGGTGCGCCAACCCCAACCGGCTGCCATTGATCGTCATACCGGAAACTGCACCTGAAGCTCCTGAAGTAGCCAGTGATAACGTAGTGATTTGCCACGGCGGGAAAGCCGCATTGGAAGTAAAAGATCCTCAACCCGGAATAAAATATATATGGTACGATGTCGCTACGGGTGGAAATGCACTGGATACAACTGATATCTTTACCACTCCTGAACTGCAGGCTTCTAAAACCTATTATGTAGCCGCCTCCAGTGGAAACTGTACAACTGCCAGTACACGAACAGAGGTACATGTAACGGTTACAACAGCCCCTGATGCGCCCGACTTAATTTCGGATACGGTTTATATAATTTCAGGCCAGAAAGCGGTCTTCTCCATAGCTGATGCCGATCCCCAAAACCTGAATTACCGTTGGTATGATGCAGCCACAGGCGGTACCGCATTACACAGCGGTACAAGCTTTACCACACCGGCATTGACCGCCAAAGCTTTATATTATGTGGAAGCAGCTACTAAAGATGGCGGCTGTATAAGCACTGCCCGTACACGTGTTGTAGCGCTCATTTCTACCCCATCCGGGGCGCCCTGTAACTATGCCAACCAGCAACAAAGTCCCGTATATACGGGAGGGCTGGTAC